>CAZOLV010000012.1:4499-37459 GCA_964580725.1 uncultured Anaerolineae bacterium | reverse complement strand
GTTGCCCCCTGGCCCCCGATTCCGGAGGGTGTTGCCCCCTGGCCCCCGATTCCGGGGGGTGCCATCCTGCTCGCCGAATTTGGGGAGGCGATCAGGGCAGCAGTGGCAGCCAGACGATGCCGGGTGCGGCGGCGCTGGCCGTGGCGGTGCGCTGTTGGCCGCTGGCGTCGCCGATGCGGGCCGTGGTCGTGACCAGGGCGCCGTTGGGACGCACGCTGAACCAGGCCTGGCCGCTGACCCGCGGACGCAAATTCCCCAGATTCCACGTTAAAACGCCATCCACCGGCGTGACGCCGCCGGAGGCCGCCGCAAAGATGCTGTTGACAGGCACGGTGGCCGTCAATACAGCGGACGGCGCACCGCCAAAGCCCACCTCGTTCCAGTGCAGATCGAACGTCGCCAGATTGGCCTGCGCGTGCGGGGCGGCGGTCAGCGTGAAGGCATGATCGCAACCCCAGGCGACGGCGTTGCCGCTGGCCGGGGTAAAGCGCACGGCGCGCCCCGGCTGTAGATCGGCCGAATTGGCATACGAATAGAGCTGACCGGCGCCGCCGGCGCTGTCTTCCAGCCCCACCGTGGTATAGTCGGGCCAACTGAGCGTCTGATACTGGTACAGAATGGCGCCCGTCGCCAGATCGAGCACGATCTGGAACGTCTCTGGATCGCCGCTGGCCCAGTGCTGCACATCCTGCCACTGCGCCACGAAACGCCCCGGCAACGACTGCACATAGACCATGCCCTGCGCACCCTGCGCCGGGTTGAGGTCCTCGCCGAGCGCCATCAACGCCGCATTGGGCGGGCCTTCGAACGGAATCATCATCTGCACACGTGACCACCAGGCGCCGCCGAAGTAGAGATAGCCGTTGGAGTTCACTGTCAGGCTGGTGTAGGGTGCGCCAAAGTAGGTGAACGGCTGCGCCAGGGGCAAAAAAGCGGTGCTGGCGTCATCGCCCAGGCGGTAGGCCGTGCCGCCGCTGGCGTCCACCCAGGCAAAGAGCGGGCCGCCCGGCTGGCGGTCGTCCAGGCAGGTGTAGTTGGGGCGGGCGTCCAGCTCGAAATCGAGCGCGGCGCTGCCGCTGATCTCCACGCGCTGCCGCAGCGGCGTAAAGCCGGGGTGTTCGATCTGCAGATCAAGGGCGGTCAGTCCGGCGGGCAGCATGGGAACGGTGAGCGAATACCAGCCGGATGCGTCGGCGAAGGCGGGCGGCGCCGCATCTTGATCGGCCAGCATCACCAGGGCCGGCACGCCCTCTGCCGTCACCCGGTCGCGCACATGGCCAGAGATGACCGCTGGCGCCAGTGGGTCCAACGCCAGGTCGAGGATCGTCGTCAGATCGTGGCTGATCGTTGCCGTGACGCTGACGGTTGCGCTGTGATCGGGGGCGCTGGCGGATACCGTCCATGCGCCGGCGCCGGCCAGTACACGAAATGCGCCAAACGCATCGGTCGTCGTCGTCAGGTTGGCGCCGTTGCGGCTGAAAGTCACGACAGCGCCGGGCAGCGGCGTCCCCTGACTCGTCGCCTGACCCGCCAGATAGCCCGCCTGCCAGATCAGATCGGCCGCCGCTTTGACATCGAGACGGCCCCAGCCGAAGGCGTTGTTGGGAACGGCGCTGCCCGGTACGTTGCCGCACGATTGGAGGCTGGCGCGGGGCGTCGCCGTGCGGCGCAGCAGTTCTTCGATCTGCTCCACCTGGCCGGCCAGCTTCGGTTCCAGCGCAATCAACAGCGCGACCGCGCCGGCGACGTGCGGCGCGGCCATCGAGGTGCCGCTGTAGTTCTGGTAGGAGCCGCCCGCCACGCTGGAACGCACCGAGACGCCAGGGGCGCTGATCTCCGGGCCGGTCTTGCCGCTGAAGGGGTTGGGGCCGCGCGACGATGTGCCGGCGATGTTGTCGTTGCTGTCGGTCGAGCCAACGCTGAAAACCAGCGGATTGTCGCCGGGAGAGCCAAGCGTGCCGCAGGCGCTGCCCGCGTTGCCCGCCGAAATGCTGGAGAAGATGCCGCTGGCCCGCAGCGCCGCCAGCGCCGGCTGGAAGATTTCGCTGCCGCCCGGCCCGCCCCACGACTGATTGAGCACGTGCGGGCGCAGATCCGGGTTGGGGTCGTTGCCCGCCAGATCGGTGGGGGCCAGCATGAACTGCTGCGCCAGTAACAACGACAGATTGTCGGGGCAGCAGCCATAGGCGGCCAGCCAACGTGCGCCGGGCGCCACGCCAATCTGGTTGGCGCCGCCGTCCCAACCGACCTCGGTGCCCATGACGTGGGTGCCGTGACTGCCCTCCACCGCCGCGGGCGCCGGGTACAGGCCGGTGGGATCGTACCAGTTGAAGTTGTGATCGAACAGACCGCCGCCCAGATTGCCGCGATACTGGTTGACGAGCGCCGGATGGCTGTAATCAACGCCGGTGTCCACGTTGGCGACGACCGCGCCTGCCCCGGTGACGCCATAGACGCTCCAAACCTCCGGGGCGCGAATCTTGTTGACGCCCCATTCGACCGCCCCCGGCCCCATCGCCGAGCCAGGGCCGATCTGCACGGCGGGCGGCGTCAGCTTGCGGTTGGGGACGATGCTGGCGACGTCGGGATGTGCGGCCAGCGTCCGCAACACGGCGTCACCGGCGCGCAGGGCGATGGCGTTGACGATCCACAGCGGCTGCACCGCTGCGACCTGGCCGGCGGCCTCGAAGCGCTGCAACTGCGCCAAAAGCGGCGCCTGCGTGCGTGCGGCGGTTGTGCGCAGCGCCTGATAGACCGCCCGCCCACGCGCCGTCCAGTCGGGCAGGGCGGCGGGGGCGCGCAGATCGGCCTGTTGGCGCAGCAGGATGAAGACCGCCTGCGGCGGCTCTGCCGGGTCGAACGGTAGGCGCCTGGCCGCCGGCAAAGCACCGCTCGACACAAGCGCAATCAGCAGATAGATCAGCAGTCTGGTCATTGCGATCGTTTCTCCTTGCACACTGCTGGCGCCCGCGCCGCCGGGGCGTCGAGCCAAAGCGCCCCGCCTGGCCTGGGTTTAGCGTCCAGCCTGCAGTTCGTACAGGTAGGTGCGCCGTTCCTCTGCCGTCAGCTCACGGGTGACATGGTCGGGCGCCAGCGCCATCAGCGCCGGCAGGTCGCCGCAAATGTCGCAATCGTAGACCTGGACGGCGCCGTCCTTGCCTGCGCTCACCACAAAGCGTCCGCCGGCGTCGAAGTCCAGATCGAGCACCCCCGCCACATGGCCCCAATACGTCCGCAGCATCTGGCCGGTGCGCAAGTCCCACAAACGCACGGTAGGATCGCCGGTGTCGCCGCCAATGGCAACAAAGTGGCCATTGGGACTCAGAGCGACGGCGGAGAGAGGCGCCTGTTGGTCTGCCAGGCGCAGCAGCCGCTGCCCGCTGGCGACATCCCACAAGACGGCGGTTTTGTCCTGGCTGATCGTCAGCAGGCTGGCGCCGTCGGGGCTGAACAGGGCGCGCGTCACTGGCGCGTCATGCGGCAAGGGGGTCAACAGCGGCTGTCCGCTGGCCACATCCCACAGGCGGGCGCTGCCGTCGGCGCCGGCGGTGACCAGCAGCCGATCATCAGGGCTGAATTCGGCATCGAACAGCAGCGGGCAGGCGGCGCCGGCCTCCGCGCCGTCTGCACAGTGGCTCAGTGTGACCAACGCCGCGCCCGTCCTGGCGTCCCATAGCGTCGCCCTGCCATTCACGCCGATCACGACGATGCGGGCGCCCTTGTGATCGAAGCGGCCGCGCAGGAGCGCGCCCTGGGCGCTTGCCTCCCTGCCCCCCGAGTTCGGGGGCGATCCCTCGTTCGCCGAGTTCGGGGGAGCGACGCCCTGGGCGCTGCGCAGCGTCAGAACAGGCTGGCCGCTGGCCGCGTCCCACACCAGCGCCGTTTGGTCGTTGCTCACCGTCAGCAGACGTTTGCCGTCGGCGTCGAAAACCACATCGTTGATCGGTCCTGTGTGTCCGCGCCAGACTGCCAGTTCGGCGCCATCGGCGATGGACCACCAGCGCACATCGCCATCAGCACCCACGCTGACAAGGCGCTGGCCGTCGGGGCTGAAGCGCGCCCGGTACACGGCGCCGGTGTGGCCACGTGACGCGGCCAACTGTTGGCCGGAGAGTGCGTCCCACAGTATCACGCTGCCATCATCGCCGGCGCTGACGATGCGGGCGCCGTCCGGGCTGAACGCGGCGCTCCAGATCGGCTGCGCCGTCATCGCCGCGGGCAGGGCATACAGCGACTGTCCGGCATTGGCCGTCCAGAGACGCACTGCACCATCCAGACTGGTGGTGACGACCAGTGCGCCGCCGGGATGAAAGAGGCCGCTGCTGACGACGTCGGTGTGACCGCGCAGCGTCTGCAGGCGCTGCCAGGTGTGGGTGTTCCAGAGGGCGGCGGTGTGATCGGCGCTGCTGGTGAGGAGCAGGCGCCCGTCGGGGGAGAGCATCAGGCCGGTGATGCGGGCGTCATGGCGCAGTTCGGCCTGCATCGCGCCGCTGGCCACATCCCAAACCAGCACGCGGCCATCCAGCGACGATCCGTACAAGCGGCGGGCGGCGGCATCGAACGTCAGACCGTTGACTTCGGCGGTGTGCCCCAAGAAGACGCGCACCTGCTCGCCGGTGGTCGCATCCCACAGGCGAGCGGTGCGATCACGGCTGGCGGTGGCAACCCACCGGCCGCTGGCGTCGAAGACCGCAAAGAGCGTGTCGTCCTCGTGACCGCTCAACACGGCGAGCGGTCGCCCGGACACGGCGTCCCAGATGCGCGCCGTGCGGTCGGCGCTGGTGGTGACGATGCGCTGGCCGTCGGGCGAAAAATCGGCGAACCAGAGGCCGCCGCGGTGTCCTTCGAGGAAGAGGGCCATCTGCTGGCTGCGCACATCCCACACGAAGGCGGAGAAGCCGCCGCCGGCGAGAAGCAGTTGAAAATCTCCGGCGGCGTCAGTGGGGCCAAAGACGCAGCGGTAGATCTCACCGCCCAGGTTAGGAATTTCGGTCTGCAGTGCGCCGTCGGGCACTGTCCACAGGCGCGCGATGGCGCCGCGGCCGCCGCTGACGAGCAGGCGGCTGTCCGGGCTGAAGGCCAGGCAGAAGACAGACTGTGCGTGATCGGGCAGCAAGGCGATCAGACGGCCGGTGCGGGCCTCGCGCAGGGCGATCTGCCCATCGAAGCCGGCGGTGGCCAACCAGGCGCCGTCGGGTGAGAAGGCGGCGACTGAAACAGGCCCGGCGTGATCGCGCAGAAGGGCGCGCACGGGGGAAGCGACGAGCGCCTGGCGCAGGGCATCTTCGGCCTGCACAATCGGCTCGACCTGCGCCGCCTGCATGGCCAGCAGCACGCTCAGCTCCGGGTCGCTGGCCAACTGTAGATTGGCGCTCACTGCCAGATTGCGGGCGGCGGCCGCGTTGGCGCGTGCAGTGGCCCTTCTGGCGATGTTGACCTGCTGATCGAACGCCACCACCAGCGCCGCCATCACCAGAAGCAGAGCCAGCAGTCCAAGCGCGCCGAGCGCCAGCCGCTGCGTGCGCCGGCGTTCCTGCGCCAGACGGGCGGCGGCCTCCGTTTCTTGGCGGCGCAGGCGCTCGACAGCCTCGGCCCGTTCGGCTAGCAGGCGCGCTTCGGCGGCGGCCTGTTCCTGGGCGTGTGCGAAGCGCAGGCGCCAGTCCAAAATGGGCGCCGACAGCACATCGTGGAAGATTTCGAAGCGCGCCGCCGCCGCCGGCTGATCGGGCGGCGGGGCGACGGGGCGCAGGATGCGCATGGTGAAACTGGAGAGTTTTTCTAACACGGGCGTCAACTGGTCGGGCGTCAGGCCGCTGTATTCGGCCAGATCTGGCACGCTGTGGGCAATCTTGGCGCCGGACGGGGTGACGAGGTGATGAAAGACGCGGGCGGCGCACTGCTGTTCGGCGGGCGTCAGCGTGGCCAGGACAGTGTCGAGATGGGTGCGGACGATGCGCTCGGCACCGCCCAGTTGTTGCAGGGTGGCCAGGCGCAAGACCGTCTGGCCGGCCTGTATCTCCTCGGCCCACAGGCGGCTCATGACGAGCTGAAGATACGGCGTTTCGACGCGCAGCGGGCCGCTGGCAGCGGTGACGCCGCGCCCCATTTCGCCAACGAAGACCTGATTGGTTTGCACCTGCGCCAGCACTTCCTCGACCAGCGTCGGTTCGATGCCGACAGGCTGCGGCGGGGCGTACAGATCGTTGTAGGCGGCCAGCGGCTGTTCGATGGCGGCGCGCGCCGCCGCCACGTCCAGGTGTTGGATGCGCAGATAGTTGGCAAAGAGGCTGGGGATGCGTCCCTTGAAGCGGTCGAGCCGGGCCAGGGCATCCTCACGAATGGCGATGAGGAAATTGACGCGTAGGTCAGGGTGATTGATGGCGCGCGGCAGTTCGAAGGCGAGCGTGCCGAGACCATCTTCATTGGGGTGGTAGAAGAGGTATTCCTCGAACTGGTCGAGGATGACGAGCAGGTCGCAGTCGAGGGCGCCGGTCCAGGCCTGCAATGTCGGCGTGAACGCGGCGGCGGAGGGGGACAGCAGGGCCAGCGTCTCGGCGCCAGGCGCGCCAGCGACCTCTAACAGCGTGCGGTGAACGGCGTCGAGCAGGCTGTGCAGCGGATCGTCGCGCCAGGCGTTGGCGACGACGACGATGTGTTCGAGCGGCTCGTCCAGGAGCAAGCGCTGGCGCGCCTCGGCCCGCAGATGATGCACGACGCCGGCGCGCAGGACGGAGCTTTTGCCGACGCCGCTGGCGCCGTAGAGCAGCGTCAAGCGCGTGGCGATCAGGTTGGCCTCGATCATGTCGCGCTCGCGCTGGCGCCCAAAGAAGAAACTGGCGTCGTCTTCGCTGTAGGGCGTCAGGCCCTTGTAAGGGGAGGCGGCGAGCGCCTGCTCGCTCATGGGCGGCCTCCGGCCAGCGGCAGCTTCTGCAGCCGCTCGCTGAGGCCTGCCACGAACTCCTCCAGGCTCAGGTCGAGTACGTCAACGTTGTGCCGCGCCCAGAATTTTTGGTGAATGGCGCGGGGCGACGGCTCGACGACCCAGGCGTAGCCGCGCTTGGGCGAAAAGACGCGGTGCAGCACGGTGCGCACGTTCCAGGCGCTCAGGTCATAGCCGAGGAAGAGGAAATAGCAGCGTTTGAGGTAGGCAAGCAGGGGCGCGGGCGCCAGCGAGGCGACATCCATGCGCGGGACGAAGTTGATGTAGTGATCTTCGGTGATGACGTAGCTGTCGGTGTCTTGGTTGCGCCGTTCGACGGCGCCGTGAATCTTGAGAATGAGCATGTGCCGGGCGGCGGTCTGGTCAATGGGCAGGTCGAGATACTCGTTGGGCCTGTCAATGGGGATGCGGTCGGTTTCGCCGGCCGGATCGTGCACGAAGCCGCCGCGTACGGCGCCCTCGGCCATGTATGACACCACGTCGAACGGTTCGCCGGCGCTCTGCAAGGCGCGTTCCAGCAGGTCGTCGTAGTTGAGGGTAATGACCAACTGGTGGGGATAGGGATAATTCTGGCTGCGCAGGGCGGCGGGCAGGGCGGCCAGCAGTTGATGCACGGGAGTGGGTGGGTAGTCGGCGTCGAAAACGGGGCGCAGTTCATCGTAGAGCGGGCCGATGTCACGCATCACACTGATGTACTGCGACACTTTGGCCAGGTTCTCCCGGTCGGCCAGGGGATAGCTGAAGGCGTCGGCCAGGTAGACGGCCAGTTCATCGGCGCCGGGCAGATACTGGCCCGTTTGCCAGGCGACGCCAGGCGGCCGGCCGCAGAGGTTGACGCCAGGGCCAAGCACGGGGGTCAGCCGGCCGGCCAGTAGCGCCTTGATGATCGGCCCGTAGAGTTGATCGGCGGCGCGGGCGGCAGCAGGAACGCCCACAGCGCGGCCGGCGGCCAGGCCGGGGTCGGTCTGGGCAATCTTCATCTTGACGGTGGCGATGAGGCCAAAGACCCCTTTGTAGTTGCCGCCCAGGTCTTGCACCCGCAAGAACTGATCCAACGCTTCGCGCCAGCGGCCGGCGTTGTAGTGATTCTGGCCAATGCTGAACAGTTCGGTCAGTTCCTGCTGTCTTTGCACGGCGCGCAGGCGCGCCGCCGCTTCGACATGATCGGGGTCGAGCTGCAAGACCTGCTGCAGGCGGCGGGCGGCGGCGGCCCAATCTTCGCCGGCCTGTGCGCCCTGCGCCTGGCGCAGGAGCGCGCCGATCTGGTTGTGCTGACGTTCGGCGTCGCTCAGCGGTTGCAGGTCGAACAGGCGGCCATCGGGCGTGCGCATGAAGAGGACGGGCAGCGCCCATTCGGCCAGTCCGCCGACGTCCTGGGCGGCAAAGACGGCCTTGCGCGCCTCGGCCAGGGCGGCGTCCACGGCATAGCCGTCGGCGATGGCGCCGTAAAACTCTTGACTGAGGGCCAGGGCCGCGCTGTCGCTGATGGCGGCCTGCATGGCGATGACGGCGGGGATGCCCTGCTGTACCAGCCCTTGCGCCACGCCGCGGAAGGCGCCGCCCGACGCGCTGCGTGCGCCTTCGCAGGCATTGAGGAAGACGAGCGCCGGCGGACGTCCGCCCAACAGTGCTCCAAGCTGCTGCCCATTGACCGGCCGGCTGCGGCGCATGTCGTCTTCGAAGAGCAGAAAGCCCTGTTGGGCGGATGGATCGAACAGGCCGTGCCCGATGAAATGTAGCAGGTGTGTTTCCTGCTGGCGCCAGCGGCGCTGCAGGCCGCTCAGGCTAGCCTGATCGAGCCGTTCGAGTTGCAGCAGGCCGCGCATCTCCAGCGGTTCGACGGCGGCGGCCAGGCGCGCCCACTCCTGCTCCACATCGAGCGGTGGGGTATCGGTGGGGTTGGCGATGACGACGAGCATACGCAGCGGCGGCTTGACGGCGGGGCGGCTCTCCGGCACGGGAAGGTCGAGGAAGCGGACGAGTGACGTGTCGCTGGCCAGGCCGAGGAAGCGTTGCTGCTGCGGATCGAACAGGGTTTCCCAGGGCCAGCCGTCGAGTGCGGGTGCGTCGGCCAGGCGCAGACGGATGCGCAGTCCGGCATCCTGGCGGCGGGCGCTGTCGAGGCTGCGTCGGTAGCAGTTTTCGACCTCTGCTCTGAAAAGGACGGCAAAGAGGGATCGGCCGGTCGCCTGCAGTACGGTCTGCGTCTGTCCGGCGGCGGTGGGGGCAAAGTCAGGCGGCAGTTCGAGGGCTGCGCTGGCCTGTCCAACCGGCGAATCGAGCACGCGCGCCCGGTAGCCCGCGTCGTTGCGGTCAAGCAGAAGGTCGAAACGAAGGTAAGAGGTGGGCATGGTCGTCAGCGTTGAACGCTCGATTTCGTGTCACAACAGGGGCGATTACCCGCGGCGGGCGCCAGGATTATACAGGGTTTTGCGCGAGTTGCCAATTTCGGGCGGAGATGGGCAGGCACGCGGCCCGCATCGACGCGCCCCGTCGGCGTCCCATCGAAAGGGTTGATATGACACGTCCCCCCATCCCGTAGGGACGATGCGCTGGGGATTGGATAGGGTCGAGAGGCATAACTAACCTTGCTCCTGATTCGAGGCCAGCAACGCTTCGGCCGGCGTCTGCGCCAGGATGGCCGCGGGCGCGCGCAGACACTGTTCGCCGTCCAGTGTCACCAGGGTTGCGCCCATTTGCTGCGCCAGGGCGATGTAGATGGCGTCGCATCCGCGCACCTGCTGGCTGGCCGCAACTTCGGCGGCCAGGTCGCCCAGGGCTTGGTCTATGGGCAGGAAGATGAAGTTAGGGACGCGGCGGAGCAAGCCTGTCAGCCGGAGCGCCAGGTTGGGTCGTCCGGTGCCGCGGGCGATGCCGGCCGCAACCTCGGCCAGGACGATGAGCGGGCCATAGACCGGTACGCCCGTGCGGCGCACATGATCCAGAAAGGCACGCGCCTCCCGGTGGCGCGGTTCCGAGGGGCGCACATCGGCGACGTGGACGCTGGCATCTACGACGTACATGACTAACGGCGCCCCTCGGTGATCAACTCGACCGCGGTCTTGTCGGAGCGCCAGTTTGCGTCCACCGCGACGCGTAACGCTTCCAGTTCGGCCAGGATCTGCGAGCTGAGCCGGGCCGCACGGGCCGTGCGCTGTTGTTCTGTTTCCAGCCAGGCCGCGTCGATGGGCAGGCGCCCGGCCGGCTGCGGCCGAGGAGGAGAGGGTCGAACAGCGGCGGATGTTAGCGGCTCAGGCGGAGGCTGTAGCGTTGTGCGATGGCTTGTAGATGTGGGTTGGAGCAGAGCTGATAGGTCGCCTCGCCGTTGCGACGCTCGGCGACCAGCAGACCGTTGAGGACCATATCGCCCAAGACGGGGCGCACCACTTCGGGCGGACGGCGGATGATCGGCGCAATGGCCGCCAGACTGACGGCCTGATCTGGGTGTTGCGCAAACCAGACGATGACCTTCTGATGAAGGAGATCACGGGCAAAACGGTGCATGAAGGCCAGCATTTCTAAATCTACATTTACTCCCGCGCCAACGTGATTGTTGGCCATCAGCCGTGCGTGCATCTCTGGGTCGGTCTGTGATGAAACTGGCGTTGCCGCCAAATGCCGTGTGTCCATGTACCCCTCCTTGCCCTCTGATCTGTCCCCAAGAATAGCAGCAACCGCCAGCCAGGGCAATGGTACCTGTACCCCACAACCATCCAACCACGCCTGCTCGAAACTGAGGCCGGTTGCCAACGATCCTCGTTTGGACAATTTTATCAAATGTATTTGACAAAATTGTCTAAAGGGGCTACAATGACCTGGAAAGCGAAGCCGAGGAAAGGGGCAACTGCGCCAGAAAGGATCGAACAGATGGCCCTATTGCGAGCATTGCAAGACAGCCCGGCCGGCCACATCGTCGAAACCCTCCAGCGACATGGCCCGCTGAGCATCAAAGAGATCGAAGAACAAGTCGGCGTGACAAAAACAGCCGTGCGCCATCAACTCACCAGCCTGATGGCCGACGGCATCGTGACCACGCGCCTGGTGCGCGAGGGTGTAGGGCGCCCACATTACGTCTACCTCCTGACCGACAAGGCGCGCGAGGTCTTCTCCTGCTACTGCGATGAACTGGTCCTCTCGCTGTACGAAGAACTGCTGGCGGCGGTTGGACCGGCGATGGTGTCCCTGTTACTGAATCGAGTCGGCAGCCGGCTGGCTATCAAGTATGGCGAACAGCTGCGCGGCACTCGCCTGGGCGAACGGGTGCGCGACCTGGTCTCGGTGATGGACGATCGCGGGATTCTGACCGATCTGCATACGACTGCGGACGGTTATCTCCTGAAATCGTACAACTGTCCATACCACGAGTTGGCCCAGGAACACCGCGAGATTTGCACGATGGAAAAGACGATGATGGCCGTCGCGCTGGAAGCCGATGTCGAGCTGACACAGTGCATGATGGACGGACACCGGGGCTGCGAATTCAGTGTCCTGCCGCGCACGAGCGCCATTCAGCTCGATCTGCAGGCGCTCAACTAGCCGGCCGGCACAAGAAACCAACAGGCGTCTGCCGCCAGCAATGGTGCAGAATCCTGAAAAAGACCGGGCGTCGCCAAAAGCGCCGCCTGTGCATCCAGTACGAATCACGCATGAATAGAGTGCGAATAGAGTGCGAATAATAACGAAAGGGGCTTTTGTTGCAACACATGGCGTCCGAACTGATCATCGAAGATTTGCATGTTTCGGTCAATGACAAGCCAATTCTCAAAGGGGTCAACCTGACGGTGCGTCAGGGCGAGACCCATGCCCTGATGGGGCCAAACGGCTCCGGCAAGAGCACGCTGGCCTATGCGGTGATGGGGCATCCGCATTATGTCATCACCAGCGGCGATGTGCGTCTAAATGGCGCCAGCGTTCTGGAGATGGCGCCTGACGAACGGGCCAAGGCGGGCATTTTCCTGGCGTTCCAGTATCCAACCGCCATCCCTGGCGTCAGTCTGGCCAACTTCTTGCGCACGGCGGTGAGCAATGTGCGCGGCTACACGGCCAAAGCCAAGGCCGAGGCGCTCAGCAACAACGGCGCCGGCCGCCCCCGCACCGTTGGCTCGGAACTGATGCCGATCAAAGAGTTCCGCAAGGAGATGCGCGAGAAGATGGCCATGCTCGGCATCGAGGCGTCTTTCGCCAGCCGCTATCTCAACGACGGCTTTTCCGGCGGTGAGAAGAAACGCGTCGAAATCCTGCAAATGGCGATGCTGAACCCCAAGATCGCCATTCTGGATGAAACCGACTCCGGGCTTGACATTGATGCGCTGCGCACCGTGGCCGAAGGGGTCAACAAACTGATCGGCCCCGGCATGGGCGCTCTGGTCATCACCCACTATCAGCGTTTGCTCAACTACATCAAGCCCGACTTCGTGCATGTCTTCTTCGATGGTCGCATCGTCCTTTCGGGCGGGCCGGAACTGGCGCTTGAACTGGAAGCGCGCGGCTACGACTGGGTGCGCGAACGTTACGGTGAAGGCGTGGCCGAGTTTCTGGCGCATCACGACTGAGCGCAGCGAGAAAGGAGATAACCAATGGCGACCGATACCGACCGCGTCCTGCTGGATGAAGTCAAGCAGGAGTACCAGTACGGTTTTTCTGATCCTGAGAAGTACGCCTTCAAGTCGGGGCGAGGCCTGAGCCACCAGGTGATTGACACCATGTCCGATTTCAAGAACGAGCCGGACTGGATGCGACAATTCCGTCATCAATCGCTGGACATCTTCCTCTCCAAGCCGATGCCGGCCTGGGGCGCCAACCTGAGCGACATTGACTTCGACAACATCTATTATTATGTGCGACCGGCCGAAAAACAGGGCAAGAGTTGGGACGATGTGCCGGCCGACATTCGCAATACCTTCGACCGCCTGGGCATTCCAGAAGCAGAGCGCAAGTTCCTGGCTGGCGTCGGCGCGCAGTACGAGTGTCTGACGGGCGATGCCCGCGTGCAGACAGCGAACGGTCTGAAGCCGATCGCTGACATCGAGGCGGGCGAAACGGTCTTTTCCTTCGACGAGACGCGCAACGCCATCATTCCGGCGCAGGTGACCGGCAAGGCGGCCAAAGGCGAACGGCCGGTGTTCGAGGTGTGTGTGGGGACGCGCACGATCAAGGCGACGGCCAATCATCCCTTCCTGGCGCTGACCACCCAACACGAGCCGGGCCAGCCGGGCGGCCGCCCAGCGCGGCAGTGGACATACTTGCAGGACTTGCGGCCGGGCGACCTGGTGGCCGTGGTCGAACGCCTGCCGGAGCCGGGCGAGTTCGGCGGGATGCGCCAACCGGCGATCAACAGGCAGACGGCTGCGAGCCGGCAGGGCCTGGAATTGGCCCCGATGCGACAGATGGAGTTGGCGCACGCCAGCGAGGCGACCGGCCAGGCGCTGGGTGAAAGCGCCTGGCAGTGGTTGTACGCCCGCCCTGGGGCGCCAGAGCTGGCCTTCCTGGCAGATGCGCCGCAAGGCCGCGCCGCCAGCAGTCTACAGGCCGCCGGCCTGCGGCTGCACGCCGGCGGGCAGATCGGCTTTGCCAGGATTGATGCGATCACGCCGGCCGGAACGGCGCAGGTCTATGACATCGAAGTCGCCGGGCCGCACAACTTCGTGGCCGAGGGTCTCATCGTGCACAACTCCGAGGTGGTGTATCACTCGCTGCGCGAGGAGTGGCAGAAGATGGGCGTGGTCTTCCTCGACACCGACAGCGGTCTGCGCGAGTACGAAGATCTGTTCAAGGAATACTTCGGCACGATCATCCCGCCTTCGGACAACAAGTTCGCCGCGCTCAACAGCGCCGTCTGGTCGGGCGGGTCGTTCGTCTATGTGCCGAAAGGGGTCAAGCTGGACATTCCGCTGCAGGCCTATTTCCGCATCAACGCCCAAAACATGGGGCAGTTCGAGCGCACGCTGATCATCGTGGAAGAGGGGGCCAGCGTGCACTATGTGGAAGGCTGCACGGCCCCAATCTACTCCAGCGACAGCCTGCACAGCGCCGTGGTGGAGATCATCGTCAAGAAGGGCGCACGCTGCCGCTATACCACCATTCAGAACTGGTCGAACAACGTCTACAACCTGGTGACAAAACGCGCCGTGGCGCACGAAGATGCGACGATGGAGTGGATTGACGGCAACCTGGGCTGTCTGGCCGAAGGCTCCACGCTGACGACGCCGCAGGGCCTCAAGACCATCGAAACGCTCGAAGTTGGCGACGAGGTGCTTTCCTACGACGATCAGCGCGGCGAGCTGGTCTTCCGGCGGGTGGCGGGCAAGCGTTTTTCGGGCTACCAGCCGGTGCACATGGTTCATGCGGGCGAACGTCGCCTGCATGTGACGGCCAACCATCCCTTCTATTCCTACGTCTTCGATCCAACCGCCGCCGGCGAGGCGGATCGTCACAAACTGGCCTACGTGCGCGCCGATCATCTGCAGGAAGCGATCGTGCCTGTCGCCTCGCTGCCCTATGGCCGGCCCCGCCGCTTGCAGATGCCGGCATTGACGACACCGTTGGAGTCGAGCGGCGCCTGGGCGGCCGAACTGGCGCAGGAACGTGATTCGCATCTGGCCGCGCCCGATGTCACAAACGATGATCTGATGTGGCTGTTCGGCTACTGGATCGGCGACGGCAGCGTCGAGGTCGAACCGGCGCCCGTTGCGGAAACGATGCGCTGGCCCGCGCCAGGACGCGCCGGTCAGCCAGCCGCTGGCGCGACCAGCCAACCGGCGCCCGGCGTTGCGATGGCCGGGATGATTGCGCAGCATCTCTCCTGGAACAGCGGCGAACTGGCCGCCTTCCTGGATGTGAACGGCTTCACGGGGCAGGCGGAGAACAAGCGTGTGCCGGCGTGGGTCTGGTCGCTGCCGGAGTCTCAGCGCCTGGCCTTCGTGGCGGGCTATCTGGACGCCAGCGGGCACCTGCAAGCGCCGCACAGCTTTGCGCTGAAGTCGCCCAACCGGGCGCTGTTGGAGGATGTCGCTTCGCTCCTGGTGACGCTGGGCGTCACGTCGCACCTGCACGCCGAATTCGAGGAGCCGCGGCGCATGGTGCTACAAGGCAGCCAGTGTGCGGCCGCAGGGGCCTGCCTGCTCACTTTCCCGCTCGATGGGCGCCTGTTTGCTCATATCGGCCCTCGCTTGCGCCAGGCGGCTGAGGCGAGCCAGCCGTCCGAATATCAGACGCCCCCAGCGCCCTTCAAGTTGGCGGGTCGGGGAGCGCGCCGTTCGCACATCACCCTGCCGTCGAGCGTTGCACTGGTCAACATCGAGGTTTCGGAAGCAACGCCCTACGGCGTGCCAACCTGGGATATCGAGGTGGAAGGGACGGGCAACTTTGTCTCGCAGGGGTTCATCGTGCACAACTCGAAGGTGACGATGAAGTACCCGGCGGTCTACATGGTGGGGCCGCGCGCCCATGGCGAAATCCTGTCCATCGCCTTTGCGGGCAAGGGGCAGCATCAAGATGCGGGCGGTAAGGTGGTGCATGGCGCTCCTGATACCAGCAGCCAGATCATCTCCAAATCTATCAGCAAGAACGGCGGTCGCGCCAGCTACCGGGGCCTGCTCAAAGTGGCCAAGGGGGCGGTGCGCGCCAAGTCCAACGTGGTGTGCGATGCGCTGCTGCTGGATGCGGAATCCCGTTCGGACACCTACCCCTATATCGAGATTGATGAGGACGATGTCAAAGTGGGGCACGAGGCGTCGGTGAGCAAGATCGGCGAGGAGCAGCTCTTCTACCTGATGAGCCGCGGTCTGACCGAAGACGAGGCCTCGGCGATGATCGTGGCCGGCTTCATCGAGCCGATGGTCAAGGAACTGCCGATGGAGTATGCGGTGGAGATGAACCGCCTGATCCAACTGCAGATGGAAGGTTCGATTGGGTAAGGGGAGCGTATCGTGACTGTTTCAACCAAAGAAATGACTACCGTTCCCGCCAGCATCAGCCGTGAAGCGGTGGAGATGCTGTCCGTCGCCCACGACGAGCCGGGCTGGATGCTCGACAAGCGCCTGCTGGCCTGGCGCTTCTTCGAAGAAATCCCGCTGCCAACCGGCAGCGAGGAGACGTGGCGTCGCACCCGCCTGACCGGCTTCAAGCTGGACGCCGTGCGACCCTGGGCGCCGCCGCGTGCGCTGCGTGTGCCCAGGCAGAGCGATTTGCCGGCAGCCATCCAGGCCGAACTGGCCACACTGAGCACCAATGCGGGTGCGATCGTACAGAGCGACGCCGATCTGCTCTTTGCCAACCTGCATCCCGATCTGGCGGCGCGAGGGGTCATCTTCTGTGATCTGCACACGGCGTTGAGAGAGCATCCCGACCTGGTGCAGAAATACTTCATGACAGAGGCTGTACCGCTGCCGGACGATGACAAGTTTGCGGCGCTGCATGCGGCGCTGTGGAGCGGCGGGGTGTTCCTGTACGTTCCGCGCGGTGTCGTGATCGAGACGCCGCTGCAAGGCCTGATCGCCCAGGAGCAACCGGGCGTGGGTAGCTTTGGGCACACGATCATCGTGGCCGAAGCGGGGGCCGAGGTTACCTTCCTCGAAGAGATGGTTTCACTGCCGGCGGGCGCTCAGCTCGGCTTTCACACCGGGGTCGTCGAGATCATCGCCCGGCCGGGGGCGCGCGTCAACTACATCAGCCTGCAAAGTTGGGGCGACAATGTCTACAACTTCTCGCGTGAGCGCGCCGTGGTGGGGCGCGACGGCGCCGTGCGTTGGGTCACCAGCCAGCTAGGCAGTCGCTTGACGAAGACGTTCCAACAGGCCGATCTGCTCGGCGAGGGAGCGTCGAGCGAAATGCTCGGCCTGGTCTTTGCCACGGGACGCCAACACATTGACCTGGATACTTTCCAGCGTCACGTGGCGCCCCATACGACGAGCGATCTGCTCTACAAAGGCGCGCTGCGTGACCGGGCGCGCGCCGTCTGGCGCGGCATGATTCGGGTGGAGCCGGGCGCGCAGAAAACCAACGCCTACCAGAAGAACCAGAACATCCTGTTGAGCAAGCAGGCGCGCGCCGATTCGGTGCCGGGGCTAGAGATTTCGGCGGACGATGTGCGCTGCACGCATGGCGTGACGGTGGCGCAGGTCGAGCCGGAGTACCTCTTCTATCTGATGAGTCGCGGCCTGCAGCAGGAACAGGCGGAGCACATGATCGTGGCGGGATTCTTCGAAGAGGTGCTGGCGCGCATCCCGCTGGAGGGAGTGCGCGAGAAGTTGGAAGCCGCCGTCGGACAGCGAATCGGCGTCTGACGCCCCCCCGATTTCGGGGTCGCCCCCCGATTTCGGGTGGTGAGTGCGGGCGCCAGGAGGCATGCAACCATGACCAGTGGACTGGACCGGCAGGCGCAGATCGATCTGATTTTGGATCATTATCAGTCGCCGCGCTGCTTTGGGCGCCTGGATGATGCCAGTGCGGTGGGCGAGGCCTACAATCCGGGCTGCGGAGATACGGCGACCGTCTATCTGAAGCACGACGAGGATGGCCGCATCAGCGCCGTGCGCTTCGAAGGGGCGGGCTGCACAATCAGCCAGGCCGCCGCTTCGATGACGATGGAACTGACGATGGCCATGTGCGCCGGCCAACCGCTCGCTGTGGTGCGCAGTCTGACGGCAGATGCGATCCTGGACA
Organism: uncultured Anaerolineae bacterium; assembly: GCA_964580725.1. Classification (GTDB taxonomy): domain Bacteria; phylum Chloroflexota; class Anaerolineae; order SSC4; family Amarolineaceae; genus Amarolinea. The sequence continues at coordinate 19,857 of CAZOLV010000012.1, read as the reverse complement.
TGGTGGGCCGTGATCTGACGGCAACGCGCGTGCGCTGCGCCACCCTCGGCCTGACAGCGTTACAAATGGCGGTCACAAGAGCGGGGGAACGTCAGGGGCAGGCAACACCCCACGACACTCCCCCGCCGCAAGGAGCGAATCAATGAACGATGCGTTCGATGTCGAAGCGGTGCGCGCCCAGTTTCCCATTCTGGCGCGCCGGGTGCATGGCAAGCCGCTGGTCTATCTCGACAGCACGGCCAGTTCGCAAAAGCCGCAGGCCGTCATCGAGCGGCTGGCGGCCTACTATGAGCAGAGCAACGCCAACGTGCACCGCGGCGTGCACACGTTGAGCGAAGAGGCGACGGCGGCTTTCGAGGCGAGTCGCGCCAAAACGGCACGCTTCATCGGGGCGGCCAGCAGCAAGGAAATCATCTGGACGCGCAACGCCACCGAGGCGATCAACCTGGTGGCCTACAGTTGGGGCAACGCCAATCTCAAGCCGGGTGATGAAGTGCTCATCACGGAGATGGAACATCACTCCAACATCGTGCCCTGGCAGTTGGCCTGCCAGCGCACCGGCGCCACGCTGCGCTACGTGCCGGTGGATGACGAAGGCTTGCTGCGGCTCGATCTGCTGCCCGCTTTGTTGACGCCGCGCACGCGCCTCTTCGCCTTCACGGCGATGTCCAACGTCCTGGGCACCATCAACCCCGTGGCCGACTTAGTGCGCGCCGCCCACGCCGCTGGCGCGCTGACGCTGGTGGACGGGGCGCAGAGCGTGCCCCATCTGCCGGTGGATGTGCAGGAGTTGGGCGCCGATTTCCTGGCCTTCTCCGGGCACAAGATGTGCGGGCCGACCGGCATCGGCGTGCTGTACGGGCGGCGCGAGCTGCTGGAAGCGATGCCGCCATTCCTGGGCGGGGGCGATATGATCCGCGAAGTGCACATGGACGCCTCGCGCTGGAACACCCTGCCCTGGAAGTTCGAAGCGGGCACCCCGGCCATCGCCGAAGCGATCGGGCTTGGGGCGGCGATCGACTTTCTGAGCGGGCTGGGCATGGACGCCGTCCGCGCCCACGAGCACCAGATTGTGGGCTATGCGCTGGCGCAGTTGCAGCAGGTGGAAGGTGTGCGCATCCTCGGCCCTGGCGCCGATCAGCGCGGCGGCGCGGTCGCCTTCACCCTGGGCGACATTCATCCGCATGATCTGGCGGCCATCCTGGACGGCGAAGGCATCGCCATTCGCGCCGGTCATCACTGCGCACAGCCGCTGCACGAACGGTACGGACTGCCCGCCAGCGCGCGCGCCAGCTTCTATCTGTACAACACGCGCGCCGAAGTGGACCTGCTGACGGCTGCGCTCGACAAAGCGCGCGACATGTTTGCGCTCGCATAGCCAGGGGGAAGAACGAGATGGACGCACTGTATCGCGGCGAGATTCTGGAACACTATCGCCATCCGCATCACTATGGCGAACTGGACGACCCCTCCGCCACCTATCACGACACCAATCCGTTCTGCGGCGACGAGATCACGATTGACCTGAAGATCGCCGACGGGCGCGTGGTGGATGCGGCCTTCCGCGGCAAGGGCTGCGCCATCAGCCAGGCCTCGGCCTCGATGCTGATGGACGAAATCATCGGCGCGTCGCTGGACGATCTCAAAGGCTGGACGAAAGACGATGTGCTCGATCTGTTGGGCATCGAAATTGGGCCGGTGCGCCTGAAGTGTGCGCTGCTGCCGCTCAAAGTGATGAAGGCCGGCGTTTGGGGTCTGGACGACAGCGACGATTAGAAGGACGGCGAGGAAGCATGGCGAAATTCGTGAAGGTGGCCGCCCAGGCCGATATTCCGGTGGGTGGCCGAAAACTGGTAGAAATTGACGGCGTGACCGTGGCGGTTTTCAATGTCGGCGGCAAGTTCTATGCCCTGGAAGATGTCTGTACCCATGACGGCGGCGACCTGGCCAGCGGCAGCTTGATCGGTCATGAGGTCGAATGTCCGCGGCACGGCGCCCGCTTCGATGTGCGCACCGGCGCCGCCACACGTATGCCCGCCTTCGAGCCAACCAACACCTACGAAGTGACCGTCGAAGCCGACCATGTGCTGGTTGCAGCGTCGTGATGAACGTAAGAACAGAGAGGAAAACGAGAAGATGCCAACACCTGACGAGATTCGAGAAGTGATCCGGGCCAACGTGCGCGACCCGGAACTGATGCTGAACGTGGTTGACCTGGGCCTGGTCTATGGCATTGCCGTCGAAGACAACGCCGCCACCATCACCATGACCCTGACCAGCCCTGGCTGCCCGGTTGGGCCGATGATTCTGGGCGATGCGCAAAGATCGGTACACCAGGCGTTCCCAGAGCTGGAAGATGTCAACATTGACCTGGTGTGGACGCCATTTTGGAATCCGAACATGATGAGTGAAGAGGCGCGGGAGGAACTGGGCATTTTTTAGCGCCAGTGTGCATCTTTCTCGATCTTGCAGTATAATTCGACTGTCGTGCAACGTCATGCCGTGTGTCCCAACGAACTGGCATGACCGTATTGCTCCGCATGATTGGAGAGAGAAAGATGCCTCTGAATCCTGGATCCATTCTCGAAGGTCGTTATCGCCTGGACCGCCTGTTGGGTCAGGGTGGAATGGGCGCCGTCTACCGGGCCTGGGACTTGCGCCTGGAGCAGTGGGTGGCGCTCAAAGAAAACACCCTGACCACAACCGACGCCCAGACGCAGTTTGCGCAAGAGGCCAGGGTGCTGGCCCGTTTGCATCATCACAACCTGCCGCGCGTCATTGACCACTTCATCACGGCGCAGGGCGTCCAGTACCTGGTCATGGACTTCATCGAGGGGAAGAACCTGGCCGAGGAACTGCAGGCGCGCGGCCGCCTGCTGCCCAACGAGGTGATGGGCTGGTTTGGTCAAATCTGCGACGCGCTGCACTACATGCACAGCCAAAATCCCCCCATCATCCACCGTGACATCAAGCCGCAAAACATCCGCGTGACGCCCGATGGCCGCGCCGTGCTGGTTGACTTTGGCCTGACCAAAGTTGGGTCACAGCAGCAGCGCACCGCCACCGGCGCCCTGGGCATCACTCCCGGCTTTTCGCCGCCCGAACAGTACGGCGCCGCTCACACCGATCAGCGCTCCGACATCTACGCCCTGACAGCCACGCTCTACGCCCTCTTCACCGGCGAAACGCCGCCGGACAGCGTGCAGCGCGCCATTGCCAACACTGTGCTCAAGCCGCCGCGCTCGCTCAACGGCGCCATCAGCCCTGCGCTGGAAGCGGCCCTGCTCCACGGCTTGGAGACGCAGCCCAGCCGCCGTCCTACCACTGTGCGCGCGCTCCAGGCGGACCTGGAAGGCGCCCTGCGCACCGCCAACGCCAACCTGGCCCCGCCCACGGTCATCGAGCGCCGGCCAGACAGCAAGCCGCGCACGGCGGGCGGCCGCGTCTCGACGCCGCGTCCCGCCAGCCAACCCCGTCCCGCTGGCGGCTTTCCGATGTGGGGCTGGTTTGCCCTGGGCGGCGCGGCCATCGTCGTCCTGCTCGTGCTGGCGCTGGGCCTGGCCACGGGCGGGCGCAACCGCGACGGCGGTACCCCGGTCGCCGGCCGGCCGACTGTCACCCTGGCGCCGAGGCCAACCGATGCCACGGCTGACAGCCCAACCCTGGCTGCCGCCAACGCCCCGGTCGGCCAGGGTCAAACCACCAACCTGCCGACGGCCACGACACTGATTCAAGAAATCATCGCGACGCCGACCGAAGCGCCGGCGACGCCGACCAAACCGCCGGCGACGCCGACCAAACCGCCGGCCACACCCACCAGGGCGCCCACGGCGACACCCACGGAGACGCCGGTTCCGGCCCCACCCACCAGACGCCCCACGCCGCGTCCCTCCAATGTCGCAACCACGCCCATTCTGCTGTCGCCTGTGGACGGCTACACCCTCTGGCCGCGTGACTCGGAGACCTTCCAGTGGAAGTGGACCGGGCGTGCGTTGACCAGCAACGAAGGCTTCGAACTGCGCATGTGGAAGTCAGACAACCCCGATCACCCTGGCGTCGCACCGCCCGTTCCTTATGTCAATAACCCCAATCACATCTACAGCCTGACCATCGGCTCGATCCGCGCCACCCCTGGCGTCAACGAAATACCAACCGACTCCTGGATTGACGTCTACTGGACCGTCGCCGTCGTCCAACTCGATCCCTACGTGCGCACGGGACAGGAAGCCAAACCATTCTGGATTCACACATGATCGGCGTCTGGCAGGCCCCCCCGTCGTCCGCTGTGACTCACGCAGGAGTGTCTTGTGAGCAACGGCAAATCAGGTGACATTCCGGTTCCTGAACATCCCGGTTACAAGATGACCTACGAGTTGTACATGGTTTTCTCAAGACGCCAGGCGATTATCACGGCTGAAACCAGGTTTATTCATCCTACAGAGATCGTCGGCTCGGTCAAGACCACCAGCAAGGACCGTATTGACAAAGTGTTCCTGGACAAACACATCTTGACCAGGCTGCTTGGTAGAGACGTTCCCGTCGGTGTGTACTACGTTGATCCCCGGCCCGAAATGATCGCCAACGAACGACTCCGAGAACAAAACGGTGATTTTCAGAGGTTCCTGGTGAGCGATCTGTGGCGGCTTGCAGACCGGTCACTGTCGTCGGGTGCGTAATCGTTTGCTTTCTGAAATCAGGTGTTTCTCAATGAGTCTGTTGTCCACCAATAAGCACAAATTCCTGATATCCATCATCGTCATCAGCGCGCTGATCTTGATTGGGGCGGGAGCTGGACTGGTGGCGATGACGCGGCCGCAGGCCGTCGGGCTGGTCAAACCGGGGCTTGGCACGCCGAGCGCGGCGCTGTTGACGCCGGTCGCGTCGCTGGAAGACCTGGCGGCGCAGTATCCCCAGATTGGCCATCTGCTGCGAGACGACGCGCTCGGTTCCGTCTACAAAGAATTCGTCCTGGCCTATCAGACCGGGGGCATCACCGCGGCGCGCGCCCTGGCCGAAGAACGCGCCCTGCTCGACGAGCATGACCAGGTGCACATCACCCTTGTCATTGATGCGCCGGCCAATACGCCGGGCGTGGTCGCTGAACTGCAGCGTATGGGCATTCGCATCGAGGGCGCTTTCGAAGACTTGATTGACATCGCCGTGCCCCTGTCGCTCATCGAACAGTTCGCACAGCAGGACAACGCCGGCAAGATGTTCGAACATCTGACGCAGCTCGATCACATCGTCAAGCTGCGCCTGCCCCTGCCTGCGCAAACCGATCACGACGACGCACTGGAGAACCTGCGCACATTCGGCGCGGCCGCGCTCAGCGAAGCGGTGGAGAAAACGGGCGCCGCCGCCTGGCAGCGCGCCGGCTTCGACGGTCAGGGCGTCAAGATCGGCATCCTCGACCTGGGGTTCGACGGCTACAAGGCGCTCCTGGGAAAAGAGCTGCCGGCGCAAGTGACCGCACGGTCGTTTGTGCCGGACGAAGAGCCTGATGCGTCGGGCGAAGTGCACGGCGCCGCCTGCGCCGAGATCGTTCACGCCCTGGCGCCTGGCGCCGAACTGTTCCTGGCCTACTACGCCGGCACGGAGGCCGGCCTGGGCCTGGCCACCGACTGGCTGCTCTCTCAGGATGTGGACATCATTTCCCATTCGGCCGGCTCCTCCGTTGGCCCCATGGACGGCAGCGGCCGGCAAGCCAGGACCGTGGATGACGTCACCGCCCGCGGCGTGCTGTGGGTCAACGCCAGCGGCAACGAAGCCGAAGAACACTATCGGGGCATCTTTCGAGACAGCGACAACGACGGTCTGCACGAGTTCCCCGACGGCACATCGGCCATGGCCTATCGTCCCCCGCAACAGGGCGGCGTCACGATCATCCTCAACTGGAGCGATTGGCAGCAGGTTGATCAGGACTTCGACCTCTTCCTGGTGGACTCGAAAGGCGACATCATGGCCTCCTCGCAAGACTCGCAGGGCGGGCAGCCCGGCGACATGCCTGTCGAAGGGTTTCGGCTCAGGTCACTTGCCCAGGACTCCTACTTCATCCTCATCAAGGCCGATGGCGCCACACGGCCGGTCACCTTCGATCTCTTTGCGCTCAACGGCGTGATCGAGTTTCCTTCGGCGCCCTACAGTCTCAGCACACCCGCCGATGCTATCAGCGCCTTGAGCGTCGGCGCTGTGCGTTGGGATACCGACGAATTGGAAGGGTTCAGCTCGCAAGGCCCCACCAACGACGAGCGGCTCAAGCCCGAACTGGCGGCCCCCGATCGCGTCTCGACGCAGAGCTATGCGCCGGACGACTTCCCCGGCACATCGGCGGCCGCGCCGCATGTGGCCGGCGCCGCGGCGCTCGTGCTCAGCGCCTTCCCCAATTTCTCTCCAGACGAAGTGCGCAGCTATTTGACCAGTCATGCGCTCGATCTGCAGCCGGCCGGCGCCGATGCCGCCACCGGATATGGTCGCCTGGCGCTGCCTGCTCCGCCCGGCGCCAGCGGCGCAACGGCCATCCCGGCCACAACCGTTCCGCCGCCCACGGCACTCGTGCGCGCCACCGTCACGCCGTTGGCGGCTGCGCCTATTGCACCGCCGGCGCCGCGTCCCCGCCAGACCTCGCGCGCCTTGATCGTGGCGCTTGGCGCAGCGGTTTGTCTCAGTTTTGTCGGGCTGATCGGCGGCATCGTGCTGCTCGTCGTGCTGCTGCGTCGCCCACCCGCCGCGGCGCGCCCTCGTGCGCCGGCGCCGCCCGCAGCCGAAGTCGCTCGCATCTACCTGGTGAACGCCGCCGGCCTGCGGCTGGCGCTGCATCTGGGAGACAATCCAGTTGGGCGCAACCCGGACAACTTCGTCGTGCTGGCTGACGACAGTCAGGTCAGCAGGCACCATGCGCGCATCGTTTGGGATGGGCGCCGGCTGACCATCAGCGACCTGGATAGCAGCAACGGCACTTTCGTCGAAGGACAGCGCCTGGCTCCACACACCCCCACGCCGCTGACGCCTGGCGCGCACATTCGCTTTGGGCCGCATGCCGAGTTCATCGTGCGCATCTGAATCGGGCGGGGCAGTTACCAGCCGCCGCTACGCGGGCGGAGCGCCGAGGTGACGCCAGAGCGACCATGTGGCGGCGATTTCGGTCAACGGGTCGTCGAATTCGACGGTGGTGAAGCGTCCCGGCGGGCGAGTACAGACCAGATCGCGCGGCAGCAGACCGTCCCATGAGTAGGCGAGTTGTGGGAAAGCGCCCCGCCCCACGGTCCGAATGGCGGTGACGCCCCGCTCCCCACAGGCGCTGGCAAAACGCCAGAACGCAGATCCCGGCCCTGCCTCGCCCGGCCCCATGCCGACGCTGAGCGACTGCAAGTTGGCGGCGGGCAACAGCGCCAGATAGCGGTTTGGTATCTCCATCAGGTCGTTCACCGGCCGCACGATGATAACCCGCCCCTGACACTCGTTCACCTGACCCACCCACTGCGTTGCGGCGCGCGCCCGGTCGGCGGGCAGCGGGCGGGCGTCGAGCGCCACGACGAAGGGATCGTCGTAGGCCGAGAAGACCTGCACTTGTCCTGTGGTCTCCAACAGCCGGTAACGGTCGAAACGATCGTGCAGCGGCTGGCGCGGCCAGGCACCGCGTGGCAGATGATGGGCCAGCGCCCGGCAGTGCGCTGTCAGGCGCTGCGCATAACGAATCACGCCATCGCCACCGTCCCCCTCCACGAAATGCACCCGCGCCGACAAACAGCCGTTTTGATCCCAAAACACCGAATCGAGCGCCGCCAACAGCGTCACCGCATCGAGTCGTTCTGCGTCAGCAGGGCCGGGCAGCCGGGCTTGCGGCGCCAACATGGCGCACCCAATGGCGGCAAAACTGACTTTGTGCCCATGGGCGTGCAGGCGCGGCGGCGTGGAGGCGCGCCGCGCCGCCTGACCAATGTGTGCAATCGTTTCATCGCTGGCCGCCGCGATGACCAGGTCGGCCTGCGTCATTAGCAGCGTCTGCAGCCGTTCGTCGTCGAAATCCCAAACAAGCAGGGCGACATTGGCCAGCAGGTCTGGGTCGGCAGTGGCCAGCGCGTCCAGGATGAGCGCGCCAAAGAGCGGTTCCTGGCGCGAATTGCGGATGAGGAGCGCAGGCGGCGCTGTCCCGTTGACCAGCCCGACGGCCTGCGTCAGCAAGGTGATGAGGAGCGCCGTTCCTGGCACGTTGCCGGCGCCGTAGCCGATGACCAGCCGCGGCAGCTCGACGGGACCAAAGAGGGGCGCTGGACGCGGCCAAAGGCGGCGCACATCCCAGGGCGGCGTCGCCGGGAAGAAGCGCAGGCGCCCCGGCACACCGGGCAGCGGCTGCCAATCGTGGGCGGCCAGCCAGGTCGGAAGCTGGCGCACGGCGGCCGGCAGCGACGCCAGCGCCATCAGATCGAAAGAGGCCAGCGTTGCTTGCAGCATGGCGGCGGAATAGCCGGTGTAGGCGGGCAGGGCCGTGACGAGTGCACGGCGCACAGGATCGGCGGGATTGGCCAGGCGACGGGCGACCTGCTGCATGGCAGTGTGCAGCCTGGCCCAGTAGGCATCGCCGGTGGGAACGTGCGCCCGCCCTGCTTGCAGGCCCGCCAACAGCATCTGCCAGTCGGTGGGCGCAAATTGGGGGTAGCGCGCCGTCACAGCCTGGGGGTCGGCGGGCGTCGCCGGCTGGCCGGCGGCGTAGGTCTGGGTTTGCCAGGACAGATCGGGGCGAGCGAGCAGGCGTCGCAGGTGGGCGGGCAGCCAGAAACCGTCCATCGTTCCTCCTACAGTTGGGCGGCGCAGCCGGCCTCGTCCAGCAGATCCACGCGCTGGATCGAGCCTTGTGCGAGATAAGCGCCGGTCTCGCCGCAGGCGCAGGGGGCGGCGCCGCGCAGCAAACGCACCCGATCGGCCGTCTTGAAGAAAGCCGGGAACAGCTCGCCGCCGCCAATCGGATCGAAAAAGGCGAGCAGGCCAACGGTGTCGTCGCTCGTCTGCAGGGCGTCGTTGGCGTCAACAGTGACGGGGTAGACCCAGGGCGGGATGTGGTAGTTGCCCTGGCGGCACTGCATGGCGGCCCAGTTGCCTTCGGCCATGCCATAGGTGTCGCGCACGAACAGCGGTTCGCCGCCGGTCAGGCTGAGCGCCTGGCCCAACGTCTGGCGAATGGCGGCGGGGGTGTGGGCGAAGCGTTCCTTGATGCCGCCCCCGGAGCCGATCAGGCTGCCCGGCGCCAGGCGCAACGGTTCGCCCTGGGCCAGGATGGCCAGCGCCAGGGCGTGCAGATGGGGCCAGCCGGCAAAGAGCAGCACCTTTTCGTCCGCCGCCTCGGCCTGGCGCAGCAGGGCGACGGCGGCGCCAATGGCGCGCGGGGCGACGATGTGCGCATCGAGCCAGCGCATGGCGGGATGCCAAATGCGCCGTTCGAGCTGACCCCGCCAGCCGCTGCGCAGCGTGCGCCCGGCGCGGATGCGCACATGGTCGGGTTCGGCGGCAAAGGGGATGGTAAAATGAACGCGCGCCGGATCCATGCCGATACCCTGCACGCTGAACTGCGCCATGCGCGCCATGGCGATGCGCGTCCGCCGCGGCATGATGAAGATGCCGCGGTGATCGGCCTGCATCCCAAAGTAGCGTTGAAAGGAGAGGTAGAAGCTCTCGATGGTGCGGGCCAGCGCGGCGCGGTTGCGCACGATGATGGTCGCCCGGCCCGATGTGCCGCTGGAGGTGAGGATTTCCAGGCCGAGGTCGGCGTAGTTGCGCTCGATGGCCTGTAGCAAGGCTTCCAGCGAGCCGTAGCGCGGGCGAAATTGACCAAAACGTGCACGCGGCAACTCGATGGAAAGCTGATCGGCCAGCCAGGAAAGAAAATCGTGCGGGCGGTCGTGCGCAAAGGGTGTGCCGAGCAGATCAATGTACGACTTGAAAGTCTGTGCGGTGGGTCGCAAGACCCGCGCCAGGGCGTCCGGCGTGAGCGTGGGGCCGACGCCGCGCGCCGTCACGAGCTGCCGGTAGGCGCGGTTGCGCTCGAAATGCCAGGCGTGGGCGGCCAGGATCGCTTCGATCAGATGGGCCTCACGCTGCGCCGGCGTCAGCTCCCAAAATGTGGTGAGCGGCGGCGATTCGATCATGGGCGTTGTTCCTCTCTTGTTTCGGCCAGGCCCAGGGCAATGACGAGCCAAAAGATGGCCAAAACGGCGACGACGTTGGGATTGAACTGCGCCTGGATGAGAAAACCGGTCACGGCGCCCAGGGCGGCGGCGCAGCGAATGTGGGCGGCCCGGTCGGCTGACTGAGCCAGCGCACGCCAGACGGCGCGGTAGAAGGCGGCAATGGCAGCGGCCAGGGTCAGCAGGCCGAGCGCGCCCGCCGTCATCAGTTGGTCGAGCAGCAGGTTGTGCGGATCGGTGACCAGGACCGTTGCCTGGCCGCTGTGCGCCTGGTAGGTGGGGGTGAAGTGGGCCGGGCCATAGCCGAGCAGCCAGCGCGCCCGCACCAGATCGAGCGTGTTGCGCCAGATGACAAGGCGCGTTGCCGTGGAGAGCTGGCGCAGTTCCTCGAAAGCGGGCGCGGCCGCTGCCGCCGCGGGCGGGGGTGGACGCACCAGGGCAACCTGCTGCATGGCGATGAACCAGGCGCCGCCGCCGAGCAGAACGATGGCGGCGGCCAGGACAAGGCGCCGATCACGCCAGCGCCAGGCCAGGGTCAGTAGAGTGACGCCGGCCGCACCCAGGAAGCCAAGCCAGGCGCCGCGCGCCTGCGTCAGCAGCAGGCAGATCGTCTGCAGCGCCAGCAAAAGGCCAAAACGCAGCGCCGGCGCGGGAGCGTTCACGCCGGCCGCTGGCCACAGGCGCACGAGGGTGAAGGGGATGACCAGCGCCAGATAGGCGCCCAGAAAATTGGAGCGGCCGAGCGTGCCCATGACCGGCGAAACGGCGTCGCTCGTCCAGGGCAGCGGATCGAGGCCAAGCGCCTGGCTGAAGCCGTAGAGGATGACGGGCACGCTGCCGGCGCTGAGAGCGGTCATCTGCTCCTGGCGTGCGACGGGCGTGGGCCAGGCCAGCAGCAGAAGAAGCGCCATGAGGGGGCCGGCGGCCAGCACGAACAGGCTGTGCAGGCTATCGGGCGCGCCCCACAGGCTGCGCGCCCGGTCGGACGCTGACAGTGCGGCAATGACCAGACAGGCGAGGTAGGGCAACAGCAGGCGCGCCGCCGAAGGCAGTGGTCTGACCAGCGCCTGCGGCCGGCGGAAGCGCAAAAAGAGCGCGGCCAGCGCCATGCCGAGCACGACGCACAGAAATAGCCCGATTTTGGGTGGCTCGAAGGCGACGACGGCCCAGGGGTCGAACCAAAGCGGCAGGGCCAGGGCCAGAAACAGGCCGCCCACTGCGACGAGACGAGCGCCGGGCCGTGTCATCAGTCAAAACCTGTGGCCGTCAGCGGTCATGCGTCCCCAGCCAGCGCCAGAAGCGCAGCGGCCAATCGGTCAGCCAGAGCAGGCTCAACAGCAGACCGAGGCTCAGGAGGCTGCCGGTGGCAGCGATGGCGCCACCCGGTGGCGCCTGGGTCAAGCGGGCGGAGGTGGTGGTGTGCGGCGGCGGGGGTGCGGCGGTGGTTGGCGTGGCCTGTGGAATGGCTTCCGTGGTCGTGAAAACCTCGTCCAGATAAATGGCCCCGCGACTGGCAGACTCGTTAGGAACGCCATCGAGCACCCAGGCGTAGAAGCTGGCCGGCTGATCGAGACGACCGTTGTCCGGCTTGTTCATGACGTGACCGGCGGGCCAGGGTGCGGCATCGTCGAAATAGACGGTCATCTGCTTCCAGCCCTGATGGTTGATCTGGCCAAAGGAATAGGCGCGCACTTCGCCCATCTGATCCTTGATCCAGACGTTGAGGTAATGCCCAGAACCATCGCCAAAGACCCAGGCGGTGAGGCCAGAGATCTGCCCGCCAAACGCTTTGGCGGGGCGCAGTTCGAAGACGACGTAGTTGTTGATGACCGCCGCGAAGTCATAGGCCAGCTTGCCGCTGCTGGCGCCGTCCTTCACCTGTTCGTTGGAGCGGGTGAAGGTTCCGTACGGTTCATCGCCACGGCGCCAGGTCTGATTCTGCTCGAAGTCGAAGACGAGTCCAGGGCGTGCGGGGGGAGGCGGGGTGGTGGGGCGTCTGGTGGGTGTGCGGGTGGCGGTTGGGGCGGCAGTGGGGGTATCGGTCGGCACAGAGGTGGGGGTTCTAGTGGGGCGGAGGGTGGGTGTATTGGTTGGGCGCGTGGGGGTGGATGTGGGCGCGGTGGAGGTGGGGGTGGGGGTCGCGGTGACGACGATGACGACCGGCGTGTCGGTGGGGATCGGCGTGGGGGAGTCGGTGGGCACTTGCACAATCGTGTCAACGGGGGTGGGGGTTGGTTTTGGCTGGCCGGAGATCATCCAGATGGCGCCGCCGACGACGGCCAGCAGAAGAACGGCCAAGAGGCCGATCAGGATGGGCAGCTTGCTGGCAGGTTTGGCCGGGGGCGCCTGGGGCGCGGGAATGGGAGTCCGCGGCGGCGCGGTGAGCGGTCGTTCCGTCTGCATCGTGTCCGGCAGCGGGGTGCGCCGGGAGGGTGGCAGCGGGGAGGGGGATTCGGGCGCAGTGGGCACAGTGCGCGGCCGCTCTCCACGACCGGCAGGCGGGAGCGGGGCCACAGGAACGGTCTTGCCGCCAATGGTGGCTTCGAAGTCGCGCGCAAATTGACCGGCGCTCTGGTAGCGTTCGTCGGGCAGCTTGGCGATGGCCCGATGCACGATGGCTTCCAGGGCTTTGGGCAGGTCGGGGCGCAGTTGGCGCAGCGGCGGCGGCGTCTCGTAAACGTGGGCGTGGATCAGCGCGGGGGTCGTGGTGCGTTCAAAGGGTAGATGACCTGTCAGCAGCCGGTAGATGACGATGCCGAGCGAATAGATGTCGGTGCGATGGTCGGTCAGGGTTCCCTGCGCCTGTTCGGGCGCCATGTATTGGGGGGTGCCCATCATGGCGCCGCTCATCGTCAGCATGGTGCCTTCGGTGGCGCGCACCAGGCCAAAGTCGAGGAGGGTGACCTGGCCATCGGGGTTGATCATGATGTTGCTTGGCTTGATGTCGCGATGGATGACGTTGCGCTTGTGGGCAAAGTCGAGGGCGTCGGCCACCTGACGCAGCACGCGGTTGATGTGATCGAGACTGAGCAGGCCACCGCTCAGCCAGCGGTCGAGCGTGGCGCCTTCGAGCAGTTCCATGACGATGAACTGCACGCCGTCCTGATCGCCGACGTCGTGAATGGTGACGATGTTGGAATGTTTGAGTTGGGCGGCCAGGATTGCTTCACGGTGGAAACGACGCACGAAATCGGGATCGGCTGCCATGTGAGGCGGCAATACTTTGATGGCAACGGCGCGCTGTAGAACGGGGTCGTAGGCGCGGTAGACAACTCCCATGCCGCCCCGGCCAATCTCCGCTTGAATTTCGTACTTGCCGAGGCGTCTGCCAATGAGCGATGTATCCATGGATCGGGCCTTTCGGGATCGTGAGTCAATGGGCTGAATTGTCGCAATGAACGAATGGGCGCAGCGTGGACCTGGCCCGCCGTGCGCCTAGCGCAACTGAACGAGTTCGACGCCCGTCGCCGCAACCGGCTGTCGTCAGTCAATTATCGGCGCAAAGGCGAAAAAAAGCAAAAAGCTCGGCGCACGGCAGGCGCGTCGCGATGGCTGCCTATTCTTCGCTCTCTTCGCTGCCTTCTTGATTGATCAGAACCAGGCGCGAGCGCCCGCCGCCCTCGTCCGGCCCCACATAGCCCTGCGCTTCGAGCAGTTCGATCAGGCGGGCGGCGCGCGGGTAGCCGATGCGCAATTGGCGCTGCAGGAGCGATGCGGAGACGCGCTTGCGCCCCTGCAAAGCGGCGAGCGCATCCTGTAGTTCGTTGTCGTCCTCCTGCTGCTCCAGCAGGCCGGCCCAGGGGCGGGGCGCGGGCGGGTCGTTGGCAGCGATTTGCTTGCGCCAGAAAGCGACGATGCGCTCTGTCTCGCGCTCGCTGACGTAGCAGCCCTGCACGCGACGCAGCTTGGCGCTATCGGGGGTCATCAGCAGCATGTCGCCGCGTCCGAGCAGTTTTTCGGCGCCCGGCATGTCCAGGATGACGCGCGAGTCAATCTGCGTGGTCACGGCAAAGGCGATGCGCGCCGGGAAGTTGGCCTTGATCAGCCCGGTGACGACATCCACGCTGGGCCGCTGCGTGGCCAGCACCAAATGGATGCCGGTGGCGCGCGCCATCTGCGCCAGGCGGCAGATTTGCCGTTCGACGTCGTCGGGCGCCGACATCATCAGATCGGCCAGCTCATCAATCACGATGACGATCACCGGCAGCGGCATCAGGTCGCTGCGTTTGGCGGCTTTTTCGTTGTAACTGGCCAGATTGCGGGCGCCAACTTCGGCGAACTTGCGGTAGCGGTCGTCCATTTGCAACGTGGCCCAGGTGAGCATGGCGACGGCCTCCTCGACCTCTGTCACGACGGGCGCCAACAGATGCGGAATGCCGTTGTAGATGGGCAGTTCGACCATCTTGGGGTCGGCCATCAAGAAGCGCAGGGTGGCCGGAGAGTTGCTGTAGAGCAGGCTGCTGATGACGGCGTTGATACAGACCGACTTGCCCGAACCGGTGGCCCCGGCAATCAGCAGATGCGGCATGCGCACCAGATCGGCGACGACGGCTGCCCCGCTGACATCGCGCCCCAGGGCGACGGCGGTCGGGCTGCTCATTTTCTGATATTCGGGGCTTTCCAGCACGCCGCGCAGCGTCACGAGCGTACTGCGCGGGTTGGGCACTTCGATGCCAACGTAGGGCCGGCCCGGCACCGGCGCCTCGATGCGCAGCGAGGGTGCGGCCAGCGCCAGGGCCAGGTCGTTGTGCAGCCGCTCGATCTTGCTGACGCGCACCTTGTGCCGTTCGCCGTTGCGTTCGATGAAGCCCGGTTCGACGCCAAACTGGGTGACGGTGGGGCCGCGGTTGACGCTGACGACGCGGGCCGGCACGTCGAAAGCCGCCAGCGTGCGCTCGATGGTGTTGGCCATTTCACGCACTGTCGCCTCGCTGAACCGCTGCGACGACTCGGAGGCCAACAGCGTTAGGGGCGGTAGGCCAGGCGCGGCGGCGGGCGTGACGGATTGGGGGGCGGCCGGCGCGGCAGGTTTGGCGGCTGCCGGCGCGGCAGGTTTGGCGGCTGCCGGCGCCGTGGGTTTGGCGGCTGCCGGCGCAGTGGATTTGGCGGCTGCCGGCGCCGTGGGTTTGGCGGCTGCCGGCGCAGTGGATTTGGCGGCTGCGGGAGGTTTGGCGGCCGCC
>CAZOLV010000012.1:0-4399 GCA_964580725.1 uncultured Anaerolineae bacterium | reverse complement strand
TTTGGCGGCTGCCGGCGCAGTGGATTTGGCGGCTGCGGGAGGTTTGGCGGCCGCCGGTGCAGGGAGCGGCGGCGCCTGAAGCGGCAAAGGAGGTTCGGCAGCGGTGGGGACGCTGCGCGGCCGTTCGCGTGGCCTCGCCGGCTGCGGCGCCCCCTCACCAAACGACGGTGGCGCGGGCGGTCGGGCGGCGGAAGGCGGGCGCTCTGCAAACTCGGTGGTGGGGTCGAGGCGCGGGGCTTTGCCGCGCAGCCAGTCCAGGGCGCCGAGAAGGTGGTAGAGGGCCAACTGCCAGATGGGGTGCAGGATGAGGTAGAGGCCAACAGCGCACAGCATGAGCAGGAAGAGCGCGCCCACGCCATCGCCGACGGTTTCGCGCAGCAGGCTGCTGAGCGCCCATCCCAAATGACCGCCCCCCCGCCCAACTTGCGCCAGGCGTAGCGGGTCAGCGCTGCCCCACCAGAGATGGGTCAGGGCCAGGAGAGAGATCAGCAGCAGTTCAGCGCCGGCGATCATCGTCCAGCGCCAGGTCACCTTGACCCACCGCCGCAGCAGGAGCAGGGCGCCGGCCAGCGCGATCAGGAGGCTGACGACGGGCGCGCCCCAACCCAAAATCTGGCGCAGCAGCGGCGCCGCGCCAGGCGACGATTGCAGGCTCGACGCCAGCCCCAGCGCGCCCAACGCCAGCAGGGCCAGCCCCGTGGTTTCGCCGGACATCGAATCGGGGCCGGGCGGCGGCTGCAGGAGCGGGCCTTTGGCAGGAGGCGGCGGCGCGGAACGGTTCGTTGGCATGATGATGCGGCTCAGACGCGCGCCTGTGGGCGGCGCAAACTCAAGGCCAGGCGACGGTTTTGGGGGTCAATGCTGATCACACGGGCGCTGACCAGCGAATTTTCGGCGATGACGTTGCGAGGATGCAGAAAACTGCCCTCGGCCAGTTCGGAAATATGGATCAGTCCCTCCAGACCCTCTTCGAGACGCACGAAGGCGCCAAAACTGACGACATTGGTCACACGGCCGTGTACCAGTTGCCCGATGGTGTAGCGATCCTCCACATGCAGCCAGGGATCGGGCGTCAGGCGTTTGAGGCTGAGGCCCACCCGGCGCTGGTTACGGTCAATGTCCATGACGTGAACGGCGATGCGCTGACCAAGCTGCAACAGTTCGGCGGGATGGCTGATGCGCCCCCAGGAGAGTTCGGAGATATGGATCAAACCTTCGACGCCGCCGCCCAGATCAACGAATGCGCCAAAATGACACAGATTGCTCACAATGCCGGTCGTCGAGTCGTTGGGTTGCAGGCGGCTGAGCGCATCAGGCTCGGACGGTTCATCCTCGGCGGCGCGCTCGGAGAAGATCAAGCGGTTGCGCGTACGGTCGAGTTCGATGATGCGCAGGCGAATCGGCTTGCCCACGCGCACGCCAAGCGAGAGTTGCCGGTCTTCGGTGCTGTAGTCGAGACCGATGAGATGCGAAGAGGGAACGAAACCGGTCAGCGAGTTGTATTTGACGAGCAAACCGCCGCGATTGAAGCCGTTGACAGACAGTTCGAAGACCTGGCTGTCGGCAAAGCCGCGTTCCATCAGACGCCAGTCGCGCTCGCCGGCGGGTAGGCCATCGAGCGGCTCGCCGATCGCAATCGGCGCGGCAGTTGCAATCGGCGCGGCGGTTAGTTCCGATTTTGCGTGTGTGAGGGGCGGTTTGTGCGAGGCGGCCGATCTCTGGTGGGGCAGGCTATCGCATTCGGCCAGGAGCGATTCCCAGTATCCGTCTTGCGCCCACGGCGGGGTCTCTTCGTTGGTTGGTTGGTAAATAGCCGTTTTGGTTGATGACTGTGGTGTCTGCTGTCCCTGATACAACGCCATTTCTATTGACTCCCATTTACTCTTGCTGTATTTTTTCTTTCTCCATATCAGCGAGTGTTCTGGCTACCTCCGTAATGGCCGCTCGCTGTTTCCGATACAGATCCGATTCGCTCAACGCCAGGCGTGCGGCAATGTCACGCACACGATCTCCCTGTAAAAAGCGCATTTCGAGGATATTGTACAAGAGCCATTCGCTTGCCGTCAATTTACGGTCGCCGTGCGGGCGCTGCAGTTCGATGGCGCGTCGCAGGGCGCTGCGCAGGGCGCGGCTCGGATTGTTGTCATTCTCGGCCAGAAAATCGGTCACGATATGCAGCTTGAGCAGCGGGCTGCTGGTCAGTTTGGGGCCGCCCCAGTAGTGCGTCAGCGCATCGCGCACCCAGCGTTCGAAGTCGGGTTGGGCGGTCAGGCTGCTGTCGGTCATGGGGGGCAGGGGCGTTGCGCCGGTGTACTGCACCGTACTGCGCCAGGCCTGCATCCGCTCGATCTCTGGGATGATGCGGCGCAAGGCGGTGAACAGCCCCTGCTGCACCTGGCGATCTTCCAGGGCCTTGGCGGCCTGGCGCAGCAGCGCCCGCACGATGAACCGTTCTTCGGGCGCAATCTCGCTGCGCCGGGGCTGGTTGGGATCGAGCGCCAGGCCAAGCCAACCGACCAGATCGGCGCCGCCGTTCTGCCCATGCAGGGGGAAGAGCCAGGCGCCATCGCCCACAATCATCATTTCTGGCGTGGGCGCCTGCGCGTCGTTGCGCCCCATCGCCGGGCCGCTGCGCTGCGCTTGCGCCTCGCCAAACTCCTCGCTCTGCAGGAACGCGGCGGCGGCCTCGTAGGAGCCGACGACCGCCTCCAGTTGCGGTGCGTCATCGGGCGTCAGTGCGGCGACGAAGCCGGCGGGCATGCGCAGCGTTTCGCACAGCGCCACCAGGACGTTTTCCAACACCTGGCGCAGGTCGGTCGAGGTGAGGAGATGGCGATCAATCTCCGCCAACCAGGCCACCTCGGCCCGGTCGCGCCAGTAGATGAGGCGGTCAATGAGCGGTTTAGCCAGGTGAATGGCCACCTGCAGCAGGATGATGGTGGCGACGACGGCAGAAACCAGCACCATCTCGCGCGGCAGGCCCCCAAGCTGCCGCGTGTCGGGAATCGAAATCATCAGGATGACGATCAACGTGCCCAGGATGGGGCCGCGCAAGAGGTAGTAGATGAGACTCTGGCGCACGACCCGGTCAGGCGCTAATACGCCGAAGTAGGCGACGGTGTAAGTCAGCACGACGAGCATCATGGAAATGATGAGATTGCCCAACGTGGCCAGCAGCAGGACGAGCGACTGCGACAGGGGCGATGGGGCCGATACCAGAATCAAGAAGGGAAAGACGCCGACGCCCGGCGCCGCAAAGGCGGCGCTGAGGTAGTTCAGACGGCGGCGGGCGGCGGGCGTTAGACAGCGGCGGCGCGCTTGATAGACGTTGCGGGCGCCGAAGAGCGTGGTGACGGCGAAGAAGAGGACATAGACCGGGAAGATGGGGCCGGGGGAGAGGTGGGGGACGTTTGGCTGCCTGGCGTCGCCGGTCACCAGGAGATCGGTCAAGACGGCCAGCAGGCAAAAAACGGCGCTGATGGCGTAGCTGGCAATCACGGTGAGAAAACGGCGGCGTGAACGCCAGTTGGTGGTGGAGAGCAGCGCATGGGAAAAATGCAGATAGGCCGCCGGGATGAAGGCAATGCCAAGCCACTGCAGGCGCAGCCAGGCCGCCGCCGCCTGCGCTTCGGTGACGCGTCCCACCGCCACGTCACCGGCATAGACCACCATGACACAGGCCAGCAAGGCGGCAAAAGAGCGCCCGACATCGCTCAGCAGATTGTGCGTCAGTACGTAGACGAACAACGAAAATGCCAGGATGACGGTGGCAGAAGATAAGGTCAGATTGGCAAAAGCCAGGAGGCGCATCCAGTCAATATCGAACACGGCGTTATCTATGACACTATCTGAGAAAACCTGAGAAAAAGAGCGCGATGTCGCCGTTGGCGAAAAGGCGCTCGTTGAAGCCGCAGAACACCAGCCCCTGTTTCCGGCAGAAACAGACGGCCGGATGGTTCTTGCTCTGCACCGGCAGCATGAGGCGGCGCACGCCGCGCTGTAGGCCCCACTCGAAGGCGGCGCGCAGCAGTTGTGCGCCAATGCCTCGACGCCGCGCCGGGGCGGCGATCACCAGGTGATCCACCCAACCCAACCCATGATCCAGATGGAGGCTCATCACGGTGTAGCCGAGAATGTCGTTTTCGTCTTCGGCCACCAACACGCAGTCGCCGCGCTCCCATTGTTCGAGCAATCCTTCGCCCCACTGGGGATAGACCGCCTTGACGGGGCGCGGCAGGCGCGTCAGCCGCAGCGTGACGGCCACGGCGTCATCCTCGACGCGCTGATCCACCTGCCAGACATGGCTGGTTTCGAATGCGCCGCTGATGTGGTAACAAAGAGAAAGATCGGCCAGGTTGGCCGGACGAATATGCACAGACGTTGATGATCCCTTCTAATA
>CAZOLV010000011.1:57188-77788 GCA_964580725.1 uncultured Anaerolineae bacterium | reverse complement strand
CCTATTTTCTACTCCCTATCCGCCAAAACCTACCACATTGCCTTCAAGGGCTATCGGCTCGCCGTCAACGACCAATCAGCGTGGCCAGGGCGGCCAGCGCCGCCGACACCGGTTCGGTCAGGAGCTGCGGGGCCAGGCCAAGCACGGCGCTGACCAGCGTGGCCAGGGCTACCAGCCAGGCGGCCAGGGTCGGCTCACGGCGCGCCTCTGGATTGGCGGTGGCGCCGCCCAACGCCGCCATTCCTTGCAGATAGCCGATGACGACGCCAAGCGCCGCCGGGATCATGACGAAAATCCAGCGCGCATCGCGCACCGCCACCTGCTGCACCAGCGTCCATTGACTGGCAAAACCGGCAGTCGCCGGAAAGCCGACCAGCCCCAGGCCGGCGGCCATCAGGCCGGTCGTCGTCCAGGGCAGGCGGTTGGCCAAGCCGCTGACGCGCTCGAAGCGCGTAGCGGCGGCCTGTTGTCGCAACAGCGCCAGGCTCATGGCGCCCAGCAGGATGAGAATGGTACGTGCGCCGAAGAGGAGCAAGACGAGCGACCAGGAGGTGAGCAGTCCCAGACCAAGAGCCAATAGCAGATTGCCGTAGTTATAAAGACCGGCGTAACTCCAGAGCGCGGCGAAGTCACGCTGGCCAAGCGCAGCCAGACCGCCCCAAGCCATGCTGGCCAGACCGCCGTAGATGAGCACGCGCGCCAGGTTGAACTCGTCAATGATGCCTGCGTAACTGGCCGTAAAGACGCGCACGAGATAAAGAACGATCGCCTCGCTGACCAGTTGCAGGAAAGCAGCCACCAGCGGCGGCGCTTCACTGGCCAGGGTGATGCGTGGACCGTGCAGGGGCGTTGGCGCCAGCAGCAAGACGAGGCCCCAGCCGAAGAGGGTAATGGCCTGATTGAGAGGGGCGAGGTTTTCGGGGTCGAGCGCCGTCTGCTCCAGCAGCCAGGCGCCGGTCAGAAAGAAGGGGAAAGCTGCCAATGGCAACCAGAGCTGCCGGAACGCTCCACGCGTCGACCCGCCGCGCCCCGACTGCACGATGAAGACGGCCACGCAGGCGATGAATGCCAGACCGAGCGGGGCGAGCGTGATGGGCTGCGCCATCATGGTCAGGGTCGCCAGGCTGGTGACGATCAACGTGGCGGCGAAGAAGGTGCGCCCTTGTGAAATGCGCCAGGCAAACAGGAGCGAGACGATGGTGATGAGGTAGAGAAAGCTCAGAAACGGGCGCAGCGCCTCGCTAAAGTGAAACGCCAGACGGCCCAACGAGACGTCTTGACCGAGCAAGATCGAGCGGCCGGCCACGGTGATGGGCAGATCGGGCGGGGTGATCCAGATGAGCAAGCCGAGGGCCAGCATCAGGCTGAGGGCAACGGCGACGGCCAGCGTGGCAAAGCGGCGCAAGGCATAGGCCAGCGCGGCGGCCACCATCGGCACGACAGCCAGAAGCGTCGTTCCACTCATCATGGCAAAGGCTCCTGTTCTGGCGCGGACGAGACGGGAGCGGCGCGCGCAACCATCAGATAGGCGCAGGCCAGGCCGACCAGCAGTTCCAGCGCCCCGATCACGCCGATCAGGCCGGCGTCATGCGTCAGGTTGCCGTAGAAAATCTGCACCGCTGCCAGCCACATCAGCAGCCCGCTGCCAGCCTTGAGGGGTTCTTCGTCCAGCGCCAGGGCCAGCAGCCCCATGATCGCCAGCCACAAGCACAAGAAATCGGCCTCCGGCGACAGCCCAGGCAGGGTGATTTTGGCACTGCGCATGAAGAGGGCGATGCCGATCATGGCGACGACGACGCCGCGGAAGGTGGTGGTTGTCGCCAGCACCGGCCAGACCGGCGCCGCACGCCCGCCCGGCGCACGAATCGGCGCGGTGCCGCTGGCCTGTTTGCGGCGCGCCTGCAGGCGCTCATGCGTAATCTGCCGGGCCGACAAGAACCACATGATGCCGATGAACCCGCCTACCATCATGCGCAGGATGGCCCATTCGGGCGGCAGCATGCGCAGGCTGGCGAGGGCGAGGGCGATGTAGAAAAGCTGCAGGATCAAGATGAAAAGGCGCCAGTCGGCCACGGTGATCAGCAGGCCCGCGGCAACGACGGCAAGGACGATGGCGGGCAAACCGGCCATGACATCCAGGGCGGCGGCCAGGCGCGCAAGGGGTGGTAAAGGCGGCATCGGCAGACGTCTCCTTACGTTCCGGTTTGCAGGAGGAAGGCGATCAAGACGACGAGGGCCAGCCAGCCCACGTAGCCGGCGCCGTCCAGCAGCCCGGCGAGCTGCGCTGTGAAAGCGGCCACGCCGCGCCCCGCCGCACGCAGGCCGGCCAGCAGCCAGTCCAGGCTGACAACCTGGGTGATGATGCGCTGCCGTGTGATTTGGGCGGCCAGCAGGCGCGATCGCCAGCGGGCCAGCAGAAAGCCGGCCCCAATCGCCGCCGCCTGAATGGCCCACATCCAAACCGACAAACGCTGTATCTGCGCCCACAACGGCTCGACGAGTTGGTTCTGCTCCATCAGCCCAAGCCAGCCGGCCAACAGATCGGGCCGCAGGCCCAGGGTGAGGAGCGGCGCAGCAAAAAGAACGAAGCCGGCCAGTTGGCGCACGATGGGCCAACGCTGCGCCAGCAGATCGTTGGGCGAACCGATGCGGACGGCGGCCGGCCAGTGACGCAGAATGGCCGCCACGGCGATGCTGTCGGCCAGCAAGGTGAGCAGCCAGCGCACGGTGTCCAACCCCGGCAGCAGGACGTCCTGCATGGTGGGCAGGGTGGCCAGGATGGTGCGGATGGGCAGGCCGATCATGCCGGGGAGTCCGATGAGCGCCAGCATGGACAGCGCCAGCGGCCCACGCCAGCCGGAGGTGCGCGCAATGGCCTGGCCGATCAACAGGCCGCTCAATCCAAGCGTCAGGGTGAGCGCCGGCCAGGCGGCGGCGGCCTGACTGACCGTCGGGCTGAGGACCAGGGCCGTCATGCACCACACGATGCGATTGACGGCCACGAGCAGCAGGCTGCGCTCCTGGTTGGGATCGAGCCAGGCGGCCAGGCTGCTGCCCAACAGGCCGGCAAGACCAATCGCCAGCCAGACCGGCTGCTGCATCTGGGCGGCCAGGCCGGCCTGATGCAGGCGGCCGAGCAGGGCAAGGCCGGCGGTCATGGGGAGTAGAAACTCGGCCAGGCGCGCTGGCCGGCTGCTAGAGGTATCGGCCAGCAGCCAGGGGTGGAAGGGATAGGCGGCAACGCGCCAGAGGCCGGTCAGCAGGAGGAGGAGCAAGGGCAGAGAGGTCAAAGCGCCAGCCCCAAGCGGCAGTTGAGCCAGTTCCAGGCTCGTCAGGCTGATGGCGAGCCAGATGAGAAGTCCGCCCAAGGCGTCGGCGACGGTCACAGATTGCTGCGGGCGCGTCGCATGGCGGGCGAGCAGGGCGCATTCGAAGAGCATCCACATGCTGGCCAGGGTGAGCAGGTTGTTGGAGGCGACGACCGCCAACGCCGCCGCCAGGGCCAGCAGGCGGCGGCTGTGCACCCGCGGGGTGCTCCAACCGGCGGAATCCCAATTGAACAGGATTTCGAAGACTGTGACGAGGATGGCAAGCAGTCCACAAAGCCAGGCCCAACCGTCCAACCGCCAGACGAGCGTGGCGGCCGGAAGCACCATCACCTCCCACGGTTGTTCCAGGACGGGAAGATCGGGCGCGCCGCGCAGGCGATACCAGAGCAAGCCCGCCGCCAACGCCGTCAGCGTCGCCAGGAGGCTGTGCCAGCCCGGCTGCCGCCAGCGGGCCAACAACACGAGCACAAGCGCCCCCATGAGCAGAGCGAGGACTGGCCCCGACGGCGAGAAGAGATCGAATCCCAATGCGTAAATCCCAACATCCCAATGAATGATCGAAAGTCTTGCGGCGATTCTACCACACGGGCAAAGGGGCGCCAAACAGCCGCTACGCAATTTGCAGAATCGAGACAGGCGCCCGTAGAATAGATGGCCAGAAGCCGGCCGCAGACTGGCGTGCGGCTTCTCGATGCCGCATGAATCAGGGAGGTTGATGGTGGTGCAGCCGTTGATCGAGTGTGTGCCCAATTTTAGCGAAGGGTGCCGGCCGGAGGTCGTTCAGGCGATTGTAGAGACAATGCGCCGGCCGGGCGTGTCGTTGTTGGATGTGGAAAGCGACGCCGATCATAACCGTTCGGTGGTCACGTTGGTCGGGGAGCCAGAGGCGCTGCTGGAAGCGGTCTTTCAAGGGATTGCGCAAGCTGCCAGACTGATTGACCTGGATGTGCACCGCGGCGCACATCCGCGCCTGGGGGCAACCGATGTGGTGCCTTTCGTGCCTGTGCGCCAGGCCACAATGGCCGACTGCGTGCAGTTGGCGCGCCGTTTGGGGCAGCGTGTGGGTGACGAGCTGGGCCTTCCGGTCTTCTTGTACGAGGCGGCGGCCACGCGGCCGGAGCGCGTCAATCTGGCCGATGTGCGGCGCGGCGAGTACGAACAGCTCAAGAGCGAAATTGGCGTCAACCCGGCGCGTGCGCCTGACTTTGGCCCGGCACAGGTTGGCCCGGCAGGTGCGGTGATCATCGGCGCGCGCGCTTTTCTGATTGCGTTCAACGCCTATCTGAACACGGATCAGGTGGAGGTGGCCAAGAAGATTGCCAAAGCGGTGCGCCATTCGAGCGGTGGGCTACGCTTCGTCAAGGCGCTTGGGCTGCTGGTGGACGGCCGCGCCCAGGTCTCGATGAATCTGACCGACTTCACACAGACGCCAATTCACCGGGCGGTGGAGATGATTCGTTCCGAGGCGGCGCGCTACGGCTGTGCGATCGAACGCACGGAGCTGGTGGGGCTGATCCCGCAACAGGCGTTGCTCGACGCGGCGCAGTGGTATCTACAACTCGATCATTTTACGCCGGAGATGGTGTTGGAGAATCGGCTGGAGTAGGGGAAGAAAGTGGGTCCCCCCAGATTCGAACTGAGGACCAACCGGTTATGAGCCGGCCGCTCTAACCGCTGAGCTAGGGACCCGAAAGGCTGCCTGCCGGCAGCCCCGTGTGAGCGGGTGAAGGGAATCGAACCCTCACGACCAACTTGGAAGGCTGGTGTTCTGCCACTAAACTACACCCGCAAACTGTCGGGGCGAGAGGATTTGAACCTCCGACCCCAGCGTCCCAAACGCTGTGCGCTTCCAACTGCGCTACGCCCCGAAGCGATCCAATCGCTGCGGCCTAGTATACCGCAAAAGCAGA
This sequence comes from uncultured Anaerolineae bacterium, assembly GCA_964580725.1. Classification (GTDB taxonomy): domain Bacteria; phylum Chloroflexota; class Anaerolineae; order SSC4; family Amarolineaceae; genus Amarolinea. Next base: position 72,549 of record CAZOLV010000011.1, on the reverse strand, counting down.
CAGACGGCAAAACGCCGCTAATTCCGCATTGGCATCACGGTCCCCAGGCGATCTGTTCCGCCATCCAGTCGGGCAAGTCGCCGGGCAAGTCGAAGAGCTTGGCCGGCGCGCCGCCTGGCCGTACAACATACAGACCCCAGGCGCCATCTCGATTGGAGATGAACGCCAGCCACTGGCCATCGGGCGACCATGTGGGCAACCCTTCGACGTTTGGGCCAGGCGCAACCGCCGTCACTTTGCCTGAATTGCCCTCGCGCACGAAGATGTCCCAGTTGCCGCTGCGCTGCGCCGACATGAAGGCGAGCCGGTTGCCGCCCGGCGCCCAGGCAGGCGCCGTGTCGCCCGCCACGTCGGTCAGCGGCTCACGCTGCGCACGATCCGGCGTGATCTGCCACAAGCCGCAGCGGTTGCCCTGGTCATCGCAACCCTCGTAAGCAATGTTGGGACCGGGATACCAGGCCGGGCTGCGTCCAAAGATGATGAACTCGGTCGCTTCGGTGCCCTCTGCCCAGGCGTGATACAGCCGCCAGCGCCGGTCTCCCTCGCGCGTGGAGGCGAAAACCCACTCGCGGGCGTCGGGCGACCAGGCGGCGTACTCATCCTCGGCAAAGGTGGTGACGCGGCGCATGATGTCACCTTGCAGGTTGACCGTCGCCAGGCCGATCTGGTTGCCGCTGACGTTGCGCACCGCAATGCGCTGGCCGTCCGGCGCACTGCGCGGCTGGCGAGCATCCTTGAGAATCGCAAACGGCCGCGCCCCCGGCGCCACGACGGTGCGATAGAGCACGAAGCGATTCGATTCGGTATCCCAGGTGGAGAAATAGATGTAGCCGCTGGCCAGCGCCTCTGCCGGCGCAGCGACGGGCGGCGCCGTAGCGCCCGCGGTGGGCGACGTTGTTGCCGCCGCCTGATCGTTACAGATGGCGCTGGCGGCGTCACGCGTGGCGCGCAAACTGGCGCTTGGCCGTACTTGCAGCGCAATGGTGTACTGCGCCAGGGCGTCGCACCAGGCGTTGCGCTGCGCCAACGCATCGCCGTAGGCAATGGCGGCATTGGCCAGGCGCGTCTCGACATCGAGATAGTTGGGGCGGCGCTTGTACAGTTCGGCGAACAGTTTCACGGCCTGCTGCCAGTTGGCCTGCCAGTACGACAGGGCCTGCAGATAGGCGACCGCCAGCTCCTTCTGCTCCTGCACCGCCTGGTCTTGCGGACGCACTGCCAACGCCCGCTCGAACTGGCGTATGCCTTCCTCCAAACGACCCACAGTCACCGCCTCGGTTCCGGCGTTGTAGTAGATTTTGTAGAGCAAACTGGAGACCGCCTCGGTCTGGAAGCTGGCGTCGGCGGCGCGCATGCGCTCCAGCCGCTCGGCGGCCTGCGCCCATTGGGCCTGATCGTACAGCGCCTGCGCCTCGCTCAACAGAACATCGAGCGTGTAGGGCGTCGTGACCGGCGGCGGCGTGGGCGTTGGGGCCGGCGGCGACGTCGCTTGCGGCGTCGAGGTAGCCGCCATCAAGCGCAGCATGGCTGCGCGCGCCTCCACATGATCGGGCTGCAGACGCAGCGTCATTTCCAGTTCGGCCAGCGCCAGCGCATTTTCGCCCGCCGTCATGTGCGCCAGCGCTCGCCCATAATGATCGGCCACCGCCGTGGCCTGCGCCGCGGCGCGCTGCGCCAGCCCCGCCCGTACCCCGCTCACTCCGGCCCAGAGCAGGCCCGCCAGGCCCAAAATGAGCACAAGGCCGTAAACAACCAGCCAACGCAATCCAGGCCCACGCCAGCGGCGCACAGCCAGGCGCGGTCGCGCCAGGCGCGGTCGCGCCAGGCGCGGTAGCGCCAGGCGCGGTAGCGCCAGGCGTCGGCGCGTCGAGGTGGCCGGCTGTGCGCTGCCAGGGGCTGCAGCGTCGTTCGTTGCCGGCTCCAGGCGAGGGCCGGTCTTGGCTTCGGAATTCGACGATGTCACCGTAATGTCATCTCCTGCTCATACTGCAGCATGACGGCGCCTGCTACGTCCAACAACTGCACGGTCACCGGCGCACGGGCGGGCACATCCGCCGGCAGCGGCGCCGTGAAGGCAAACGGCCGCGCCGGCGCCAGCGTGACCTCGCGCCGCTCGAGCGCAGCGCCAGCCACGGTCAGCGTCAGGACGGCGCTGGTGCGGCGCACCGGCAAAATGGCGACATGCAACCCCTGCGACGGTATCATGGAGAGGTTGAGCGCCCCATCCTGATCGGCAAAAACGAACGTCCCAATTCCGGCCACCGGGAACCAGGTCTCTTCCCAGTAGATCGTCTCGCCGGCGCCGAGGCTGATGGCGTCGTCGAAGGTGGGAGCCAGCCCGCCGTGCATTTCGACATAGCTAGAACCATCATCGGTGTAGAGGTTGGCGGGCAGCGGGTCGCTCCAACCGAGCGCAAAGAACTTGGCGCCTTGCATCACGTCGGCGGGAAAAACGCGCGCCAGCCCCTCGTCAGCGGCCAGATCGTAAACACCCATGAAACCGGCGTTGGCGATTGGCCGGGCAAAGAAGCCCAAATACTGCCGCCAGTTGCCCAGGCGGCTCAGATCGCGCCCCTGGTACATCGGCCAGCTCAGCGGCTGACCGGCGGCTGGCAGGCTGGCGTCGCCGGTCGAATGCACCGTCACGGCGTCGCCAGGCAGGATGAAGCGCAGTTCAGGGCCGGGGCGGTTGCGGCCGCCGGGCGCCAGCATGGCGTTGAGCCAGTATTTGAACGTCGTCGCCTCCTGGCCCGGATTGGTCAGCCGCGTGCGCAGAGAAAAGGCCGCCTCACCGGCGCGCAGGGTGATGTCTACGCTGATCTGCAAACGGCCCTTTGGTTCCTGAAAAACGGTGATCGTCGCCTCGTCCGAGCTGGGCTGCGGCGTATCGTAACCCCAACGACTGCCCCAGGCGTAGCCGTGCTCCTCGACAGGGATACCCCATTCGACGCCGCCGGCCGCCAGCCAACCGGCGACCAGGCCGTTGCGCTGCGGCGGTCCCCAGGGCGACGGTTTGAGCGTTGGGTTGCGATAGAACAACTGGCGGCCTGTGGGCTTGTAGAAGCACTCGATCAAGCGTCCGCCCAGATCGGGCAACACGCTCAAACGCAGGAACTCGTTTTCCAACGTCACTGCGCGCAGCGTCTGGGGCGTGGGCTGCGGCTGTGAGGCCTCATAGGCGGCGCGATCAAGCATGCGCCAGCTCCAGTTGAAGGTCGGGTCGGTCACCTCGCGCTGAAAGGCGGCAAAGGGGTAGAGGTCGAAGGTGATGTCGCGTTCGTACACGCTGACCGTGGCGACGGGCGTGGGTGGGACGGTTGGCGTACTGCGCTGAGTCGGTGTGCTGGTCGGTTCAGCCGTCGGCGTGGATGTGGGCAGCAGCGGCGCCGTTGGGGTGAGCGTGGGCGTGCGCGTGGGTCGTGTGGTCGCCGTTGGCGTGAGCGTGGGCGATGACGTGGGCGTCAGGGTAACAGCGGCGGTGGGCGACGGAGAGGGGCCGGTCGCGGCCACGGTTGCCGGCGGCGCGGGCGTTGGCTGTGCGCATGCGCTGAGCAGACACAACGCCATCCCGGCGGCGGCGAGCAACGGCGCCCACCCGCTGCCAGGCGCCCTGGAGTTTGTCATCCACATGACAGCGATTATAGCCAGGATTGGTCAACTTGCCAAGCGCCGGCAGTATCCATGCGGGTATCTGCTCAATCATGCGGTAAGAAACCCAAAAGACCTCAGAACCCTTTAGGGTTTGGGGCTTCCGCCATAGGCAGAAACATAGAACGGCGTTTCACCGTTGGTTGGAGTCACGCCAGGTCAGCTCGACAGTTTGTTCGCCTCGGCAAAAACGTTGAAAATGCGCATTCCTCTGTGCTCCGCCTCCACTTCTAAGGCAATTGGCGGAGACTGTCAATTTAGCTGCGCCAAAATGGGCTGGTAGGCGCCCGGTGTGGTAGAATCGGGCGCAGCGATGCAGACGCCGGGCGGCTTGTCGCCGCCCAGATGCGGGCGAGCATCGCACATCGTAAAGAGGCAATCCATGCGGCGGCGATTCAGCGGTTCGTCGCAGACCAGCCAGGTGGTCATCTTGTCCATTCGTCATCTGCTCATCCTCGCCCAACGCAGCGCCAGCGCCGCCGTCTTGATCGTACTGCCCTGGTGGCAGCATTGGATCATCGTGCGCCGTCCAACCGACGCCATCCCGTTCCACGAGCTGACCGACCTCTCCCTCTACCTCACCGACGCCCTGCTCGTCGTTGCCATTGCAGCCTGGCTGCTTGGGGCGTCAGGCCGGCCGGCGCTGCCGGGTTGGCTGCGATGGCCGTTGCTGGCCCTGCCGCTGCTGGCCCTGGCGTTGACGCCGGCGGCGCCCGATCCGGCGCTGGCCCTCTATCACACCGTGCGCCTGGCGCTCGTCACCCTCTGGGCGCTGTCCATTGCCGCCACGCCCTGGTTGCAGCGGTGGGCGCCCGCCTGCCTGCTGACCGGCGCCGCGCTCCAGGCGTCCATCGTCCTGCTGCAGGTCATCCGCCAGCAGGCCGTGGGCCTCGGCTTCGTGGGCGAAGTGCCGCTCAGCCAGCAGTTGCCCGGCGTCAGCGTCATCTATGCCGCCGGCGTGCGCTGGCTGCGACCCTACGGCCTGACGCAGCATCCGAACATCCTGGCCGGCTGCCTGGCCGTGGCGCTGCTGCTGGCGCTGGCCGTGGTCATGACCCACCCGCTGCGTTGGCGTTGGGCCTGGTTCAGCGGCCTGGCGCTGACCGGCCTGGCCCTGGCTCTGACCTTCTCCCGCTCCGCCTGGGTGGGTGCAGCGCTGGGCGCCCTGCTGATCGGCAGCCATGCGCTGCTGGCGCAGCCAGAGGCGCAGCGTCGTCGTCTGTTGTGGCGGGTGCTGACGCCGCTGCTCGGCCTGAGCCTGATCTTCGCCCTGCTCACCTGGCCCATCCTGGCCAGCCGCCTGGGGCTGACCGGCGCAGGGACTGAGGCGCGCTCGGTCAACGAGCGGGTGGTGCTGATCGTCATCGCCTGGCGTCAATTCGTACAGGCGCCCTGGCCTGGCGTTGGTCTGGCGCAGTTCACACATGCGATTGTGCGCGACAACGCTGATCTGCTTGGCCCCTACACGGCGCAGCCGGTGCATCTCGTTCCCCTACTGGCCGCCGTGGAATTGGGGCCGGCCGGCGCGCTCTTGTGGCTCTGGCTGACATGGGCGCCCCTGGGCGCCTGGCTGCGCCGCCGCCCGCTGCCGGCGGCCCTCGCCGGTCCAACCGCCGCCCTGCTCGCCCTCATCATCATCGGGCTGTTCGAGTATTACCCGTTTCAGGCCACACAAGGGCGCCTGCTCACCTGGACAGTGTGGGGGCTGTGGGGCGCCGCCTGGACTGCGCACGCACAGAGCGGCGCCGCGCCGCCCGTCCTTTCGTAAGCTTGCCGCGCCGATTCGCAAGTTTGCCCGCTCCGGTGGTACAATGTCCCGAAATTGGCCAAACGCCCGCCGTCTGCGCCATCCAAGAACACGATTGGACATCAATGCCGCAACTGCCTGACAACTCACTGCCCGCCCTTTCGCAGGTTCATGCACGTCTGGGCGACCTGTTGGCCGCGCCGGGCGCACAGGAAACGATCTACGCTGTGCCTGGCCTGTGGCTCGATCCGACAGGGCCAACGGCGCGCCGGCCGGTCGCGCCGCTGTCCTTCTTTCAGCGCATCATCGAAGCGATTGCACAGACCGCCCCGCAACCGCTGGTGGACGGGCCGCCCGGCGGCGGCTGGAGCCGGTTTGCCGTGGCCTACAACCTGTTTCCACGCGCAGCCGCCGCCTTCGATCATGACGGCGACGGCGTCCTGGCCGCGGGGGTCAATGCCCAGGGCTGGCGCGAAACCGGCTCATTTCTCAAGTGCCTGGCGCTGCTGCCGTTCATCCGTTGGCTGGGCGCCAATATCATCTACCTGCTGCCCATCACCGCCGTGGGGCAGGATGGACGCAAGGGCAACCTCGGCTCGCCCTACGCCATCCGCAACCCCTACCGTCTGGACGACAACCTGAGCGAGCCGCGCCTGGGCCTGGGGGTCGAAACCGAATTCAAGGCGTTCGTCGAAGCGGCGCATCACCTCGGCCTACGCGTCGTGCTCGAATTCGTCTTTCGCACGGCAGCCCGCGACGCCGATTGGGTCGCCGAACATCCAGAGTGGTTCTACTGGATCGAGGAAGGCACGCCAGAGCGCCGCGCCGGCATGACCGCTGCCGAAGCCGCGCTGACCTACGGCGCCCCCGAATTCAGCCCACAGGAGCTTTCCTTCATCTTTGCCGAGGCCGCCGCAGGCCGGTTCGACCGGCTGCCGTCGCCGCCCGCGGCTTTCCGCGCCTGGTTCACCCCTCCGCCCACGCCCGATCAGGTGACGCGGCAGGAGGGCCGCTGGCTTGCCCGCCTGGCCGACGGGCGCCTGGCGCGCATTCCGAGCGCCTTCTCCGATTGGCCCGGCGATCAGCAGCCGCCCTGGAGCGATGTGACTTACCTGCGGCTGTACGATCATCCCGACTTCGGCTACATCGCCTACAACACCGTGCGTCTGTACGACAGCCGCCTGGCGCGCCCCGCACAGGCCGTGACGGCGCTCTGGCAGCGCATCATTGGCATCATTCCGCACTACCAGCGCACTTTCGGCATTGATGGGGTCATGATTGACATGGGACATGCCCTGCCCGGCGCCCTGAAGGCGGCGCAACTGGCCGCGGCCCGTGCACTCGATCCCGATTTCGCCTTCTGGGACGAAAACTTCAGCGGGGCATACGAGGAGGGCTACAACGCCACGCTCGGCAGTTTTCCCACGATCCTGCCCAATCAGCTCGAAACGGCGCGGTTTCTGTCTCGACTGGCGGACGAGGGATCGCCTCTGCCCTTCTTCGCCACGCCAGAAACGCACGACACGGCGCGCGCGGCCAGCAGACCGGGCGGACTAGCCTTCGCCCGCTACGCCTGGGCGATCTGTGCGGCGCTGCCGGCGCTGCCCGTGATCCATGGCGGTTTCGAGTTGGGCGTGCTGGAGCCGCTCAACACCGGCGTCGGTTTTTCGCCGGAACAGGCGACCCGCTACCCGGCCGAACGGCTTGGACTCTTCAGCGCCGTTGCCTATCCCTGGGAAACGCAGCCAGAGACCGCCGGCGAACAAGCGCCCGGCCTGGCCGCCTGGATCAACATCGTCTTGACGGCGCGCGCCCGTCTGGCGTCGCTCATCGTAACGCACGATCCGGCCAGCTTCGTCTTTGGCCAGGCGCCCAACAACCCGGTGATCTTCGTCATCGTGCGCCTGGATCAGCGCCGCGCCCCGCGCCTGCTCGTCCTGGCCAACAGTGACTACTTCGACGCGCAGGAGCTCGACTTGGCCCTGCCCGGCGCGCCAGCCGCCCTGACCGATCTGCTGAGTGGTCGCACGACCCCCCTCGGCCCTGACCAGCATCTGCGCTTGTGGCTGCAACCGGGTCAGGCGCTGTGGTACGAACTACCCTCAACCTCCGTTGCCGACAGCTCGTCCCGGCGCTGAACCGGACAACTGAACCAAACAGATGAGCCAAATGGCTGAACCATCGAATCAAAGGACTCCGCACAGATGAATTTCGTAGATTTGCACTGTCATACAACCGCCTCCGACGGCACGCTGAAACCGACGCAACTGGTGGCGCGCGCCGTCGAATTCGGCCTCAAAACCATCGCCGTGACCGATCACGACACGACCGATGGCGTTGCAGAGGCGCTGGCCGCCGGCGCCGCGCTGGGTCTGGAGGTGCTGCCCGGCATCGAGATCAACACCGATGTGCCGGGCGGAGAGATTCACATCCTGGGCTACTTCGTCGAAGTCACCGATGAGCCGTTCCAGGCCGAACTGCGCCGTCTCCGCGCCGGGCGCCAGCGGCGCGGCGAGGAGATCACGCGTCGCCTGGCCGCGCTGGGAGCGCCGATCTCCTGGGAGCGGGTGCAGCAGATCGCCGGGGATGCGCCCATCGGACGGCCGCACATCGCCCGGGCGCTGTTGGAGGCCGGTCATGTCAATTCGATGAATGAGGCGTTCGACATCTACATCGGGCGCGACGGGCCGGCGTATGTGGAACGAATGCGTTTCACGCCGGCCGAGGCGGTGCGCACGATTGCGCGCGTCGAAGGACTGCCCGTCCTGGCGCATCCGATCATCGCCCGTTTCACAGGCGACCCGGTCGTCGAAGTTGATCTGGACAAGACGCTGCCGGAGCTGGTGGAAGCGGGTCTGGTCGGGCTGGAGTGTTACTACCCCAACTACACGATGGCGCAAACCGAGCAGTTGCTGGCGGCGGCCCGCCGCTTCGGCTTGATTCCCACCGGCGGCACCGATTTTCACGGCCCGCGCTCCGACCGGGCCGAATTGGGCAGCGTCTACGTGCCAGAGCGCACGGTGACAGCCCTGAAGGCAGCGCGGCAGCGGGCGAACGATCAGCCGTTGTCCTGATCGGCCTGGCCGAGCGTCTGCAAGCGAGCGGCAAGGCGGCGGCGCAAGGCGGCGTGCGTCTCCGTGACGGCGGGCGAGCCAGGCTCGGCCAGGGTCATGATGAGTGCATCCTCGCCGGTGTCCCGGTAGTAGCGGCGCCGTCGCCCCACCACGCTGAAACCAAACTGGGCATAGAGCGCCTGGGCGGCCCGGTTCGACTTGCGCACTTCCAGCGTGATCTCTGCGGCCTGGCGTTGCAGGGATTCAGCAATCAGGTGCAGCAGTATCCAGCCGCCCAATCCCTGGCGCTGCCAGGCGGGATGGACGCCGATAGTGACAACATGGGCGCTGTCCGCCAACATCCAGACGCCGGCGTAGCACAGCAGCGGAGGCTCGGCGGACGTGCGGCCATGAATGACCCGTAAGAACGACAGTTGATTACGGGTCAGCTCGTACTCGTAGGTGCTGCGCGCCCAGGGATCGCCGGGGAAGAGGATCGGTTCGAGTTCCATGACGGCGTCGAGGTCGGTTAGCGTCATGGGGACGACGGGGAAAAGCTCGCTCGACATGCTCATGCTGCTGACCCGGCGGGCAGTTCGTGGAGATAGATAGGCGCCAGCGCGGCCACATCGTCGGCTTCGCCGGCCAGAAAGCGCGGCCAGGCCAGTTCGGCCAACAACGAGGCGCGGCGCAGGGTCAGCGCCGGCGAGGCAAACCGCGCCAGTTCGCCCAAATGACTGTGCAAGAGGGTACGCGTTTCGGCCAGCAGGTCGCCGGCGAACAGGGTGGCCGTCTGCGTGGCCTGGGCGACGGCGGCGACGCTGCTGATGGTAAACGGGCTGGCGCGCCGCCAGGCGCCCGCTTCGACGCCCTGCACATAGTTGGCCCAACAGACGCGCCCCCGCCCGGCCTGCACCAGCGCCGTGACGGGCCAGGGCTGCGCCTGGTGCGCAAAGGCGATGGCGTCCAGCGTGGCGACGCCAAAGAGCGGCAGGTCGTTGGCCGCCGCCATGCCCTTGGCGGCCGCCAGGGCGACGCGAATACCGGTGAAGGAGCCAGGCCCAATCGCCACGGCCAGCGCCGTCATCTGCGCCGGCGTCATCTCGGCCTGGGTCAGCATGGCGACGACCTGCGGCATCAACTCTACGGTGTGGCGACGCTGCGAACGCCAGGTCGTTTCAGCAATGACCCGCTCGCCGTCATACAGGGCAATGCTGGCCAGGTCGGTGCAGGTGTCGAGGGCCAGTATGATGGGCGTCGTCGTCATGATTCGGCCTCCAGCGCCAGGTCGTGCAGCAGTCCCGCATGACGTGCGCCGTGGGCGCACAGGGTGAGGCGGCGCCGCTGCTCATCCAGCCAGGACATTTCGATCTCCAGGTGGTCAGGGGGCAAAATGGCTGCAATCAGATCGGCCCATTCGATCACGGTCACGCCGTCGCCGCCCATCAGGTCATCCAGGCCAAAGGCCAGCGCCTGGCCGGCGGCCGCCTCGAGACGATAGACATCAACGTGATCGAGGTGCAGCCGGCCCTCGTACTCGCCAACCAGGGTGAAAGTGGGGCTGGTGATCTGTTGGGCGATGCCCAAACCGGCGCCGATGCCCTGCACCAGGGTGGTCTTGCCGGCGCCCAAGTGGCCGATCAGCGCCAACACGTCGCCGCTGGCGAGCAGACGACCGATGCGCTCTCCAAGCGCAAAGGTATCGGCAGGGCTGCCGCTGATGACAGTCGCGACAGCGACAGGCAGTGAAAATTCTTCAGGCGCGCGCATGGCGCTGATTGTAGCATAGCCGCAGCGGCTTTGGTAATCTGGCCAGGCCGGGCTATAATGCACTCGATCAATCTTGCCGGGACCGACAAGCGGCGGTTGCGCCATTCCTGGCGATGAAAGCGACCTGAGACTCACATCATGAGAGTTCTGATCATTTCCGACATTCACGCCAATCTGCCGGCGCTGGAAACAGTGTTAGCAGATGCGCAGCGGCGCGGCTTCGACGAGGTCTGGTGCCTGGGCGATGTGGTTGGCTACGGGCCGGATCCCAACGGGTGTGTGGAGCGCCTGGTTGCGCTGGGGCCGCAGTTGACGATCAATCTGGCGGGTAATCATGACTACGCCGTGTTGGGGAAGCAGATCAACGTCGAGGATTTCAACCCGGAGGCGCAGCGCGCCGTCCTCTGGACGCGCAACCAACTGACGGCGTCGTCGTTGGCCTATCTGGACACGCTACCCGGCGAGGCGACCAGGCGGGGCGATTTCACGCTGGTGCACGGCAGCCCGCGCGATCCGGTGTGGGAGTATGTGCTCTCGGCGCGCATCGCACGCGAGAACTTCGAGGAAACGTCCGATTTCATCTGCTGCCTGGTGGGACATACGCATGTCCCCACCATGTTCAGCTATCGCATCGAACAGCGCGACGGGCAGCCGATCGGCCGCTGTACTCAGCACCGCCTGACTCCCGGCCCACCCGACCTGCGTCTGATGTACGATCAGGCGCGTTTGATCGTCAACCCCGGCAGCGTGGGTCAGCCGCGCGATCATGACCCGCGCGCCAGCTACGTGCTGCTCGATACCGAGACGCGTCGCTGGAACTATCTGCGCATCGAGTACCCCGTCGAGCAGACGCAGCACCGCATGTTGGCGGCTGGCCTTCCCGAACGGCTGATCAACCGGCTCTCCTTTGGTTGGTGACGGTGGCCCATTGGGCGCGGGAACAATCCCCAACGCGCAGCCGTCAGTGATGCGGATGCGCCGGGACGACCGGCAGTTGGCGGCAGTCGCCGGCGCAATGGGTGGTCATACACGGCTGCCGGGCGGTTGGCGCATTGGCAATGACGGCAGCGCACATTGCATGAGGAGAAGAAAGGCGAGGTTGGAAAAATGAATCAAGTCATCAAACAAGTCAGTCATGTTCGGATGGCGCGACCGATGGCAACGAAAGTCATCATGAGCGCCCTGTTGATCGTGGTGGCGCTTGGCTGGACCGCCTGCGGCGGGCGTGCGCCGGCGCCAACGGCGAATCTTGACCGCGGCGGCTCGGCTGCGCCGGAGGCGCCAGTGGTCTCCGAACAGCCAGACGCCCGCGCGGCGACCGGCGGGATGCCGGCAATGCAGGATCGCATGATCATCCAGCGCGCCGAGATCAGCATAGTCATCACGGATGCGCAAGCGACGGCGACGGCCATTCGCAACCTGGCGCTGGGTAGCGGCGGCTATGTGGCCAGCTCCAATCTTTACAATGACGGCGATCAGTTGCGCGGCTCGCTGACGGTGCGCGTCCCTGGACAAAATCTGCCCACGTTCATGGATCAGGTCAAGAGTATGGCGGTTCGTGTGGTGCGCGACGCCCTGTCGGGCGAGGACGTGACCCAGGAGTACACAGACCTGAATAGCCGCCTGCGCAATCTGGAAGCGACTGAAACGGAGCTGTTGGCGCTGCTGACCGAGGTGCGCCAGAAGCCGGGCGCCAAGACGACCGACATCCTGGAAGTGTACCAGAAACTGACGGAGATTCGGGATCAGATCGAGCAGATCAAGGGCCGTATGCAGTACCTGTCGAACCTGACGGCGCTGGCGACGATCCAGATCGAACTGATCCCGGATGCGTTGAGCAAGCCGGTCATCGAGGAAGGATGGCAGCCGTTGGTCACGCTGCGCAACGCGTCGGCGCAGCTCATCAAGACGCTGCAAGGGCTGGTCGAAAGCCTGATCTGGCTGGTGATCTACGTGGTGCCGACGCTCATTCTGGGCGCGCTGCCGTTCGTGCTCGCCTTCCTGGTCTTGCGGGCGGTCTGGCGCTGGTTGCGCCGCTCGCGTCCGCCGGCGAAGGTGACGCCGCCCCCGCCCCCGCCGCCCGCGGCGCCCGATCAGCCGGTGTCATGAACGATTGAAGTGAAAAAAGAGGGGGCGGCGTCTCTCCAAACAGGCAAGAGACGCCGCCCCCGATCATGCGCTGGCTGCGCGTTGCGCCGGCTGTGCGTCCAGGCGCCGATCGAATCCTCATTTCGTCTGCTCGACTGCCGCTTCCACCCTCTACTTCGTCTTGGCGTACTTGCCGGTTTCTTCCATCAATTCGTGATAGACACCCAGGATGTAGGCCTGCTGCGCCCGCTGTGCGTCGGCTTCGCGCTGCTGGCGCGAGGCGCGGTAGACGGAAAGCCGCCGCATGATTTCGTACTGCACAGCGCGCGGGTTGGCCACCAGGTCGAAAGTGAAGCCTTCATCGGCGGCCGCGGTCTTGATCAACACATTGCCATAGTTCAGAGCATTGGCCCAAAATGTGGGAACCTCGGCAACCACGTTCTGGATGCGTTCAAGCCCGGCTTCGCGCCGCTGTTCGCTGAAGCCAAAAGGCTTGCGTTCGATGTCAATCACCTTTTCGTTGGTCACGATGTAGAGGTCGTTGGCCCAGTCCTCGTACTGCCACCACAGCCAGGCCGTCGCCGCCAGCCACACGACCAATGGCGCCAGCAACGATATCGGCAAAATTCCTTGGATGATCACAAGGCCGAAGCCGGTGACGATGAGCCAGGAGACAAAAGATTGCCAGACCCGCTGCATGAGGATCAACCAGTGTTTGCGCCAGATGGTGCGGTCGGGCGCAACATCCCAGGAGCCGAGCGTGCCGCCGCCAAATTTCGTTTCTGCCTTGCGTGCGGCCAGGCGGCGCGGGAAGAAGGTGCGCAGCACCCAACTGATGGGGCGCAGCAGAACGAATTCGACCGGCAGGAACACGAGGTGGACGGTTTTGGCCAGATGCGCCAACAACCACTGCCACCAGGTCAATTGCGGCGGCGGTTTGAGTCCGGGCGGCAGCGTGAACTCGGCCACCTGGCTGAGCAGGCTCAGGCGCAGGTCTTGCACCAGCCGCATGCGCAGACCTTCGCGTTGTTCGGCCGTCCTTTCTGCCTTCAGACGGCGCATCTGTTCGGAAATGATCCCCTGGATCCTGGCCGGGTTGCCCACCCGATCGAACTTGATCTGTATAGCCGCGTTGGCCGTCTTGATGCGCAGGTCGCCATAGCCAAACAGACTGCCCCAGAAGCCGACATTGAGCGTCGTGTCCTGCACCTGATCGAGGGGCGCTTCGGTGCGTTTTTCGTAGAGTAGGATCACCTGTTCGCGCGCTGTCACACGCAGCGATGTCACCACGAAATAGTCGTTGAGGTAGTCAACAACGATCCAGAGAATCAGCGGGAACACGGTGAAGATAGTGAACAGCAACAGGGCCAGGGCCGGCAAGTCTAGCTGCCAGCGGCCCAAGAGATAGTCGAGGCCCCCCAAAGCGACCAGAACCACCGCCGGCAGCAACAGGCGGGTGATGAGCACAATGATGTGCCGATGGCCATCGTGGCAAAGCACCTCGTCGTCCTCCTGCCAGGGATACTTGCGATACTGCTTCTTTTCGGCTTGAATCCTGCTGAGCAGATGCGTACCTTGCCAAAGACCTGGTTCGCTCCTGACCAGGTAGTCCAGGTCTTCGTAGCGAATGCGAAACCAGGTGGCGCCCGGTTCGTCGGCGTGCGCCGGGTCGGCTGTGACGAGTGTGCTGGTGAGCAAGGTTCCCGGCGCTCCTGTGCTGTCAGGACGCACGGCGCGCACAGTGACTTCGTGGCGTTCCTGGCGGAAGAGCGAGCTGTTGCCGTAGGCGCGGCCGGGCGCCAGGAAGTCGCGCGGCCGCTCGCGCCCCTGGTCATCGGTGGCGCGCACGACGGCGGCGCCGCGGTGTAGGATGCGCAGGGCGTTGTCACGCACACCTTGCTGTGAAACGGTTTGCGGGGCGGGGTAGTGTTCCCAGGCGGTAATGCTGGCGAGGCGATTCAGCCTTTCAAGGCTTTCCCCGGCCACGGCCAGATCGTTGAACGCCTCGACCGTGCGCAGATACTTGAGAATGGGCGGCGGTTTCAGGCGGTTGGCAATGGCTTTGTTTTTGGCCAGAATCTGCATTTCGCTCAAAGGCAGCCGAATCAGCTTGGCGCGATGGACCGCCCTGGCGCTGGCAACATGCGGGACCTCACCCAACGGCTTGCGCAGGTTGTAGAAGAAGTTGCCGGAGGTGATGATCGGCGGGGTGTCCGGCGGCATTTCCTGCTCGTAGAACACCTCGACCTGGCCCCAGTCAATGAACCAAAACCAGCCTGCCGCCGGCTCGTCGGTCGCCGCGCAGATATCCTGATTTTCGGGAAACTCGTGCACGGTTGCGACGATCGCCAGGCGCCTGATTTGCGACTCGTCGAGCGGCGCCAGCAGCGGCATGGCGCGCAGGCGGCGCGCAATCGGCTCGCTCACCAGCCTCTGGCGCAGATTCGGATCAGCGGTCATGACCAGATTGAGGGTTCTGGGGTCAATGGCGTACAGTACGCCTTTGGTCAGCGCCACCACCTCGGTCTCCTCGTAGAGGCCGCCGTAGGAGGCCTGGCGGAAGAAAACGGCGCCGGTGTCATGTGTCCGCTGCCACCAGACGGCGCCGGCGGAATCCTTGCCCGTTTCGGTCAGATGCCCCTCTTGCACCAGGTACAGATAATCGCCAGCGCCGCGCTTTTCCACCAGGCGATCGTCAGGTTCGAACTCGTAGACGACGATCGCCCCGGCCAGGGTTTTGCGATCGTTTTGGCTCAGCTTGTTGAGCGCGGAAAAACCGGCGAGGTTACGTTCGACCTCGTCACGATTGACAGACTCCTGCTCGTGCATGGTCTTGTCTGGCGTCATGAGTCACCGTTCGAAGCAAAGCGGTCAAGTTGGGGGGATTTTACCACAGAATGGCGCTAGAAGGGAAGCGAGGCAGGGCCGGTGAGACACGGCACGGGTGGATGGTCAGGAAGAGTGCGGCGGTCAGCCCGTGCCCACAGCGATATCATGCGGTTTTGCATTATCTTTTTGCATTATCTTTTTGCATTATCTTTTTGCATTATCTTTT
>CAZOLV010000011.1:45604-57088 GCA_964580725.1 uncultured Anaerolineae bacterium | reverse complement strand
TTTTGCATTATCTTTTTGCATTATCTTTTTGCATTATCTTTTTGCATTATCTTTTACATTATCTTTTACATTATCGTGGAAGGGGGTTACAATAACCTCAGACTCGCTGCTCTGTGCCGGCGATTGTTGGAGACACGTCGGAGAGCGAAACAGGGAGCTGTGTAGTTGATTTCCATGCGCACAAGTCACGGAGGCCCAATGACGCCATCCAACGTTGAACGCAGAATCCGGGCAGGACTGCCCGTCATCCGTTTTCTGCAAACATACCTGCCGCTGCGTTGGACAAGGCGGCCGCTCGAACGGGCTACGGCCCGCGCCCGCGTGCCGGCCGATGTCACACGAGAAGCGGCGCTGGCCGACGGCGTGCCGTGCGAATGGCTGATCCCGCACAACAGCCCGCGGGATCTAGCGCTGCTCTATCTGCACGGCGGCGGCTTCGTCTTCGGCGTGACCCCGCAGCATATGGTGATGGTGGCGCACTTGGCGCGTACGATGGGCGTGCGCGCCCTGATGGTGGACTATCGCCTGGCGCCGGATCATCCGTTTCCCGCGGCGCTGGACGACTGCGTCACCGCCTATCGCTGGCTGCTGAACCAGGGCATTTCCCCGCAGAACACGGCGTTGGCGGGCGACTCGGCGGGCGGCAATCTGGCGATCACGACCATGATGAAGCTGCGCGCCGGCGGCGAGCCGCTGCCCGCGGCGGCCGCCTGTCTCTCACCCGTGGCGGATCTGTCAGCTCATCGCAGTCCGGCTGGCGGCTTCAAGGACCCCCTGCTGCCGCTCAAGGCGGTGCGGTACTACCATGCGGCCTACGTCGCACAGCACGATGATCGCGACCCCCTGATCTCGCCCATCTATGGCGACTGGCACGGCCTGCCGCCGCTGCTGGTGCATGTCGGACAAGATGAGATGCTGCGCGACGACGCGCTACGCATCGCAGACAAGGCGCGCGCCGCCGGCGTTGACATGCGTCTGGAGGTGTACCCGCGCATGTGGCACGTATGGCAGCTCTTCCCGGCGCTGCCGCAGGCCGCCGAATCACTGGACGACATCACCCGGTTTCTCACATCACATCTGAGCCTCGATCCGGCGCCGCCCGACCTGCCGCCTGGGTCAGTGTCGTGAGCGGTACGGCACGCGTCGCAGCAACGGCAAGAAGAATACAGCGATGAGCCAGGCAACCAAGATTCTCGCGCCGTCTGTCCGGGGGCCGGCGACAGCCCTGCTGGTGATTGACGTGCAGCAGGGACTGTTTGACAAGGCCACCCCCATCCACCTTAATCCTTCCGCATTCCGCTTTCATCCTTCCGCATTCGGCTTTCATCCTTCCGCATTCCGCATTCCGCATTCAAAAACAACACCTCCCATCAACACCAAAGTGTCTATACAACCACACCGCGGCGGCGGTACAGTGTGTGTGCCTTGAGCAAGCGACTCAGGCGCTTATCTGCTACTGTACATGGAGGTCGCAATGACAAAGGTTTGTATCGTGGGCGCTTCCGGCAAGCTCGGCCGGTACATGGTGCAGCATGCGCTGGATCGGGGATACCAGGTGGTTGGCGTGTGCCGGCAGAAGAGCGTCAGCAAGCTCGACGCGTTCCGCGGGCGCGTCACCGTCATCCCCGGCTTGACGAACGACCGTGCGGTGATCCAGCAGGCGGTGGCCGGATGCGACGGCGTGCTGACTGTGCTGGTCCCCTGGGGCCATCAACACTACGCGACGGGCACCGCCCAGGCCGTGCTCGATTGTGCGCAGCCGAGCGCGCGGCTGATCTTCTCCTGCGGCTGGCACATCACCCGCGACGGCCAGGATGTCTACCCGCCGTCCCTCAAGCGCGAGGAGGTGCTCGCCCGCTGGCTGGGACGACTGACCCGCATGGTGGACATTGACGACCAGATCGAAGCGTGCCGGCGCATCTTCGCCAGCGACGCCCGCTGGACCGTCGTGCGGGGCAGTAATCTGGAAGAGGGCGCAAGCCAGGGCCTGCCGGTCTGAAGCCGGCACGTCGGCGATCCGCTCCTGGCCAGCAACCTGACCCGCCGCGTGGACTACGCCCTGTTCATGGTGGCAGCCCTGGAAAACGACGACCTGGTGCAAGAGGCGCCGGCCATCGTCGGCTGCCAGACCCCCTCGGCGCTGGCGACCGGGCGCAGGACCGGCGCTTGAGAGGCAGGTCAGGGTAGAGCTCGACCTGGCGCAGCCGCATCTGACGCGTGCCGTTGGGCGCGGTCTGATCGAAACGAAAAGGGTAAAGAAGAAGATGGATAGACCACAACCTTCCTTCCGGTCAATTCTGTATCGGACGATTGTTTCTCATACTGTCACCTATTTCGTTACCGGCGTTGTCGCTTCTATTCTGCTTGGGTATGCAACTCGCATGATCCGGCCAGATGTAGCCCCGATCATTCGGCAGATTACGGATCCGATACTGATGGCCAGCCCTCTGTTTCAGCCATCGAGGGCTGCCTTATTGGCCATTGTGTTCTACCTGTTGAGAGACGTTCTGTTCGGCAATCGCAAAGGCTGGCTGATCATGTGGTGCATGCTGGTTGTGATCGGGATCCTGACGCCGTTTTCAGCCAGTTGGGGAGGTATCGAGGGAATGATTTTCTTCAATTTCCCCTTATGGGATCACGTAGTCGGTTGGCCAGAGGTGTTTTCACAGACATTGTTATTGTCAGTCATTCTCACGTACTGGGTAGATCACCCCAAGAGCAAACGCCTCCATGTGGTCTTGTTGGTCGGTTTCGTTCTGACCATGTTGTTGCCGATGATCAATTTACTCTGGGTCTGGCCTCGGAGTTGATTTGCATCCCGCCCAAAAGCAGGTGAGGCCGGGCGTTCTCTGTAACGATCTTTCAAGGATGTGCGGAACAATAAATGGGGGAAACCTGACAGGTCTTTGCCCCGAATGCGGAACATGGATTTACTTGTCAAAGTGCTGGTAGCGATTGGCAGCACGGCTTCGATTGGCTTTGGTCTCTGGCACTTCTTCGTTCCCCGAGCATGGCATTGGTATTCCTACATGGATGCCGAGGCGACAGAACTGATCGTTGCCGTCCGAGCCATCAACGTGTTCTTCTCGTTATCTTTGGTCCTGTTTGGCCTGCTGAATGGGCTATTCGTCTGCGGGGGCAAGGCCAATCGCTATTCGATCATCGTCATGCTGGCGGCAACATCTGTGTTATGGCTGACACGAGTGGCGCTTCAGCTTGTGTATCCGCAAGGTTCGATGAACCCCGTTTTACAGTATGGGATGCTGTCAGCCTTCATCGTTGTATCGCTGTGCTATCTGGCAGCGCTGTTGCTCGTGATGTCGAAGAACGTCGCCGGCTGAAATGCCGGCATCGCTCGGTCAACAGAATCGAGGCCAGCGACACTCGTTCGCATCGTTGATCAAGGTTTCTGAAGGTCTATGCTATCAAGGAAAGAAAAATGAACACAATCACCCAAACCACCGAGAAGTCGAATGTCAGAATTTCCGTGCAGATGAAGCTCTCCGCATTGTGGGCGGCTCTCATGTTTCTGTACATCTACGCCGACATTGTCTCCCTGTTCAAGCCTGGCCAGATCGAGGAGATGACGGCAGGGCGCATGGGGCCGCTGCCAGCGACGCAGGGCGTACTGCTTTCAGCCGCAATCTTGATGCTGATCCCGGCCGTGATGGTCTTCCTCCCGCTGGCGCTGAAGCCCGTGGCCGCCCGCTGGGCCAACATCGTCCTGGGCGCGCTCTACACCGCCGTCAACATCGGCAATCTGGTCGGGGAAAGCTGGGCTTTCTACATCCTCTTTGCCGTGATCGAGATGGCGCTCACGCTGCTGATCGTCGGGTATGCCTGGAAGTGGCGCACCATCGAAGCCTGAGATGAATGCAAATCAAGTAGATCAAAAGGAGCAAAACATGAAAACCTCACAGAAGTCCGGCGGCTTCGCCGCATTCTACCTGGCCATCGCCTACCTGATCGGTATGGCCATCTTCCTCGTCGTACTGGACTATCCGAGCATCAGCGATTCGGCCCAAAAGGCGGCGCTGCTCGTCGAAATGCAGACGGTCACCTTTGCGACCAATCTGCTCATGTACGTGTTCTTCGGCGTCGCCCTGATCGTCCTGGCGCTGGCGCTGCACGACCGGCTGCAGGCCGGCGCGCCGACCCTGATGCGAACGGCGACTGCGCTCGGCATCATCTGGGCCGGCTCGCTGATCGCCAGCGGCATGGTCGCCAATGCCGGGATTGCGCCGGTCGTGGCGCTCTACGCCAAAGACCCGGCCCAGGCTGCGCTGCTCTGGCAGAGCATCGAAACCGTGGCGAGCGGGCTGGGCAACGGCAACGGCGAAATCCTGGGCGGCCTGTGGACGCTGCTGGTCAGCCTGACCGTGCGGCGAGCCGGCGGGCTGCCCAGAGGCCTGAATCTGATCGGCCTGCTGGTCGGCGCGGTGGGCGTCATCTCGATCTTCCCTGTGTCGGACGCTTCGACCGGCATCTTTGGCCTGGGCCAGATCGTCTGGTTCGTCTGGCTGGGGATCGTACTGCTGCGCAGCAGTGCGGGCAAAGCGGCGTAAGAACCTGTTGTGTTCGCACACCAGATCGAATCAAAAAGAGGAGGTCTCGAAATGAAGACCTGCAGACAAACAGCCGTCATCGTTGGCGTCTTGTTCATCATCGGCACGGTTTCAGGCATCCTGAGCGGCGTCGTGATCGGCCCGATCAGCGCCGGGCCGGCCTTCCCGCTCAATATCGCTGCCAGCACAACCCAATGGATTGCTGGAACACTGCTCGTCGCGCTGATGGGTGTGTCTCTCGCCATGATGCCGGTGCTGCTCTACCCGATTCTGAAGAAACACAATGAAGCCCTGGCGCTGGGCGCCGTCCTGTTCAGGGGAGCCATCGAAGCCATTTCCTATGCGGTCATGGTGATCAGTATGCTCGTGATGGCGAGCGTCAGCGAGGCCTCTGTCAACACCGGCGCAGTGGAGGCGGCCAGTTTTCAGGCGCTGGGATCAATGCTCAGCGCCGCAAAGGAGTGGACCGAGATGTGGGGCGCCCTCGTGTTCAGCATCGGCGCGCTGATGATCTACGCTACGTTTTATCAATCCCGGCTCGTGCCCCGCTGGCTATCAGGCTGGGGGGTCAGTGGCGGGGTGCTGTACTTCGTCGCCAACCTGATCAGCATGTTCAGTCCACAGCATCTGGCGCCAGACATCACAGCGGGCATCGGGCAGTTGATGATCCCGCTTGCCCTGCAAGAGATGGTCTTTGCGGTCTGGCTGATCGTCAAGGGCTTCGATCCGGCGGCGGTTGCCGCCTTGTCTGCCAGACAGCCCAAACAGGAGGCTTGAGATCAAGGCCGTCGTTTACACCCGTCACGGTCCGCCGGAAGTGCTGCGGCTGGCGGATGTCCCCAAACCGGCGCCGCGTGACCACGAAGTGCTGGTCGAAGTCCACGCCACTACCGTCACCATCGGCGACACCATCATGCGCAGCTTCAAACTGCCGAACATCTCTGGCTGGCAAAAGTTCATGGCGCGGCTGATCCTGGGGTGGCGCCGGCCCCGGCGTCACATCCTGGGGATGGAGCTGGCCGGGGAGATCGAAGCGGTCGGCAGGAAGGTGACCCGCTTCGAGCTTGGCGACCCGATCTTCGCCTCCACCTTCGCCGTCAATTTCGGCGGCCACGCCGAATACAAATGTCTGCCCGAGGACGGGGCGCTGGCGCTCAAGCCGGCAACCTCACCTTCGAGGAGGCCGCGGCGGTTCCCGGCGCCGCGCAGACGGCCTGGCGCTGCCTGCAGGCGGGCAAGATTCAACCGGGGCAGAAAGTCCTGATCTACGGCGCATCCGGCGCGGTCGGCACCAACGCGGTGCAGCTTGCCAGCCGTCACTTCGGCGCCGAGGTGACCGGGGTGTGCAGCGGCGCAAACCTGGAGTTGGTGCGTTCGTTGGGCGCCAGCCAGGTGATTGATTACACCCGGCAGGACTTCACCCAGGGCGGCGCAATCTACGACCTGGTTTTCGACGCCGTCGGCAGGGAGCGTCACGATTTGGGGACACAGAGGGTTTCCAGGTTAAGCAGTGGCCAGATGACGGTGAGGCCAGAGCAAAGGGTTGCAAGCGGTCGTTGGTTGATGTCATATTGCGCGTCTGCGCACCCTCCACGATCGCCTCGGCCAACGGGTGCTCCGACGAGCGTTCCACCGCGGCCACCAGGCGGAGCAAGTCGTCCGCGGCCCAGGCATCGGCTGTAACCACGTCGGTCAGCTCCGGCTTGCCTTTGGTGATGGTTCCTGTCTTGTCCAGCACCACGGTCTTGAGCGCCTGACTGGTCTGCAACGCTTCGCCCGAGCGGATGAGGATGCCGTGTTCCGCGCCCTTGCCGATGCCGACCATCAGGCTCATCGGCGTGGCCAGGCCCAGCGCGCAGGGGCAGGCGATGATCAGCACAGTCACACTCGTCACCAGTGCGTACACCAACTGCGGCTGTGGGCCGAAGTTGAACCAGGCCACAAAGGTCAGCACGGCCAGAATCATCACGACCGGCACGAAGTAGCCGGAGATGGTGTCGGCCAGACGGGCGATGGGCGCCTTGCTGTTCTGCGCGTCCTGCACCATCTTGACGATCTGCGCCAGGGCCGTGTCCTTGCCGACCTTGATCGTGCGGAACCTGAACGCGCCGGTCTTGTTGAGGGTCGCGCCGATCACTTCGTCACCGACCCCTTTGCTGACCGGCAGCGATTCGCCGGTGAGCATGGATTCATCCACGGCCGAGCTGCCCTCCAGGATCACGCCGTCCACCGGCACCTTCTCGCCGGGGCGCACCTGCACCACGTCGCCGACCAGCACTTCCTCGACCAGGATGTCCAGCTCCTGGCCGTCGCGGATCACGCGGGCGGTCTTGGCCTGCAACCCCAGCAGCTTCTTGATGGCCTCGCTGGTGCGGCCCTTGGCGCGCAGCTCCAGCGCCTGGCCCAACACCACCAGTGCGATCACCACGGCCACCACGTCGTAGAACGGTTCCGATGTGCCCTCCGGGAACAGGCCAGGGAACAGAATGGCGACGGTGGAGTAGAGCCACGCCGCGCCGGTGCCGAGCGCGATCAGGGTGTTCATGTTGGCTGCCCGGTGCTTGAGCGCGGCCCATGCGCCCGTGAAGAAGTGGCCGCCCGACCAGGCCAGCACTGGCAAGGTCAGCAGCGCCGAGCTGAGCCACGCCAGGCGCAGGGTCTCCGCGTTCCAATCGCGCACGAACGGGATGAACTTCGGATAAGCCGTCAACAGCACGGGCAGCGAGATGAGGGCGGCGAAGAGAAACTTGCGGAACAGACTGCGGTACTCGCGGGCGTGTTCCGTTTCCTGTTTGTCGGCCGGCGCCTCGCTGGCAGAAGGCCGCGGGCGATAGCCCCAATCCTGGATCACAGCGTGCAGTTGGGCCAGCGTGGTCTGCTGCGGCAGGTAGGCGATGGTGGCTTCTTGCGTGCCGGCATTGACCGACGCGCTGAGCACGCCCGGCGTCGCCCGCAGGTCATCCTCGATGAAGCCCACGCACGAGGCGCAGCGCAAGTCCTGGATGCCGACGCGGGTCTGCGCGCCGCCGACGCGGAAGCCGGCGGGCCGGAGTCCGGCGGCCAGGGCTGCGGCATTGGTGCGCTGCGGATCGTATTCGACCGTCACGACGCCCGAGCCAGTGTTCGCGTGGGCGCTGCGCACTCCTGGCAACCCGGCCACCGCGGCTTCCACGGCGCGGCCATCTTGCTCCCGCTGCAGCCCCAACACCGGCAGCTCGACACACGCCAGCGGCAGGGCCGGGTTGAAGCCGGTCGTGGCTGAGCCGACCGGCAGCGGCGCCTCGGTCACGGCCAGCACGGCCTGCGCGTAGTGGTGCGGGTCAGCGTCAAACTGCTCGACGCAATTGGGTGAGCAGAAGTAAAACGTTTGGCCCATGTGCTTTCGACTGACGGCCGCGTCCTGGGGTTCGATCTCCATGCCGCAAACGGGATCTTTGACCATGATTGCCTCCTCCATATCCCTGGTAAATCATGTGACGAACTTCATTGTAGCTCATCAAGCATAGCTCATCAAGCCCCCCTGCACACGCGCCGATTCATGGGCGTTGACACGCGCCGAACGGCCTGTTATCGTTTGGCATACCAGTTCTCCAATCGTGCTGCCTGAACTCCGCGTCAACCCAGCAAAAAAAGAGCGGGAGATCTGTGGATCTCCCGCCTCCATGTCACCGGCCTCCTGGCGCGCTAGTGCTTGCGCGGGCCGTGCCCCTCTGACCGACCGACGTACTTGGCCGGCTCCTTGTCGAACGCCTTCTTGCAGCCAGCCGAGCAGAAGTAGTAGGTCTGGCCCTGGTATTCAGACTTGCCGGCGGCCGTCTTGAGATCTACGTCCATGCCGCACACGGGATCTTTTGTCATCGCAATGCTCCTTTCCGGTGAGTGAGGTTGATTTACTTACGACCGCGGTACAGCGCGAGCGTACCGAGGATCGTCATCTGCGCCCCGGTCTGCTCGACAATGATGAAGCCGGCCTGACGGAACATCCCCGGCAGCCGGCCGGCGATGTTGTCGGCCGTCCGTTCCATACGCCGGAAGACCTGGGAGATCAGCCAGGCCAGGGCGTTCTGCGGCGGGCCGAAGTCCAGGACGTGTAGCTCGCCACCGAGCCGCAACACCCGCCAGACTTCGCGCAGTGAGCGCCGCTTGTCCTCGGTGGTCAGGTGATGCAGCATCAGGCTGGACAGGACGCGGTCATAGGAAGCATCTTCATACGGAAGCGCAGTCGCCAGCCCGCGGTCGAGGCGGATCGCCACGCCAGCGACAGCCGCCTTTTCACGCGCCCGCGCCAGTACCCGGGAATCGCCGTCCAGGCCAGTAACTTCCGCCCCAGGGTAGGCTTGCTTGAGCATGATGGTCAGCGTGCCGGTGCCCGCGCCCAAATCGAGCACATGCTGGCCGGCGGCGATCTGCGCCTGGGCAATCAGCCGCTGCTTGAGCGCCATCTCAGGCATCAGCCGGCGCAGCACCGGATCGTACACCGGCGTCAGCCAGCCGAACCGCAGCGCGGGGATGTATTTTGCGTCGCTCATCATTCAACCCACCTGATGCAGCCCTGCCGGCCGCTTTGCCAAACTGCTTAGTTTCAACAGATGATCCCTATGCCGGCCATGCATTATTCTCTCGAGATCGCCTGGTCTCCGGCGTGAGCGATCCGTCGCAAAGACCCGCGCGCGTCCGTTATTCGCCATGACCATGCCCCATGTTCTGCTCCATCGCCGGCAGCTTCAGCTCGATCTGCGGCGATACGGCCGGAGCAGGCGCCAGCGGCAGAAAGCTGATGCCGTTCGGCGCAGCGCCGGTCGGCGTCCGGGCGACAACCTTACGGGCCGCGATGTCTAGAATCACGACATCGTCCTCGTAGACATCCGTGACGTAGGCATACCGGTTGGAAGGCTCGATCACGACGCCGTGCGCGCCCCGCCCTGTCTCGACCGTGCCCAGAACAGTGAAAGTCGCCGTGTCCACAATGGAGACGGTCGTGCTCGGCTGATCCTTTGTGCCCTGGTTCGCCGCCAGCAGGTACTTGCCGTCCGGCGTCACATAGACCTGGATCGGGCCGAGGCCGACCTGGAGCTTGCTGACGAGCTTGCGCGTGCCCACATCCACCTTGCCCACAGCGTTCTCGCCGTTGAGTGAGACGTAAACGAATCTGCCGTCCGGGGCGAAGCCGACCTGCACCGGCTTCTGGCCGACTTCGACATCGGCAATTTTGCGGTTGGACGCGGCGTCTATCACACTCACCGTGTTGCTGTTCACGTTTGCAACATAGATCCACTGGCCGTCAGGGCTGGGGCGCAGGCCGTGGGGGAACTTGCCGACGGCAATCGTCGCCGTGACCGTCATCGCGTTCGTGTCTATCACCGTGACCGTGTCTTCGCTGCTGTTGGTGACATAGGCTGTCTGGCCGTTGGGCGTCAGGATGACATGGGCCGGGTCGCGGCCGGTCGGAACCACGCCGCGCACCGTGTACGTGGTCGGATCAATCGCCAGCGCCAGAGCTGAGTGCCCACTGATCGCCCAGACGCTCTTGCCATCGGCCGCGGCCTGGATGTTGTGCGGCCCAGGGATGCCGGTAAGCGTAACGGCGACCTGGTTGGTGGCCGCGTTGATCACACTGACACTGTCGCCCTCCTCGTTCGCGACCCAAACGCTGCCCTGGACACCGCTTTGCGCGGCCGACGGGTCGGTCACCTTCACCAGCGCCACTAATCCGCCTGGTTCTTCGTTGTCGTTGGTGACGTGGTGCAGCACGTGGCAGTGAAACATCCAGGTTCCCACATTGTCGGCCACGAATTCGATATCCACCAGCTCGCCCGGGTTGACGGCCACCGTGTTGCGCACGATCTGCTGGCTGGCGGGCAGCGGCACGCCGTCGTAGGCCACAATCTTGAAATTCATACCGTGCAGGTGCATGGGGTGGGTGAACTGGCCGGCGTTCGCCAGCCGCACGCGCACACGTTGGCCCTTATTGACCTCAATCGGCTGGGTGTTCGGGTAGCTCTTGCCGTTGATGGTGAAATAGTTCGGCTCGACGCCGGCCATCGGCATCGCCGCGTAGGTCTGCCCATCTGCCCCGACGCGCCACTCGGAGAGCATCCAGCTCACATCCACGGCGGGCTTGTCGGCCGGCGGCGTCTTCGGGTCTACGATGAATGGGGCATACAGGCCGAGCCCGAGCTGCTTGTCGCTGTTCACATGGGAGTGATACATGAAGCTGCCGGCCGGTGGCGCGGTGAATTCGTAGGTAAAGCTCTTGCCAGGCTCGATGGCAGTCACGCCATCCATCTCGTTGGGCACCGGTATGCCGTGCCAGTGGATGCTGGTGGCTTCGGGCAGATCGTTCTCAAGGATGATGCGCACTTTGTCGCCCTCAGTCACGCGAATCATCGGGCCGGGTACCGTGCCGTTGTACGTCCAGGCAGTCACTTCGACGTTGTCCAGGACATGCCAGCGCACGGGCTGGGCAGTCAACTCGAAGACCTTGACCCCATTCTCGACCTTGAACGCCAGCGGTTGGCCGCCAGTTTTCGTCGCGGCCTTCGGCACGCCGGCTGCTGGGATCGGCTCCATGTGGGCGCGGTCCATCCCGCCCATCCCCGCGTTGCTGCTCATCATCTGCATCATCTGGCCCATCATGCCCATCATACCCTTCATCTGCGGCATCATCAGGTTTTGCGCATCGGGAGACATGCCCCTCATCATCTCCAGCATTTGAGACATCAGGCTCATCATCGGGGGCATCACCTGCGCCTGGGCGCTCTGAGACATGCCGCCCATCATTTCCATCATGTCCTGCATCATTCCCATCATGTCCGCCATCATCTGCTGCTGCTCGGCCGGCGGCATGGTCGTCATCATGCTCATCATGCCCATCATGCGTTGCATATTCGCCATCATGCCCATCACATCGCCGGACATC
>CAZOLV010000011.1:1829-45504 GCA_964580725.1 uncultured Anaerolineae bacterium | reverse complement strand
GGCATGGTGCCGGTGATGGGCGCCGTGCCGGACATCGGCATGGTGCCGGTGATGGGCGCCGTGCCGGACATCGGCATGGTGCCGGTGATGGCGTTCCCAGAGTCCATCCCGTGCCCCGTCATGCCGCTGCCCGGCCCCATCGGCATGGTGGGGGTAACAGAGGTGGCCGCGACCGGTTTCTCGGCTGCAGCGGCAGGGGTCAGGGTTGGCGACATGGGGGTCTGGACCAAAGCTGCCGGCTGGGCAGCGCCCGGTTGTTGCCCGCCTGCACAGGCAGCCAGAGCCATGGCCAAAGAGGCAAGGACCAGGAATACAGCCAGCAGCCGGGCTGCGTGTCGGTTCGACAAGGTGTGCGAAAGAGTCATCGAGTTTTTCCTTTCAGAATCATTGGTGATTGGCCATCGGTCACAAAGCTGTGAAGAATTGGTTCGGGCGCCAGGTGGAGCGATCAGCCTGCATGTCCGCCAATCATGATACAGCCGAGAAAATCATCGCGACGGACGAGGATCGCGAGACGATCCAGATCCATCCCCCGAAGCTAACAGCGGCATCAGGCGGCGCGCGAGCAACACCAGCGCCAGCAGGCCGATCGGCGCCACCAACCAGACCGGCGCGGCCAGATAGAGCACCGCCGCCAACGCCGCCAGCGGCGCCAGGCAGCATGCGGCGAGTAAAAGAACCAATTTCTTGGACCCAGTTTGCCTACGCACAGCAGTTTTCACCTCAACTTCGGATATTCTCGAACTGGCAGCAGCCATCATAATCCAAAATCGGCGCGCCGTGCAGCGCTAATAGGCGGTTCTGCCAGCAGGCCATTTTGCGCGGTTGGAGGACAGTTTACTGTTACAACCGCGCGGCGAAGGCAAACGATGGGGATGGCAAAAACGGTATCGAAACTCGTGCGGCTCAGCGCAACAGTGGCAGCCGCGCCATGATGGCCGCGCCCTGGCCAGGGCTGGAGGCGATCGTGAGCTGACCGCCGTAGAGCAGGGCACGTTCGCGCATGCCCATCAGCCCGAAATGGCCCAGGCGGGCCAGATCGGCGGGCTGCTCCGGCGGCGTGAAGCCGCGGCCGTCATCGCGGACGACCAGCGCGAGGTGATCGTTGGTGAAAGAGATATCGAGCCAGGCATTGCGCGCCTGGGCGTGAGCCGCCACATTGGCGAGCGCCTGCTGGGCGATGCGATAGGCGGCCAGTTCCAAGTCGGGGGCCAGGCGCACCACCTGGCCATGCACCGCCAGATGGACGACCAGGCCGAGCCGTTCCTCGGTCTGCCGGGCCAGCATGTCGAGGGCCGGGACGAACCCCAGGTCTTCCAGGTAGATCGGCCGCAGGTCGCCGATGATGCGGCGCAGGCCCGCAACCTCCTCGTCAATCAGGCCGTTCAACTCCTGGAGGCGAGCCTCGGCGCGGGCCGGATCGCGGCCAAGGGCTTTCAACGCCATCTGGCCGCGCTGCTTGAGAGCGATCAGTCCCTGGATCGTGACATCGTGCAGCTCGTGCGCCAAGCGGCTCCGTTCTGCTTCCTGACCCTGCGTGATCGCGCTCAAATAGTCGTGCATCCCGCCCTGGTAGGCGCGCACCCGCGCGGCCATCTGCCCCAGGGTGACGCGCAGATCGTCAATCTCCTGCACCCCGCCCACCGGCTGCTCGACCGCATCGAAATCCCCCCAGGCGACGCGCGCAGCCCGGCGATCCAGCTCCTGTAGCGGCCGTACGACGCTCAGAACACCGAAAGAAACGGCCAACAGTGCAACGACCGCAACGAAGAGCAAGAGCAACGGCAGCACCTCGACCGCGCTCATACCCATCGCCATAATCGTGTGGACATCCTCGACCGTCGCCAGGGTCCACCCCGGCGGCTCCACAGGCGCATACGACACGAGCAGGTCGCGCCCTTGACGGTCGCGCCGATACGCGAATCCAGCGCCGCCCCGGGGCAAGTTGCCCAGCACTGCCGGATCTACAGCCAGGTGAGCGGGATCATGGTGGTGGACGCGACGGCCGGTTTGATCCAGGACGAATATGGCGCCCTGCATTTCGCCCTCGAGCAGCAGATTACTGTCCGCCAGGCTCAGCGTCTCCATCGGCAGCGCGCCAACCAGCACGTTGCCGCCGGATGCCGGCACGGCGATCAACAAACGCGCAGCATCGTCACCCGGAAAGTCGGTCTCGTACTGCGTGTGGCCGACCGCCGCAGCGCGCGCGGCCAGGAGGCGCGCGGAGTCACTGTTGGCCCAGGCAGACGCGATCGGCGAGGCTGCGACCAATGCACCCTGATTGTCCAGCCAGGCCAGGCCGGCGGTAAACCCGCCAGAAACATCTTTAGGCTGATCGGGTAATGTTGCGAGAGACATGAGGACAGGCGGTGCGGCAGCCAGCCGGGCCAGGATCGCGACCTGCTGAGCTATCTCGCGACCTAAGCGGTTCGCCTCTGCGACCGTCATTCCCCGGTCGCGATCTTCTACCAGGCGCGTCATCGCCTGCCGATGGCGAGCGACGCCAGCGAGCGATAGCACGATCAATACCACCGTCAGCGGTAGGATCGTCCACAGCAGCAACTGAGCGCGCAAGCCGCGTAGGAGCTGATGGCTTCGCGGCAGCGCAGGTCCCCTTGACTCAGGCGTCATCCAACACCAGCCAACCCAGCTTCAGCGCTTTTGTCACCGCCTCGGTACGGCTGGCAACTGCCAGTTTGCCGTAGACGCTGGCCATATGTCCCTGCACCGTGCGATCGCTGACACCCAACTCAGCCGCGATCGCCTTGTTAGTCAGGCCGTGGGCCGCCAGGCGCAGCACCTCCAGCTCGCGCTCGGAGAGCGGTTCGGCCTGCTCGGCGGCCGCGGCCGGCTTGCCCGTCGTTATCTGGGCGACCACCTTCGCCGCCACATCCGGGGCCAACACCTTGCCGCCGCTCGCCACCGTTTTCACCGCCCGCACCAGATCATCAGGTTCAGTGTTCTTCAGCACGTAGCCGTCAGCGCCAGCGCGCAGCAGGGCGAAGACGTAAGGGTCTTCATCGTAGGCAGTGAGAATCAGCACCCGGATTTCCGGATAAGCGGCCTTGATCTGACGCGTCGCCTCGATCCCGTTGACCCCCGGCATCTGCACATCGAGCACAGCCACGGCCGGCCGGTATTCGCCGGCCAGGCGCACGGCTTCAGCGCCGCTGGAGGCCTCGGCCACCACCGAGACCTCGCCATCCTCTTCCAGGAACTCGCGGATACCCTTGCGCACGATGGCGTGGTCGTCGGCAAGCAAGACGCGTAAAGGCGCAAAAGTGGTCATAATGCACTGTCCTCTTTGGCGCGGCCGGATTATCGTTGCATCAGAGAGCGACCGCCGGCCTCCCAGGTCAGCATGTCGCCATCCAAATCGTAGACGTGCGTGTAGCCCAACGCGACCAGGCGTCGCGCGGCGATATCGCTCATCCGTCCGCTACGACAGTATAGCACGATCTTGGCGTCTTTGCCAGGCAGTTGTCCCAGGCTGGCGTCAATCTGGTCGTAGGGGACCTGAAGATCGGTATGAATGCTTTACCTGTTTCAGAGACAACGCTGTGGCGGCATCGTCGCAGCGTTGTCCGTCTCAGACGCCCAGCTTCTGCCGCAGCACGTCGAACTCATCTGGCGTGATCTCGCCAGTCGCCAAGCGACGACGCAGGGTCTCCAGCATCGAATCGGGCCGTGCGCTGGTCGCGGTGTGATTCTGCCCCGAACGGGTCAAGGTCACCACCAGCCAGACCATCAGGCCGATGATCAAAGCCCAAAACAGGAGCATGCCCAAGCCGCCTAAGCAGCCCATGCCCCAACCCCATCCACCCATCATATGTCTACCCTCGCTTTCCATTTCGGAGTGATCATGCGTGGCGAACTGCCATGCTGACTTCACAACCTGGCTCCAATCATCGCGCAGCCGGAGTGGTGCACCAAGCGCTTTTCAGCGCGGAATGCACCAGGCCATTCAGCGCGGTGACTGCATTCGCACCGGCAGCCGCGTGAGCAGCGCGCCAAATGGCGCATGTGCAGCGCGTCGGACGGCGCTAGACGACGCGACACGCGGTCGGCATATTATCGCTGGAGCTGCGTGCTGATACGCTTCCCACAACGGAGAGCAACTCATTCTAACCGGGCAAAGCCAGAACCAAATGAGTCACACCGCAGCGCACGTCCCCGGTACGATGCACAAGCGTTTCGGTCATACAACCATCGGCCGCACCGTGCCGGCGACGTTTGTGCAAGAATTTGCCTTGTAAGGAGCTAAAGTGGAATGCGCGCCTTCGGCGCTGCTTTACAGGAGTAACGCTTTGACAAAACGATTTTTCCTTCTGTTGTTCGGTTTGCTGGTCACAAGCCTGCTGCTGGCCGCCTGCGGGAGCGGGCAGGCGAATACCAACGCCAAGCTGGCCCCGGTGTCAACGCTGCCGCTGCCGATGCAGCAAGCTCCTGCAGCGGTCCGCACAGTCTATCAGTTCGCCATAGCCAACCCGGACGCGCTGCAGCACGTGCCATGCTATTGCGGCTGCGGTGCAATCGGACACAAAAGCAACCTGGACTGCTACATCAAGGAGTTCGGCGCAGACGGGAAACCGATCTTCGACGATCACGCTTTGGGCTGCAGCCTCTGCGTGGATATCGCCGCCGATGTGATGAAGATGACCGCCGAAGGCAAGCCGCCCGCCGTCATCCGACAGCAGATCGTGGATACCTACAGCAAGTTCGGGCCGGCAAATCAGTGAGAGACGGCTTGACAGGACCAGTCCTGGCGCAGAGAATGTTTCGCCTGTCAACGAAGCAGGTGGCTTTACAGCAGTGGCTCGCCGGCGGGCTGACGCTGGCCCTTGTCTTGATCGCGCTGCTGGCCCCGCTTCCGATCCGGACTGCCGCGCCCCAGGCGCTCACCATCAACATGACCGCCAGCCAGTGGAATTTCCAGCCGGGCGCCGTCCGGGTCAATCGCGGCGACACCGTCACCATCAACCTGGAGTCGTTCGACGTAGTGCATGGTCTGTTTGTGGACGGCTACGAGGTCGAAACGGTTGCAGAACCGGGCCGACCGGGGACGCTGACCTTCGTGGCTGATCGCGACGGAGCGTTTCACTTCCGCTGCGCAATCCCGTGCGGTAATCTGCACCCGTTCATGGTCGGCAAGCTGGTGATCGAGCCTAATCTCACGTGGCTACGGGCGGTGGCCGCCAGCGTCCTCGCAACCATCGGCGCGCTTGCTACCTTGTGGAGGCGATAAGTGGAATCGTCACTTGACAACACCTGGGTATCGGTCGAAGGCGACCCCGACGCCAGACAGTCGGTCATGCCCGCCCCGATCGCCCTCCTGCCCGATGTCGCCGCATCCATCGTACTGCCGCCGGCGGCATCCGGTCGGGGTTTCCCGATCAGCGACATCCCCGCCATCCAATGGCTTCTGAAAGGCCGCTGGCTGCAATGGGGCATCACTGTCCTTGCGCTGGCGGTCTTCCTTGTCGTCATCCTGACCGGTCTGTTCGGCACCCCTGCCGGCAGCCGCAACTTCAGCGTGATCTACGTCTGGCTGGTCTGGTGGGCGGCCCTCAAGCTGCTTCTGATCCCCGTCTTCGGCCGGTTTTGGTGCAGCGTCTGTCCCATCCCGGCGCCCGGCGACTGGCTCCAGCGCCGCCGTATGATCGTCCCCCAACCGCGCGGTCAGCTCCATACCTATGCCAAGACATGGTTCCGCAAGACGGCCCGACCCGGCGCACGGCCGTGGCCGAAGTTTCTGCGCAACATCTGGGCGCAGAACTTCGGGTTTCTGGCCATCGCACTGTTTTCGGCGCTGATCTTGACCAGTCCGCTGGTCACGGCGCTCACGCTGATCCTCTTCATCGTCGTCTCGCTCATCGTCAGCTTGTTCTTCGAGCGCAAGTCGTTCTGCCGCTACTTGTGCCCCATCGGCGGCTTTGTCGGCGTCTACGGCCAGGTCGCGCCGCTTGCGGTGCGCGTCAAAGACCCTGCCGTCTGCGCAGCGCATACGCAGAAGAACTGCTACACCGGCAGCGACCTGGGTTACGGTTGTCCCTACTTCAACCTGCCCATGAAGCTCGAGACGAACACATTGTGCAGCCTGTGCGGCGAGTGCCTGCGCACCTGCGATCGCAACAACGTCGCGTTCTTCATCCAGATGCCGGGCACGGACCTGCTCAACACCCGCGGCCGCCGGCTCGACGAGGCCTTCGACGGCCTGATGATGCTTGCCGCGGCGTTCGTCTACTCGGTCGTGCTCATCGGCCCGGACGGCCCGCTCAAGATGACGGCACGCGCCGTCGGCACGCCGGCCTGGTTCGCCTACGCGGCCGTGCTCCTGGTGTTCTGCGCTGTCGTTGTGCCGGGGCTCTTCTGGTTGTGCGTGCGCCTGGGCCGGTTCCTGAGCGGCGAGATGTCGCCCGCCGGCCGCATTCTGACGTCGGGCGCCAAGATGGACAGCCTCTTTGCGGGCTACGCAACGGCTCTGGTGCCGCTGGGCCTGGCCATCTGGATCGCCTTCACGCTGTCGTTCACGCTCACCAACATCTCTTACGCGTGGCCCGTGCTCTCCGACCCGTTCGGCTGGGGCTGGAACCTGTTCGGGACCGCCGGCATGGGCTGGACGCCCTACCTGTCCGGCGTCGTATCCTACCTCCAGATTCCGGTGCTCATCGCCGGCCTGGTGGCTGCAGTGGCGTTGGCGCTGCGCACCGCGCACCAGCACGGCCAGCGCCCGGCCGCGGCCTTGCCCGTGAGCCTGTTTTGCATGGTCTCAGTTGTGACCCTGCTGACTCTGTATATGGCATAGATGCATGTGAAACGACAAGAATTTTTTGCATGGATCGTAGTTGTGGTGGTGGTCCTGGGGATACCGGTTGCCTTGTTCGCCTATCGGGCGTCGCGTCAGCAACCCTCTGTGGGCGGTGTCCGGATGATCGAAATGGTTGCGCGCGCCCCTGAGGAGGGCGGGTTCAACCCGGACCGGCTCGTGCTGCGCGCTGGCGAGACAGCGCGGCTGCGCATCAGCTCATCTGATGTAGTGCATGGTTTGACCATTCCTGGCCTGGGCGTGAATGTAGACGAGATTTATCCCGGCAAGGTGGTCGCAGTGGATGTGACACCAGATAAGCCGGGGCGTTACGCTTTTGCCTGCACCCGCTGGTGCAGTGCAGATCATTGGCGGATGCGCGGGGTGATCGAGGTAACGAGCGCGGCCGCAGCGCCAGCGCCGACCGAACCGGCGCCCCTCTACCAACAGCTCGGCATGAATTTGGACGTCATGCCGCCCACTCCGACGGCGCTGCCGACGACACGACCGGCGGCCAGTGCCGGCGCGACGTTGGGTGTGGCGCTCCCACCTGCCCTCGCTGATCCGGCCAAACGGCGGACCGTGGCGCCCGCCGCCGCCTTCGATACGCTGCGCAATGACCCGATGAACACCGCGCTGAGCGATACGGACGTATGGAACCTGGTGGCATGGGCCTGGCTCAAGGATGTCGAGTCTGCGGCGCTGACGCGTGCGGAAATGCTGTACGGTCGTGACTGCGCGGCTTGCCACGGCACGGACGGCAAAGGGCAAGGCCCGGCCGGTGTGAACCTGCCCGGCATGGCCCAAATGGATCCCACCATGCCAAGAGGCCCCCTGGACTTCACAGATGCGGGAGTTATGCTGGCGGCCAATGATACGCTGTTGCAAGGCAAATTGCTGCGCGGCGGCATGGGCACGGGCATGCCCGAATTCGGCTCTCTGTACACCGACAAGGAGCAATGGGCGATGATCGTCTATCTCCGCATGTTTCTGTTCGCAAAATAGAATCTGATGGGATCAGACAAGGGATTAGACAAGGGATCAGACAAGGGATCAGACAAGGGATCAGACAAGGGATCAGACAAGGGATTTGACAAGGGATTTGACAAGGAGGAATGAATGTCTAAGCAGGCCAATCAACGACAGAGGGGCGGCAAAGTCAATCTGCCGTCCCCGCCACGTAGCCGGCTGCCGATCTACCTGGCCGTTGGCGGGGCGATGTTCGTCGTCATCGCCGGCGTCGCGTTACTTGCAAACCTCGATCGCGGCTCGTCAAGTTCGAGCACCCCGGCGCAGATCACCGGCCAACCAAAACTTGCTGTCGCTCAGCAGAAGATTGACTTCGGCAAGGTGCCGCTTGACAGACCGATCAAGGCTACTTTCAAGCTCAGTAACGTGGGCGATCAACCGTTGCAGATCTTGAACCGACCGGTGGTCGAAGTCAAGCAGGGCTGCTGACCGCCTCAAGTTGTCGTCGGTGCGACGACTATCAAGCCGGGCCAAAGCACGCAACTCTCGATGGAATTCATGATGCACAAGGGCATGGAAGGTCTGCACGATTTCCGTGTGAAAATCAAGACCAACGATCCAGCGAATTCAGAGACGGAACTCACCGTGCTGTCGAACTGGGGAAACTGAACGAGTCAGGGCGGTCGTTCTCGGAAACCATGTCTCATCTCAATAAGTAGGGAAAACTTGACAGGTCTTTGCCCCGAATTATTGAGATGATACGAAACCATTGACTTTCGACGGCGGACCTCAAAGGGCAAAGGCCCCCGACAGCCCTTCCTTGCCCAGGGCCGCAAGAAAGGCCAGTTCCGCCGGCGCGTGGCGTCGATCCTTGCGCGTCAGCGTGATGAGTTGCCGCCTAAAGGTGAACTCGGCGATGGGCGATACGCAGAGCAAGCCCTGGGCCAGCTCCAGGCCCAGGCTACGTCGCGACGTAAAGCCCACGCCCAGCCCGGCCATCACCCCGCGGCGCACCGCCTCGCAGCTTGCCCACTCGATCACCCGGCCTGGCCGCACCTGCAGGCCGATCAGGCCAGCCTCGACTACCTGTCGCGTGCCTGACCCCGCCTCGCGCAGAATCAACGTCTCACCTACCAACAAGTTCCGGCTGAACGTCATTTCGCTGGCCAGGCGATGGCCCGGCGGCGTTGCCAGCACGATCTGATCGTCGGCGAAGGGCCTGACTTGCAGCCCGGCCAACTCCGGTTCGATGCCGACGAACCCGAGATCCGCGGCGCCCTGCAGCACCCGTTGGGCCACTGCTGCGCTGTTGCCCAGCCACAAGCTGATCTCGATCCCTGGATAGCGTCGGCCAAAGCGCGCGATGATTTCCGGCAGGAGGTATTGGCCCGGGGTGCTGCTGGCAGCCAGGCGCAAATTGCCGCGCTTGAGTCCGGCCAGCTCACCCAACACCCGGCGCACCTCCTCGCTCAAGGTTGCCATGCGGCCGGCATAATCGGCCAGAATGCGGCCGGCGTCGGTCAACTCGACCCGGTTCCCCGCCCGCTGAAAGAGCCGCACCCCCAATTCGATCTCCAACTGGCGGATGTGCTTGGACACGGCTGGTTGGCTCAGGTGTAGATCGTCGGCGGCCTGCGAAAAACTGAGGCGACGGGCGACCGCCTGAAACACGGCAAGACGTGGAAAGTCCATGATGATAACCTGAAGTCATCGCTGCGATAATACATTGGCTATTGCATTATGGCGCAAAGGTGCTACACTGTCAAACAGAGTGGCAAACCAGGCGACAACATGAAAAATCATCCAGGCATCAAACTTACCTCGCTTTCGCACGGCGCCGGCTGAGCCTGCAAGATCGGCCCGGCCGATCTGGCGCAGGTGCTGCGCTACCTCACGCCCCCGCACGATCCCAACCTGCTGAGCGGCTTCGCCGGCAACCGCGACGCCGCGGTCTATCGGCTGAGCGATGACCTGGCGATCGTGCAGACGGTGGATTACATCACGCCCATCGTGGACGACGCACAGGCCTTCGGCGCCATTGCCGCGGCCAACGCCCTATCTGACATCTACGCGATGGGCGGCCAACCAGTGCTGGCCCTCAATCTGGTCGGCTTCCCCATCAAGACATTGCCCATGAGCACCCTGGCAGCGATCCTGGCCGGGGGCGAGGCCAAACTGGCCGAAGCGGGCGTCACGCTAGGCGGCGGCCACTCCATCGAAGACCTCGAACCAAAGTACGGCCTGGCGGTGACCGGTGTCGTTGACCCCAGGCGCCTGGTCACCAACGCCGGCGCACGGCCGGGCGATGTCCTAATCCTGACCAAGCCGCTGGGCAGCGGCATCATCACCACGGGCCTTGATCGGGGGCTAGTGGACGGCGGCGTAATCGAGCGGGTGACGGCGCTGATGGCGCAGCTCAACCGGGCGGCGGCGACGACGATGCAGGCGGTCGGCGTGAACGCCTGTACCGACGTCAGCGGGTTTGGGCTGTTGGGACACCTGCGCGAGCTGGCTGAAGCCAGTGGAGTGGCGGCGCGTATCTACACCGGACGAGTGCCCGTGCTGCCCGAAACCTGGGAACTGGCCCGGCTGGGCGCGATTCCAGACGGTTCTCACAACAACATCCGCTTCCTGGCCGATTACGTGGACTGGGCGCCGGAGATGACAGCCGAAGCGCAGGCGATCCTGTGCGACGCCCAAACCTCCGGCGGGTTGTTGATCGCAACGCCGCCCACGACGGCGCTGACGCTGCTGGGAGCGCTGCATCAGGCCGGCGTCGCAGGGACAACCATTGGCGAGATCGTGTCGGGCGCGGCGGGGCGGATCGAAGTGAGGCCGTGAGACAAACGCCAAACGAATTCGACGTCCGATATGACTGCACATTTTTGCGGAGGAAAACAAACCATGACCCCAGACGGCAAGCGAACCTATCTGTTCATCATCAACGATTCGCCCTACGGCAACGAGCGCCCCTACAACGCGCTGCGCCTGGCCATGAACCTGGTCAAGTCGCCAGACACATCTGTTCAGGTGTTCATGATGGGTGATGGCGTCAACTGCGCCGTGGCCGGCCAGAAGACGCCCAACGGCTATTACAACATCGAGCGTATGTTGGCATCCATTGCCCGCCAGGGCGAAGTCGCCACCTGAGCGACCTGTGCAGAGGCCCGCGGGTTCGGGCCAGAAAAGTTCATCGAAGCAAACAAAGCGGGCAACATGGCGCTGCTGGCGAACTGGACGGCCACGGCCGACCAGGTGCTGGTGTTCTGAGGGAACGTCAGTTCATGCCAGAGCGGCAAGCGCCCATCCTGGCGCACAAGACCTATGACGCGCCGTCGGTTTTCACGGTCGAGAACCTTCTGCGCGAGGCGCGACGGCAGCGCGCGCGGCCAAATGGCGACATTCCGGCCATCTGCATCCTCGACCCGGACGGCGACCTGACCGAACACCTGATCGCCGCCGGGCAGGCCGCGCTGCACAGGCATTGGGCGTGCTATCACACCCGGCTCTATGCTTTCAGCCTGGCGGGCATCGAGTGCGGCATCGTCCCCTATGCCGTTGGCGCATCGTTCGCCGTCCTGGTGGCCGAGGAGCTGTTTGCCTCCGGCTGCCGGCTGCTCATCAGCGTCACGTCGGCCGGTCAGATCGTCGCGGCGGGTCCGCCGCCCTATTTCGTGCTGATCGAGCGAGCGCTACGAGACGAAGGAACGAGCTATCACTACCTGCCGCCCGCCGCCTACAGCGCCATCCGGCCAGCGCTGCGCCAGCGGCTGGCCGGCGCCTTTGCGGGCGCCACCGTGCCTGTGCTGATCGGCGCAACCTGGACCACCGATGCGCCATTCCGCGAGACGGCGGAAGCGATCACGTTCGCCTGCGAGGAAGGCATCCTGGGTGTGGAGATGGAAGCGGCCGCGCTCTACGCGTTTGCCGAGGCGCGCGGCAAGGACGTGGCCTGCTTTGCCCACATCACCAACCAGATGGCCGTCAGCGAGGGCGACTTCGAGAAAGGCCTGGCCGGCGGCAGCCATGATGCGCTGCAGGTGATCAGCCAGGCAGTGCACTGCCTGGCGGTGCATCGCCTGACGGCGCACCGGTTGGCAGGTGCAGTGAGTCGGCCCGTTGCCGAGTGAGCAAATCCCCAATCGCCAAAGGAGATGATCAGATGGACGGCAAAACCGTGCTTGTTTTGGGCGGCGGCGTGGGCGGCATCGTCGCCGCCAACGCGCTGCGTCAGCGGCTGGGTGCAAACCACCGCGTTGTGCTCGTTGACAAACGGGGCGAATTCGTATTCACCCCTTCGCTCTTGTGGGTGATGGTCGGCCAGCGTCGGCCAGAGGGGATCGTCGAAGACCTGCGGCGCATGGTGCGCCCCGGCGTCGAGGTGCTGTGCGCCGAAGTGCAAGAGATCGCACCGGAGCGAGGACGCGTGCGTGCTGGCGGGCAAGAACTGGCCTACGATTACCTGGTGGTCGCGTTGGGCGCCGATCTGGCGCCAGAAGTCATACCTGGCTATGCCGCAACTGCGCACAACTTCTTTGCGCTCGATGGCGCCGCTGGCCTGTGGCAGGCGTTGGCGCGTTTCGAGGGCGGCCGGGTGCTCTTGCTGGTCTCGTCCTTGCCCTACAAATGCCCGGCCGCGCCCTACGAAGCCGCCATGTTGTTGGACGATGCGCTGCGCCGCCGCGGCCTGCGTAGTCGCTGCCGGGTGGAGGTCTTCACGCCCGAGGCGCAGCCGATGCCCGTGGCCGGCCCGGTCATGGGTGCGGCGGTCGTGGACATGCTCACGGCCAAGGGCATCGAATACCACGCCAAACGCCAGGTGCAGCACATAGACGCCGAAACGCGGGAACTGGTGTTTGCCGACGGTCAGCGGGAACCGTTCGACTTCCTGGCGGGCACGCCGCCGCACCGTCCGCCCGCCGCGCTGCAAGGTTCCGGGCTGACCAACGCCGCCGGCTGGGTCTCGGTGGACAAGCGCACCCTGCAGACCCGTTTCGCCAACGTTTTTGCGGTGGGCGATGCGACGGCGATCACCCTGGCGAACGGCAAGCCGCTGCCCAAAGCCGGCACGTTCGCCCACGCCGAGGCCGAGACAGTGGCCAGCCGCATCGCCGCCGAAATCGAGAGCGGCCATCCAGAGGCCGAGTTCGACGGCACCGGCTACTGCTGGATCGAAATGGGCGGCGGCCAGGCCGGCTTCGCCAGCGGCGCTTTCTACGCCGAACCCGACCCCGCCGTGCCGCTGCCCCGTACCGGCCGGCTGTGGCACGGGGCCAAAGTCATGTTCGAGCGTTACTGGCTGGGCGATGGTGTGACGAGGGCCGCGTTGCGGCTGGGGATGAACCTGGGGGCCAGGGCCTTCGGCATTCCGGCCAGGCTGTGACATGGTGCAGGCTTTTTGGTGGAGTTCACCAACGCACCATCTATCAAGTCAAACATGGTCTGCTCGCTGAC
The DNA here is from genome assembly GCA_964580725.1 of uncultured Anaerolineae bacterium. GTDB lineage: Bacteria > Chloroflexota > Anaerolineae > SSC4 > Amarolineaceae > Amarolinea. Next base: position 32,276 of record CAZOLV010000011.1, on the reverse strand, counting down.
TACCTGCGACAGCAGCTCAAAGCGCCCACGATCAAAATGTGTCTTGCGTAAGTCCTACTACATCCGCACCGAGGAGGAACGGCCGTAACCGGTCAGTGATCCTTCTGGCGAATCACCACGCTCATACACGTCAGCCCTGCTTCGGCCTTCATGAACTCGGAGATGTCCAGCGCACAGACGGTGTAGCCCTGCTGCTCGACCAGGCTGATTGTGCGCGGGGAGGCGGCGTTCATGAGCAGGGTCGTTCCGATGCGCAGGACGTTGGCGGCCCAGGGTTCGTCGGGCGCCGCCTGCAGGATGCGATAGCCCGCAAAGGGCGCCAGCTCGATCCAGGCAGGATTTACCAGGAGGGTCTGATCGTCCAGACTCGTGCATCCCGTCTTCAGGTGCAGACAGCCGCTGATGGGTACACCGATCACGTGATAGGCGAACGGCGCCACGGCCCGCTGCAACGCCTCGACGCCCGCCGCGTTCGTGCGCGGCGACAGACCCACGTACAGCGTGCGCCCAACCCGTAGGACATCGCCACCCTCGATGGTCGCCGGCGGTTCGATGCGCACGAGCGGCCGGTATCCGCCAACCGTCGGCGCCATCAGGTGGGCCTCACGTTGGCGGGATGGGGTCCCCAGGCCGGTGATGACGGCGATCTCGTCCACAACGATCACAGCATCTTCGACAAAGACGCTGTCGGGCAGATCAGGCGCGGCAGGCAGCGATTCGACGTGCGCGCCGCACTGCGCCAGTGCGGCGCAGTAGGCCGCGTGCTGCTGCAGGGCGCGCGCGAAGTTGATCGGCGCGCGCGGCACGAAAGTCAGCTCGCAGTTGACGAGGGTGGGCGGCGGTGTTCTGGTCAAAGCGATGAGCATGGCGCCTCCTCGGCCCGCTACTGCGTACGGGCGCGGTGGACGAAGATGATGCCCACCATGACGATCAAACCGCCGATGATCTGGATGACCGAGAGCGATTCGTGCAAAATGGGAATGGCCATCGCCGCTGCCAACACCGGCTGGCTGAGCAGCGTCGGTGCGATGAGCGAGGCGGGCAGGCGCCCAAGCGCATAGTTGAGCGAAAGCCAGCCGCCGACGTGGGTCAGAATGGCCAGTCCGATCAGCGGCGGCAGGCTGCTGGCCGGAACGGCCAGCGGCTGGCGTAAAACGGCAATGACCACCAGCAGGGTCAGCACGCTGCCCAATGTGGCCAGCCAGAAACAGGAGAGGGCGTCGAGGCGCAGACGCACACGTTGGGTGAAGAGCATGTAGCTGGCGTAGAAGATGGCGGCAATGCTGGCCAGCAGGTTGCCCAAACCAAGCGCCGGCGCCCGCATGGCGTCCGACACGCCGATCAACGCCGCGCCGCTGAAGGCCAGCGCCAGCCCCACCCAGAAGCCGCGCCCCAATCGCTCCTTGAAGATCACAATGGCGCCAATGCCAACCCAAATCGGCGCCGTGTTGCCCAACAGCACGGCGTTGGCTACCGATGTGTATTGCAGCGACGTATTCCAGAAGGTCAGATCGAAGGCGAAGAAGATGCCGCCAGTCATGCCGGCCAGCACGGCGCGGCGCGACCAGGTGACGCGGCGCGCCTGCAGGGCGAAGGGAATCGTCATCGCCAGCAGGGCAATGCTGACCCGATACAGCCCGGCGATCGGTCCTGGCACCTGCGCCAGCTTGATAAAGATGCCCGATGTGCTGATGCACAGGGCGCCAAACAGTGTGGCCGCATAGGCCAGCCAGCGGGAAGCCGGCCGCGACGCCTTCGATGTCGTCATTTTGTTGTTTACCGCTCGAACCATGTGTGCAGCCGCTGGCGGCCGCAGAAGAGGGGCGCACGCCGGCGGCGTGACCGCTCACACCACTCTGAACAATCCGCATGCGCCGTCGTCAAGACTGTCATCCCCCAAAGTGATCCTTGATCGCCGCGGCCGCCGCCAGATTCATCCCTGGCGCCGCCGCTAACTCCTCGATGCTGGCCTGTTTGATCGTCTCCAGATCGCCGAAACGCTTGAGTAGTTCCTTGCGCCGGCGCGGTCCGATGCCGGACACCTTGTCCAACTGTGACGCCACGCCCGCCGCCGCCCGCAGATCGCGATTGAACGTGATGCCGAAGCGATGCGCCTCGTCACGGATACGCTGCAGCAGAAACAGCGCCTGCGAATCGCGCGGCAGCGCCAACGGCTCCGAACGGCCGGGCAAGTAGATGTCTTCGAACTTCTTGGCCAGGCCGATGACCGGCGTCTGCTCCAACAGATCGAACTCGGACAACACCTCCACCGCCACGTTGAGTTGCCCCTTGCCCCCGTCAATGACGACCAGATCGGGCAGGCGCTGCCACATCTCGTCCCCTTTGCGCACCTTGCCGCCAGGAACGTCCCCGTCGGCCGGCGGCTCCACGGCGCGCCGGAAGCGGCGGCGCAGCATCTCGCGCAGCGAAGCGAAATCGTCCGGCTCGCCGGCGCCCAACGCCCCTTTGCCCCGAATCTTGAACTTGCGATAGTCGCTTTTGGACGGGGCGCCCTGAGCAAAGACGACCATCGCCCCCACGGTGCTCGTTCCTTGCAGCGTGGAAATGTCGTAGCACTCGATGCGCCCCGGCGCCTCGGCCAGGCCCAGCGCACGCCCCAGTTCGGCCAGGGCGGCCACCTGCTTGTTCTTGTCGGCCTGCCACTGGGCGCGCAGGACGTTGAGCGTTTCGGCGGCGTTTTGACTCGCCATCTCCAGCAAATCACGCTGCTGCCCCTCGCCTGGCACGGTCAACGTCACCTTTTCGCCGCCGCGGCGCGAACGCAGCCACTGTTCGATGATGAGCCGTTCGTCCAAGTCTTTGGGCAGGACGATTTCGGGCGGAACGAAGGCCGCTTCGCTGTAGAACTGCGTCAGGAAAGCGCTGAGCAGCGCGTCGGCTTCCCCATGTTCGGCGCCTTCCAGCACGAACGACTCGCGCCCGATCAATTTGCCGCGCCGGATGAAGAAGACCTGCACGCAGGTGTCGCCGTTTGTCTGCGCAAAGGCAATCAGGTCTTCATCCTGCTGCTGTCCGCTGACCACCTTTTGCCGTTCGATCAGCGTTTCGGCGACTTTGATCTGATCGCGCAGCCGGGCGGCGCGCTCGAACTGCCAGTTTTCGGCGGCGGCTTCCATCTGCTGGCGCATGGTGGTCAAGACCGGCTCGGTGTCGCCGCCCAGAAAGTCGGCCAGCCCCTGGATCATGGCGCGGTATTCGTCGCGACTGGCGGCGCCGATGCAAGGCCCGTTGCAGCGCCCGATGTGAAAGTAGAGGCAGGCGCGCTCGTCCTTGCCGGTGATCTCACGGTTGCAGGTCAAATAGGGAAAGACGTAGCGCAGGGCGTCGAGCGTGGCGCGCACATTGATGGCGGAGGTGTAAGGCCCGAAATAGCGGCTGCCGTCGCGCGCCATGCGCCGCACGATGCTCACTTTGGGGAAATCTTCGCTCCAGTGGAGTTTGATGTACGGGTAGGTTTTGTCGTCTTTGAGGCGAATGTTGTAGCGCGGCTGATGACGCTTGATCAGCTCATTCTCCAGCACCAGCGCTTCCAGCTCGGTTTCGACGATGATCCATTCCAGGTCGCTGATGTTGCTGACCATGCGCCGCGTCTTGACGCTGTGCAGCGCCTGTTGTTGAAAATAGGAACGCACGCGCGCCCGCAGGTTGATCGCCTTGCCGACATAGATGATCGCGCCCTCGCTGTTCTTCATCAAGTAACAACCAGGGCGCGTCGGTAGAACGTCTAGTTTGGCTTGCAGGGCTTCGGAAATGGACATGAGGACTCAATCGTCATCGCAACGCTGCGGGGCCGGCCGGGCGGCCGCCCCGCAGTTGCGACGGCAATCGTCAGGAGACCACGAGGCCGCTTGGCCGTGCCGTGCGAAAGAACTGGCCCCAGAGATGGCTGGAGACCAGTTGCAAGTAGAAACTGGCGGCGGCGTTGAGCAGCCAGGCCACGATCCAACCGCAGACCGGTACGATGGACAACACAGTGCCGGCAGCGCCGACGACGGTGAAGACCCCGATGCCGGCGACGATCATCACCAGCACGGCGGTCAGATAACCGGAGACGTTGCGGCGGATGTCATCCAGCAACGCATTGACCTTGAACATCTCGCCAATCTGGTTGGTCAGGGCAAAGCGCACCGTGGCCGCGGGCAGGATGACGAGCATGGCCAGCAGGTAGAGCAAGGAGAAGCAGCCAAAGAAAATCCCACCAACGCTGAACAGCGCAGCCATGGCGCCTTCTCCCGACTGTGAATCGTTCATCAGAGCGCTGAACCCGCCCCCCAGGGCGGCGAACAGACAGACGACGATAAGCAGGGGAAGGGAATAGGCAAGGACGCCCAGTGTGTACATCAGCCCACGCACGAACATGTTGCCGATGTCGTCCCAATTGGAGAGTGGGCGCGTCTGGTCTTGAACGACGTTCTTGATGACACCCAGCCAGTAACCGCTGGCGGCCAGACCGAGAATAGGCACGGCGCTGATCAAGGCGCCGATGAGCACCTTGTTCGGCCATTCTTCGTCATCGAACGGGTAGGTGAACGATTTCTGAATATCCATCCGGTTTCTCTTGTTGAACCTCCGTCGAGCATGTGATTCAGCGAGTTCAGTTCTCGCCGCCAACCATTACGCAGCAGGGGAGCGCATGGTTTCTCGGTGCACCGGTGACCACGAAGCGGCCGATCACGCCCGGCATCTGGCGCGCCCACGGCTGTTGGGGATGAACGGCGGCAGGCATGTCCGCCTGTCAGGAATTGAGAGCGCCGGCGGCAATTCCCATGGACGCGGCAATCACAGCGATGATGGCGGCAATGACCGCAAAGACAACCCACTGGGCAATGATGGCCACCACCACCGTGATGATCGCTTTGTTCTGATCCAGGTTCATGCTGGCGCGCGTCGCCACGTAGCCGAGGTAGAGCTGATAGAGGCCCAGGAGCAGGCTGATGGGAGCGAACAGACAGCCGAGAATAGGGATATTGCCCACGACGCCGGTGATGGCCATGATGGGCGCTGTGTAGAGGGCGCAGGTGTAGAAGACTTCATCCTGCGTGCCGGTGCCGCCCTGCTGCTTGCCCATCCAGTTGACGACGAAGGCAAAGATGAAGAAGCTGAGCAGCGGGCCGATCAAGGCGCCGAGCAGGCCAATGACGGCGACCGTGACGCCGCCCGAGAAGATGCCGGCAAGAAATGCGACCACGCCGGCCAGCGCGGCCGCCGCGGTGACGTAGGTCAGCGCCTCGCGCTGGCCGCCGTGCCGTTCGAACCGCTCAAACGTTTCGACGCGGGGCTGCGTGAGCACCTGAATGCTCTGTTGAATGACTTCGTTGAAATTGACACCCTGAATCATGACGGTTCCTCCTCACTGCACGAGAAAAAGAGAGATAGAAGTTGGGGAGACGACTGGGGGCGTACAACACAAGACGCATTATAGCAAACTTCGACGCGTCTGGCAATCTTGCATGCGGGAGCACACCCCCGAAAAATCACGCCGGCGCAGCCCGGTCAGCGATCTGGCCGGCGCCGCACCGGTCGCCGCTGTCCAGCGCACGATGCGTCATGAAGCATTTCCCTTTTGTTGGACTACAGGGTACAATAGCGGCAGCGCCCGTACAGTCCGCCCTCGCCAGATTCACGGGCGACTGCCCGAGGCAGCCGCCCGAGGCAGCCGCCCGAGGCAGCCGCCTGAGGCAGCCGCCCGAGGCAATCGCCCTGGACAATCCCCCTGACCCTGGAGTGAACCATGTCGCTCAAAGAACAACTCAATCAAGAACTGCACGCCGCTATGAAAGCCGGCGATGCGCTGCGTCGCACCACCCTGCGCCAGATCATCAGCGGCATCAAGTACACAGAAGTCGAAGTCGGCCACCCACTGAGCGACGCCGAAACGCTCGACGTGATCCGGCGCGAGGCCAAGCGTCACCGCGAGTCCATCGAGGAGTTTCGCCGCGGCGGACGCCAAGACCTGGTGGATCAGGAGCTGGCGGAGCTGGCGATTCTGGAAACCTACCTGCCGCAGCAGATGGGTCGCGCCGAGATCGAGACGCTGGCACGTCAGGCGATGACCGAACTGGGTATCAGCAGCAAGGCGCAAACAGGGGCGCTGATGAAGCACCTGATGGCGCAACTCAAGGGCCGCGCCGACGGCAAGCTGGTCAACCAGGTGGTGCAAGAACTGCTTGGCTGACGGTGGGCAGAGCGCAGAGGGCAGAGATCGGCGATCATGGAGATTCTCGAATCGCAACTGAACAGCAGCGATCCATCTTTTCGTCGAAACGAGGCGCACAACCAGGCGCTGGCGGCTGAATTGCGCGCCCGCCTGGCCGATGCGCGCCAGGGCGGCGACGCCAAGTCGCATCAACGTCACCGTGAGCAGGGCAAGCTCTTCGTGCGCGACCGCCTGGAGCGCCTGCTCGATCCAGGCGCGCCGTTCCTGGAGGTGTCACCGCTGGCGGCGCACGGTCTGTACGGCAGTGAAGCGCCCGGCGCCGGCATCGTCGCTGGTGTTGGCCTGGTCAGCGGCCGCGAGGTGATGATCGTCGCCAACGATGCGACCGTCAAGGGCGGCGCCTACTACCCGATGACAGTCAAGAAACATCTGCGGGCGCAGCAGATCGCGCTGGAAAACCGCCTGCCCTGCCTCTATCTGGTGGATTCGGGCGGCGCCTTCCTGCCAATGCAGGACGAGGTCTTCCCCGATGTAGACGATTTCGGCCGCATCTTCTACAACCAGGCCGTGATGAGTGCCGCCCGCATTCCGCAAATCGCCGTGGTGATGGGGTCTTGCACGGCGGGCGGGGCCTACGTACCGGCCATGAGTGACGAGACGATCATCGTCAAGGGCGTCGGCACGATCTTCCTGGGCGGCCCGCCCCTGGTCAAGGCGGCCACCGGCGAAGAGGTGAGCGCCGAAGAGCTGGGCGGCGCCGACGTACACACGCGCACCTCCGGCGTCGCCGATCACTATGCGCTCGACGATGAACACGCCCTCGACCTGTGTCGCGGCATCGTGGCCACCCTCAACAGTGTCAAATCTGTTGTGCTTGACGTCGCGCCGCCCGAAGAACCGCTCTACGATCCCGCCGAGTTGTACGGCGTCATCCCCACCTCGTTCAAAACGGCCTACGACGTGCGCGAGGTCATCACCCGCCTGGTGGATGGCAGCCGTTTTCGAGAGTTCAAGGCGCTCTACGGCACAACGCTGGTCTGCGGTTTTGCCCGGCTCTACGGCTATCCCGTGGGCATCATCGCCAACAACGGCATTCTCTTCAGCGAGTCGGCGCTGAAAGGCGCTCATTTCGTCGAGTTGTGCGGCAGCCGCCAGATTCCGCTGATCTTCCTACAAAACATCACCGGTTTCATGGTCGGTCGCGCCTACGAAGCGGGCGGCATCGCCAAAGATGGGGCCAAGCTGGTGCACGCGGTGGCCAACGTCGCCGTGCCCAAGCTGACCGTTATCATCGGCGGTTCGTTTGGCGCCGGCAACTACGGGATGTGCGGGCGCGCCTATGGCCCTCGCTTTCTGTGGATGTGGCCCAACAGCCGTATCAGCGTGATGGGGGGAGAGCAGGCCGCCAACGTCCTGTTGACCATCAAGCAGGATCAACTGGCGCGCCTGGGCAAGCCGCCGTTGGGCGCCGATGAGCAGGCAGCCTTCAAGCAGCCAATCCTGGACAAGTACGAAAAAGAGGGCAGCCCCTACTATTCCACTGCCCGCCTGTGGGACGACGGCATTCTCGACCCGCCAGAAACCCGCCGCGTCCTGGGCCTGGCCCTGTCGGCCTGTCTCAACGCCCCCCTGCCGGAGACCCAGTACGGCGTGTTCAGGATGTAGCCTGCGAAGCGCGACGGCCACAACAGTTCCCTGCAAATCGGAAAGGAAAACAGCGTGAGCGTTCAACGGACATCGCACGCAGCGAGCACTTTGTTCGCCAGCCCAATGGGTCATGGTTGTTCACTGAAAGCAGCGGCTTGGGCGCAGTGGTGGTGATTGCGGCGATCTACTGCCAGATCAGCTTGGCCGATGTGGATCACAAAGTTGAACTGTCTGACGCGGCAAGCGCAGCGCGCTTCAGGCTCATCAAAGAACAAGCTGCAGTTACGGGATACCCATCAAGGTAAGAAGTGATGTTCGACAAAGTTCTGATCGCCAACCGCGGCGAGATTGCCGTACGCATCATCCGCGCCTGTCAGGAAATGGGCATTCGCACGGTGGCCGTCTATTCGGAAGCTGATGCGCAGGCGCTGCACACGGCGCTGGCCGATGAGGCGGTGCTGATCGGCCCGCCGGCGCCTGGCCAGTCCTATTTGCGCGGGCACACGATCATCCAGGCCGCGCTGGAGCGCGGCTGCCAGGCCATCCATCCCGGCTATGGCTTTCTCTCCGAAAATGCCGACTTTGCCGCTGCCGTGCAGAAGGCAGGGCTGGTCTTCATCGGCCCCACGCCAGCCTCGATGCGCGCCATGGGCAGCAAGACGGCGGCGCGCACAGTCATGCGGTCGGCGGGCGTACCGATGGTGCCTGGCTATCAGGAGAGCAACGCCGACGCCGATCTGCTGGCCGCCGCCCAGGCGCTTGGCGTCCCACTCCTGGTCAAAGCGGCGGCGGGCGGCGGCGGCAAAGGCATGCGCATCGTGACGCAGCCAGAGGCGCTGGCCGATGCGCTACAGTCGGCGCGCCGCGAGGCGCACAACGCCTTCGGCGATGACCGCATCTATCTCGAAAAATACCTGACTGCGCCGCGGCATGTCGAATTTCAGGTGTTGGGCGATCAGCACGGTCATGTCGTTCACCTGGGCGAGCGCGAATGTTCGGTGCAGCGCCGGCACCAGAAGATCATCGAAGAAACCCCATCGCCCATTCTGACGCCGGCGCTGCGTGCAGCCATGGGCGCGGCAGCCGTGCAGGCGGCGCGCGCGGTCAATTACACGAACGCCGGCACGGTCGAGTTCCTGGTAGACGCCGAGCGCAACTTCTACTTTCTGGAGATGAACACCCGTCTGCAGGTGGAACACCCCATCACCGAGGCGACGACCGGCGTTGATCTGGTCAAGGCGCAGTTGCGTGTGGCGGCGGGCGAGCCGCTGCCCTTCACTCAGGCGGACATCGCCCCGCGCGGCCATGCGATCGAATGTCGTATCTACGCCGAAGACCCGGCCAATCAGTTCCTGCCGAGCATCGGCAAGGTCTTGCGCACCGTCGAACCGGTGGGGCCGGGGGTGCGGGTGGATGCCGGCATCAGCACGGGCGCCGAGGTGATGCTGCACTACGACCCAATGCTGGCCAAGCTGATCGTGTGGGGTCAGGATCGCGCCGACGCCCTGGGGAAGATCGCCTGGGCGCTGGAACACTACATCGTCCTGGGCGTCGTCACCAACGTCCCCTTCCTGTTGGCCGTCGTGCAGCATCCGGTTTTTCAGGCCGGCGAGGCCACAACGCACTTCGTCGAGAGTTTCTTCGCTGACTGGCGTCCCGCCGCCGCCCCAATCCCGGACGATGCGCTCATTGCTGCCGCGCTCTCGGCCCTGCTGGAGTCTGCAGAGACAACGCCCACCGCGCTAACCGCCGGCAGCGACCTGTTCAATCCGTGGCGTGTGGGAGACCGTTTTCGCATGGGCGAGCGATCGGCGAGTCGCGCATGAACTGCAATTTTACCTATTCCCATTACCGCGAAATTCTAACCGAGGCCGTTGCGCTTGGCTATGCGTGCGTCAGTTTCCGTGATTTTCTCGACGGCAAGGCAGCGGGAGCAACGCGCGTGCTGCTGCTGCGTCATGATATTGACTTCACCGTGACCAGTGCGCTGCGGCTGGCCCAGATCGAGCATGAAGCGGGGGCCACGGCCACTTTTTTTGTGCGCCTCCACGCGCTGCATTACAATCCCTTGGCCCTGCCGACGATGCGCCAACTGCACCAAATTCGGCGCCTGGGCGGCGAACTGGGGCTGCACTACGAAGCGCCCTACCTGGCTGAGCTAGGCTTCGACGACGAGGAAGGGCTGCGCCGCGAAAAACTAATCCTGGAGACGGGGCTGGCGCTCACCGTCCAGGGAGTCTGCCCGCACGAAGTGGTGCGCACCAACACCATGCTGCTGCCCGCGCAAACCGTCGCAGCGGCGGGGTTTCGTTATCAAGCCTATGCGCCAGAGTTCTTCGGCGGCTTCAAGTATCTCAGCGACAGCAGCGCCCGCTGGCGCGAAGGGTGCGTCTGCGGCTGGTTGGGGCGTCAGGATCGCCTCTACGTCCTGACCCACGGTTTCTGGTGGTACGAGCAGACGCCATTGGAAAACTACTGATCACGTCGCCCGCACCCGTGCCTGCGGACGGCTTTTTTTGAGGGTAAGAAAGCAAGACGGCATGAAGGCAAGAAAGCAAGTGCAAGCACCGTCGCACGACCTGAACGACAAAAGGCAAACAGATGCCCACCCATGACCCCGTTGCCGCGCTGTGCGTTGCCCTGCGTCACACCAGCGTCCGCCGCAAACTCAGCGCGCTCTTCCTGGCCTTTGCTCTGCTCGTCAGTGCATCGGTCAGCGCCACATTTTGGGCACTGGAAACACAGCAGCAAGACGCCTTGATCGTCAACCTGGCGGGCCGGCAGCGGATGCTGATCCAACTTCTCAGTCGCTTGGCGCTGGCCGATGAGCATGTGGCCGGCTGGGATCGTCTGAGCGAACGCCAGGCGGTCAGGGCGGTCTTTGCCGCCACCCTGGATGCCCTACGCGACGGCGGCGCCGCGCCCGATCTGCAGGGGCGCCATGTGATCCTGCCGCCCGCACGCGACCCGGCTCTCGTGCGCCAACTCGACCAAATGCGCCAAACCTGGCTCGAGTTCCAGCCGGCGCTCGAGCGACTGGCGCTCAGCGCGCCGCAAAGCGCGGCGCGTGCCGCTGCCCTGCAAGAGGTCGAGGCGCAGGCGGCGCGCCTGGCGCAGCAGGCAGACATCATCGTTCTGCGTTATGAAGCCAACGCCACGCAAAAGATCGCCGGGCTGCGCGGGCTGCAGATCGCATTCTTCAGCGGCGCCTTGCTTCTGCTGCTGGTCAGCGCCTGGCTGACCCACATCTCCGTACTGAAACCGCTGGTGGCGTTGCAGAGTGCCGCACGTCGCATTGGCGGCGGTGACTTGCAGACGCCGGTGGCCGCTGGAGGCCCGCAAGAAATTGCCGCCCTCGGCCGCACCTTGAACGATATGCGCAGCCAACTGCAATCGTCGCAGAGCGATCTGGCGCAATGGGCCGCCACGCTCGAACAGCGCGTGGCCCAACGCACCCGCATGTTGGATGCCCTGTACGACGTGAGCCAGGAAATCTCGGCGCATCTCGATCTGGCGCAGGTACTGCAACTGGTGGCGGACAAAGCGCGCGAACTGCTGGAAGCCGACGTAGCGGTGTTGTGCCTGCTGCAGGACGAAGGTCGAACGCTGAGAATGGGCGGGCGCAGCGGAACGGATCAGGCCATAGTCAAGCGTGAGGCCTGGGCGCGTTCTGCGGCTCTGCAAGGCATCCTGGAGCAGTGCAGCGCCGTGCGCTGCGGGGCAGGGGAGTGTGCCGAATTCTGCGGCATCCTGGCGGTGCAGCACAGGGCCAGTCACCTGGTCGCGCCGCTACGAGCAGGAGGGCGCGTCATCGGCGCCCTGTGCGTTGGCAGCGCCCAGGCGCATTCCTTCAACGAGGTGGACGAGCGCCTGCTGGCCAAGCTGGCCAATGCGGCTGCCAGCGCGCTGCAAAACGCACGCCTGGTAGCCGAGATGGAACGCGCCGCCATCCTGGAAGAACGCCAGCGCATCACCGCCGAAATGCACGATGGGCTGGTGCAAACGCTGAGCTATCTCGTACATCAGGTGGAACGAGCCGCCGAGCAGGCCGCTGGTGATCACAACCAGGCGCTGGCGGCCAATCTGACCGGCGCCACGGCCACACTGCGCCGGGCCGTGCAGGAAGTGCGCCAGTCCATCAGCCGGCTGGAAAGCGCCCCCCAGGCGCAATCTTTGACGTTGCGACTGCGTGAGTTGGTGACAGAACAACAGCTCGACGCAGCGCACGACGGCCCCGTCATCGAATGGGAGACGACGCTGACCGAGCCGCTGGTGATGCCGGCGGAAGAGACCGAGCATGTATGGCGCGTGACGCGCGAGGCCTTGCTCAACGCTCGACGCCATGCACAGGCGCAGCGCATCAGCGTCCAGCTCACGCGGTGTCACGACCAGGCGCAAGTCACCGTGACGGACGACGGGCGCGGGTTCGACCCCCGGCCGCCGGCGACGGCCAACGGTCATTTTGGCTTGAGTATCATGCGCGCCCGCGCCGCCCGCCTGGGCGGCGCACTCGACATCGAGACGGCGCCCAACCGGGGGACGCGCGTCACGATACGCTGGCCGCTGTCGCCAGCAACCCACAACGGGCATCAACCGGCGCCAGTCGCCGAAAATGGCGATGTCAAGAGAGCTTGCTCGAAGGAGATGCACTGAACGATGGCGCAAACGAACAAACCAATCCGGGTGCTGCTGGCCGACGATCACGCGCTCTTCCGTGAAGGAGTGGCCGGCATTCTGGCGGCGCAGCCCGATTTCGAGGTGGTAGGCGAGGCGAGCGACGGGTTGGAAGCGCTGGTCAAGGCGCGCGGCCTGCTGCCCGACATCGTGCTGATGGACATCAGCATGCCGGGCGGGGATGGGCTGGAGGCCGCCCGCCGCATCAAACAAGAACTGCCCGCCGTCGCCGTCGTGATGCTGACGGTGCGCGACGATGAAGAACGGCTCTTCATGGCCATCAAGGCGGGGGCGCAGGGGTATCTGCTCAAAGATATTCACGCCCGCGCCCTGGTAGAGATGCTGCGCGGCGTCATGCGCGGCGAGGCGGCGCTCAATCCGGCGCTGGCGGGCCGGATTCTCGAAGAGTTTCGACGCCTGAATCAACAGGCGCCGCTGGACGATCTGGAAGCCAAAACAGCATTGACCCGGCGCGAGCGCGCCGTGCTCGAACTGGCAGCCCGCGGCGCCAGCGACAAAGAGATCGCCGAGACACTGGTCGTCAGCCTGTACACCGTCAAAAGCCACGTGCGCAACATCCTGGCCAAGCTGCAAGTGACCAGCCGGCAAGAAGCGGCGCACCTGGCCCGCCAACAGGGGTTGGTCTCCTGACCGCCGCCCGCGCTCGCTCGCGAACGCCCATCCATCCCTTCACTGCACCTCTGGCTTGAATTCATCTGGCGTCTCCCCGCTGGATTGTCTCCGATGATCTGAACGCGCCCCATCGAAGCGCCCGCGTCGCCCCGCCATGATAGCCGCCGCGTCCCCCTGTCGCGCCATCCCTTCTTTCGTCATGACCCCGAATTCTCCCCCGCATTCTTGCATCCGCTCAATCACTTGGAGTGAAAGCCCCAAACCCTAAAGGTTTCAGAAACCTTTTGGGGTTTTCCCCGAATTCTCCCCCGTACAGACTGGTCAACCCGCAGTAACAACATCTCATACCGCCAGGCGGGGTATCAGACCCAAGCGCCGCCTGGCGCATTCGAGACACTCGAAGAATTAGTTCTAACGCACGGACGATTGGCGCTTTTCGGGACGTTCGAACACAGCAGGCGAACGATCACCGCCAGCGTCAACGAATCAGGCTACCAAAAGATGATGGCGAACTGGATCTACCATCGTTCAGGATTGGGCTGAATCAAGAAGATCGAACTGTGTGAACGTGGCCTCGACGGCAAAGCGACTGAGCCGCGGGATTGCATGTTTGCGCAGCTCGAAGTAGTCACCGAAACACTCCCCAAAGAACTAGTTCTTGCGTATGATGGACGGTACAAAATCGCTCTTTTTTTCACTCTGCGGACGGGTTGACGAACGATTGCCTGTTGGCGCATTTACGGGTAGACTTGCGGCGTCTCGAAAATGACCTGGACATACGGCTATGCCGCGAACAACGCCCAAACCTGACCAGCACAAACGACGCGTCCTGCTCCTCTGCACGCAGCCTCTTCTGGGGGAAGGGCTTCATGTCATCCTCGGCCGCCTGCAAGACATCGAGCTGATCGGCCCGCTGACGCTCGACGAGCAAATCGCCAGCAGTGTGCCCACCCATCACCCTGACGTGATCGTCGTGGCCGATAATGGCGCCGAATCAACCAATGCCGCCCATCTGGCCACCCACCTCTTGGAAAGTTTTCCCGATATTCCGGTCATTCAGGTGGGACTGGAACAAAACCTCATCCGTCTGTTCACCTCCAAAACGCTGCCCGCACGCAGCGCCGACCTGATCGAGACGATCCGCCGCTTACCGGCTGTCGTCGTGCAGCAGCCAACTTCGCAAGCCCACCCCCATGGTTCATTGGATCCCGCAGCAACCAGTTCAGTAGGAGAGCGCATATGACATTTTCACCAGGAACGATTCTGAGTCATCGCAAGGCCCGCCGGTTACTCGTGTTGTTGGCGCTGATTGGCCTGCTGGCGTTGTGCGCCAGTTGGGCCAGCGCCGCGCCAGCCATGCAAAGCGCCAGCGAAGGCGAGACGATCTTCAAACAAAAGTGTCTCGTCTGTCACACCATTGGGAGCGGTAAAGCTGTCGGCCCTGACCTCGATGGGGTCGTGGGGCGGCGCGACCGCGCCTGGCTGGAGCGTTGGATTTTGGAGCCAGACAAAATGCTGGCGGCGAAAGACCCCATCGCCATGCAGTTGCTGGCCGAGAACAACAACGTGCCAATGCAGAACATGGGCCTGACCCCAAGTCAGGTCACATCGGTGATCGCCTATCTGGAGAGCGCACAGGGCACCGTCGTCACCCTGGCCACGGCCAACCTGCCCAAAGGCGATGCGTCTGTGGGCAAGGCGCTCTTTAGCGGCGCCGAACGGCTGCAGAACGGCGGGCCAGCCTGCATGGCCTGTCACAGTGTCGCCGGCTTGGGTGCGCTCGGAGGCGGCGCCCTGGGACCAGACCTGACCCCGGCCTTCAACATCTACGGCGCCGCCGGCCTGGCCAACTTCCTGGAAACCGTCCCCACCGTCACCATGAACGCCGTCTGGACGCGGCAACCGCTGACAACAGACGAGCAGGCAAACCTCTATGCCTTCCTCGAAGAAGCCTCGGTGTCGGCGCGGCCTCCTGCCGCTTTTTGGCAACTGACCGCGCTGGCTGTGGGCGGCGCTATCGTGCTGACCGCTCTCGCCCATTTCTACTGGCGCAAACGCCTGACCGGTGTCCGTAAACCGTTGGTCGCACGCGCCCGCATATCCGCCTGACCGTTTTGGGAGGTATTTTTTCCATGGGTTGGATCCAAGACATCATCAATCCGAAGTCGCGCCAGTGGGAGGAGTTCTATCGCAACCGCTGGCAGCATGACAACGTCGTTCGCTCCACGCACGGCGTCAACTGCACGGGCGGCTGCTCCTGGGCTATCTACGTCAAAGATGGCGTCATCACCTGGGAGATGCAGCAGATTGACTATCCGCTGCTAGAGCCGCACCTGCCCCCCTACGAACCACGCGGTTGCCAGCGCGGCATCTCGGCGTCGTGGTACGTCTACAGCCCCATTCGCGTTAAATATCCGTATGCACGCGGCGCCCTGATGGACCTGTGGCGCGAAGCCAGAGCCGCCCACGCCAACCCGGTCGAGGCCTGGGGTTCGATCGTCGAGGACGAGGGCAAACGGGCACGCTTCCAGCGGGCGCGCGGCAAGGGTGGTTTTCGCCGTGTGACCTGGGACGAGGTGCTCGAACTGATCTCAGCCTCGTGCCTCTACACCGCCAAGAAGTACGGGCCTGATCGGGTCTTCGGCTTTTCGCCCATTCCGGCCATGTCGTACCTCTCCTACGGCGCCGGCTCACGTTTCTTGCAGCTCTTCGGCGGCGTCAACATGAGCTTCTACGATTGGTACGCCGACCTGCCCAACGCCTTCCCCGAAATCTGGGGCGATCAGACCGACGTGTGCGAAAGCGCCGACTGGTACAACTCCAAGTACATCGTCGCCATGGGGTCGAATCCCAACATGACCCGCACGCCCGATGTGCACTTCATCTCGGAAGCGCGGCACGAAGGCGCCAAGTTCGTCTGTATCGCGCCAGACCTGAGTCAGGTGGCCAAATACGCCGACTGGTGGATTCCGGTTCGCCCCGGCACCGACACGGCGCTCTGGATGGCGGTCAATCACGTGATCCTCAAGGAGTATTACGTCGAGCGGCAGGTGCCCTACTTCACAGATTATGTCACCCGCTACACCGACGGCCCCTTCCTGGTCGAACTGATGGCCAACGAAGATGGCAGCTATCAGGCGGGCCAACTGCTGCGCGCCAACCGGCTGGCACGCTACGCCGGCGAAGACAACGGCGACTGGAAGCTGTTGATGCTCGACAAGGCCAGCGGCCAGCCCAAGATGCCGGCCGGCACGGTTGGTTTCCGCTGGAAGACCGAGAAGGGCAAATGGAATCTCAAGCTGGAAGATGGCCGCGACGGCAGCCCCATCGAGCCGACGCTCTCCTTCTTCGATCAGCATGACGAGGTGCTGTCGGTCAACTACCATGAGTTTGCCGAAAACCAGACCCATCGTCGCAACATCCCCGTGCGCTACATCGAGACCGCCGATGGGCGCGTGCCGGTTGCCACCATCTTTGATCTGCTGATGGCGCAGTTCGGCGTCAGCCGCGGCCTGGCGGGCGAACAGTCCCCCAGCTACGATGATGCGGCGCCCTACACGCCCGCCTGGCAAGAGCAGTACACCGGTATCGGCCGCGACACGGTCATTCGTCTGGCCCGCGAATTTGCCAGCAACGCCGAAGCAACGAATGGCCGTTCGATGGTCATCGTCGGCGCCAGCATCAATCACTGGTACAACAACAACCTGGCCTACCGCGCCCCCATCACCGCCCTGATCCTGTGCGGCTGCTGCGGCAAGAACGGCGGCGGCATGAATCACTACGTCGGTCAGGAAAAACTAACGCTGATCGCCCCTTGGGCCAGCTTTGCCTTCGCCAACGACTGGGGCATCGTCCCCCGTCGCCAGCAGTCACCCACCTGGCATTATGTCAATTCCGATCAGTGGCGCTACGAAGGCGATTTCACCGACTATGCGCCGGTGCCGCCCAAGACCAAATGGGCCAAGGGCCACGCCATGGACCTGGAAGCGATGGCGGTGCGCCTGGGCTGGATGCCCTACTACCCGCAGTTCAACCGCAACCCCCTGCAGGTGATGTCTGACGCCGCCGCCGCCGGCGCCCAGACGCCAGCCGAGGTTGCCGACTGGACGGTGCAGCAGATCAAGGAGGGCGCGCTCGACTTCGCCGTGAACGATCCCGATGCGCCGGAAAACTGGCCACGCGTCTGGTTCATCTGGCGCGGCAACGCCATGGCCTCCAGCGCCAAAGGCGCTGAGTTCTTCCAGCGTCACTACCTGGGCACGCATGACAACATCGCGGCCGAGGAGCACGCCAAGGGCAAGGTCAAGACGATCACCTTCCGCGAGCCGGCCCCGCGCGGCAAGTTCGACCTGGTGGTAGACCTGAACTTCCGTATGGACTCGTCGGCGCTCTACTCCGACATTGTGCTGCCCGCCGCCTTCTGGTACGAAAAGAACGACCTGAACACGACCGACCTGCACTCGTTCGTCCATCCGCTCAGCCAGGCGGTGCCACCGGTGTGGGAAGCCAAGACCGACTACGAGATCTTCAAGGCCTTCGCCCGCAAGATCAGCGAGATGTCGGCGCTGGTCTTCCCGGAACCGGTGCGCGACCTGGTTGCCTCCCCGCTGATGCACGACACGCCCGATGAGCTGGCGCAAACCGCCCCGCTCGACTGGGCCAAAGGGGAGTGTGAACCGATCCCAGGCAAGACGATGCCGCACCTGCGTGTGGTGGAGCGCGACTACGCCAATCTCTACAATCGCTTCATCTCGCTTGGCCCACGCGCCCGCAGCGATGGGTTCAGCGGCAACGGCGTCCATGTCCCGGCGGCCAAGTTCTACGACGAACTGATGCAGAACCCGGTCGGCGGATCGCCCGATCCGCGTCATGGGCGCTGCGTGGAATGGGGCGGCAAGAAGTACCCAAGCCTGGAAGACGCCCTGGATACCGCCAATGCGCTGCTGCACCTGGCGCCCGAAACCAACGGCGCCGTCTCCCATGCGGCCTTCGAGCACGAAGAAGAAGTGACCGGCGTGCCCCTGACCGACCTGGCCGAAGGGGTGCGCGACGTGCGCATGACCTTCTTCGACCTGACGCGGCAGGTGCGGCGCACGCTCATCAGCCCCTGCTGGACCGGCATGGTCAACGATGGGCGGGCCTACGCCGCCTGGTGTATCAATGTCGAGCGGCTGGTGCCCTGGCGCACATTGACGGGGCGGCAGCAGTTCTACGTGGATCATCTCTACTATCTCGACTTCGGCGAGCATTTGCCCACCTTCAAGCCCAAGCTCAACCCGCGCTTGACAGGCGACATCGTGAACAGCCCGGTGGACGAGAAGAGCCTGGTGCTCAACTACATCACACCGCACGGCAAATGGAACATCCACTCCACCTACAAGGACAACCATCGGATGCTCACCCTCTCGCGCGGCATGGATCCAATTTGGATCAACGACAAGGACGCCGAGAAGATCGGGCTGAACGACAACGACTGGGTCGAGGTCTACAACGACAACGGTGTGGTCGTCACACGCGCCAATGTCAGCGCCCGCGTGCAGTCAGGCATGTGTCTGTACTACCATGCGGTCGAGCGTACGATCTACATTCCCAAGTCGCAGATACGCGGCGGCAAGCGGGCTGGCGGTCACAACAGCCTGACCCGCACCCGTATCAACCCCTTGCAGTTGGCTGGCGGCTATGCGCAGTTCACCTACGCCTTCAACTACTGGGGCCCAATCGGCATCTTCACCCGCGACACCTACTGCGTTGTGCGGAAGCTAGAGAAGTTGGAGTGGTGAGAGGTCACAATGGATATTAGAGCGCAAGTATCAATGGTTTTCCATCTCGACAAGTGCATCGGTTGCCACACGTGCAGCATCGCCTGCAAGAACATCTGGACCGACCGCAAAGGCACCGAGTACATGTGGTGGAACAACGTCGAGACCAAACCTGGCACCGGCTACCCGACGGTGTGGGAAGATCAGGAGAAGTACAAGGGCGGTTGGGAGCCGACCGGCAGGAACGGCGACATCCGCCTGAAGCTGCACGGGCGTTGGGGCGGGCTGGCCAACATC
Source organism: uncultured Anaerolineae bacterium (assembly GCA_964580725.1). GTDB lineage: Bacteria > Chloroflexota > Anaerolineae > SSC4 > Amarolineaceae > Amarolinea. The sequence continues at coordinate 13,088 of CAZOLV010000011.1, read as the reverse complement.
TTCTTCAACCCGTATCTGCCGACGATTGACGACTACTACGAGCCATGGACATACGACTACGAAGAGTTGTTCACTGCGCCCGAAAGCGACGATCAGCCCACCGCCCGCGCCATCTCGCTGATTACCGGCGAGCACATGGAGATCGAAGCGGGGCCAAACTGGGATGACGACTATGGCGGTTCGCCGGTCTATGCGGCCAATGACCCCAACCTGGGAGCATTGACCGACGAAGAACGTGAGCAGTTGACGGAAATGGAGCGGGTGGTCTTCTTCTACCTGCCCCGTATCTGCAACCACTGCCTCAATCCCGGCTGCGTGGCCGCCTGCCCGGCGGGCGCCGTGTACAAGCGCGGCGAGGACGGCATCGTTCTGCTCAGCCAGGAAAAGTGCCGTGCCTGGCGCATGTGCATCTCCGGCTGCCCCTACAAGAAGACCTACTTCAACTGGTCAACGGGCAAATCCGAGAAATGTATCCTCTGCTACCCTCGCCTGGAAAGCGGACAGGCGCCCGCCTGTTTCCATTCCTGCGTGGGGCGCATCCGCTACCTGGGCGTGCTGCTGTACGATGCGGAGAAGATCCAGGAAAGCGCCGGCGTCCCGGCGAATGACCTGGTGGCCGCCCATCGCGCCATCATCCAGGACCCGTTCGATCCCGCAGTGATCGCCTCGGCCAAGGCCAACGGCGCATCCGATGCGTTGATTGCCGCCGCACAGCATTCGCCGGTCTACAAGTTCGTCAAGCAGTGGCAGGTGGCATTGCCACTGCACGCCGAATTCCGCACCTTGCCGATGCTCTTCTACGTGCCGCCCATGTTGCCCGTGTTGGCCAAGATCAAAGATGGCCTCTACGAGAACGCCGATGCGGCCAGCGTCGGCCTGGCGCCGCTCATGAGTTCGCTGGAGCGCGCCCGGCTGCCGATCCGCTACATGGCCAGCCTCTTTGGCGCCGGCAACGAAGAGGTGGTGACCGCCGCCTATCGCAAGCTGATCGCCGTACGCATTCACATGCGCGCCAAGATGGTGGGCGATGTGTCGGCTGAGGAAGCGCAGGAGGCGCTGCGCATGGGCGCCACGTCGGCCGAGGAGGCCGAGGCGATCTTCCGCCTGACCGCCAGACCGACGTTCGAGGAGCGGTTCGTCGTGCCGCCGCTGGCGCGCGAAGTCGCCATCGAACAGACGCGCGATCCCTTCACCCAGAAGCGCGAGGGTGGCTTTGGCTTCCGCCAGGCACCGGCGCGAGGAGCATGACGATGAGCGACAATCCTGTACCTGGCCAGGCGATGCAACTTTTCGCCGACCTGTTGGACTACCCATACGCCAGCGTCGTCGGAACCGCCGGACAGTGCGCCGAGCTGGTGGCAGACCGCAGCCCCGAGGCGGCCAGCCTGCTGCAGCAGTTCGAATCCTTCGCCAAACACACATCGCTTTCACGGCTGCAGGAGATCTACACCGGCGTCTTCGAACTCGATGCGACCTGCCATCCTTATGTGGGCTATCACCTCTTCGGCGAGTCGTACAAGCGCAGCGCCTTCTTGCTCGGTCTGCAGGAACGCTATCGCGCCTACCAGTTACAGCACGGCGTCGAACTGCCCGATCATCTGGCGGTGGTGTTGCGCTACCTGGCCGTCAATCAAGACCGCGCCGAGACCGAGGAGATGATCAGCGAGGCGCTGCATCCCACGCTGCGCAAGCTGCTGAAGGAAAAGGAAGAAGAACCGCCCGATCCGAGCGCCCCCAAGCCGCCCACCAAAGGCGCCGAGTATCGCCGGGTGTTGCAGGCGCTGCATTCGGTGCTGCAAACGGTGGTGGCAGACGATCCTTCAGCGCCGCTCCCGATGCCCGTGGACGAATTCACGCCATCGGCCTGCAATTGAATTGAATCGAATCGAATCGAACGGTTGATCAGGAGGAACAACCAATGGATTGGAGCATTTTCGATACGGTGATCTTCGCCGTCTTTCCCTATGTCGCGACCGTCATCGCCATCGTGATGGGCATCTACCGCTATTACAGCGATCGCTTCTCGTTCTCCAGTCTCTCGTCGCAGTTTCTGGAAAACCGGACGCTGTTTTGGGGGTCGGTGCCCTGGCACTATGGCATCGTCCTGATCTTGACAGCGCATCTGCTGGCCTGGCTCTTCCCCACCTGGTGGGGTCTCCTGCTGCTCGACCAGGTGCGCCTCTACGTCTTCGAGGTCAGCGGCCTGGCGTTGGCGCTGATGACTGTCGTGGGGATGAGCCTGCTGATCTTCCGGCGCATCAACAACCCGCGCGCGCTGGCCGTCACCTCGCCGCTTGACTGGTTTCTCCTGGTGCTGCTCCTGACTCAGGTCGCCGTCGGCTTCTGGATTGCACTGGTCTATCGCTGGGGATCGGACTGGTACCTGCACACCAGCGTGCCCTGGCTGAACTCGCTGCTGGTATTCAACCCACAGATTCAGTACGTGACGGCGTTGCCCTGGTTGGTGAAGTTTCACCTGGTCTCCGGCTTCATCGTCATCCTGCTGTTCCCGTTCAGCCGCCTGGTGCACGTGTTGACCTATCCCATCACCTACCTCTGGCGCCCGCTGCAGGTGGTGATCTGGAACCGCAAACCCTCGACGCCAGCGCAATAACCGAAGGGGTTCGACTTCTCGTTTGCAGGCCTGGCGCTTGCGGTGAGGAGTCGAACCCCAGATCTTCAGGTGCGCATGAACCGACAGATAGCGATTGTGCAAAAGGCCGTGCGCGATTTGTATCCTGGCTATTTTGCACTGGTCATGGCGACGGGCATCGTTTCGATTGCGGCTTCGCTGCACGGAATGGGCCTGATCGCCCAGGCCATGCTGATGGTCAACCTCATCGCCTATGCAATCCTCTGCGTGTTGAACCTGGGCCGAATCCTCTTCTTCTTTCCTCAGATCCGGGCAGACATCATCAACCATGCCCGCGGGCCTGGCTTCTTCACCTGGGTGGCGGCAACCTGCGTGCTCGGAACACAGCTCGTTCTGCTGGCCAATCAGCGTTCGGCGGCCTGGAGTCTGTGGGCGGCAGGAATCGGCTTGTGGCTGGTGATCATGTATGCCTTCTTCACGGCGGTGACCATCCGTGAAAACAAGCCCAGTCTGGAAACAGGCATCAATGGCGCCTGGTTGATTGCGGCGGTCGCCACGCAGTCCATCTCCGTGTTGGGCGTGCAGTTGCTGGCCGGACTGGAGCAGCCGCCGCTGCCCTGGCTGTTCTTCACCCTGTGCATGTACCTGGTGGGCTGTATGCTCTACCTGAGCATCATCACACTGATCTTCTACCGCCTGACCTTCATCCCCTTGAACAGTCGCGAACTGACGCCGCCCTACTGGATCAACATGGGCGCTGTGGCTATCACCACGCTGGCAGGCGCCACGCTGATCCTGAACGCCGGCCGCTGGTCGTTCCTGACCGATATCCTCCCCTTCCTCAAGGGCTTTACCCTCTTCTTCTGGGCGGCCGGCACCTGGTGGATTCCCCTGCTGCTCATCGTCGGCGCCTGGCGTCACATCGTCAAGCGTTATCCGCTGACCTATGACCCGCAATACTGGGGCATGGTGTTTCCGTTGGGAATGTACACCGTTTGTACTTACCGGCTGGCGCAAGCCATCGGCTTCGAGGCTCTGTTCTTCATCCCGCGTTTCTTCGTCTACGGGGCGCTGCTGGCGTGGGCGGCGACCTTTGCCGGTCTTGGCGTGCACGTGTGGAAGCAGTTGAATCCCCGACCAGGCTCATGAAACGAAAGTCTTTGGCATGATTCATCCCAATCTCTCGGAACTTCTGCGCATTTCGACGCGGCATCACAGCCACCTTTGCCCACGCCAGGTCTTGGGTGTGCGCATTGGGCTGGCGGGCGTGGCGGCGGTGGGGTTGGTTCCGCCGGTACAGGGCCGGCGGCTGCTGGTGATCGTGGAAACCGACGGCTGCTTCGTGGATGGCGTTTTGGCGGCCGCACCGTGCAGCGTGGGCAAGCGCACCTTGCGCGTCGAAGACTACGGCAAGGTCGCGGCGACATTCGTGGATGTGACGACCGGGCGCGCCCTGCGCATCGCCCCGCGCCTGGATGTGCGCGAGCGCGCCCTGGCCTATGCGCCTGGCGAGTCGCGCCGCTACTTTGCGCAACTGGCTGGTTATCAGAACATGCCGGACGATGAGTTGCTGAGCGTCGAACCGGTGCAGTTGACGCCCGGCATCGCCGAGATCGTCAGCCGGGCCGGTCTACGCGTCGAATGCGCCTTGTGCGGCGAGGAGATCATGAATCAGCGTGAGGTTGTCAGCGGTGGGCAGGTGTTGTGTCGCCCCTGTGCGTTGGGCGGCTACTACCGGCCCGCCGAGAACGGCGAAGCGGTCACGCTGCCCGGCCTGGCGGGCCAGCGGGCCGTTGAACCTGTGACGCCCATTTGGCGGCATGGGCGGAGCGGCCTCAGCGCCGCACATCACCCTTGACGCCAGACCGCGGCCAGCGGCCGGCAGGGATGCCGGCGCCGGCGCATCGTCCCCGGGGCCATCCTCCGGGTTGCGCCCCAGTGCGCAACCCTTTAGACCGCATCCTCACAGACGTGGCAAGAGGACCACATGTTCACAGACGAGGCGGGACGTTACGAAGTTGCCTGGCGCTTCTGACGCCCCTGCGCCAACATCAGCCCCAGAATGATCAGCCAGGCGACGATGCGAATCGTCATTGCGCGCAGGCTGTCTGGCGCCACGACCGTGCGATAGGCCGCCAGCAGCGTGACCATGACCACCGCATGTGCGCCCAGGGTCGCCGCCGCCAGCGGCAGCGCATAGCTGCTGGCGCGCCAGATCAGCAGAGCCGTTACCACCGCGCTGACCAGGCCGGCGATGAAGTTGTAGATCGGCAGCCAGTCAATCACGTAGTAACCGGGATCACGTCCCAACAAGACCTGGCCGCCGGCAAAGATCGCCATGACGCCCATGATGAAGGCCAGTGCGGCGGCAATCTTGGTCGGTGTTCGGTTCATCTCGCTCTCCTCTCACAGCTCCAACGGCCAGCGCCCCGTCAACGTGGCGCTTTCTCGGCAAGTTTGGCTCGCGCCTGCGCCCCCTGGAACCCATAGCCCATGGCGGCGCCAACCAGGCAGAAATCGAACAGGCCCCCGGCGATGGGAATCAGCCCAACGACGGACATGATCGTGCCAGGGGTGCCCTGCACCACCAACTGCCCCAGGGCAATGACGACGATACCAAGAACGATGCGGGCAATACGCCCCGTCCCACTGGTCATAAACTTCACGAATTGCATGTTGCTCACCTCCGAACAGAATGCCGCCAGTATAGGCAGCCCGCACCGCCGCGTCGCCGACAAAAGTCGGGTCAACGCGACCACCTTCCGCCCATCAAGCGCCGGACGCACAGGGATTGACTGCGATCCAAAGGCTGGCTATAATCCGATCCATGAACACCAATACGCCTGCGATGGTTGCCCGATATCCTCTCGCCAACCGAACACTCGAAGAGATCGAGCGCCTGGATCGCTGTCTGGAGGAACGCTTCCGCGACAAGTTTCTGCTGCAGGCATCGCTAAACCGCCAGTTGGTCAGTTTTCAAGCAAACAAGTCTCGCCCAATTTTTCGCTGGTTTCGCTATAAAGAAGAATTCTCGGCAGGCTTGATCGAAAGTCTGCTGTCCAGGTACCACGTGAACAAGGGCCGCATTCTCGATCCATTTGCCGGCAGCGGCGCTGCCCTTTTCGTGGCCAGCAAAGGCAACAGCAGCCAGCAAATGGGACAGCACGGGCGCGAGCCATTGCGCAAATGCGTCTATGTTTGGAGAAGATCATGACCAACGATCGCCCATTCCTGCGTCACCTGCAAAACAGCCAGTCTCTCGTCACAACACGCGCAGCACGACGCGCCGGCTTCGTTGAGGCTGTCATGGAAAAAAACCGCCTTGCTGTATGATCCCAGATCTACTGATTACCACAAAACTGAGTATTCCGCCGGCGCGTGAAGATTGTGTGCCGCGGGCGCGGCTGCATGATTTGTTGGACGCCGCCGCCACGCGGCCCTTGACCCTCGTGTCGGCGCCGCCTGGCTTCGGCAAAACCACCCTGGCGGCCAACTGGGCGCATACCAGGCCGCGCACCCAAATGGCCTGGCTGGCCCTGGACGAAAGCGACAACCAACTGCTGCGCTTTTGGCGCTATTTCGTCGCCGCCCTGCAACAGCGTCATCCCGACTTGGGCCGCACGACGCAAGCGATGTTGACCGCCCCCGCTCCCCCTGATGGCGCACTCGAACCGGTGCTCGTCACCCTCATCAACGAACTCCATGCACTCGACGCCCCGCTGCTGCTCGTGCTCGACGACTATCACTTCATCCAGTCTCTCAACATCCACCACAGCCTGAACTTCTGGCTCGATCATCAGCCCGCCTCGTTCCACCTCCTGGCCCTGACGCGTGAAGACCCGCCCCTCGCCCTCGCCCGCCGGCGCGCCCGCCGCCAAATGATTGAAATACGCGCCGCCGACCTGCGCTTCGACGCAGCCGAAACCGCCGCCTTCTTGAACGCCGTCATGCGCCTCGAACTGACGCCTGCCCAGATCGTCTCGCTCGAACAGCGCACCGAGGGCTGGATCGTGGGCCTGCAGATGGCGGCGCTCTCGCTGCAAGGGCGCGACCCACAAACCTTCTTCGACGCCTTCGCCGGCAACGACCGCTTCATCGCCGACTACCTGGCCGAAGAGGTGCTGGCACGCCAAACGCCGGCGGTGCGTGATTTCCTGCTGCGCACCGCCATTCTCGAACGGCTGAGCGCGCCCCTGTGCGCCGCCACGTTGGCAAACGCCCCCGGCCAGGCCCTCCCCATCGAACTGGCCGATCTCGAACGCGCCAATCTCTTCGTCATCCCCCTGGACAACACCCGCACCTGGTACCGCTACCATCATCTCTTCGCCGACCTCTTGCGCCAACTGCTGCGCAAAACGGCCCCCGCCGACGACATTGGCCGCTTGTACGCCGCCGCCAGCGACTGGTGCGAAACACACGGCGACATCGCCGCCGCCATTCGCTATGCGCAACGCATCCCCGATCCGACCCGCGTGGCCGGGCTGCTGCAACGCTACGCCGGCCTCTTCTTCCAGCGCAACGACCTGCCGCAAATGGTGAACTTTGCCCGCACCCTGCCCGCCGCCATCCTGCAAACCAACCCGCAGCTCTGCATGGCCATCGCCTGGGCCATGATCGCCACACGCCAGCAAGCGACCCCCTGGCTCGCCTGCATCGAACAGGCGCTGGGCAGCCCGGCCGAAGCAGCGCTCAGCGACGACGCCCTGGACAATGATCGCCGCGCCGCCCTGTTGGAAGTCCTCGTCGTGCGCCAGCAAGAGGCCTTCGACGGCCCAGCCGCGCCGATGCGCCCTCGGCTGCTGGCAATGCAGGCCCGCCTGGCGCAGTTGCCCGCCGGCCAACACTGCCTGTTCAACTCGGCGGCTTCGCTGCACCCTGTGCTCGTCTGCAACCTCGGCCTGGACGCCGAAATGGCGGGCGATGTCGTGCGCGCCGCCCAGGATTTCGAGCAGGCCATCGCCGCCGCGCACGCCGTGGGCAATCAACACCTCCTGCACATCGCCGCATCACATCTGGCGCAGGTGCAGTTGGCGCAAGCAGAGTTGCGCGCCGCCAGTCGCACACACGAACAGGCCCTGGCCGCCTTCCCGCCGGGCGAACTGTCAGCCTACGCCGCCCTGGCGCACGCCGGGTTGGGCGCCATTCACTACGAATGGGGCAATCTGGAACAGGCCGAACAACATTTCCAGGCCGGGCTGCCGATGGCGCGCGCCTGGAATCAGTGGGACGCGCTCTTCAGCGCCGTGACCGGACTGGCCCGCCTGGCCTACCGTCGCGGCGATCCGGCCGCCGCCCTGCGTCTGCTGGCCGATTTCCAGCCGCAAAACCAATATCTCCTCAAGCGCACACAGGCGCTGCAGCACCTCTGGGGCGTGCAAGCGGGGCGCAGCGCCGCGGCGCAAACCTGGCTGGCAGAACAGCGCCTCTCAGCGGCCACCAATCCCACCCCCTTCGACGAACCGTTGCTGATCGAGACGGCGCGCATCCTCAGCGCCCTGGTCCGTTTGGACGACGCCGCCGCACTCGGCCGCCATCTGCTCGCCGGCGCCGTCGAGGGTGGTCGCCGTCACTGCGTCCTGCAGGCGCACATCCTGTTGGCAAAGATCAGCGCCGCACAAGGGCAGATCGCCGCGGCGCTGGCCCATCTCGACCAGGCCCTGCACATAGCCGCGCCAGAGGGCTACTTCAGCATTTTCGTGGATGAAGGCGAAACACTGCGCATCCTTCTGGCGCGCCTGGACGGTCACGCCTACGCCCGGCGCTTGCTGGCAGGCTTCGCCAACACGGGCGCGACCGCACCCGCTCTGGCCTGGGACGACAGCCCGGCCTTGAGTGAGCGCGAACAAGAAGTGCTCCGGCTGCTCGTCGCCGGCCTGTCGAATCAAGAGATCGCCGGGCGTCTCGTCATCTCACTGACGACGGTCAAGACCCACGTAGGCAATATCTTCAACAAGCTCGGCGTGACCAGCCGGACCCAGGCCATCGCGCGTGCACGCCTGACCGAAATGCCGCCTCGGCGCACAGGAGATTGGCCATGATCCTGCCTGACCTCACCCTGGCCCGGCGGCTGGAACTGCACGAGGCCTGGAGCAGCCGTGAGCATGTGCGCATCCAGGCGCAATCGTACCCGGCCACGGGAGCCGCCTGGCTGCCGGTGGGCGCAGGCTGCGCCGTCTTTGCCGGGCGCAATGCGCCGTTGAGTCGGGTTTACGGCTGGGGCCTGGACGGGCCGGCGCAGCCCGCCGAACTGGATGAAATCGAGGCCTTCTACCGTGAACGAGGCCTGCCCGCGCGTCTGCGCCTGACGCCCTTCGTCGAAGCGGCCACCCTGGCCCTGTTGGGCGAGCGCGGCTATCGCGTGGACGACTTCTTGAACGTCTTCGTCCGCTCGCTCGACGCCTTGCCAGACGCGCCGCCGTCGCTGCCCGGTCTGCGCATCGCGCCGGCCAGCCCGGACGAAGCCCGGCTCTGGTTCGAGCGCAGCGGCGCCGGCGGCGATTGGGCCGAGCCGGATGGCGTCTCCTTCATGGTCGTGCGCAGCGCGCTCAAGCCCAACACACAGCTCTTCCTGGCCTGGTTGGACGGCGAGATGGTCAGCGGCGGCGCGCTGGCCATGAGCGCAGGCGTCGCGTGCCTGATGGCGGCGGGGACGCTGCCTGCGTATCGCCGGCGCGGCCTGCACACAGCCCTGTTACGTGTGCGTCTGGCCGTCGCCGCCGCGGCCGGCTGCGACGTGGCCCTGGTGCATACCCGGCCTGGCGCCATTTCGCAAAACAACGCGCTGCGCGCCGGTTTCGAGCTGGCCTACACCGCCATGACCATGTCATCTGCACACTGAGTACAGATCAAATCGCACAGGAGCCTGAAATGTCCGAAAAACGATGCGGCTCCACACACGGGCCGGGCTGCGAACTCAACATATCGAGTGGGGCAATAGGGCGATTATATTGGCTCGGACGCAATCAATACGGGCTTGCCAGGAAACAGCCCCGGTTGAGACACAGGAAGACTGCTCGCGTCAGTCAGGGAAAGTTGCACCTGCCGCCGCGGCTGCGGTTGTCTTGGCGGGCGAGTCACGGGCGCGGCGGCACAGGTAAGGCGGGCCGTTGGATGGCTGATGAATCACGAAGGACAGTAAAGAGTGTACAAATTAGAGGATTTGCCTGGAACATTGCAGCACCAACGAATACTCCATGTCATCCTATCCTATTATGAAAACGATCCTCGCATCTTGGCCATTACTGTTTTTGGTTCCCTGGGTCGTGGGAATTGGGATGGCTACTCTGACCTTGATCTCGACGTGGTGGTAGCAGACGAAGCCAACATTGCCGTCGAGACAGAACTGATCCACTTGGGCGCCTCCTTTGCGGCGATTGATGAACATATTGCCTTGTTGATCCCTGATGATGACGATGCGGATGTTGTCTTCAGATCATTGATGGAGTTGTCCATTCGATATCATCCTCTCCGAAACACAAGTCCCAATATCGTTGACAGTATGGTACTTCTGTTGGGGCAAATTGAGCGATCTACCATCGAAGCCGCAGGCAGAGCCAATCGGAAGTTGGAGGATGAACCGCTTGGTAGAGAACTTGATCGGTGCATTCGTTATGCACTCGAAGTGGACAGCGCCTTGCATCGCAGATATCTCTGGTCCGCAATCGAGCTTTTGCACTACATGCGCCACAGCATCATGAAGATGTTCACCGATAGTCATCACGGCCAACGACCTTATCAGTTCTTCCAAAAAGAGGCGGATCAGAAGATGCAGGTTCGCCTGGGCGGCACATTACCGCACTATGATTTCAAGGCGGCGCAACAGGCTCTTGTACAGTTCATGGATATCCTGGTCAATGATCTTGATTCGCTAACGGAGGGTCGGGTCCAATTGACAAAGATCCGTGTAGAATTGCTCGCCGCAATTCGTTCTCGGCAGAACGATCTTGAATTCTGAAACCACCCAACCCAGTTTACTCAGAAACCGCCCAAGTTGCAGGCAGCACTGGGTGTCGAAGTGACTGCAGAAGGTGAGCGAAAGGTTTCCTCAAGCGACATCTTCCCGCTTGTACACGATAGCGCAATGTGCTATCATGCGGTCATGAATCAACGCCAAAGCGCAACCCTGGACAAGATCTTTCAGACACCTGTACCCACGTCACTGGAATGGCGCGCGATCGAGGCGTCCTTTCTCGCAGTGGGCGCACGCACGGTACAAGGCAGCGGATCGCGGGTGCGCTTCGAGTTGAAGGGTGTCGTGGCAACGTTTCATCGGCCATGTCGCCGGCATCAACGACGTGGTCGGGTTTCACGGCGAGTCGGTGGCAGAATTGCGCACGGCGTTCGAAGAAGTGGTCGAGGACTATCTGCTGACCTGTGAAAAGCTCATGCGTGCACCGCAGAAACCCTATTCGGGTCGGCTCATGCTGCGCGTATCGCCCGAGATTCACGCAGCGGTGGCGGTCGCGGCACGAGTGAGCGGCAAAAGCATCAACCAGTGGGCGGCCGAGGCGTTCACACGGGCGGTACACGCCTGACGGCAGGGGCCGCAGCCAGCCTTCCCTACTCCCAATCCTACTCCCCAATCCCTACTACTCCCAATCCTACTCCCCAATCCCTACTACTCCCAATCCTACTCCCCAATCCTGCTTTCGGACGATGTCGCCCGG
>CAZOLV010000011.1:0-1729 GCA_964580725.1 uncultured Anaerolineae bacterium | reverse complement strand
TCCCTACTACTCCCAATCCTACTCCCCAATCCTGCTTTCGGACGATGTCGCCCGGCCATCGTGCGGCTATCATTCTGTGCGTATGAACACGCAGCGATTGATGTCAACTGAACCGGCTCGCTACCGCCTACAGTTGCAGGGGCGCCTCTCCGCCGATTGGAGCGATTGGCTGATCGGCGCCGCCGTAGAGTTCGAGGGCGCAGGACCGGTTGCTGTCACCACGGTCATAGGAACTGTACGCGATCAGGCCAGCCTGTTCGGCCTGCTCAGCTTCATCCGTGACATGGGGGCGCCGCTCATTGCCGTCACATGGCTGCCAGTTCCCCCGCAGGACGCAGAGCACGCGGCGCCATTGCGCATCGAGTGTCCTGCCTGATCGCTCGATAGACTGCTTGAGAGATCGCTTGAAAGACAGAAACGGGAGAAAATCATGTTCAACCACATCGTCCAAATCACACTGAAGGGCGTCGCCCTGGCCATGGGAGTCGCAATCATCGTCCTCAACACCCTCGGCGTCCTGAACGTCACGACAGCCGTCCCCATGTTGGGCATCGGTCTGGCCGCCCTGAGCCTGGTCAGTCTGCAGGCCGAAAAAACGCCGTCGTGACACTCGTTTCACCCCAACCGAACCCCGGCCGTTCACCAGAACAAGCCGGCAGCAGTCGCCTGACAGCGGCTGCTGCCAGCTTCATCAATCGCATCAGGAGCAAAACATGGATCGCGTTCGTTCGCTCATCATTGCATCTACTGCATCTACTGCATCGGTCTTGAAGTTCGCGCTGTTGTACATCCTCTTCGTCATCTTCTTCGTCATCGGCTCACTGGCGGTCTCCGGCGTCATGCCCGACGCCGCCGCGGCCGAGCCTGGGCTGGTGTCCGAGACAAGCGGCCTGCTCATCGTCAGCCTGGCCTGCTTGTCGGTCATTACCGCGCTGATTCTGACCTCGCGTTGGACAGGCTGGAAGCTGGCCATCAGCCTGGCGCTGGCCTATTACGGCGCAGTCACTTTCTTGATGCAGATCGAAACCTGGTATTTCCTTTCGTCCATCACCGTCGGCCCGCAGTTGCTCCCGCGCCTCTTCTTGATGGGCATTCCGATCGCCTTCGTCTTCATCCCGTTGGCTGTCTGGATTCTGGGCAAATGGCGACCGGCCGCCGGCGACACGCCCAATCAGGCGCTGATCATGCCTGTGCGGCAGTGGTTGGGCAAGCAAGCGATCATCGCCCTGGCCTATCTCGCGCTCTACTGGAGTGCGGGCTTCTTCATCGCCTGGCAGAATCCAGAACTGCGCGCCTTCTATGGTCAGCCTGGTGAGGCGGGGTCGTTCCTGGCCAACATCGCCCAAACGTTGCGCACCGATCCGGCGCTGTTCGCCTTCCAAATCCTGCGCGCACTGCTCTGGACGTTGTGCGCCCTGCCCATCATCCGCGGCTCACGCGTCACCCCCTGGATGACGGCGCTGCTGGTTGGGCTGCTGTTCAGCGTGCCGCAGAATATCGGTCACATCCTGGCCAACCCGCTGCTGCCCAGCGCCAGCGTGCGCCTGAGTCACATGATCGAAACCGCCTCTTCCACTTTCGTCTTCGGCCTGATCGTCGTCTGGCTGCTCCATCGCCAGCATCATTCCCTGGGCGACCTCTTCAGCCTGCGCAAACCCACGCCCACGCCCCGCATCACCGCCAGCCAGGCCTGAAGCCATCCCGTACCGCAAAATTCATTTCGCCCCCC
>CAZOLV010000010.1:67743-78710 GCA_964580725.1 uncultured Anaerolineae bacterium | reverse complement strand
AAGCGCCTACTACGAACGACGGCGCTCAAGCGCCTACTACGAACGAGGGCGCTCAAGCGCCTACTACGAACGACGGCGCTCAAGCGCCCACTACGAACGGCGGACAGGCATTGGACAACCCTCTGTCTGACTGGTACGAAATCTCTATGTTCAACACGCCCTGGCGTGCGCGACAATGTGACCAGCTTTCGACACAGGAGTTCCGCATGCGCATCCATTCAGAATCGCACACGGCGCCTGCTGCACCGTTCCCACATCCACTCCACGGCTCTTTGGCGCTCATCTGGTTGATCGTGTTGTCGCTGCTGGCGCCGCCTTCGGCGGGCGCTGCGACGACGCGCCTGGCGCCGGCGCGCGCGCCGGCCATCTCCTCCGGCCTGACGCTGGAAAACCCCGACAACGAAAATTGGAGCATCGGCTTTCACTTGCCGGGCATGAACAGTTCTGTCACGGCCCTGACTGTGGCCAGCAACGGCGACGTGATCGCCGGCGGTTACTTCACCAGCGCGGGCGATGTCAGCGCCAATTACGTCGCCCGCTGGAACGGGTCGAGTTGGAGCGCGTTGGGCAGCGGGTTGAACGGCGCCGTGAACGCGCTGGTGGTTGATAACAGCGGCAATATCTACGCCGGAGGCAACTTCACCCAGGCCGGCGGCGTCAGCGCCAACTATGTGGCCAAATGGAACGGAACCAGTTGGAGCGCGCTCGGCAGCGGCCTGGATCGCACCGTCTATGCCCTGGCCATCGACGGCAGCGGCCGGCTGGCGGCCGGCGGCGAGTTCACCCTGGCGGGCGGCAGCAGCGCCAATTACGTGGCGCTGTGGGACAGCAGCGTCTGGACTGCTCTGGGCAGCGGCGCCAACAATGCGGTCAATGCGCTGGTCTTCGACAACAGCGGCAATCTGTTCGTCGGCGGTTGGTTCGATCAGGTCGGCGGTGGCGGCGCCAACCGCATCGCCCGTTGGGACGGTGCGGCCTGGAACACACTGGGCAGCGGAATGGACAGCGCCGTCTATGCGTTGCTCATCACGGGCGGCGATCTGATCGCCGGCGGCGCCTTCACCACGGCTGGCGGCAACAGCGCCAGTCGCATTGCGCGTTGGAACGGCGCAGCCTGGAGCGCCCTGGGCAGCGGCGCCGACGGCTCAGTCAGCGCGCTGGCCGCCGGCAGTGGCAGCATGATCTATGCTGGCGGCAGTTTCCTGCAGGCTGGCGGCAACAGCGCCAGCCGCGTGGCGTCCTGGAACGGCAGCGCCTGGAGCGCCCTGGGCAGCGGCGCCGACGGCTCAGTCAGCGCGCTGGCTGTGACCGGCGGCGTGCTTTACGCCGGCGGTTGGTTCACGGCGGCGGGAGGGGCCAGCGCCAGCCGCATCGCCCAATGGAACGGTTCGGCCTGGAGCGCCCTAGGGACAGGCGGCGCCGGCTGCAACAGCACCGTTGCGGCGCTCACCATCGAAAGCAACGGTGACTTGATTGCCGGCGGATACTTCACCGTCGCCGGCGGCAGCAGCGCCAATCGCATCGCCCGCTGGAACGGCAGCGCCTGGAGTACATTGGGCGCCGGTTTCGACGGCGCCGTCAAGGCGCTGGCCCTGGACAGCGGCGGCAATCTCTATGCCGGCGGAGCCTTCATCATGGCCGGCGGCGTGACGGTCAACCGCATCGCCAAATGGAACGGCAGCGCCTGGAGCCCGCTGGGCAGCGGCCTGAATGGGTCGGTGGATGCCCTCGCTGTGGACAACAGCGGCAATGTCTACGCCGGCGGCGCCTTCACCACAGCGGGCGGCGCCAGTGCCAGCCGGGTTGCACTGTGGAACGGTAGCGCCTGGAGCCCGCTGGGCAGCGGCATGACCAGTTATGTGACAGCGTTGACCTTCGCCGACAACGGCGATTTGATCGCAGGTGGGTGGTTTACGATGGCTGGCGGCAACAGCGCCAGTTACATCGCCGCCTGGAACGGCGCCGCCTGGAGCCCGCTGGGAACCGGTATGAACGGAGTGGTCAATGCCTTGACACGCCTGGGCAGCGGCCTGGTTGCGGCGGGCGGCGCCTTCACTACCGCCGACGGCGTCAGCGCCAACCGGGTTGCCGTCTGGAACGGTTCGGGCTGGAGCGCCCTGGGCAGCGGCGTGGGCGGGACGGTCTACGCGCTGGCCGGAGATGCTTCCGGCCGCCTGGCCGCGGGGGGTGATTTCGCCAGCGCCGGCGGCCAGAGCGCCAATCATGTCGCCTTCTGGGATGGCGCCGCATGGAAAACGCAAGGCAGTGGTCTGGACAGCGTCGCCTATGCGTTGGCGCTGGACAGCAGTCGGGGCAGGCTCTTCGCTGGTGGTGATTTTACGCTGGCAGGGAGTAAGCCGGCCTTCTACATTGCGCAGTGGACGCCGGCCGTCACGCAGACGATTAACGGCCTGGGAACCTACACGTTCTACGCCAACAACCTGCCGGTGGTGGTAGGTGTGACGACAGCCGGCGATCTGGCGCAGATCAATGTGCAGCGTCGTAATCAGAACCATGCGCAGGCCACGGCGGGGCTGCAAACGGGGTATTACTGGCAAATCGAGGGACTGAATGGCGCCGGCTCCCCGGCCAGCGGCTTCGGCGTCAATTTGACCCTGCCCACGACCTTCGGCCCCGACGACAACGACCATGTGTGTCGTTTCAGCGAGGCGGCATGGGACTGTGCGCACGCCTCACATACGTCGAACAGCGTCACCCGCCAAAACGTGACCGCCTTCTCCGACTGGGCCGTGGAGAACAACGCCCCGCTGGCGGCCGCACTGGCCGACCTCGGCGCACAGACGCAATCCCAGGGCATCCTGGTGTCCTGGGAAACGGTCAGTGAGCTTGACACCGCCGGTTTCGATCTCTGGCGCGGGCTATCGGCGGCCGGGCCAGATGTCCGCTTGAACGGCAGCCTGATCTCCGCCCAGGCACCGGGCAGCAGTCAGGGTTCCGCCTACGCCTGGCTCGATCAGGCCAGCCTGACGGCCGGCGCGGCACACTACTACTGGCTCGATGTCGTCGGTTTCGACGGCGTTGCGCAGCGTTTTGGCCCGGTCAACGCGGTGTGGCAAGCACCCACGGCGGTCAGCGTGCGGGACTTCAGGGTCAGTGCCTCGGCTGCCGGCGGGCCGAGCCGCCGGCTGCTGTTGCTGACGGCGGCCGGGCTGTGCGCCATCCTGGCGGCTGTGGGGCGGCTGGCCAGGCGCCAGTTGCCTGCTCTGGCTTGCTTTCGTCACTTTGACAATTCCAGTGACCTGTGCTAACATGCGCGCACTCTTGACGCGTTGCGTGAAAAAGGCAAAATGATGATTCGTTCAGATTCAGGTTTAGGGCAATGGAATCAGCAATCGGCTCACACTGCTGTGCGCCGTTCGCTGCCGGTTGCCCTGCGCCTCTCCAACCCACGCCGCTTTGTCTGGCGTGGGTTTTATTTTGCCTATGCTTTTGGCGCCTATCAGCGCCGCCAGGCTGACGCCCACGCAACGGGGTGAGTGACAACGACGTACAGACCCAACCGACCAGGACGGTCAAAAGAGCGTGGAGCGACAAGCCCACGCTTTTTTGTTGGTCAAAGAAAATTCACCAGGGCTGGTGACGGTTGCTGAGTATTGGCCAGGGCTGCAAGCAAAGCAAGGGGGGAGCGAATCTGTGAAAATTACCTGCCGCGGGGTGCGCGGCGCAACGACGGTTGACAGCAACACGCGCGAGGAAGTGCTGCGCCGCACGCGCGAAATGCTGGCGCTGATGATTCGGCTGAACGGCATCCGGCCGGAGGATGTCGGCGCTGCGTTCTTCACGACAACCAGCGATCTGAACAGCGAGTTCCCTGCCTTTGCGGCGCGCCAACTCGGCTGGCTGGACGCGGCGCTGATGTGCGGTCACGAGATGAGCGTGCCTGGTGCGCTGGGGATGTGTGTACGCGTGCTGGTGTTGTGGAACACCGACCGTCCAGCCGCCGATCTGCATCACGTCTATGTGCGCGGGGCGCGCCATCTGCGCCCGGACAAAGCGTCGCTGCCGCCGGTAGACTGGCCCAGCCTGGCTGAGTGGATCGAGCGCCAGATGCAGGCCTGGCAGCAGCGCCGGCTGGCCCAAAATGCGGCGCCGGCGGCGATTTCGGCCGGCGATTCGGACCCGCTTCCCGTCACAGCAGCCCTGGCGCCCGCCGCCGTGGAGCCGCTCGCTGCACAGGCGGCGGGGGCAGCCAATGATCATCATCGTCAGGAGGAAACAGACATGCCAGCTCATCACGATCCAACGGCAGTCGCCGCGCCGGCGCCGAGCGCAGCGAACGAACACCCGCTGCCCCGCGTCGCTTTTCAGGGCGAACACGGTGCCTATTCGGAACAGGCCATTCACCAGCATTTTGGCGAGCAGGTGCAAACGCTGCCCTGTCACGCCTTCGAGGACATTTTTGGCCTGGTGGAACATGGGGGCGCGGCGTTCGGCATCGTGCCGGTGGAGAACTCGGTGGCCGGTTCGATCAACAAGACATACGATCTGCTGCTAGAACGTGACCTGACCGTCGTGGGCGAGATTCTGCTGCGCGTGCGCCACAATCTGCTGGCGCTGCCCGGCGTGGGCGTGGGCGACATCCAGCAGGTGAGGTCGCACCCGCAGGCGCTGGCGCAATGCGAGCGTTACCTGAATCAGCACGGTTGGCGCGCCATCCCGTGGTATGACACGGCCGGCAGCGCCAAAGAATTGGCGCAGCATTCAGAGCCGGGCGTGGCGGTGATTGCCAGCGCGCTGGCCGCCCGCACCTACGGTCTGACCGTCCTCGAGGAGGGGATTGAAGACATCCAGTGGAACTTCACGCGCTTTTTTGTGGTGGCGCAGCGCGGCGCGGCGCTGCCTGTCCCGGCGGCGGCGGGCGAACCGTTCAAGACCTCGCTTGTCTTTGCCACACCGCACACACCAGGCGCTTTGCACGGTTGCCTGGGTGAGTTTGCCAGCCGCGGCATCAATCTGGCCAAGCTGGAGAGCCGGCCGCGCCGCAATCGCCCGTGGCACTATGTTTTCTATCTCGATTTCGAGGGCGATTGGCGCCAGGGCGCTTGTCAAGAGGCGCTGGTGGCGCTGTTGGCCCGCGCGGCGTTCGTCAAACTGCTCGGATCTTACCCGGCCGGTCGCATGCCCAACATGGACCTGATGGCGCAAGATGCGCTGCTGCAAATTTGACAGTTTTCTTGGGCGGTAAACCGCTCCTTTCTGCATCATTCAAGAATCGTTCAGGAGTCAATGAGTCAAGAATCGTTCAGGAGTCAATGAGTATGATCGTCGTGATGAAACCGAATGCAACAGCCGGTGAGATCGGCGCGGTGATTGCCAGGGTTCAGGAGCTTGGACTGAAGCCGCATCCGATCTATGGCGAAGAACACACGGTGGTGGCCATCGTGGGGAACGAGCGCAAGATTGACAAGGAAATCTTCGAGGTGATGCCCGGCGTCGAGAAGACGATGGTTGTCATGCACCCGTTCAAGCTGGCGAGCCGCACCTCCAAGCCGGAAGATACCGTGATTGCGCTCAATGGGGTCAAGATCGGCGGCAAGAAGCTGACGATCATGGCGGGGCCTTGTTCGGTGGAAAGCCGCACGCAGTTGCTGGAGACGGCCTGGGCGGTGAAGGAGGCCGGCGCACAGATTTTGCGCGGCGGGGCTTTCAAGCCGCGCAGTTCGCCCTACAGTTTTCAGGGACTGGGCCTCAAGGGGCTTGAGTATCTGGCCGAGGCGCGTGAGGAAACCGGGCTGTATGTGGTGACCGAGGTGATGACGCCCGAACAGGTGCCGATGGTGGCGGAATATGCCGATATTTTACAGATCGGCGCCCGCAACATGCAGAATTACGGCCTGCTGCACGCGGTCGGCCGCACGCAAAGGCCGGTTCTGCTCAAGCGCGGCCTGATGTCCACCATCGAGGAACTGCTCATGTCGGCGGAGTATGTGTTGAGCAATGGAAACTATCGCGTCATGCTGTGCGAGCGCGGCATCCGCACCTTCGAGACCTATACGCGCAACACGTTCGATTTGAACGCGGTGCCGGTGCTCAAGCAGCTCAGTCACCTGCCCGTGATCGCCGATCCAAGTCATGGCACGGGCAAATGGGAACTGGTGACGCCAATGGCGCGCGCGGCCATCGCCGCCGGCGCCGATGGTCTGATCCTGGAGGTGCACCCGGCACCGGAAACGGCGCTGTCGGACGGCGCGCAGAGTCTCAAGCCAGAGAAATTTGCGCAACTCATGCAGGAACTGAAGCGCATCGCCGCGGCGATGGATCGGCAATGTGGATAGTGGGGTTTCCGCCGGCTGCGCTGTATTTTCGACAGGATGAAAATCGGGCGCGGAGACGCCACCGGCCGAGCCGGCGCAGGCTGAGCCTGTCGAAGCCTGTCGAGGCCGAGCCTGTCGAGGCCGGCGGCTGCAAAGGAGAGACACATGATCATCGTGATGAAACCATCGGCAACGGAGGCCGAGGTGCGTACTGTCGTTGGGCGCGTGGAGCGCATGGGCTACAAAGTTCATTTGAGCCAGGGCGAAGCGCGCACTGTCATTGGCGTGGTGGGCGAAAAGCCGATCGTAGACCGCGACCAGTTCGACATGATGGAAGGGGTGGAAAAGACGGTTCGCATCCTGCAACCGTTCAAGCTGGCCAGCCGTGAGTTTCAGACAGCCGACACCGTGATCTCCCTCGACGGCGTCAAAATCGGCGGCGAGCGGCTGGTGCTCATCGCCGGGCCATGTTCGGTCGAAAGCCGCAGCCAACTGCTAGAGACGGCCTGGGCGGTCAAAGAGGCAGGCGCCCACATCCTGCGCGGCGGCGCTTTCAAGCCGCGCTCCTCCCCCTACAGTTTCCAGGGATTGGGCGAAGAGGGCCTGAAAATCCTGGCCGAGGCGCGCGAGCAGACCGGACTGCCGATCATCACCGAGGTGATGGCGCCCGAACAGACGCCGCTCGTGGCCGAATACGCCGACATTCTACAGATCGGCGCCCGCAACATGCAGAACTACGCCCTCCTGCACGCCGTCGGGCGCAGTCAACGCCCCGTTTTCCTCAAGCGCGGCATGATGTCCACCATCGAAGAGTGGTTAATGTCGGCGGAGTACGTCTTGAGCAACGGCAACTACCAGGTGATGCTCTGCGAGCGCGGCATTCGCACCTTCGAACGGTACACCCGCAATACCCTGGACATCAACGCGATCCCGGCGCTCAAACAGCTCAGCCACCTGCCAGTGTTGGGCGATCCCAGTCACGCCACGGGTAAATGGGACCTGGTGGCCGCCGCCGCCAAAGCCTGCATAGCCGCCGGCGCCGACGGCCTGATGGTCGAAGTGCACCCCAACCCGGCCGAAGCGTTATCGGACGGTGCGCAAAGCCTGAAACCAGAAAAGTTTGCCCAAATGGTGCGCGAACTACGCCATGTCGCCGCCGCCGTGGGGCGCTCCCTGTAGATTTGCAGCGTTGTGCGCCAAAAAGGACGTTTTGCGCAAGGTGTGGTATAATGCGGTCGCCTTTCACTGAATTGAGTTGATAGGCCATCAGACATTCAGAGCGCCGGCCCCGTTCCGAGCGTAATTTTCGATCAATAGGACCCGTCGTGACGCCTGATTCCGAGCTCGATCTGGAGCATTCTTGCCCCTTCCTGGGTACCGATTTCGATCATTCGGTTCATTTCGGCTACCCAACGCATGACAACGTCTGTTTTGCCAGCGGTCGTTCCGATGGCGTCGAGATTGACCATCAGGATGCCTACTGCCTGAGTCAACATCACCGCGCCTGCCCGCTCTACCAAAAAGCCGCGGCTGCGCGGATGCCGGCGGCGGCGGCCCTGCAGGATCAGACCGATGCTGAACCGTTCATTTCGGCAGCCTTGCGCTACCTCGTGCTCGGTGTAGGCATCGTGGCAGCCGCCCTGGCCATCGTCTGGTTCTGGCCGCAGATTCGTGACCTGGTTACGCCGCCGAGCGTGGCGTTCGTACCGACCAACGCACTCACGCCCACGCCCACCCCCACGCAGTTCATCGTGCAGGCCAACGGCGGCGCAGCGGCGTCGCCGACTCTGGCCGTGCAAACCACCACCGCCCCCACCGCCACGGCGACTGCCACTACTACCCCAAGCCCCAGCGTGACCCCGACGCCGAGCGCCACGGCAACCGCCACCCCGGCGCCGACCGATACGCCGACTCCCCGCCCTACCGCACGCCCACCCACCGCCGTTCCCACGCGCCGGCCCACCGCAACGCCAGTCGCAGTGGATCGAGCGCCGATCTTGCGCTCCCCGGCCAGCGGCTTCTTGACCACCGGCCTGGTCTCGTTCAGTTGGGATTGGCCGGGCGCGCCGCTCAGCGCCAATCAGGGTTTCGAGGTGCGCGTCTGGAAAGATGGCCAGCCCGATCACTTCGGCGCCAGTTCCCCCGTCACCGCCAATGCGGCCACGATTGACCTGCGCGGCGCCTACGGTGTGCAACAAGGCGGCAACGGTCGTTACTTCTGGACTGTGGCGCTCGTGCAAGTCAACCCGTACAAGCGCATCGGGCCAGAGGCCTCAGCGCGCGTGCTCACCGTCGAACTGGCCGGAGAAGGCCCCACGCCCGCACCCACCCTACCGCCTTGATGATCCCACACCACAAGCGCGCCGGGCCGTCGTCTGGCGCGAAAGGAGCCTAATACCATGCACCTGGACGGTTTGCAGGCGCACCCGCGCGTGGCCGCCGTTAGCAGCGCCAAACGCCACTCTGGCCTCATCTGGCTCATCCTGGCCGCACCCCTGCTCTTGACCTTCCTGGCATGGCGCGGGCCAGTCAGCGCCGGACAGCCGGCCGCCGACATCGGCGGCTGGAGCAATGTCAGCACCCTGCCCGAGGCCGTGGATAGCAGCGCAGCCGTCCGCATCGGCGACTGGCTCTACATCACCGGTGGGCGCACTGCGGGCGGCTCTGCCCTGGACGCCGTGCGCCGCGCGCGCATCCAAAGCAACGGCGCTCTGGGCGCCTGGCAAACCACCACGGCGCTGCCCGTCGCCCTTTACAGCCATGCCGCCGCCGCCGTTGGCAATCGCATCTACGTCGTTGCCGGTTTTGGCGTCACCTACGAGCGCAACGTCTACATGGCCGCCGCCAACGCCGACGGCTCGCTGAGCGCCTGGCAAACTCTCAATCCGCTGCCCATTGGGCAAGAACGTGTGACCCACGCCCTGGTCGCCGTCGGCAACCAACTCGTCGTCATCGGCGGCTACTTTCAAAACCCGCTCGCCTCCGTCTGGCGTGCGGAGATCCAGCCTAACGGAATGATCGGCGCCTGGCAGACAGCGCCGGCGCTGCCATCTCCCCTCTACCGGCTTTCCGCCGTCGCCGACGACAACGCCATTCTGGTCAGCGGCGGCCGCCCCACCACCGCCACGGTCTCCCGGCGTATCTACCGGGCGCGGCTGCAAGGCGGTGTCCTGGGGGCATGGGAAGATTTGGGGGCGCTGCTGCCCGAGGGCCGCGCCGATCACGCCAGCGCCGCCGATCAGGGCCGGCTTTTCATCATCGGCGGCACCAACGGCGCCGCTATTCAGGCCAGCGTGCTGATCTTTGGCCTGGGCGCCAACCTGACCCCCCTGCCCGCCGGCCCGGTGCTGCCCGCCCCGCGCGCCCGCATGCCGCTCGCCGTCAGCCAATGGCACGACATCTACGTCCTGGGCGGCTGGAACGGCAGCGCGCCGAGCGCCGCCGTCTTCCAGGCGCGCGTTATCCCGCCCACACCGACGCCAACCTCCACGCCCACCGCAACGCGCACACCCACCGTCACCCCCACGCCCACCGCAACGCACACCCCCACCCCCACACCGACGCTGACGCACACCGCCACGCCCACGGCCACCCCCACCGCCACCGCGACCCCAACCGCCACGCCGACCGCCACTGCGACCCCAACTCCCGACGTGACGCTGCGTCTGCTGGCCAGCCGCAGCGGCCCCATCACCTGGGGCGATGAAATCACCTATCTGATCGAATACCAGGTTGGCGCCGTACCGGTGCAAAATGTCATCATTAGCAACACCCTGCCGCTCCTGCCCGCCGGCGCCTGGGAAATCCTCGACCTGGGCGGCGCACAGTTGATCGGCGACGAGGTGCGTTGGGAAATCCCGGCGTTGGCAGCCTACGAAACGGGCGCCCTCAGCTATCGCCTGCGCCTGCCCCAGGCGACACCCACCCCCACCGCCAGCAACACGCCGACGATCACGCCGACCCCGATCGAGACGCCCACCGCCACACCGACCGAAACGGCCACGCCCGAGATCACGGTGACGCCGACCGAAACACCGACTCTCGACGTTACGGCGACGCCGACGAATACGCCGACGCCGCTCATCACTCCCACGGCGACGCCCACCACGGCCGCCGGCCCCGCCCTGTTCAGCGGACGGCTCATCCAGCCCAACGGCAACCCCGTGCCCGGCTTTCTGTTCGTGCAGCTCTGGGGATCGAACGATCCGAATCAGATGGGCGATTTCCTGAGCAATGCGTCCAGCGACAACAGCGGGCTTTTCCAACTGCAAGTCAGCGATCCCGCCGTTTTCGCCTACTACTCGCTCTATCTCGCGCCACAGGACATCAATCAGTTCCAGTTCATTGCGGCACTGGCCGGACCGAGCGGAACGGTCATCAACAACCGCTGGATTCGCTTCGAAAACCCCGACCCCGGCGGTCTGCGCAGCGACAACCTGTTCCTGCTGAGCTACCTCATCACACCGACGCCGACGCCCACCGACACCCCCACCGTCGAACCGACGCCCACCAACACCCCCACCGTCGAGCCGACGCCCACCGACACCCCCACCGTCGAACCGACGCCCACCGACACCCCCACCGTCGAACCGACGCCGACCGACACCCCCACCGTCGAGCCGACGCCCACCGACACGCCCACCGTCGAACCGACGCCCACCGACACGCCCACCGTCGAACCGACGCCGACTG
>CAZOLV010000010.1:47837-67643 GCA_964580725.1 uncultured Anaerolineae bacterium | reverse complement strand
CCCACCGTCGAACCGACGCCCACCGACACGCCCACCGTCGAACCGACGCCGACTGATACGCCCCTGGTCGTAGCGACGCCAACGCCGACGCCAACCGATACACCGATCCCAACGGCGACGCCGACCAATGTGCTGCTGCCCACGGCCACGCCGACGGCGACCCCCACGTCCCTCACGACGCCGATCGTCCTGGGCGTGCGCAGGGATGCGTGGTGCCATGACAGCCTGGTGCTGGTCAACACCGGCGCATTTGCCAGGTGGTTCTCCGATGGAACGCCGAGCGCGACGCAGTCACAACAATGGCTCAACGGCTGCTTGCTCTTTGCGCCTTTCATGCCGCGTCACTGAGATGAGCGCACAGGACCAGCAGGCGTCTACCCGGCGCGACGCGATGCAGGCCGAAGAGGCCGCCCGGTTTCGTCAGCGTCCCATTGCCATCGTCGGCCTGGGCCTGATGGGCGGCTCGCTGGCCCTGGCGCTCAAGGCCGCCGGTCACACCGGCGCGCTGATTGGTGTCTCGCAGCGGCAGTCAACGCTCGACCTGGCGTTGGCGATGGGCATCATCAGCCGCGGTTCCTCAGACCTGGCGGCCGTCGGCCAGGCCGATGTGGTCGTCCTGGCGACTCCGCTGCGCACCCTTCTGCGCCAGATTCCTGCCGCCGCCCAGGCCATGCGGCCCGGCGCTCTGCTGCTCGATCTGGGCAGCGCCAAAGAGGCGGTGTGTGCGGCCCTGGCGGCGACGCCCGCCATGATCGAGGTCGTGGGCGGTCACCCCATGTGCGGCAAGGAGACCTCTGGCCTGGAAGCGGCCGAAGCGACGCTCTATCACAACAAAACCTTCGTGCTTTGCCCCACGCCGCGCAGCAGCCGCACCGCCCTGGCCCTGGCCCTGGCGCTGATCGAAGCCATTGGCGCACGACCGCTGATCCTCGACCCGGCGCGCCATGATCGGCTGGCGGCAGTCATCAGTCACCTGCCCTACATGCTCTCGGCCGCGCTGATGCAAACCGCCGGCGCCGTGAGCGACACCGACCCAACCCTCTGGCAGGTTGCGGCCAGTGGCTTTCGCGACACCACGCGCCTGGCCGGCAGCGACCCAACGATGATGGCCGACATCCTGTTGACCAATCGCGCCGCTGTGCGCCTGGCGCTGACCGCCTACCAGGCGCATCTGGCCAGGCTGGAGGCGCTGCTGCAGGAGGCCGATGAAGCGGCGCTTCTACAGGCGCTCGCCGCCATCCAGTCTCAACGCCTTACCCTGACGGCGGGGCGCCTGCCGATCAGCACCCATCTGACGCCAGAAGCGCAGGGACGACCCAACGAAAGAGTGAGCGAAGGAGTGAGTGAGTGAAGATCGAAGCCGTTCTGTTCGATTTGGGCGGCACACTGCTGCACTATGTGGAGCCGCAGACGACGTTCATGGAGGCGAGCCGTCAAGGGCTGTTGGCGGCGCACGGGTTCATTCGTCGCGCCAGGCGCAGCGATCTCTCCGCCGATGAGTTCGTGCGCACGGTGGGACAGTTCGTGCGCACGACTAACCAGCAGTTGGAAGCGCAGGGCTATGGCGCCAGCCTCGATGACACCTTGCAGTTGGCCCTGCGTCAGATGAATATCGAGCTGACCCCCGCTGAGTGGACCGGGGCGCTCTGGTGTTACTACGGCGTCATCCAGCGTCTGGTCAGTCCGGTAACCGGCGATGCGCGCGCCGTC
Organism: uncultured Anaerolineae bacterium; assembly: GCA_964580725.1. Taxonomy (GTDB): domain Bacteria; phylum Chloroflexota; class Anaerolineae; order SSC4; family Amarolineaceae; genus Amarolinea. Next base: position 65,933 of record CAZOLV010000010.1, on the reverse strand, counting down.
CTGCAACAGCTCAGCGACGCCGGTCTGCGCCTGGGTCTCGTTTCCAACACATGGTGGAGTTCGGCCCTGCACGACGCCGACCTGGGACGCGCAGGGTTGCTGGAATATCTGCCAACGCGCGTCTATTCCTCGCAGGCTGGCTTCGTCAAGCCGCGCCCCGAAATTTTTCAGCAGGCGCTGGCGCAGATGGGCTGCGCAGCAAGCACAGCCGTCTACGTCGGCGACCGGCTGCTGGTAGATGTGGCCGGCGCCCAGGCGGCCGGCATGACCGGCGTGCTGGTCGAAGTGGAACACCGCAGAGAGCAGAGCGACGAAGTCCAGCCGGCCGCACGCCTGCGCCAGATCACAGATCTGCCTGCGGTCATCGCCGGCTGGCAGTGATTCGGAGAGAGACGTAGCGATGAGCAATTTGACGGTGCAGCGTTCCGAGGGTTTGATTGGCCAGGTGCGTGTGCCCGGCGACAAGTCAATCTCGCACCGCGCCCTGCTGTTCGGGTCATTGGCGCAGGGCGCCAGCCGCGTGCGCGGGCTGCTGCGCGGCGGCGACTGCCTGGCGACATTGTCCTGCGTGCGCCAACTTGGGGTCGCCGTCGAGGAATTGGGGGCTGACGAACTGATTGTCCACGGACAGGGGTTGCACGGTTGGCAAGAGCCGGCCGCCCCGCTCGATTGCGTCACGTCGGGCACGACGATGCGCCTGCTCGCCGGCCTGCTGGCGGGAACTGGCATCTTCGCCGTACTGACCGGCGGCCCGCAGTTGAGCCGCCGCCCGATGGGACGCGTCGCCGAGCCGCTGCGTCGAATGGGCGCCACGATCCTGGGGCGCAAAGGGGGTGCGCTGCCGCCGCTGGCCATTCAAGGCGGCCAGCTACGCGGCATTGACTACCGCCTGCCAATGGCAAGCGCCCAGGTCAAATCGGCCATTCTGCTCGCCGGCCTCTTTACTCAGGATTTGACCGTCGTCACCGAACCGGGGCCAAGTCGTGATCACACCGAGCGCATGTTGCGCGCCATGGGCGCGCCCGTACACACGCTCGGACGGCGCGTCGTCAGCGAAGCGCCGTCGCAACCGCTGCAGCCGCTCGATCTACAGATTCCCGCCGACCCCTCCTCGGCGGCGTTCCTGCTCGCCGCCGCCGCGTTGATTCCAGAATCACGCCTGACGCTGGAAAGCGTCGTCGTCAACCCCACCCGCACCGGTTTGTTCGATGTGCTGCGACAGATGGGCGCCGATGTGCAGATCAGTGAAGAGATGGAAGTCTGTGGAGAACCCATTGGGCATATCAGTGTTGTAAGCAGTCCATTGCGCGCCATCTCGGTCGCCGGCGATCTGGTGGTGCGCGCCATTGATGAATTACCCCTCTTTGCTTTGCTGGCCACCCAGGCCGAGGGCGTCAGTCAATTGCGTAACGCCGAGGAACTGCGCGTCAAAGAAACCGACCGCATCGCTGTCACCGTGACCGAGCTGCGCAAGCTCGGCGCTCAGATCGAAGCGCGGCCTGACGGCTTCATCGTCGCCGGCCCCACGCCCCTGCGCGGCGCTGTGGTGGATTCGCATGGCGATCACCGCCTGGCCATGACCCTCTGCGTCGCCGGCTTGATCGCCGCCGGCGCAACGACCGTCCTCGACGCCGATTGCATCGCCGACTCTTTCCCCGGCTTCGAACGGTTGCTGGTCAAATTGGGCGGCGTCATTAGCTGATGAACATCGAACCGCCCAACGTGCGGCCCGCACACGGCTGGCCGGCGCACCTGGCCATTTTAGGCTGGCCGGTTGCACATTCGCTCAGCCCCGCCATGCACAACGCCGCCCTGCGCGCCCTGGGCTTGCCCTGGCGCTACGAACTGCTGCCCGTCCCGCCTGCGGCGCTGAAGACTGCGCTGACCGCCTGGCGCCAACACGGTTTCATCGGCGCCAATGTCACCATCCCACACAAACAGGCCATCCTGCCCCTGCTCGACGGCGTGACGCCGCGGGCGGGCGCGATTGGGGCCGTCAACACGCTGTTTTGGCAGTCTGGCCGCATGTCAGGCAAGGGCGAGCGTGACGGCGACGCGGCGGCGCCACGTCTGCTTGGCGACAACACCGACGGCCCCGGCTTCCTGGCCGATCTGTGCGATCATGGCGTTGTCGTGGCGGGCCGGCGTGCGCTGGTCATGGGCGCGGGCGGCGCGGCGCGGGCCGTCATCTATTCCCTGTTGGAAGCGGGCGCCGCCGTTACGATCCTCAATCGCACCCTGACGCACGCCCAGGCGCTGGCCGCCGACATGCGGATCGCGCTGCCCGGCGCCCAGGTCGCCTGCGCCGGGTTCGGCAGCGATCTGGCAGTCCTGGCCGCGCAGGCCGATCTGGTCGTCAACACCACGTCTGTCGGCATGACGCCTGCCAGCGACGCCATGCCCTGGGACGCCGCCGTGCCCTTCGAGCCGCGCCAGGTCGTGACCGATCTCGTCTACCGGCCGCGCCGCACCGCCCTGCTGCGCAAGGCGCAGGCAGATGGAGCGCAGACCCTGGATGGCGTCGGCATGCTGGTTGCCCAGGGTGCATTGGCCCTGGCGCGCTGGACGGGGCAGCCCGCCCCGCTGACAGTGATGCGGGCCGCTGTCGAAGAGGCGCTGGCAGAGGATTAGGATTGGGGCGGTGGATCAGGCGGCGGACGCGAGGACGCCAGGGAGCAAGAAAGCGCATTGCACTTCTGCCCCCTGGCGTCCTTGCGTTGAAACCTGTCAGGTCTTTATCAGGACACTCGCCGCACAGCGCGCTACAGCGCGTTTGCGCGCTACAGCCGGTAGTTCGTCAGCGCCTTCATGTAGTTGGCGCGTTCGAATGCGCCTGGCTCTGGCACGGCGCACTGGCTGAGACTGCCCTTCATCTGCTCGATGGATGTGTACCCGTGTTCTTCCATCCACCAGGTTATGCTCTTCAGCAACCAGTCAATCTTGCTAATGGACGATTTGAGCAGCAGCGAGCAGACGTTGGTCACGTCGGCGCCGGCCATGATCGCCTGCAGCACGTTTTCCGGCGTGTGGATGCCGCTCGTCACCGCCATCGAAGCCTGAATGTGGCTATAGAGGATCGCAACCCAACGAATGGGCAAGCGCGATTCCTCCGGCTGGCTGAGAACGATGTGCGGCATGACCTCCAGCTCCTCGATGTCGAGCTGCGGTTGATAGAAGCGATTGAACATCACCAGCGCATTGGCGCCTGCCGCATCGAGCCGACGGGCAAAGTTGGGTAGGGCGCTGAAGAAGGGGCTGAGCTTCATCGCCACCGGAATCTTGACCGTCGCCTTGACCGCAGTCAACACGTCCAGGTAGGTTTGTTCCACCGCTGCGGGCGTCAGTTCGGGGTTCGTGGCCAGGAAGTAGAGGTTCAGTTCCAGACCATCGGCGCCCGCCTGCTCCATCAAGCGCGCATAGTCAATCCAACCGCCCAGGCTGACACCGTTGAGGCTGGCGATGATCGGGATACCAACCGCCTGTTTGGCGCGGAAGAGATGTTCCAGATACTCATCCGGCCCCAGGTTGAACTCATAGGCCGCCGGGAAGTATTCGAGCGCCTCGGCGTAGGAGTGACTGCCATAGGAGATGAAATGGTCGAGCATCTTCGACTCGTGGACGATCTGCTCTTCGAACAGGGAGTACAACACCACGGCGCCGGCACCCATGTCCTCCATGTGGCGAATGTTGCTGATGCTGCGCGACAGCGGCGACGCCGAAGGCACAATCGGGTTGCGCAGTTTGAGTCCCATGTAAGTAGTCGAGAGGTCCATCAGTGCTTCCTTTCTCTTCTCTTCTCTTCATCTTCTCGTCTTGAGTGATTTGGCGGTCCCGCCGGGCAGACGCCCCCCATTCCCCCAATCTTGGGGGGAATGGGGGGGCTTCGACAGGCTCAGCCGCTCTTGGCGTCGTCGTCGCCGTACTTGATTGCCGCCATTTGTTCGTACAGATGCCAGCGCGCTGTCACCTCACGCTGCGCTTCCTGCATCAACCGGCGGGCCTGCTCCGGTCTGGAGGCAGCCAGCATCTTGTAGCGCGTCTCTTTGTACGCATAGTCCTGGAAACTGAGCGATGGCGCCTTCGAATCCAGGCGCAACGGGTTCTGGCCCCTGGCTGTCGCCCCAGGGTCATAGCGGAAGAGCGGCCAATGCCCGCTCGCCACCGCCGCCTTCTGCTGGTCGCTTCCAACCATCATGTCGTAGCCGTGCGCAATACAGTGGCTATAGGCGATGATCAGGCTTGGCCCGTCATACGCCTCCGCCTCGAGGAATGCTTTGATCGTCTGGGCGTCGTTGGCGCCCATCGCCACCCGCGCCACATAGATGTAACCGTAACTCATGGCGATCATGCCCAAATCTTTCTTGGGCGTCGCTTTACCGGCGGCGGCAAATTTGGCCACAGCCGCCCGCGGCGTCGCTTTGGAGCTTTGACCGCCGGTGTTCGAATAGACCTCGGTATCCAACACCAGCACATTGACGTTGTGTCCCGAAGCCAATACATGGTCGAGGCCGCCGTACCCAATATCATAGGCCCAGCCGTCGCCGCCCACGATCCAGACAGAACGCTTGACCAGGCTCTCGCACACCGCCAACAGCACGCGTGCCCGTGGATCGTTCAGGCCGGCCAACACCGCCTTGAGCTGCGCCACGCGCGCACGCTGCGCCCGAATGCCGTTTTCCTTGCTCTGATCCGCCGCCAGCAGTTCATCGGCCAGCATGGGGCCGATGGCGTCGCGCAACTGCATCACCAACTCGCGGGCAAACTCGTGCTGCTTGTCCAGCGACAGGCGCATGCCCAGGCCAAACTCGGCGTTGTCCTCGAACAGGCTGTTCGACCAGGCTGGCCCCTGACCATCGGCGTTCTGCGCCCAGGGCGTCGTCGGCAGATTGCCGCCGTAGATCGAAGAACAGCCGGTCGCATTCGCCACCACCAGGTGGTCTCCAAAGAGCTGTGTCAACAGCTTCAGATAGGGCGTTTCGCCGCAGCCGGCGCAGGCTCCCGAATACTCGAAGAGCGGCTGCAGAAGCTGCGATCCCTTGACCGAATCTATCTTGACCAGGTCTCGTTCGATCTCGGGCAGATCGAGGAAGAACTCGTAGTTGGCGCGCTCCTGCTGGCGCAGCGGCAAAGCCGGCGCCATGTTGATCGCTTTGAAGCGCGGCTCGCGCTTGTTCTTGGCCGGGCAGATGTAGACGCAGGCGTTGCAGCCGGTGCAATCATCGGGCGCAACCTGAACCGTGCAGAGCATCCCGGCGAATTCCTTGCCGATCGCCTTTTGCGTCTTGTAGCCTTCCGGCGCAGCCGCCGCCAGTTCCTCCGGGAAGAACTTCATGCGGATGGCCGCATGGGGGCAAACCAGCGCACACTTGCCGCACTGAATGCACCAGTCTGTGTCCCAGACCGGAATCTCCTGCGCAATGCCGCGCTTCTCCCACTGCGTCGTGCCCGTGGGATAGGTGCCATCCGCCGGCATCATCGAGACTGGAACCTGGTCGCCTTTGCCGGCGATGAGCATGGCGGTCAGTCCTTGCACGAAGGCCGGGGCGGCCGGCGACACGGCCGGCGGCCGCTGCAGCGCGCTGGTCGCCAATGCGGGAACTTCGACGCGGAAGAGGTGTTGGAGCGTGTAGTCTATGGCGGCGAAGTTCTGCTGCACCACCGCTTCGCCCTTCTTCTGATAGGTGTTGCGCGTCGCATTCTTGATGGCGGCTATCGCCTCGTCGCGCGGCAGGATGCCGGAGATGTCGAAAAAGCAGGTCTGCATGATGGTGTTGATGCGCACGCCCATACCGGTTTCACGCGCCACTTTATACGCATCTATGACGTAGAGCTTCAGCCCTTTGGCGATGATCGTCTCCTGCACCTCGCGGGGCAGCCGATGCCACACGTCCTCCGGGCCAAAGGGGCTGTTGAGCAGGAACGTCGCTCCCGGCGCTGCCCGTTCCAGCACATCGTATCGCTCCAGGAAGTTGAACTGGTGGCAGGCAATGAAATTGGCGCTGGAGATCAGAAATGGCATCTGAATCGGTTCAGGGCCAAAACGCAGGTGCGACACCGTCACCGTGCCCGATTTTTTCGAGTCGTAGACGAAGTACCCCTGGGCGTAGTTGGGTGTCTCCGTGCCGATGATCTTGATGCTGTTGTGGTTGGCGCCCACAGTGCCATCGGCGCCTAGCCCGTAGAAGAGACAGCGCACCACATTGGCCGGTTCCAGGTCGAACGTCGGGTCGGTCTCCAGACTGGTGTGGGTGACATCGTCCACGATGCCGACGGTGAAGTGATTCTTGGGCGCCGGCTTGCTCATCTCGTCGAACACGGCCTTGACATGCACGGGGGTAAATTCCTTGCTGCCCAGGCCATAGCGGCCACCGATCACCTTGATGAAACGGCCCGTCTCGAAGAGCGCCGTCAGCACATCCTGATAGAGCGGTTCGCCGGCGCTGCCCGGCTCTTTGGTGCGATCGAGCACCGCCAGCGTCTTGACAGTGGGCGGTAGCGCGGCGATGAAGTCGAGCGCGCTGAAGGGCCGGTACAGCCGGACCTTGACCACGCCGAGCTTCTGGCCGCGTGCGTTGAGATAGGCGGCGGTCGCGGCGACCGTTTCGCCGCCCGACCCCATGATGACAATGACCTTTTCGGCGTCGGGTGCGCCGGCGTAATCGAACAGGTGATACTGTCGCCCTGTCAGGCGGGCGAAGCGATCCATGTACTTCTGAACGATGCCAGGCGTCGCCTGAATGAAGGGGTTGACCGTTTCACGCCCCTGGAAGTAGACATCGGGGTTTTGGGCCGTGCCGCGCATCATTGGATGATCGGGATTCAGCGCACGCGCCCGGTGGGCAGCAACCAGGTCGTCATCAATCATCGCGCGAATGTCGTCTTCGCTCAGGGTTTCCACCTTCGAAACTTCATGGCTGGTGCGAAAGCCGTCGAAGAAATGGATGAAGGGCACCCTGGCTTCCAACGTGGCCGCATGGGCGATCAGGGCCATGTCTGCCACTTCCTGCACAGCGCCACTACACAGCAGCGCCCAACCGGTCGCCCGCGTCGCCATCACATCACTGTGGTCGCCAAAGATGGAAAGAGCCTGCGCCGCCAGGGCGCGCGCCGCCACGTGAAACACGGTGGAGGTCAGCTCGCCGGCGATCTTGTACATGTTGGGAATCATCAACAAGAGGCCCTGCGAAGCTGTGAAGGTGGTGGTTAGAGAGCCAGTCTGGAGTGAACCGTGCACAGCGCCAGCCGCGCCGCCCTCGCTCTGCATCTCCACCACCAACGGTACAGTGCCCCAGATGTTCTTTTCTCCCTGAGCCGACCAGGCGTCGGCCCATTCTCCCATGATGCTGGATGGAGTGATGGGATAGATGGCAATGACTTCGCTCGCCTTGTGAGCGATGTATGCCGCTCCCTCGTTGCCATCCATCGTCGTGATCTCTCGCATGATGTGTCTCCTCGGAAACGATTCTGGTGTCAGCATCGTTGCTGGCCGTGAGATTCTTTTGTGCTGGTTCCCACGCGAGAGCGTGGCAACCAATGGACGATGGTCTTCGCTCCCACGCTCCCACGCGGGAACGTCCCTGCGTGCACGCGCCCTTGCGCAACCGCACGCAATTCACAATTTCCTCTTTATAGTCCGCGGACGGTCAATTGGCAATGATACAAGTCATGTCGCCGGCGGTCGTTTTGCGCACAGTCCGCCCCTTCCTCGCCTACGGTAGAAATGGCACGTAGGCCGCATGACACGAGCCGGCGCCGGCGGAGATCACGCCGGAGTACAGCATGTCGTGCCCGTTGCGATCTACCGGCAGCACCCGGAAGAAACAGAAGCCGGCCGTCGCCGCGGTGATGTCAATCTCGGTCTCGAAACCGCTCTTGACGGCAGTCCCCACCGGCGCGATGACGACGTTGGGCGACACGCCGGCGAAAACCCGGTACGAAGCGACCTCGGTGGCGCCGTTCCAACTGACATGCAGACGGGTGCGCCCCGCGGTCTCCGTTGCGGCCAACGTGGGGGGCCAGGTTGGGCGTCCCGTCCAGGGAAAACGATAGGCGCGATAGCTCTGATGCGCCAGCGCCATCGTCAGTTCGAACGCTTTGTCGCCGGCGGGCGTCACCTCGGTCAGCGTTGGCAGCCCGCTTCCCCACCCAATCAGCATGTTGCCGTTGGAGAGTCGCTGCGCATTGCCCATGCTGTCGCCGTAGGTGTCGGGCGTGTTGCGATACTCCCAAACCAGCGTGGCGGTGCGCTGCTGCTGATCCAGGACATACTCTAGCACGCGCGAGTATTCTGGCTGTAGGCCGTTGCCGTTGTCGAACAGGGTGAAGTGACCGTCGGGCTGAATGCGAATGTCGTGCTGATGCGAAAAGCCCCGGCTGTCATTGATGAAGGTGAACTGGTTGCGCTTGCCGCCCCACCGCCACATGACGGCGCCGGTCTGCCGGTTGATCTTGGTGATTTCGTCCAGATGGCGGCTGCAAATCACGATGTTGCCGTCCAGATCGCTGCTGATGGCGTTGCCGTGCACGTAATCAATGACCGGCGTGGTCAGGCTGACGTTGGTGTCGGTGATGAAGAAGTGATCCCAACTGCGCCATTCGAACAGGATGTTGCGGCTGGGGTCAAGCTCCTGAATCACCAGTCCATAGACGGTCGCCGTGGGATACCCTCCCGGCGTGATCTGGCTCATGTCAATGACCTGGGGGTCGTAGCTCTGATAGCGTTGATTGCCGTTGGGCAACAGATCGAAATCGTGATGATCGGTCCAGCGATATTTGGCGTAGTAGAAGCCGACCGTGTTGTAGGCGTCGTTCAGGATGCGAAAGCGCCCAACGCTGCGGTCGTAGAAGGTCAACTGGCCGTTGGGCCACTGCCTGAAATCGGTGCCTGCCTGATTGGGCGGCAGCTTCTGGTAATACACCGGTTCCCCCTGGTTGTCCACCATCATGACGTAGGGCGCCGCCGTGGGCAAGCCAGGGCCGCTGAAGTCGGTGATGAAGACAAAGCCGTCAGCCGCCGTCACGGCGGCCGGCGTTGTAACAGTGATCGCCGGAAAATCGGCGGGCAGCGTCACGTAAGGAGAAGGCTTGGCCGGCTGCGCCGGCCGGGCAGGAGCGGGCGTGGTCACCTCCGTCGCAAAGATGGCTGGAGCGGGCGGTTGCAGCGCCGCCTGCACCGGCATCTGGGAAATGTCGAACTGGAACGCAGCCCCTTGAATGGCGTGTCCGCTGTGCGTGCGCAGCGCGTCGCCCACCTTGACCGTCACCGTTTCGCCCGGCTCGAAGATCTGCGCCGGCTCAAAGATGACGGTGCGGCGATCATCGGCCAGAATCACGCGGCCGCTGTGCGGCCCGCTCTGTGATCCGATGACCTGGAATAGGCCTTCCCGTTGCAAGCTGGCCGGGGCAATCTCATCGCCCTGGCGGACAGCAATGGCGGCATGGGCCGAGACGAAGATAGCGCCAGGGCGAGGGGAGATGTAGATCAGGGGCAGCGGCTCCTCCGCCGCAAAGGCGGCGATGGTTGCCAACAGGAGTACGACCGCCGTGCAGGCGGCCACAGCCAACAATGTGTTTATGCGCATGATGCTTGATCGAGAACCTCACTTCGACTGATTTCGATCTGGTTTGTCGCCCGGCATCGAGAATGGCTGGTTCAATTTCAGGCCCGGATGCCAGCCGCACAGGCGACGCCCAGATTGTACACGCAACGAACTGTCGGCGAGCAGACGGCGCGCCGCCGTCAAGACTGCAACCAGCGCCCGGCGGCGGCCAGATCAACGTTGCCCCCGCTCAAGATGACCCCCACGCGTTGACCATGCAGGGCGCAGCGCCGATTCAAGAGCGCCGCCAACCCCAGAACGCCCGTTGGCTCGACCACCAGCTTGAGGCGCGTCCAGACGAAGGCAAGGGTGCGCACCAGGTCATCGTCGCCGACGGTCAGCATGTCATCCACATAGCGCCGGATCATGGCAAAGGTTAGCTCGCTCAGGCTGCCGGTGCGGGCGCCGTCGGCGATGGTTGGCGGATTGTGCACGGTTTGGCGCACGCCGCTGTAGAAAGAGCGCGTGGCGTCGTCGCCGGCCTCCGGTTCCACGCCGATGACGCGACAGGCAGGCGCCAGCGTTTTGGCCGCCAGCGCACAGCCGCTCAGCAGGCCGCCACCGCCGCACGGCACGAACAAATAGTCCAACGGTCCAGTCTCCTGGAACAACTCCAGCGCCACCGTGCCCTGGCCGGCGACGATGTGCGGATGATCGAAGGGCGGGATCAACACGTAGCCATGACGCTGCGCCAACTCATGCGAAATCGCCTCGCGCGAGGCGGTGGCCGGATCGTACAGCGTCACCCGCGCCCCGTAGGCGCGCGTCGCCGCCAGTTTGAGCGCCGGAGCGTCGGCGGGCATGACAATCACCGCTTCGATGCCGAGCAGTTGACAGACCAACGCCACCGCCTGGGCATGGTTGCCGGAAGAATGGGTGATGACTCCCGCCGCCTTTTCGGCCGCGCTCAGGCGGCTGATGGCGTTGTGCGCGCCGCGAAACTTGAAAGCCCCCACCCGCTGCAAGTTTTCGCATTTGAGAAAGAGACGGTTGGCGCATTCCGCGTCGAGCAGGCGCGAGGTCATCACCGGTGTGCGGTGCGCCACGCCCGCCAGACGTTGGGCGGCGTCGCGCACATCCTCGAATGTCACCATGTTTGGCTCCGTGCCTTGTGGCCCTGATCTCATCTTATGTCACCTTGATCGCCTGCCCACCGGTCATCGGCAGCAGGTCGGTGGGATCGAGACGAAAGACGGCGTTGGGCGTGCCGGCGGCGGCCCAGATCGTGTCATACTGCAACAGGTCGAGATCAACGAACACAGTCAACGCGGCGGCGTGACCAAGCGGTGGCACGCCGCCAATCACGAAACCGGTCTGCTGGCGCACGAAATCGGCGTCCGGCTTTTCGATCGGCTCGCCCACCAGCGTGCGCATCGCCTTTTCATCGACGCGATTGGCGCCGCTGGCGATGACCAACAGCGGGCGGCCGCTCTGTCTGGTTCTAAAGACCAACGATTTGGCGATTTGCCCAACGGCGCAGCCAACAGCGGCGGCCGCTTCAGCGGCTGTGCGCGTCGTCTGCTCGAATTCGATCACTTCGTAGGAAAAACCGCGGCTGCGCAGCGCATCCTGGACGCGCTGGGCGCTTGGAGACAAGGCAACGGGCATGGTGACTCCTATTCGTGGGCCGGCGCGATCGTGATTGATCGCCGGCAAGATTGTGTGCGTCGCTCGCGCACGCAGATTTCAATCTGTGTTTGCAAACATGGTATAATTCGCCGCGCGCGGACTTGTTATGCCAGCGCACGATGCGAGGCTCGATGAGCCGCAGATTCTTGCACAGGGAGCCTGTTTTGACAAACCACCCCGGCATTCGCGCCGGCATCATCGGAGCAGCCGTCAGCGTTGTCCTCTCGCTGCTGGCGCTGATTCCGTTCTTTGGCTGCTTACTGCTACCGGTCAGTTTGATCGTCTACTTCGGCGTGGGCGCCCTGGCGGCGTTGTTCGTCGTGCGCCGCCGCCCGCGCGCCTCCCGACAGCTCATCGCCCAAAGCGGCTTTCTGGCCGGTCTGATCACCGGCCTGGCCGACGCCCTGCTTGGGCTGGCCATGACGCCGCTGGCGCTCTGGCTGACAGGGGGCAGCGAGGCGATCTTGCTCCAGTTGCCGTCCAGTCTGGCCGATCTGATCGGCTCGCTTGGCCTGACCCCGGCCGAGGTCTTCAGTTCCAGCGGCATCTTCGTGTTGGCGGCGCTGTTGGCCATCTTCACCGTGGTGCTGGCCACCTTGTTGGGCGTTCTCGGCAGCATCCTCTACAGCGCTGCGCCGGGCCGCCGCTGGCCCATCTGAGCGTCCGGCGCTAGGCCGTCTCCTCGAACGGTTCGCCGCAGTGTGGGCAAACCTGATCTTCGGCGTCCACCTCACCCCCACACTGGTTGCAGGTCAGCGCAAACTGCGCCCCGCAGGCAAAACAATGCGTATCGTCGGGTTCGATCACATGCCAGCACTGCGGGCAGAGGCTGACCCCACAGGCCGCACAAAAATCGCTCTTTCTTGCGAGCAGCATCTCGCAGTTGGGACAGGGCGCCGCCGGCAGAGGCGCCGCCTTCTGCCCACAGCGCGGGCAGATATCCTCGGCATCGGTCAAAGTGAGCGCACAGCGGATGCACAGACGCTGCCCGCACTGCTCGCACCCGCCCCTGGCCAATGGGAATTCGGCGCGGCAATCGGGACAGCGCGCCATCAACAGCACACCGGCCACGCTGAAGACCTCGCCGCTGGCGCGCCCTTCTATCTCGAAGCTCTGCCCGCATGCCTGACAGGTCATCGCGTCGCCATAGATGCGCGTTCCGCAGCGGGGGCAATTGCGCGTGAACATCAACCCGCAATTTGGACATTCGCTGGCCTGGGTCAACAGCGTCATGCCGCAGCCGGGGCAGCTAAACTGAAGCGCCAGGCCGCAGTTCTCGCACTTCCAATCGCTCACGTCCACCGCCGCTCCACAGCGCGGGCAAAACGGCTTGCCGCAGCGCAAGCAGTTGCCAGACTCGAAATAGTTCTCGGCGCCGCAGTGCGGGCAATTGCCAGACGCCGGCGGCTGATCCGGATCGCCGAAAGGCGGCGTCAAGACTCCGTCGAGGATATTGGCGCCAGATGCGGCCGGCGCCGGCCTGTCCTCCCACGCATCATCGTGATCGTCGTCATCATCGTCCAGGCGCGTCCCGCAGGCGGAACAGACCACCGCGTCGGTGGCCAGGTCAGCGCCGCACGCCGGGCACACCAGATCGAACTCCAGGCCACAGCGTGAGCAGGCCAGCGCGTCGTTGGGCAGCCAGGCGCCGCAGTTGGGGCAAAGCTCAGCGTCGCACGCCGAACAGAAGTCAGCGCCTTCGAACACCTGGCTGCCGCACTGCGGGCAGGGAAAGGTGAACTCGACGCCGCAGTGCGGACAGGCGATGTCCTGGGCATCTACCACCTTGTGACACTCTGGACAGGTCAGAACGAAGGCCGCGCCACATTCTGGGCAATCTTCGTCTTCGGGATGGACGGCGGCGCCGCAGTGGGGGCACAGCGGCTGTTCACAGTCAGGGCAGGCGCCAAGACCATCTGGGATCGTCGCCTGACAGGCCGGGCATTGCATGGTTTGTCTTCCTCTGAGATCAGATCGAATGGGGTTCAGGGGACGCCGGCGGGCTGGACAGCTTGAGGCGCATCCTGCAGGATCGCCAACGCTTCCAGAAACTGAACATCGTCCGCAGCCGCCACATCAGCGGCGGTCATGTTTCTGAGGCGAGACGGGGTGACCAGTTCGGCGCTGCGCGGCAGTTCGACCGGCCGATCCGGCTCGATGCCCTGGCGCCAGATCACGCGGCCGTTGGGCGTGAGCCACTGGCGCGTGGCCAGCAGAAGCGCCGAACCATCGTCCAGGCGGAACTGATTGAGCACGGTGCCTGTGCCAAAGCTGGTGGCGCCGACGAGCAAGCCGCGCCCCTGGTCTTGAATCGCCCCGCTGACAATCTCGGCGGCGCTGGCCGTTCCCTGGTTGATGAGCACCACCAGCGGCATGTCGGTTGCGACGCCGCCCGGCTCGACCTCCAGCGGCTTGCGGTTGCCCTCTGAGTCCTGCTCCTGCATCACCAGGCCGCTCTGCAGGAACTGGCTGGCGACGGCGATCGCCTCGTCCAGCAGGCCGCCGGGGCTGTTGCGCAGATCGAGGATCACCTTCTGGGCGCCTCCGGCCTGGCCTTTTTGCAGCGCCTCCTCCAAATCCTGGCCGACCCGTTCGCTGAAGGAGCCAATGCGCACGTGCAACACATTGGCGCCAGGCACCATGTGCGCCGAAACGTTGACCAGGGCGATGCGGGCGCGCGTCATGGTGATGTCGGTGATTTCCGATTCGCCTTCATGGATGACCGACAAGGTCACCTTTGTGCCCTTGGGGCCGCGTATCCGGCCCGTGACTTCGCTCAGGGGCAGCCCCTGGATATCCTCGCCGTCCACGGCCACGATGATGTCGCCGGCCCGCAGCCCGGCGCGTTCGGCGGGCGAGTCCTCCATAGGCGCGACGACGACGGGCATCCCGTTGCGGGTCGTCATTTCGGCGCCAATGCCTTCGAACGCACCGGAAAGAGACTGCGCTTCGGCCTCGCGCATCTCTGGCGTCAAGAAGCGGCTGTGTCCGGTGTCACCCAGGGCCTCGATCATGCCCTTGATGGCGCCATAGGCCAGGCGCTGATCTTCGATGGCGCTGCGATCCACGTAATGATCCTGGATGAGGTCGCGCGCCTGCCAGAGGATTTGGAACTGTGGCGGACCTTCATCAATGCGGTTGGCGCTGGAGTCTGGCAGAACACCCTTGCGCTCCAGCATGGCGCCCATCAAAAAGCTGGCGGGTGCGACAATGGCGCAGAGAAGCAGGCAGATCACGAAGGCTGCCAGGCAGCCGGGAAGGTTCGAACGGTGTTGGGTCATTTGGTAAGAGGGCTCCCGTGGGTGGTGTGAGCGCAGCGGCTCATTTTTTGCTCATCTCATTTTCGTGTGCGATAATGTCAGGCCGATTCAATCCGGTATGGTAGCACGTTCCTGTCCGCTGCGACAGTGAGCGTGCGCCCGGTATCAAGATCAAGGAAAAGAAGCAAACATGGCAACGACATCTGATTTGAGATCAGGCAACATCATTCGCTACAACAACGAGTTGTATGAGGTCGTCGAATACCAACACATCAACCCCGGCAACTGGCGAGCGTTCGTGCGTCTGCGTCTGAAGAATCTGAGGAACGGCCGCGTGATCGAAGATCGCGTGCGCGCCGGCTCTGACATCGATCTGGTGCGTGTTGACCGCCGACCGATGCAATTCAGCTATCGCGACGGCGACGATTTTGTCTTCATGGACCCGGAGACGTTCGAACAGATCACTGTTTCCGAAGACATGGTGGGGGACAAGGCGCGTTTTCTGCGCGAGAACGATAACGCCATCCTGGTCATGGAAGGCGAAAGCCTGCTGGACGTTGATCTGCCGACATTCGTCACGTTAAAGGTGATCGAGACAACGATGGTGGTGCGGGGCGATACCGCCACCAACCTGACCAAACCGGCGACGCTGGAAACCGGCGCCAGCATTACGGTGCCGGCCTTCATCAATGAAGGGGACGTGCTCAAGATTGACACCCGCACCGGCGAGTACATCGAACGGATGAAGTAAGAACGTGCGCTAAAGTCCGTTGAATGCAAACACCCGGAGTCGGTAGACTCCGGGTGTTTGTTTTGAAAAGGCGTTCGCTCAAGAGACGCCTTATCGGTTCTTACCGATCGCGATCACGCCGGCCGCCGCCGAAGCCGCCGCGCCGGTCGCCGCCACGGTCGCCACCGCGGCCACCGCCAAACCCGCCGCCGCCGTAGCCGCCGCCACGACGCTCGCCGCCGAAGCCGCCGCCGCCCTCACGCGGTTCACGCGGACGGGCCGAGTCAACCCGAATCTGGCGATTCTGGAACGACGATCCGTTCATCTGCAGGGCCTTCTCGGCGCCTGCGGCATCCTTCATTTCCACGAAACCAAAGCCCTTGCTCTGGCCAGTTTCGCGGTCACGCACAACTTCAGCCGACTTGACCTCACCTGCGCCGCTGAACAGCTGCGCAAGATCGTTGTCCGTCATAGTGTAGGGAAGGTTCCCAATGTACAACCTGGTGCTCATCTAATCACTCACCTTTGCCCGCGGGCACGAAAACTAAACTCGAACGACGTTGGCGGCATGGGCGCCTTTAGCGCCTTCACAAAGCTCAAACTCGACACGCTCACCCGCCTGGAGCGTGCGAAAGCCATCCGACTGGATGGCGGAGTAGTGCACAAAAACATCTTCACCATTCTCTTGCAGAATGAATCCGTATCCCTTGGCACCATTGAACCACTTGACAGTTCCGACCATGCGCTTTTCCACTGAAGCTGCGCAACCTCCCCAACCAGTATCCGTAGGTAAAAGCTCTGCGAACAAAAAAGAACACCGCCTGGCATCGCAAGCCTGACAGCGTTCTCCACGTCCGAACAGATGCTTACTGCAACCTACCGCTGACCATTTTAGCACACTGTCGAAAAATCGTCAAAATACTTGATGTAGAATTCACGATCCTGGCTGTGTCACGGGTTGGCGCGCCGGCACAGCGGGCAGATCGCCGGCAAATGGGCCGTCCGACCGCTTCTGTGGTATACTTGTTGATGAGCGGGCGTCTGCCGTGGTGGCAGGCAGCCTGTCTGCGGCGTGATCGGCCAGCGAGGGGCGGCGCGCTCCAGGACTTCGGCGTACAGGCGTCGAACAGACAGAAAAAAACGAACCTCGATCTCTTCACAAAGGAGTGACGCTCTTATGGATTTTGCATTGACCCCGGAACAGGTGCAGGCGCAGCAGATGGTGCGCGATTTCGTGCGCAAGGAAGTGAACCCTGTCATCAAGGAAGCCGACCGCACACAGCAGATGCCGCCGCAGTTTTTGTCGCGTATGGCGGAGCTTGGCATCCTCGGCATCTGCCTTCCACAGCGGTACGGCGGCCAGGGCTTCGACTACACGACGTTGGGCCTGGTGTGCGAAGAACTGGAGGCAGGCGACACCAGCCTGCGTGTGGTGATGTCGGTGCACATGGGTCTCAACAGCATGGCGCTGTTGCAGTGGGGCACAGAGGAGCAGAAACAGCGGTTTCTGGTCCCGCAGGCCAAAGGCGAAAAATACGCGATGTTTGGCCTGACCGAGCCTGGCGTCGGCAGTGACGTGGCGGCGATGTCCTCCACGGCGCAGCGCGCGGGTGACGACTACATCATCAACGGCGAGAAGATGTGGATTTCGCTGGCGACGAAGGCGCACAACATCCTGTGGGTGGCGCGCACCAACCCGGAGCGCCCCGATCCGCACGACCAGTTGAGCGCATTCATCATCGAAACTGACCGGCCAGGCGTGACGCGCGGCGACATTCACGGCAAACTTGGCGTGCGCGCCGGTTCGACCGGTTGGGTCAACTGCGCCGATGTGCGCGTGCCAGCCAGCAACCGCCTGGGCGAGGAGGGCGAAGGGTTCAAGATCGCCATGTCGTGCCTGGACAATGGGCGCTTCACCGTGGGCGCCGGCGCCGTGGGGTTGATCCGGGCCTGCCTGGAAGCCAGCGTCGCATACGCCAACACGCGCAAGACCTTTGGTCGTGAAATCGGCAAGCACCAACTGATGCAAGAGAAGATCGCCAAGATGGTGCGCGACTATGAGTATGGTCGTCTGATGATGCTCAAGGTGGGCTGGATGAAGAATCACGGGCTGCGCAACACCCGTGAAACCTCGCTGCTCAAATGGTTCGCCACCGACGCCTCGTTCCAGGCGGCGCATGAGGCGATTCAGATTCACGGCGCTTACGGCTACAGCGATGAGTACGACGTGGAACGCTACCTGCGCAATTCGCGCGGGGCGATCATCTACGAAGGCACCAGTGAAATCCACATGCTGATGCAGGCCGGTTATGCGCTCGGCTATCGCCGTGACGGCGAACTGCGCTGCGAGCTGCCGCCTTACGACCCGGCGGCGTGGGAAAGCTGACCTGGCGTCAGGGCCGGAATTCACCCTTGATCCAGGCGATCAGGGCGCGCAGTTGCTTCTGCTCCTCGGCATTGAGATCCCCGTAAATCTCGCCGAGCATCGGCAGAAGCGACTGCGCATTGCTGGCGCTGCCGCGGCTGCCGGGCATTAGGATGCTGATCAACGCGCTCAGCCCGCCGCTCGCTAAAGCCTTGCTCAAAATGGTCAATGCCAGCTTCTTGCCAGCCTCCAGATCGGCCTCGGTGTAGGTTTCGTCGCCGCGCTGCGCCAACGCATCGTCCAACGTGGCCGGTTTCCTGGCTGTGCTCTTGCGACGCGTGGTGGCCGCCGGTTTCTCGGCTGTGCTCTTGCGGCGCGTGGTGGCCGCCGGTTTCTCGGTCGTGGCCTTGCGGCGCGTGGTGGCCGCCGGTTTCTCGGCTGTGCTCTTGCGGCGCGTGGTGGTCGCCGGTTTCTCGGTCGTGGCCTTGCGGCGCGTCGTGGTCGCCGGTTTCT
>CAZOLV010000010.1:33561-47737 GCA_964580725.1 uncultured Anaerolineae bacterium | reverse complement strand
CTTGCGGCGCGTCGTGGTCGCCGGTTTCTTGGCTGCTGAGTCATCCGCCGCCTTGCGGCGCGTGGCAGTGCGCCGGCCGGATGAACCGCCCTTCTTCTGTAATGTCTCAGCACCCGCCGGTGTGAGCGCAGCGGTGCGCCGGCCAGCCTCGGTCTGCTCGTCGTTACCCAGACCGCCCAGGTTGGCTGTGTGTCCCATGTCTCCCAGTTCTGTCTGCATCTGCCTCTCCTCCTCGTTCTTCTGCTACCGCTGCTACCGCGTCCATAAACCTGACACGCGCTGCCGTTCGACCGCTTGCGCCATCATGTCGCCATTGGCGCGCACCAGATGAATCAGCCCGGCGAAGCGCGGATCCTGCGTGTGGCCCTGGCGAAAGCGGGCATAGATCTGCTGCACGATGACGGCCACTTTGTACAAACCAAAGACGAAATAGAACAGCGCGTGCTGCGTCTCTTGACCGCCGGCGGCGACATAGGCCTCGATCACCTGCTGGCGCGTCAGGCTGCCGGGCAGTGCGGTGACGCCAAAGTTGCGCAGCAGTTCCGGGTCGTCCGCTTCGGCCCAGTAGCCAAGCGTCGCCCCCACGTCCATCCAGGGATCGCCCACGGTCGCCATTTCCCAATCGAGTACGGCGCGGATGTGCGCCAGATTGGCCGGGTCGAGCACCACATTGTCGAACTTGTAGTCGTTGTGAATGAGGGCTGCCGCGTCCTGTGCGGGCGGCAGATGACTGGCCAACCAGGCACCCGCCTGCGTCATGGCCGGTATGTCGTCGGTCTGCGCCCGCTCGAAACGCCCGATCCAGCCGCTGACCTGACGCTGCACATAGCCGGCGGGATGGCCCAGGTCGGCCAGGCGGTTGGCGTGCAGGTCGAGGCGATGCAGCGCCGCCAGATTGGCGATCAGCGCCTGGCACAGCGCCGTCATGCGGGCCGGCGGCAGGTCGAGACCAGGCGGCAAACGATTGCGCAGGATGACGCCCTGCACCTGTTCCATGATGTAGAACGGCGCGCCGATGACGCTGGTATCGTCGCAGTAGAGCAGCGCTGCCGGCGTCTTGGGGTAGACAGGGTGCAAGGCGCGCAGAATGCGATACTCGCGCGCCATGTCGTGCGCCGTTTTGACAGCGGCGCCGAACGGCGGTCGGCGCAAAACAAGTTGGCGCTCGCCCAGATGCAGCAGGTAGGTCAGGTTGGAAAAGCCGCCATGAAACTGTTCGATGCGCAGCGCGCCGGCGGCGTCGGGCAGATTGTCGTGCAGAAAGGCGGCCAGGCGCTCGGCGTCGAGCGTCTCACCTGGGCGCGTGGGGCGGGCTGCATCGTTCATGGGCGTTGCTCAGGCCAGAATCGAGATATCCACGCCATACGGCTTCATCACCTGGCGTGCGACCACGGTCTTGTGAACTTCATCGGCGCCGTCGTAGATGCGGGCGGCGCGCTCGTGCCGGTACCAAAATGAGAGCAGCGTATCGTCGGTGACGCCTAGCCCGCCGTGCACCTGAATGGCGCTGTCGAGCACGCGCTGGAGCACGTTGGCCGCGAAGAATTTGATGAGGGAGATTTCGACGCGTGCGCCATGTGCGCCGCGGCTTTCGATCTTCTGCGCCGTGTCCATGACAAGCAGGCGGGCGGCGGCGATGTCGGCGCGGCGGTCGGCGATGGCGTGCTGCACGGCCTGCTGTTGGATCAACGGCTTGCCGGGCGCCAGCTCACGTTTGGCGGCGTAGGCGCACATCAGATCGAAAACCCGTTCGCAGACGCCAATCCAGCGCATACAATGATGAACGCGCCCCGGCCCCAGGCGCTCCTGCGCCAGGGCAAAGCCGCTGCCCTCGGCGCCAATACGATTGCTGACCGGCACGCGGCATTCGGCAAAGCGCAGTTCGCTGTGGCTGGCCCAATCGTCGCCCGTTTCGCCCATGATGCGGATTTTGCGTACATGCTCCACGCCCGCCGCCCCACGCGGCACGATGATCTGGCTGGCGCGCTGGTGCAATTTAGGTGCGTCCGGGTTGGTGATCGCCATGACGATCATGAAGGCGGCGCCCTCGAAACCGGTGACGAACCATTTGTGGCCGTTGATCACATAGTCGTCGCCAGCGCGCCGGGCCGTGGTCGAAAGCCACACCGGGTTCGAGCCGGCGTGTTCCGGCTCGGTCATGGCATAGGCGCTGCGCACCTCGCCGCGGGCCAGAGGGGCCAGGTACGTGGCCTGTTGCGCCGGCGAGCCGTGATGCAGAAGCAGTTCCTGGTTGCCGATGTCGGGGGCGTTGCAGTTGAGGGTGTAATGCCCCAATGGTGTGCGTCCCAGTTCCTCGCTAACGCGGGCAAATTCGGTCAACGAGAGGCCATGACCGCCCAGTTCCGGCGGCAGGTGAGGCGCCCAGATGCCCAACGTGCGCGCCAGGCGGCGCAGTTCGGCCAGGCGCGGCAAGAGCGGGGCCACCCCCTCCTGCAATAGCTGCGGTTCCAGGGGCAGCAGATATTCGTCGCGAAAAGCCCGAATTTGGGCCAACAGGTTGTTCGAGTCGAGTTGTTCTGACATGGATTCAGTGTACACCATCTTCGCAGCGAAGTCAATCGGCGCCCGGCGGGCGGGTTGGTTGCCCCCGCAGCGAATTGACACTCAGAATTGCATGTGATATACTAATTTTGATCTTCTCCCGCCCCATGCAGTCTTGATCGTTCACTCCACACATTCGGGATGCGTCGTCCGGCCAGATTTCCCCCATGCGCCAGTACGCTTGCCGAGGCAACGCGGCGCTGACAGCGTCGCTTTCGACGAGGTGTCGTCTATGGCAGAGACCAAAGTCGAAGTCCGCCCAGGGGCCTACTACGACTCGGTTGTTTTGATGCAGTTGCAGCGTGCACTCGCTGCCCTCCCCAAGGTGATCGAATCTGGCGTGGTGATGGGCACACCCGCCAATAAGGATCTGCTTGCCCAGTCCGACCTCCTGGTGCCTGCCGCGGCCGCCGCTCGGCCTGACGATCTCGTCATCGTCGTGCGCGCCGAAGACAGCGACGCGGCCGCCGCCGCTCTTGCCCAAGTCAATGATCTTCTGACGCGTCGCCGCACAGCGACCAGTCAGGAATACCGCCCGCAAAGCCTGGACACCGCCGTCCGCCAGCTTCCAGATGCAGCCTGGGTGCTGATCTCCGTGGCTGGCCGCTATGCCGCCGGCGTGGCGCGCCAGGCGCTGGCGTTGGGCAAGCATGTCTTCCTCTTCAGCGACAACGTGACGGTCGAAGATGAAATTGCGCTCAAGCAACAGGCCGCGGCGCAGGGGCTGCTCGTAATGGGGCCTGATTGCGGCACAGCGCTGATTGGCGGCTTCGGGTTGGGGTTTGCCAACAAGGTGCGTAGTGGGCCGATCGGTCTGGCGGCGGCGGCGGGCACCGGCTTGCAGCAGGTCAGCGCCCGCATTCATCAGTTGGGCGGCGGCGTCAGTCATGGCATCGGCACCGGCGGCCGCGACCTGTCCGAAAAAGTGGGCGCTGCCACCTTCAGGCAGGCCATTGATCTGCTCAGTCGCGACCCTCAAACCAGTGTGATCGTGTTGATCTCCAAACCGCCGGCCCCGGCGGTCGCCCAGGAGGTGTTGCAACAGGCGCGACGCGCCGGTAAGCCGGTCGTCGTGGCCTTCGTCGGGCGCCCGCCGATTGCGACGCAGATCGAACAGCTCTACTTCGCCGCCGGACTCGATCACGCCGCCGAACTGGCCGTGCGCCTGGCCGCAGCAACGCCTGCACCGGCCGCAACGACGTCGGACGCCGCCGGCCCCTTTGCCCCCGGTCAGCGTTATCTGCGCGGCCTTTTTTCCGGCGGCACGCTGGCCTACGAGGCGCAGCACATCCTCAAGGATTATATCCCGCTGGTCTGGGCCAATGCCCCGCTCGACAAGGCCCACAAGCTGCCTAATCCGCATCTCAGTCAAGAACACACCATCGTTGACCTGGGCGAAGATGAGTTCACCGTGGGCCGGCTGCACCCGATGATGGACAACGACCTGCGCATCCGCCGCCTGCTGCAAGAGGCTGCCGACCCGGCAACCGCCGTCATCCTGCTCGATGTGGTGCTTGGCTTTGGCGCTCATCCCGATCCGGCCAGTGAACTGGGGCCGGCCATCGGCAAGGCGCACGCCATCGCCGCCCAGGCTGGCCGGCGCCTGGCCGTGGCTGTCGTCGTCACTGGCACCGACGCCGATCCGCAGGGGCTGGACGGGCAGATCGAGCAGTTGCGCCGCGCCGGCGCCTGGGTCACGACGAGCAACGAGGCCGCGACCCGCTACGCCGGGCAGATTCTGCTCGCCCTGGCGTCTCCTGCCGCGCCGGCGTCCAGTGTGCGCCCGGTGGACCTGGCGCAGATGCAACAGCCTCTGGCCGCCATCAACGTGGGGCTGGAGTCGTTCGCCGAAAATCTGACGCTGCAAGGCGCCGCGGTGGTTCAGGTGGACTGGCGACCGCCCGCCAGCGGTAACGAGCGCCTGGCTGGCATTCTGGCGCGCATGGCGGCGAGTCGCGTGGGGTAGGGGGACGAGGAGACGAGGGGACGAGGAGATGGGGAGTTTATATGATTGACATCGAACAGGCCAATACGCAGGCAGTGGAACGTATGATGGAAGCCCGCCCGTTGTTGGTGGGTCTGGGGCGGGCGCGGGATGTGATCCCTGGGATGCGCGACAATTTGTTGCTGCACGCCGGCCCGCCGATCACATGGGAGCGCATGGCAGGGCCGATGAAGGGCGCGGCCGTGGGCGCACTGATTTATGAGGGCAAGGCGCATGACTGGGACGAAGCCGCGGCGCTGATCGAATCGGGCGCGATCGAGTTCGCGCCGTGCCATCACCACAGCGCCGTCGGCCCCATGGCCGGCCTCATCTCGCCTTCTATGATGGTGTACATCGTCGAAAACTCGACGCACGGCAATCGCGCCTTTTCCGGCGTCAACGAAGGCCGGGGCAAAGTGCTGCGCATGGGCGCTTACAGCGAAGAAGTGCTGGCGCGCCTGCACTGGCTGGACGAAGTGATGGCGCCGGTGCTTGACGCCGCCCTGCGAGCGAGCGGCGGCATCGAATTGCGCATCCTGCTGGCGCAGGCGCTGCACATGGGCGATGATGGGCACAACCGTCTGCAGGCCGGTTCGCTCCTGTACCTCAAGAGCCTGGCGCCTTACATCGCCCAGGCCGCACCCAACGCCGAGGTTGCGGCGCAAATCATCTCGACGCTGGGCGACAATGCGCTTGGCGTCCTCAACCCGGTGATGGCGGCCTGCAAGACGATGGCCGACGCCGCACATGGCGTCGAGGGCAGCACCATCGTCACCACCATGGCGCGTAACGGCGTAGAGTTCGGCATTCGGGTCTCTGGCCTGGGCGACGCCTGGTTCACGGGGCCGGCGAGTGTGGTCAAGGCGCTCTATTTTCCTGGCTTCACGGCGCAGGACGCTAACCCCGACATCGGCGACAGCACGATTACCGAGACGGCGGGCATTGGCGGCTTTGCCATGGCCACCGCACCCGCCATCGTCGCTTTCATCGGCGGTTCGGCCAGCGACGCAGTGCGCACCACGCTCGACATGTTCGAGATCACCTACAGCGAACATCGGCATTTCAACATGCCGGCACTCGACTTTCGCGGCACGCCCACCGGCATTGACATCCGCAAGGTGGTGGAAAAGGGCATTCCCCCGCGCGTCAACACCGGCGTGGCGCACAAATCGCCTGGCATCGGCCAGGTCGGCGCGGGCATCGTCACGGCGCCGATCAACGTGTTCGAAGATGCACTGATGGCATTTGCAGAGAGGTATGGTTTCCTATGAGCCAGGATCGTCTTGTCACCTGGTTGGCCAACGCCAAACTGTTCGACCTGACGCAGGGATGCAGCATTTTCACGCCTCCCTGGCCGGGTGAAAAATCTCTGGAGATTCACTTCTTCAAGCGTGTCACCGGAGCCTACGGTGGCGGGCAGGGGGCCAACGGCCAGATTCTGAACTGGAGCAATACTGTCGGCACGCACCTGGTGGGCGAGCGCGCCTTTCATTCGGGCGGGCGCGCCATTGCCGACATTCCGCTGCACGCCCTCTGCGGCCCCGGCGTCGTGGCCGACATCTCCGATCTGGTGTCGGATTACGATCTCTACACGCCAGAGATGATCATGCGCCGCGCCGATGTGCGCCCTGGCGACATTCTGATCATCAACACCGGCTATCACCGCTATTCCTGGGATCAACCCGATGTCTTCAATCCCGCCGCACAGGGCGGCGTCGAATCCAAAGAATTCGGCTTCTATGTGCGGCATCCCGGCCCGTCGCCCGATTTCTTCGCCTGGGCGTTGGAGATGAAGCTGAAAGTGGTTGGCGTGGACTGCGGCTGCGTCGAGCACCCGATGAACACCCCCATTCGCCGTATGCACGAGAACCACTTCCAGCGCGCCGAGGCCAGGCTCAAGCAGAAGTATGGCAAGAGTTGGGACGAGATGTTCCCGCCCGACGACTACTATCAACTGACCCACACCACGATTCCGCAAGCGCACCTGATCTTTGCCGAAGCGATCGTGGGCGATATCGCCCGTCTCAAGAATCAGCGCGCCTGGTTCGCCATCATGCCGATCCCCTTCATGGAGGTCGAAACGGCCTGGGCGCGCATTTGCGCCTATCAACCGCCCGACGGCGTGAACGAAGATGAGTTCTTTGCGGCGCTGGCAGAGGCGCAGTTGTTCGACCTGACGGCGCCCTTCAGCTCTCAAACCCCACAGTGGCTGAACTATGTGCCGCTGACCGTCACCTATACCAAGCGCGTGGGCGGGCAGTATTTTGGCATGGGGCGCAACGGTTCGATCTGCAACGCCAGCATCCACATCGCCAGTCACATGGACGGCGAAAAGCACTTCTATCCCGCCGGGCGCGCCATTGGCGAAGTTCCGCTCGCCGATTGGGTTGGCCCCGGCGTGATCGCCGACATTTCGCATCTCGTCAGCAATGCCAGTGTTTATACTCCGCAGATGATCCAGGATGTGGTGGACATCCGTCCGGGCGACATTCTGATCATCAAGACCGGGTGGGCTAAGTACGGCTGGTACAGCCCTGAAGCAGACGAGTTCCGCTATATGGTCAAACACCCGGGGCCGTCGCCCGACTTCTCACAGTGGGTTGCCGACATGAAGATCAAATGGATTGGCGTAGACGCGGTGAGCGCCGATCATCCGATGAACACGATCATGCGCATCTGGCACCCCAAGACCTTCGCTGAGGCCAATGCCAAACTGCTGCGTGACTTTGGCAAGGACTGGGACCAGATGTATCCACTCGATCACTACTATCAGGATATGCACCTCAACCTCTTCCCCAAGCGCATCGTGCACGCCGAAAACCTGGCGGGCGATATCCTGGATCTGCCGAGCGGCCGTTACTACATCGGCTGCTACCCGCAGAAAGCGATGGAAGCCGAATCCATGTGGGCGCGCTTCGTCGCCATCAGGGAGGGGGGCCAATGAAACCAGCGCCATTCGAGTATGCAGCGCCCCCAACGATCGGCGAGGCGCTGCAAGAACTGACCCGGCGCCATGCCCAGGGCGAGATGGTCAAGCTGCTGGCGGGCGGTCAAAGCCTGATTCCGGCCATGAACTTCCGCCTGAGCCAGCCCGGCGCCCTGCTCGATCTGAACGGCATTGCCGAGTTGAGCTTCATCCGGCCCGGTCAAAACGGCGGGCTGGTCATCGGCGCCATGACGCGCCACAGCACGATCGAGCGCAATGCGCTGGCAGCGGAGCGAGCGCCCCTGCTGCGCCTGATGGCGCCGCACATTGCCCATCCGCAGATCCGCAATCGAGGCACCTTTGGGGGCAGCCTGGCGCACGCCGATCCGTCGGGCCACTGGCCCGCCGCCGCCGCCGCGTTGGAGGCCCGCCTGCACCTGGTCAGCGCCCGCGGTGATCGTTGGGTCAACGCCGACGATTTTTTCATCAGCCTCTATACCACCGCGCTAGAGCCGGACGAGATTTTGACCGAGATCGCCATCCCGCCGCTGCCGCCGCGGCGCTTCGTCAGCTATCAGCAGGTTGCACGCCAGCATGGCGCTTTCCCGCTGGCCGGTGTGATCGCCATCGTGACCCCGCCGTCCGCCCGGCTCGTCTTCCTGAGCCTGGGCGAAAAGCCGATGGTCGGCGCGCAGGCGGCCAAAGCCCTGCACGGGCGCCCCTTCGACGCCAACGCCATCGAAGCCGCCGCCCAGGCGGCCGCTCGCTTCGACATTGACCCCACCGGCGACATCCACGCCTCGGCCGCCTATCGCCGCCGCCTGGCCGCCGTTTTGACGCGGCGCGCCTTGCAGCAGATCAAGCGAGACGCCGAGCGCACAGAAGGGAAATAGCCGCCATGTCCACCTCTTTCGATCTTGTTGTGACTGTCAATGGGCGTCGCTACGAACGTCAGGTGGAGCCGCGTCTGCTGCTGGCCGATTTCATCCGGCATGAACTGGGCCTGACCGGAACCCATGTCGGCTGCGAACACGGCGTCTGCGGTAGCTGCACGATTTTGCTCGACGGCCGGCCGGTGCGCTCTTGCCTGATGTTCGCCGTCCAGGCGCACGGCCACGAAGTTCTGACGGTCGAGAGCCTGGGCACGCCAGACCAGATGCACCCGCTGCAGGAAGCGTTCCGCGACCGCCATGCGCTGCAATGCGGTTTCTGCACACCCGGCTTCCTGATGACGCTCGTCGCGTTCTTGCAGGAAAACCCGCAGCCAAGCGAAGCCGAGGCGCGTGAGGCGCTGGCCGGCAATCTCTGCCGCTGCACCGGCTACCAGCACATCGTCGAAGCGACGCTCGACGCGGCGACGCGCATGGCGCAGAAAGGCGGTTGAGATGAGCCACAAGTACATCGGTCAACGCATCCGTCGCAACGAAGACCCACGCCTCCTGACGGGGCAGGCGCTGTTCGTGGACGATGTGCAGATGCCGGGGATGCTGCATGCGGCGTTCCTGCGCAGCGAATACGCCCATGCCCGCCTGCTCAGCCTCGATACGACGGCGGCCAAGACGCTGCCAGGGGTGACGGCAGTCTACACCGCCGAGGAGATGGGCAGTTTCTGGCGTCCAGGCCCGCTGCTGGTGCCGACCCCTCATTCGATCCCCGGCCTGGTTTTCAACAAACGCACGCAGATTCCGCTGGTCAAAGACAAGGCGCGGCACGTGGGAGAGCCGTTGGCGGTGGTGATTGCCGAAAGCCGCTACGTCGCCGAAGATGCCCTGGCCAGCATCATCGCCGATCTGGAGCCGCTGGAGGCGGCAGCCGACCTGGAACAGGCGCTGGCGCCCGCGGCGCCGCTGGTGCACGATGACCTGCCGAGCAATCTGGCGGCGCACGTGGTGCAGCACAAGGGCGATTATGCGGCGGCGCGCGCGCGCGCCGATGTCGTGGTCAGCCGGCGCATCGTTGTGGATCGCGGCGCCGCGGCGGCGCTGGAGAATCGGGGCTATGTCGCCTGGTGGGACCCCAAGATGCAGCAGTTGACGATGTGGGCCACGACCCAGGCGCCCATCGCGCTGCGCAATGTGATGGCGAGCCTGCTCGGCCTGCCCGAAAGCGATGTGCGCGTCATTGCGCCCTTCGTGGGCGGCGGCTTCGGCCCCAAGATCATGCTGGCGCAACCGGAAGAAGTGCTGCTGTGTTGGGCCACGATGAAACTGGGCCGCCCGATCAAATGGATCGAAGACCGCGCCGAGAATTTCGTCTGCACAACGCAGGAGCGCAGCCAGATTCACGATGTGGAACTGGCCCTGACGCATGACGGCAAAGTCTTGGGGATGAAGGATGTCTTCCTCCACGACACCGGCGCTTACGATCCCTACGCCCTGACGGTGCCGCTGAACACCCAAACCCATACGATGGGGCCATATGACATTCCCAACTTCCACACCGAGTACAAGGTGGTTTTCACCAACAAGATGATCGTCACGCCGGTGCGCGGCGCCGGCCGGCCGCAGGGTGTCTTCGTGATGGAGCGCATCATGGACGCGGCCGCCCGCACCCTGGGCATCGAACCCACCGAACTGCGCCGGCGCAACCTGATTCCGCCGGACGCCTTCCCCTTCCATCAGACGATCATTGGGCAAGATTTCGCCGAGCAGGTCTACGACAGCGCCAACTTCCCGGCGACGCTGCAAATGGCCAAAGAGATGATCGCCTACGATCAGTTCGTGCGCGAGGAACAGCCGCGCCTGCGGGCGCAGGGCAAGCATGTGGGCATCGGCCTGGCCTGCTTCACCGAAAGCTGCGGTGTGGGGCCATACGAAGGGGCGCGCGTGACGGTGGCCAACAGCGGCAAGATCAACCTGGCGACGGGTGTGGGGACGCAGGGCCAGGGGCACTTCACCTCATTTGCGCAGGTGGCGGCCGAGCACCTGGGAGTGACGCCGGCCGATGTGCACGTGGTGACGGGGGACACGGCGCAGTTCCACTGGGGCACGGGTACCTTTGCCAGCCGCGGCGCCGTGGTGGCGGGCAACGCCGTCAACGCTGCGGCGCTGGCGGTACGCGGAAAGATCCTCAAGCTGGCAAGTAAGCTGCTCGATGCGCCGTCCGAGGAGCTGGAAATCAGCGACGGCGAGGTACGCGTGGCCGATATTCCGACGCAGCGCATCAGTCTGGCTGAGTTGGCAGTGCGCGCCAATCCGATGCGCGGTTCGGTGGAACCAGGCACCGAGCCGGGGCTGGAATCTACCCAATACTTCGGCCCGCAGTACGGGGCGACGGCCAGCGGAACCGTGGCCATGATCGTGGAAGTTGACCCGGAAACGATGATGGTGGAGATCAAGCGCTACGTGATGGCGCACGACTGCGGCACGGTACTCAATCCGCTGATCGTGGAAGGCCAGATTCACGGCGGCGTCTCGATGGGAGTTGGCCAATCGTTCTACGAGCAGTTGGTCTACGATGAAACCGGGCAACTGCTCAACGGTTCGCTGGCCGACTATCTGCTGCCCAATGCGCTCGACATGCCGCCCAAGATCGAGATCGGGCACTTGAACACCCCATCGCCACTCAACCCGATGGGATCGAAGGGCGTGGGCGAGGCTGGCGCCATTCCGACGCCGGCGGCGTTCGTCAGCGCGGTGGAAAATGCGCTCAGCACGGCCGATCAGGCGGCCGATCACAGGATTGAGATCATGCAATCGCCGCTCAGCCCCAATCGGCTGTACGAACTGTACGGCAACCTGGGGTGACGGCGAGGGGAAGGACCGCACATGAAACTGGAAGGCGAATACCTGTTCAACGGCCCGCGTGAGGAGGTCTGGAAGCTGATACGTGACCCTGATGTGCTGGCAACGGCGCTGCCGGGGACGCAGCGCCTGACCAGGCTCAGCGACAGCGAGTTCGAGGGGGCGATGAACCTGCACATCGGACCTGTGACCGGCGTCTTTGCGGGCAAGGTGATCGTGTCCGATGAGGTCGCGCCGGAGAGCCTGACGCTGACCGCTGAGGGCAAGGGGGCGCAGGGGTTTGGCAAAGGGGTTGGCCGGGTGCAGATGTTGGAACAGATGGTAGACGGCAGCCGCAAGACGCTGATGAAGTACGAGGGGGATGTCACCGTGGGCGGCAAGATCGCCAGCGTCGGTCAGCGCAGCATCGAAACGGTCAGTAAGAGCATGGTGCGACAGGGGCTGACGGCGCTCGACAAAGCGTTGGAGGCGCGCGTGGCGGCATCGGCGGGACAGGCAGTGGAGTACACGCCGCCAACCGAGATGGAGTTTGCGGTGGCAGTGGCGAAGGATGTGGTCAGCGATGTGGCGGCGCAGGCGCTTGCCAACCCGCAGCGGCGGCTTATCCTGTATTTGGTTCCAGCCGTCGCCGCGCTGATCGTGTTGGCGCTGATCCTGTCCCGCTGTTCATGATCTCCCCATCCCCTTGTCCCCTGCCCGAACAGAAATCTTCGAATGAAGGAGGTCTGCGCCCCATGATTCTCGTGGTTCGCCCCGATGAGCGTCAGCGCCCAACGACGCGTGGACTGACGATTCAACGAGCGTCATCGTCCGGTTCGATGCGGATGGCGATCGGTCCAGACAGTCGCCCGCCTGGCTGAATCTGTCGCGATCCCAACTTTACGAAGGCAAAGGAAGGATTCGATGGCTGCAAAGAACGCACCCAAAGTCATGGGTTATCTGCCGAACGACCAACCTCCGTTTGGCCAGATGGTTTTGCTTGGCTTTCAGCACGTACTGACGATGTTCCCCGCCACCGTGCTGTGCGCTATTCTGATGAAATTTCCCGTCAGCACCGTGCTTACGATCACCGGTCTCGGCACGGTTATCACTCTGATCGCCAGCAAGATGATGCTGGGCACCTACATTCCGCTCTATTACGGTTCGAGCTTCAGCTACATCACGGCAGTGGCCGGCATCATGGCGGCCAAAGGCGTCACTGGCGCGGTGGCTCCGCCAGAAGTCATCTCGGTCGTCACCGCCGGCTTCATTGCCACAGCGATCATCAACGTCGTGGTGGGCTTCATCATCCGTGCGTCGGGCGGCAAGAAGGCGTTGGACAACGTGCTGCCGCCGGTCGTCACCGGCGCCGTCGCCTGCACCATCGGCATCGGTCTGGGTGCGGCGGCGCTGAACATGTCCAGCGGTAGCTGCTGCGGCGTGACCGACGCCGGTATGCAGATGCGCTGGTGGACGGCAGCGATCGTCACGCTGCTGGCTGCCTACATCCTGTCGGTCTACCTGCAGGGCAAAGGCTTCATCGGGATGCTGCCCATTCTGCTGGCGGCAATCATCGGTTACGTCGTTTCGATTCCGCTCGGTCTGGTCAACTTCCAGGCGTTCGGCCAAGAAGCTCTGCTGCGTGCGCCGGTCATTACGTTGCCGCGCTTTAACGACCCGCTGACCTTGACGGCGATCGTCGGCATCGGCATCATGGCCATTGCCACGATCCCGGAATCAACGGCGCACCTCTACCAGATTTCGCTCTATGTGGATCACCTGGCAGAAGAACAAGGCCGCCAAAAATACGGGCTGGCCGAATACGTTGGCCTGAATCTGGTTCTGGACGGTCTGGATGACTTCATCAACGGTCTCTTTGGCTCGACGGCGGGCACCAACTACGGCGAAAACAACTCGCTGATGGTGATCACCCGCAACTACGCCGGGCCAGCCTTGATTACCGCCGGCGTCATCGCCATGATCCTCGGCTTCATCGGGCCGCTGGCCGAGGCGATTGCCAGCATTCCGACGGCGGTATCGGGCGGCCTGGCCATCTACCTGTTCGGCGTCATCGGTATGCAAGGTGTCGCACTCATGATGGCCGAGAAGGTCAACCTGTACGATCCCAAGCAACTGGCGATCGGCGCTGTCATTCTGATCATCGGTATCGGCGGCAACATCGGCTTCCCCAACGGTTTCCTGCCCATTCCGATCCTGCAAGGCATCTTCCCCAACGGCTGGCCGGCAATTGCGACCGGCGCCGTGGTGGGCATCATCTTCAACCTGATCACCTATTTCTTCAAGCCGCCGCAGGTGCGCGCTGACATTCTGAACAAGTAGGTCACGCCGGACTTCCGAGGTTCGCATGGCGTCTTGCTGGCGGCCTCGGAAGTTCTTTCTTTGTGCGCCAGGTCTTATGATTCTCGATTTCACGCTGCGCGCCGACCGGGAGACGATCCGCATCTCGGCGCCGCAGGTCAATCTCGACGTGCAGATTCGTAATCTGGTCGGCATCCTCACGGGCGCCGCCAACCCGCAGATCGTCTCGCTGGGTGATACGCCCGCTGAGATCGCCGCCAACGCCCCTGGTTTCTGGCAGAAGAACCGCAGCCAGATCGAGTTCGTTCATCCCTTCGATTTCACAGAAAAGAGCGCACACAGCGGTCAATACGAACCGCTGATTGCGGCGCGCATCGTTCAGTGGTACGCCAACAACGCCTTCGCCAGAATGGACCGGCGGGGGTTCAAGCGGATGCTGCTCAGTCCCTGGGTGGACCGGGTAGATTACCGGTTGGACCTGAACGGATTCCAGACCCTGCCGCCGGCCACCCGTCAACAGTTCGTGCGGCACCTGAAGAAGCTGCTGACCGCGCCGCGCCGGGTGTGGATCAATGGGGAAGTGGTGATGGGGAAGTGAGGGGATAGGAAATAGGGGTGAGGAGATAGGAAATAGGGGTGAGGGGATAGGAAATAGGGGTGAGG
>CAZOLV010000010.1:12998-33461 GCA_964580725.1 uncultured Anaerolineae bacterium | reverse complement strand
AATAGGGGTGAGGAGATAGGAAATAGGGGTGAGGGGATAGGAAATAGGGGTGAGGAGATAGGAAATAGGGGTGAGGAGATAGGAAATAGGGGTGAGGAGATAGGAAATAGGGGTACGGAAACGATCTGGCTCAAGAACCTCGCCCTGGCTTGGGAGCACAAGGACCCGGCGAACCGCACGATTGTGGCGACGGCAAGTCTCTTGGTGTGCCCCTTGGTCACCTCCGACCTGGCGATACGTGCGTTTTACGCCGACGTGGTGTGGTAGGAATTCATGCGGGCTTTCCCCGCCCCCTTCGACAGGCTCTCAGGAGGCGGGGATATTCACGGGTGGCGGCGGGATTAGAAATTGCTGTACAACAGCGCTTTCTTGATCTCGCCGATCGCTTTGGTAATGTCAATCTCGCGTGGGCACGCCTCAACGCAGTTGAAGACGGTGCGACAGCGCCAGACGCCGTCACGTTCGTTGAGCACTTCCAATCGTTCCATCTGACCCTGGTCGCGATCATCGAAGATGAAGCGGTGCGCCTGCACGATGGCAGCAGGGCCGATGTAGTCCTCGTTGGCCCAAAAGCTCGGACAGGCTGTGGTGCAGCAGGCGCACAGGATGCACTTGGTGGTGTCATCGAACCGCTCGCGCGCTGTGGGGCTTTGCAACCGCTCCGTGTCGGGCGGCTGCTGATCGTTGATCAGATAGGGTTTGACGGCGCGGTATTTGGCGAAGAAGGGCGCCATGTCCACGACCAAGTCTTTGATGACCCGCATGCCGCGAATCGGCTCCACGGTGATGTTGGCGCCGGTGTGTTTGACCAGCGTCTTGCAGGCCAGGCGGTTGCGCCCGTTGATGACCATCGCATCCGAACCGCAGACGCCGTGGGCGCAGGAGCGGCGCAGCGTTAGCGTGCCGTCCTGATACCACTTGACGCGGTGCAGCACATCCAGAATCTGATCGTTGAGCGCCGCCTCGACCTGGTAGGTCTTCCAGTAAGGCTTCTGATCCTTCTCAGGATTGAAGCGTTGAATCTTGATATTGACTTGCATCACACACCTCTGTGGTTTAGTACACCCGTTCCTGCGGCTGGTATTTGGTAATCGTCACCGGTTTGTAGGTGAGCTTGACTTCGTCCCCATCGAGCAGGGCCAGGCTGTGACGCAGCCAGTTGGCGTCGTCGCGCTTGGGGTAGTCGTCGCGGGCGTGACCGCCGCGGCTTTCGGTGCGCGCCAGGGCGGCGGATGCCGTGACCAGCGCCAGGTCGAGCAGATTGCCCAGTTCGAACGCCTCCAGCAGCTCGGTGTTGAACCGCTTACCTTTGTCCATGATCGAGATGTTCTGCCAACGCTTCCTGAGCGCCTGCAGCTTGTCGAACGCATCCTGACACAACTGCTCGGTGCGGAAGACCCCGACATTGGCCATCATCAGCGTTTGCATCTCACGACGGATGTCGGCGACGTTTTCCCTGCCGGTGGCGCTGCGAATCGCTTCGAAGCGTGCCCGGATTTCCTCTTCTGGGTTGGGCGGCAGCGGCGTGAAGTCGGCCTGACGGGCGAACTCGGCCATGCGCACACCGGCCACCTTGCCGAAAACCACGATGTCAACCAGCGAGTTGGTGCCGAGCCGGTTAGCCCCGTGCACCGAAACGCAGGCGCATTCGCCGGCGGCGTAGAAGCCGGGCAACACGGTATTCTGCTCGTCGTTGACCACTTCGCCCCACATGTTGGTGGGAATGCCGCCCATGGCATAGTGCGCCGTCGGCTGGATCGGCATCGGCTGCTTGACCGGATCCACGTCGAGGTAGGTGCGACAGAAATCGGCGATGTCGGGCAGTCTGGACTCGATGTACTCGGCGGTCACTCGGAACGGCTGGCCGTCCGGCGTCTTGCGACCGTCGAGTTCGGCGAATTTGTTGACCGTCTCCGGCCGCACATCGAGGTATACGTAATCCTTGCCCTCGATGCCGCGCCCCTGCATGATTTCAAGGTAGATGGCGCGTGAGATCACGTCGCGCGAGGCCAGGTCTTTGACGGTCTTGGCGTAACGTTCCATGAAGCGTTCGCCCTTGCCGTTGATCAAGACGCCGCCCTCGCCGCGCACCGCTTCGGTGATCAGAATGCCCATGCGCCAGATGCCGGTCGGATGGAACTGGAAGAACTCCATGTCTTCCTGCGGGATGCCGCGGCGCAGCGCAATGGCGTTGCCGTCGCCGGTCAGGGCGTGGGCATTGCTAGAGATCTGCCAGACGCGGCCAAAGCCGCCGGTGGCAAAGCAGACCGCCTTGGCGTGGAAGACGTGAAATTCGCCGCTGTCAATTTCCACGGCGACGATGCCGTTGACCTTGCCGTCGGTCACGAGCAGGTCAACCACATGGAACTCGTCGAAGAAGGTGACATTGTTCTTGATGCACTGCTGGTAGAGGGTTTGCAAGATCATGTGGCCGGTGCGATCGGCAGCGTGACAGGCGCGTCGCACCGGTTTCTTGGTGCGGTTGTTGGTGTGACCGCCAAAGGGGCGCTGCGAAATGCGCCCATCGGCGGTGCGATCGAAGGGCAGGCCCATGTGCTCCAGCTCGTAGACGACGTTGATCGCCTCCTGGCACATGAATTCGATTGCATCCTGATCGCCCAGGTAATCGCTGCCCTTAACGGTGTCGAAGGCGTGCCATTCCCAGTGATCTTCTTCCAGGTTGGCCAGCGCGGCGCCGATGCCGCCCTGCGCCGCCCCGGTGTGCGAACGGGTGGGATAGAGTTTGCTCACCACGCAGGTCTTGGCGCCCTGCGAGGCGTAGAGGGCAGCCATCAAACCGGCGCCGCCGGCGCCGACGATGACGACATCGAACTGATGGGTTGGCATGATGGATCTCCCTCTCAAGCTGAGATGTGAAAACGCAGAATGGTGACCGCGCCCATCACGATCATGAGACCGCAGAGGGCGTAGACCACGGACTTGATGACCAGATTCCAGCCGGGGCGTCGCACGTAGTCGTCTATGACACAACGTGCGCCGTTGGCGCCATGTACGAAGGCAAAGAGCAGCAGCAGCAGGTCGTACAGGCTCCAGAACCAGCCGGCGGGGCCGGTCCAACGTTCGACGATGACGAGGAAGGTGATTTCCTCGACGCGCAGGACAAGGTGCATGTAGAGCAGGTGAAAGACGGCCAGGAGGATCAGGGCCAGGCCCGAAAAGCGCATGAAGAACCAGGAAAGCGCCTCGAAGCTGCGGCCGCGCACGCGGTGTTGTGAAAGCGCACTCATGTTGCTGACTCCTATGCGGGTTTGAAGATGCTGCTCAGCGTCACGACGGCCGCCGGCACGAAGATGATCAGAACGATGACCAGGGTGATGCGGTACATCAGCCGTTGGTAGTGGGTGGACGATGGCCAGAAGTCAATGATGATGATCCGCAGGCCATTGACGGCGTGATAGAGTACGCCGAAGATCAGGAACACTTCCATGACCTTGAACGGGGGGCCGCTGTAGAGGAAGAGAAACTTGGAAAAGGTCTCCTCGCCCAGGTTCATCAGATAAATATCGAACACGTGCAAGAACAAAAAGAAGAGAATGCCCAATCCGCCGACCCGGTGCATCATCCAGGCCCAGTGGCCCTCACGACCACGGTAGGTAATGCCCCGCCACAGCGATTCGAAGAGCGCTGTCATAGAACCCCCTTTGGGACTGACGAAATCGAGACCACTGGCCGCGCAAGGCCAGCTTCCGCAGCCAGCGGTCGGCGTTCAGAGATTCGCGATGATGGCCGAGGCAAATTCGGAGGTTTTGACCTCGGTCGCGCCGTCCATCTGGCGCGCAAAGTCGTAGGTGACGATCTTCTGCTCGACGGTCTTGATGTAGGCCTCGATGATCGCTTGACCTGCCTCTTTCCAACCGATGTACTCCAGCATCATGACGCCAGAGAGCAGCAGTGAACCGGGATTGACCTTGTCGAGGTTGGAGTACTTGGGGGCGGTGCCGTGCGTCGCTTCGAAGACGGCCATGTAGTCGCCGACGTTGCTGCCGGGGGCAATGCCGACGCCGCCCACTTCGGCTGCGACGGCGTCCGAGAGATAGTCGCCGTTCAGATTGGGCGTGGCGATGACGTCGAACTCGTCCGGGCGCAGCAGCATCATCTGGAACATGATGTCGGCGATGCGGTCCTTGACGACGATCTTGCCGGCGGGCGCCTTGCCGTTGTAGGGCGGCTGCCACAGTTCTTCTTCGGTGATGGTGACATCGCCGAACTCCTCTTTGGCCACTTCGTAGCCCCAGTTGCGAAAGGCCCCTTCGGTGAACTTTTGGATGTTGCCCTTGTGCACGATGGTGACGCTCTTGCGGCCATACTCCAGCGCATAGCGAAACGCCTTGCGCATCAGGCGCTTGGTGCCAAAGGCGCTGATCGGTTTGATGCCGATGCCGGCGTCTTCGAAGAAGCGGGCGCCCATTTCCTCGCGCAGGAAACGGGCCAGTTTGGCGTTTTCCGCCGTACCGGCCTTGTACTCGATGCCGGCGTAGACATCTTCGGTGTTCTCACGGAAGATGACCACATCCACCTTTTCGGGGTGGCGCAGCGGGCTAGGGACGTTGGGGAACCAGCGCACCGGGCGCACGCAGGCGTAGAGATCAAGCTCCTGACGCAGCGCCACGTTGAGGCTGCGGAATCCCCCGCCGATGGGCGTCGTCAGCGGGCCTTTGATGCCGACGTAGAACTCGCGTATGGCATTCAGCGATTCCTGGGGAAAATAGTCGCCGTAAATGTCGAACGCTTTTTCACCGGCGTAAATCTCGGCCCAGGCGATCTTGCGTTGACCGCCGTAGGCCTTCTGCACGGCGGCGTCCCAAATGCGCATACTGGCACGGGTGATGTCAGGCCCAATGCCGTCGCCTTCGATGTAGAGCAGAATCGGGTTGTCGGGCACAACCAACTCGCCTGCGCGCACACTGATGGGCGTCCCATCCTGGGGGATCACGATCTTGTCGTATGCCATGAAAAGCTCCTCTCGCGTCTTTCGGGTCCAGGCCAGTACGGGTGCGACCACGTCCTGGGGTCAATGTGTATGGTCATTTTACCACCATGTGAACAATATTGCCGAAAAAACGAATGCCGTTGTTGTAGCGCAGACGAGCTTCCGTAGGCTGAGCCTGTCGAAGCCGGAGTGACGCCGTTGCTCTTTTTTGACAGGATGGGAATCGGGGGCGGGGGTTTTCGTAGGCTGAGCCTGTCGAAGCCGGACTTGTTCAAGCCCCCTTCGGCAAGCTCAGGGGGCGTTTCATGGCGAATGGCTGTTAGTGCAGGATGGTCCAGAGGTTGCTGAAGTTGTCGGTCCAGGCGGGCAGAGTGGCGGTCGAGGCGGGGCGCGGGGCGACACGTTCGGCAATGGCGGGAATCTCCAGCGGACGGCGCGTCAGCAGCATCCAGACCGAATCGTAGCTTTGCAGGCGGTCGCCGGCGTGCTCGATCAGAATAGCCTGCAGCCCCAGCGCATCAGCCAGGCCGTAGACGACCTGGCTCAAATCGAGATAGCGGTTGGAAACGTTGATCGCCAGAATACCCTCCGGCGTGAGCCGCTGCCAGTAGATGTCGAACGCCTCGCGGGTCAGCAGGTGGGCCGGCATCGAGTCGCCGCTGAAGGTGTCGAGCACGAGCAGGTCGAACGGCTCGGCGCCGCCCTGCGCCAGTTCCCGCTCCAACGCCAGACGGGCGTCGCCCTCCACCACCTCGATGTGCGCAGCGGAGTCGGACAGGAAGGTGAAATAGCCGCCTTCCCCCTGCGCCAGGCGGATCACGTCCGGGTTGATTTCGTAGAAGCGGAAGATGTCGCCATCCTGACCGTAGCTGGCGATGACGCCGATGCCCAGGCCCAACGCGCCGACGCGCAGCTTGCCCGGACGCGCCGGATGATGCGCCAGCGCCAGGCCCACGCCGCTCGGCTCGGCGTAGTAGGTGGTGGGGACGCTGCGAATCTGCGACGCTTCGAACTGAAAGCCGTGCGCCGTCTTGCCGTGCGTCATCTGATAGGCGGCCACTTCGGGCTGGCGCGTGTTGATTTCCCAGACGCGCAAGACGCCGTAGAAGTTGCGCATGGCCAGCAGCGTATCTGTCCCCACCGTGCGCATGAGCAGGACGGTGAGCAAGGCGAGGAACAGGGCGCCGCCGCCCACAAGGGCGACGCTCGCCCTAATGCGGCCGCCCGCCGGGGCAGCGCCGGAGCGGCGCGCTTTGGCTGCACGGCCGCGCGGCGCCGGCGACTGTTCCAGATGCAGCACGAGCGCCAGCAGGACGGCGCACAACGCCAGGCACCACTGCAGTTCCCAAAAGCCGGTGACGAAGATCACAGGGGCCAACAGGGCGACGAAGACGCCGCCCAACGCCCCGCCCACCGCCGTCATCAAATAGAAGGCGGATAGATTGCGCGGCGACGGGCGCAGGCGATACAGTTCGTTGTGACAGAGCATGGAGGCGACGAAGAGCAGTAGGAGATAGATTGCGATCTGCGTCAGGATGGCGAAGGGCGGAAATTTGACCAGCGCCCAGAGGCTGACCAGGCTCAGCGCAAAGAAAGCGATCAGATAGGCCCGGCGTGCGTAGGCGCGCCCGCCGGCGAAGGCCAGGATGAAGGTCAACAGATAGACCGTCAGCGGCAGCACCCAGAGGAACGGTACGACGACCACCTCCTGGGTGATGTGGCTGGTGACGGCCATCAGCAGGGCGGAGGCGCAGGCGGCCAGCCCGGCCCACAGCGCATGAAGACCCAGGCCCGGCCGCATCGCTTCTGCGGCGGGAACAGCCGGCGCGGCATCGGTACGGCCGCGCTGATAGGCGCGCCAGGCCAGCAGGGCGGTCAAGGCGGTGAAGATCAGATAGCCGGCTGACCACAGCCGCCCCTGCGCGGGAATGGTCAGGTTGGGTTCGAACAGAATCGGGTAACTGACAAGCGCCAGCAGCGAGCCGGCGTTGGAGAGGGCGTAGAGCCGATAGGGCGTCCTGGCCATTCGTTGGTGTTGATCGTCATGCGACCAGGCCTGCATCAGCGTGCTGTTGGCGGCCAGCAGCAGATAGGGGGCGCCGGCGGCAACGGCCAGCAGCCTGACGATGTTCCAGATCGGCGCGGCGCTGCTGGTTGGCCGCCAGGCGGCGGGAGGCGTCAGCGGGGACGGCCAGGCAAACAACGCCGTGGCCAGCAGCGCCAGCGAGAGCGTCAGCATGACCAGGTGCACCAGGCCCTGCCAGCGGGTCTGCAGGCGGCCGAGCAGCCCGTACGCATAGGCGTAGCCGGCGGTCAGCAGTGTCTGGAAGAAGAGCAGAACGGTAGACCAGACGGTGGGCGCGCCGCCAAACCAGGGCAGGATGTATTTGCCGATCAGCGGCTGCACCTGGAAGAGCAGAAAGGCCGAGAGAAAGATGCTGAGGGCGTAGAGCGTTGGATAGAAAGTTTGCATGAATGGGTACCTTGTGCATGGCGTCCGGCGCGGCGGCCGGATGGCCAGCCTTGCGCTGCGGGCGCTTGATTATAAACGAAAGCGACGCCTATCGGCAATTCTTCTGTTGGGGGTAATTGCTTGGCGGGGCGATTGTCGTTATAATTGTCGCCATAGCGATAGTGATAGTGATAGTGATGGTGGACATGATAGGCGGAAAACCGACGCCTCAGCGCCGTTCTTCCGCAGTGATGTTGAGTCGGGGGACGACATCCAAGTGGGATCGCAAGCCCCGCGCTTGCCCACAAGGCACTGGGCGAATACTGATCCCGTGACCGCCCGCAGCTCCTCCCTATGGCAGTTGGTTATCGTGTTGGCTGCACGCACTGTGCGCAATTCAATGATCTTCGCAGAAAGGCGACTCGATGAACTCAATGCCAAACCAAACGCCAGAAACATTCGGGGACACGATTGGCGATCGTCTGCTCGATACGCTTGGGCAGGCCGTCGTCGCGGTAGATTTGAATCGTCGCGTCATATTCTGGAACCGCTCCGCCGAGCGCGTCTATGGCTGGTCAACGGCTGACGCCGTGGGGCGCTCGGTTTTGGACCTGATCGAACATCAGCCCGGCAGCGCACTCCTGATCGCGATTCGCGACGCTCTGGCTGCCGGGCAGACCTGGCAGGGTGAGATCATGATGCGTCGCCGTGACGGCGACGCGTTTCCGGCGCTGACTGCGGTCAGCGCGCTGGTGGACAACAACGGCGCGCTGCTCGGCTACGTCGGCGCGGCGACGGACAACTCCGAGTGCAGCAACATTCGCAACGAGCTGCGTTTGCAAAAAGAGTTTGCCCAGGCGACGCTCGATGCGTTGTCGGCCCACGTCGCTGTGCTGGACGAGAGCGGCCAGATTCTGACGGTCAACCGGTCGTGGCGCGCCTTTGCCGACGCCAACCCGCCCGCCCCGCCCGCCCATGGCGTCGGCGCCAACTATCTGGCGGTGTGCGAGCAGGCGGCCGGCTCTGGGTGTGAGACGGCCCGCGTCGTCGCGGACGGCATCCGCGCTGTGATCGCGGACGCTCTCTCCGAATTCGAACTAGAGTACACGTGTCACTCGCCGAGCGAGCAGCGTTGGTTCGTCTGCCGGGTCGCCCGCTTTTCCGCCGGCGGCCATCTGGTGGTGTCGCATCAGAATATCAGCCAGCGCCGGCGCGCCGAACAGGAGAACAACCTGTTGCTGGCGCTGACCAGGGGCATTTCGGACAGCGAGAGCTTCGACGCCGCCCTGACCCTGACGTTGCACCTGCTGTGCGAACATACCGGTTGGGACTGCGGCGAAGTCTGGCTGCCCGACGCCAGCCAGGCGCGTCTGCGGCTCGGTGCGCCCTCGTATTGCCGCACGGCCGCCGCGGCCGATTTTCACCGGGCCGGCAGCCGTTTCGAGTTCGATCCCGGCGGCGGGCTGCCCGGTCGTGTGTGGGCTTCCGGCCGACCGGCCTGGATTGCCAACATCGAACAGGACGCCGACTTCTCTCGTCGCGTCCAGGCGAATGGACATGGTTTGCACGCCGCAGTGGGTATTCCAGTGTTGGCGGGCGACGAGGTGATCGCCGTCATCTGTTTCTACATGGCGCAGTCGCAGCCAGAGGATCAAGGCTCGCTGGCCCTGGTTGCGGCGGCGGCGGCTCAACTGGGCAGCCTGTTCCAACGCAAACGCGCCCAGGACGAGTTGGCCAGTTCCGAAGCCGAACTGCGCGCCCTCTTTGCATCCATGCAAGACATC
The DNA here is from genome assembly GCA_964580725.1 of uncultured Anaerolineae bacterium. Classification (GTDB taxonomy): domain Bacteria; phylum Chloroflexota; class Anaerolineae; order SSC4; family Amarolineaceae; genus Amarolinea. The sequence goes on along the minus strand of CAZOLV010000010.1, from coordinate 24,274 downwards.
GTCCTGGTGATTGACCGTGCCGGCTGCTACTGCAAAGTGGCGCCGACCAACCCGGCGCTGCTGGCCAAACCGGCGCACGAGCTGCTTGGGCGGACCTTGTACGACGTCTTCCCTGCCGAACAGGCCCAGGCATTTGGCCAGGCGATCATACAGGTGCTGGAGACACAGCGCACCGTGCGTATCGAATACGAACTGTTCATCGGCGACGAAAGCGTCTGGTTCGAAGCGGCCATCTCTCCCTTGACCGAAGATTGCACGTTGTGGGTGGCGCACGACATCACCGCACGCCGGCAGGCATTGGAAGCGCAGCGGCTGCGCCTGGTCGAGTTGGAGGCGCTGCACACTCTCTCGACGGCACTGCGCACGGCCCATGACAGTGATGAAGTGCTGACCTGTCTGTTGGCCGAAACTGTGACCGCCCTCGACGCCGCTCACGCCGCCATCTATCTGGCGCAGGGCGCTGCGCATGAACCGCGACGCTTTCAAGCGAGCGGCGTCGCGCCGGCGCTGAGCCAGGCGGCGAAAAGCGCCATCGGCCGCGTCATCGCCGGCGGACAACCCCTGCCGCTGCCGCCAGACAAGGGCCGGTCGCACGACCCGGCCTGGCATGGCGTCTGCCTGCCCATCCGGGCGGGTACGGAGGTCGCCGGGGCGCTGGTGGTTGCGCAACCCGCGCCGCGCCGCCTGGCGTCCGAACAGATCGGGCTGCTCGAATCGTTGGTCGAGATGGCGGGCGCGGCAATGTACCGGCTGCAGTTATGGCAGCGCACGCAGGAGCAGGCGCAGCGCGTGCAGCAGATCATTGACACAGTGCCGGAGGGGATGCTGCTGCTGGCCGCCGACGGGCAGGTGCTGCTGGCCAACCCGGCGGCGCGTTCGCTGGCTGCCCTGGCCGCCTTCGACGCCCAACGGCGCATCACCCATCTGGGCGACAGCCCGCTGGCGGCCATCTTACAGCCGCCGGCGCACGGACTGTGGCGCGAGGTGAGCGTGAAAGAGCGCATCTTCGAACTGCTGGTGCAGCCAATCGGTATTCTGCCAGCGCCCGACCACTGGCTGCTGGTCTTCAGCGAGGTGACGCAGGCGCGCCAGCAGCAGCGTTACCTGCAGGCGCAAGAGCGCCTGGCCACCGTCGGGCAGATGGCGGCCGGCATTGCACACGACTTCAACAACATCATGGCGGCCATTAGCCTCTATGGTGAACTGTTGGTCAAGGCGGCGCCGCCCACCTCGCGCGCCTTGAGCTATGTAGATGCCATCCGCCAGCAGGCCGGTCATGCCGTGCGCCTGATCGGGCAGATTCTCGATTTCAGCCGCCGGGCGCCGATGGACATGGCGCCGCTCGATCTGCTCAGGCTGCTGCGCGAAACGGCCCGGCTGCTGGAACGCACACTGACCGAAAACATCAAGCTGAGTGTGCGTCACGATCACGGCGAGTATGTAGTCAACGGCGACGCAACCCGCCTGCAGCAGGTCTTGATGAATCTGGCGCTCAACGCCCGCGACGCCATGCCCGACGGCGGCCTGTTGAGTTTCAGCCTGAGCACGCTGCTGTTGGCACCGGCCGATGCGCCCCCGCTGCCCAACCTGGCGCCGGGACGGTGGGTGCGCCTGACCGTGTGCGACTCCGGCGTCGGGATTACCCCGGACAACCTGCCGCACATCTTCGAACCCTTCTTCACGACCAAAAGCCCTGACCGGGGCACCGGGTTGGGACTGGCGCAGGTGCATGGCATCGTCGCGCAGCACGGCGGCGCCATTGATGCGACGAGTCAGCCGGGCCAAGGGGCAACATTTACGCTCTACCTGCCGCTGCTCGTGGCGCCCGCCACAGCAACGGTCACCGCGGCGGCCGCGGCGGCGCCCGGCGGCGATGAAACGATCCTGCTGGTCGAGGATAACAGCGCCGCCAACGCCGCCGTCGCCGAGACGCTGCGCGGGCTTGGCTACCAGGTCTTGACCACCGCCAGCGGCGCTGAGGCGTTGACGATCCTGGAAGCCGAGGGGAGCCATGTCGCCCTGGTGCTCAGCGACATGGTGATGCCGGGGATGGGGGGCACGGAACTCTATCGCCGCGTCCGGCAGCAATACCCCGCAGTCAAGTTTCTCCTGATGACTGGCTATGCGCCCGACAACAGACCGCGCGATACGGAGCGCGATGACACATCATCCAGGCACACCGCGCCAAAACCGCCGTCCCGCCTGCAGAAACCGTTTGCAGTCGCCGACCTGGCCACTCGTTTGCGCGAACTTCTCGACACAGGAGATGACCCATGACCGACGCGAACTCTCTGGATGAGCGCCCCGCACGCCCGACGCCCATGGCGGCGGATCAAGCGCAGAGGCCAAACCGGTCGCGTCAGGCGCCGGCCGGTCGCCAACTGGCGCGCCGGCTTTACGAAGAAGCCCCGGTTGGCCTGCTCGCCCTCGACGCGTCTGGAACCGTTCTGGAGGCCAACCCTCAAGCGGCGGCGCTGCTCGGCGTGAAGCAGCCAACGCTGCGACAGCAGCCGCTGGCCGCTTTCGTTGCGCCGGACGACCGGCCGGTCGTGCCACAGGCCCTGCGCCAGGCAACAGCCTGCCCTGATCAAAGAGCGCCGGCCGTCACGTTGCGTCTGCTGCGCCGAACAGTGCATGGCGGCGCCCAACTGTTCTGGGGGCGCCTGGACGTGACCGCAGTGACGCCAGCACGCCCGCGGACGGCCGGGCCGGCGTTTTGGGTCGCGTTGAGCGAGACGAGCGCGCCGACGCCAACGGCAGCCACGCCCGAAGAACAGTCGTTGGCGGCGCTCTTCGATCTGCTGCCGGTGGGGCTGGCCGTGCTGAACGAGCAGCGCGACGTGGTCTTTGCCAATGCAACCTTCAAGCGCCTGCTCGCTTTGCCCGACGACAGACTCGCTGCGCAGGCGTATCGCCAGCGGCGCTATCTGCGCACCGACGGCACGCTGATGCCATCGTCCGAGTTTGCCAGCGTGCGCGCCCACCGCGAACACCGCCCCGTACATGACGTGGAAACCGGCGTCATCATGGAGGATGGCAGCACGCTCTGGACGTCGGTCAGCGCGACGCCGATTCCGCCCGACAGCCGCCGTCCCCACTGGGACCAGTTGGTCATCGTTCAGGACATCAGCGGACGCCAGCGGGTGCAGGAGGCGCTACGGGCGCGCGAACGTGAATACCGCGCCCTGCTGGCAGCGGCGCAACGACGCGCCCAGGAGCGCGACCTGCTCGATCAGGTGCGCATGACGCTATCACATGAACTGCACCTGCCCACCGTCTTCCGACGTGTGGTGGAGGCGATTGCCCGCATTTTTGGCTACTCGCAGGTCAGCATTTACATCCTGAAGGGGCAGAACCTGATCCTGCAACACCAGGTGGGCTACGGCGCTCCGATCAACGTCATTCCAGTCTCGATTGGGGTTTCGGGACGGGTGGTGCGCAGCGGGTGGCCGTGCCTGATCGAAGATGTGCGCAGCGATCCCGATTTTCTGGCGGCCATGCCCGGCATCGTCGGGGAGGTCTGCGTGCCGTTGTTCGATGACGAGCGTGTGATCGGCGTGCTCAACATCGAAAGCGACATCCCCGGCGCGTTGACCACCGCCGATCTGGAGCTGATGATGGCGTTGAGCGAATCGGTCAGCCTGGCGATTCAACGCGCCGCGCTCTATACGCAGATGAGCGAGAGCGAAGAACGGTTCCGCACGCTGGTCGAAGAACTGCAGGTGGGGCTGCTGCTGGTGGATCGCAACGCCGCCATTGTGATGTGCAATCGCAAGGGGTTGGATCTGCTCGGCCTGAGCAGGGATCAGGTCGTGGGCAAGACGGCCTTCGACCCGGCCTGGGACGTGATGCACGAGGACGGGTCGCCGTTTGCCGCCGCCGCCTTCCCCATTCCAGAGGCCATTGCCAGCCGCCAGGCGGTGCGCAATGTGCTGATGGGGGTGCGTCGTCCAGAGACGCAAGACCTCATCTGGCTGCTGGTCAGTGCCAGCCCACAGTTGGACGCCGGCGGCCAGGTGCGGCAGGTGATCTGCACCTTCCTCGATGTGAGCGAGCGTCTGCAGACCGAACGGGCGATTCGGCGCGAGAAGGATTTCAACCAGGCGGTCATTGACAGTCTGCCGGGCCTATACTGTCTGCTGGACGAGGAAGGGCGACTGCTGCACTGGAACAAGAACCTGGAGACGGTTTCGGGCTACACGGCCGCCGAAATGGCCCACATGCACCTGACCGATTTCTTCCAGGAACCCGACCGCGCGTTGTCTCTCCTGCGTCTGCGCGACGGGCTGGCGCGGGGACGCGCGGCGGGGGAGGGGATCATGGTGGCCAAGGATCAGACCCGCACGCCCTACTTCTTCACCGGCCGGCGCGTGGTGTTCTCCGATCAGGTGCGCATCATCGGCATGGGGTTCGACATGAGCGAACGCCGCCAGGCAGAACTGCGCGCCTTCGAGCTGGCGTTGGAGCGCGAACGCACCTCGTTGCTCAATGCGTTCGTGCAAAATGCGTCGCACGAGTTCCGCACGCCGCTGGCCATCATCCGCACCAGCCTCTATCTGATGGAACGCTCGACCGACCCGGACAAGCGTCGCCAGAAGGTGCGACAAATCGAGCAGCAGGTGTCTGGCATCACCCGCCTGGTTGATCTGCTGGCAGAGATCACATTCCTGCAAAGCGGGGCGCCCCTGGCGCAGCAGCCGGTTGACTGCAATGCGCTGGTGAGCGAAACGGCGGAGCAGCGCCGGCAGACCGCAGCCGCCGCCGGCGTGGCGCTGCGGCTGGCCCTCGCGCCGGCCCTACCGGCGCTCATGGGAGATGGCGAGCGCCTGCGGCTGGCGCTGGCGGAACTGTTGGACAACGCCATACGTTTCAGTCCAGCCGGAAGCGTCGTCGAGGTGCGCAGCGCGGCTGTCACGGAAGGAATTCGGCTGGAGGTGCAGGACGCAGGCCCTGGCATTGCGCCGGAGATGCAACAGCGCATCTTCGAACGCTTCTACCGGCAGGATGCCAGTCATTCGACGCCCGGTTTCGGTTTGGGGCTGCCCATTGCCCGCCTGATCGTCGAACGTCACGGCGGTCTGCTCGAAGTCGAAAGTCACGTGAGGCAGGGGAGTCTGTTTCGCATGACGCTGCCCGTCAAGATGCCGGGTATTTCAGGTGTTCCAGGTGCATAATGCGGTTTGCAACGAACGATCGTGATTTCTACCAAACTTTGCTGCAATTGGCGATTCCGATTGCGCTGCAGCAACTGATGATGAGCGGCCTGAACGCCGTTGACCAGCTTATCGTCGGTCAGATCAACGAGACGGCGGTGGCTGCGGTGGGTCTGGCCAGCCAGATCCTCTTCCTGCTGCATCTCTTTCACTTCGGCGTGGGCAGCGGCGCCGCCATCTTTTCGGCTCAGTTTTGGGGGCGCGGCGACCGGCCCAATGTGCAGCGGGTGCTCGGATTGGCCCTGCTGCTGGCCGTTGGCGGCAGCCTGCTCTTTGCCCTGGCGGCGCTACTGGCCCCGGCCTTCCTGCTGAGCCTCTATTCGAATGACCCGGCCGTGGTCGCATTGGGTAGCCGCTATCTGCGCCTGGCCTCCCTGAGCTACATCCCGACGGCGATCAGCAGTATGTATGGCATCATTCTGCGCTCGACCGGTTTCGTGCGCACGCCGATGGCGGTCAGCATGGGGGCGCTCAGTTTCAAGACGGCGCTGACCTATGCGCTGGTCTTCGGGACGGTGGGGCTGCCGGCGCTTGGCCTGGAGGGGGCCGGCGTGGCGCTGACGATTGCCCGCTGGCTGGAGTGCATCGTTCTGGTCTGGCTGACCTATCATTTCGATCTGCCGGCGGCGGCACGCCTGCGTCAGCTCTTCGACATCAGTCGGGCGCTGGTGGGGCGCTTCATTCGCACCTCGCTGCCGGTGATCGTTGGCGAGATCGTCTGGTCGCTTGGCATCACTGTCTATGCGGGGATCTATGCGCGCATCAGTACCGATTCGTTTGCGGCCTTCAACATCGCCGGAACGATCGAGAATGTGGCGCTGGTGCCGTTCATCGCGCTTGGCCACACCGCCGCAGTGATGATTGGTCAACGCATCGGCGCCGGCGAGACAGGCGCAGCACGGCTTTTTGCCAATCGTTTCCTGCGGCTGGCGACAGCGGGGGCGCTGCTGATGGCGCTGCTGATGTTCCTGCTCGGACAGCCGCTGCTCGGTCTCTACCGCATTGCAGATGCAACCCGTGCTGAGGCCTGGCGCGTGATAATCGTGATGGTGCTGGTGCTGTGGATCAAGGCGGGCAACATGATGATGATCGTCGGCATCTTGCGCAGCGGCGGCGATACGCGCTTTGCGCTCTTCTCCGACACGGGGCCGATGTGGATCGTGGGCGTGCCGCTGGCGCTGATCGGGGCGTTCGTGCTGCGCTTGCCGATCTACTGGGTGGTGGCGATGGTGATGTTCGAGGAGGCGCTGAAGTTTGCGCTGAGCGTCTGGCGCGTGACATCGAACCGGTGGGTTCATGATGTGGTGAAGACGCTGTGAGTCGGTGAAGAGAAGGACGACCGAGACATGCAGACTGCGCTGTGGGTGTGGACGCTGGCGCTGGTGGGAGGGGCTGTTGTCTTGTCTGCCTGGCAGGCAAGGCGACCCTCCTGGCTGGCCGGCGCATGGGGGACCTGGCTGTGGCTGGCGGCGCTGAGTTTGCCCCCTTTCCTGGCGCTGCAAGGCGGACTGGTCAGCCGGCGCGCCCTGGGCCTGGCCGAACTGGACTGGATCGAACGCTTTGGCCTGGGCCTGGCAGTGGGGGGAGCGTTCTGGCTGCTGCTGTTCATCGCCAGCCAGCAGCGCCAGCGCCGCCTGGCAGACGCGGCGGCTGCCGGCGCGCCGGCGCATCGGGGCGATGGGCGCAGGGCGGGCGCCTGGCTGTTGACGCTGCTGTGCGCCGCGGCCGAACAACTCTGGTGGGGTCTGCTGCGCCTGGGGGCGGCTGATCTGCTGCTGTCCCTGGGCATCGAGACAACGCAGGCGCAAGCCCTCGGCCCCTGGCTTGGCCTGCTATTCGTCTTGCTCATCTGGTGCTCCAATCCGCTCTGGCGCCGGGGCTGGTCTGGCGTCCCAACGCCGGGCACCCGCAGTCCGCAGATGGGCGTCGCGCTGACCCTCATGGCGACGACGCTCTTCATCGTCAGCGGCAATCTGTGGCTCGGCTGGGCGATGCAGGCGGCGAGCGAGATCACAGACGGAGAACAGTAGAAAAACATGCAAGGAGGTTTCACCAATGGCACGTGCGCTGTTCGATTCTGAGTATCTGTACGGATTGCATGACCCCGGCGGCGAACAGTTGATGTTGGACGCCGGGACGCCGGGTTGGGTGGTCGTTTCTGAGGAGATCAAGGCCGACCCGAACGATCAGGGCGGGGGGCAGTATGGCCATCTGTCGGGACGCGGGTTGGGCGTCATCGTGCGCCTGAATTATGGCTACTACGAGACCAGCACCATCCCCCATTCTTCGCGCTACGAAGACTTCGCCAGGCGCTGCGCCAACTTCGTGCGCAATTCGTCCGGCTGCCGCATCTGGATCATCGGCAACGAGACGAACATGCGGGAGGAACAGCCGAAATCGCCAGAGGAGAAGATCACGCCGGCGCTGTATGCCCGCTGTTACCGCCTCTGCCGCCGTGCGATCAAGGCGGTGGACCCCGGCGCTCAGGTGCTGGTAGGAGCCGTCGCGCCCTGGAACGCGTATTCCGGCGATTGGGTCAAGTATTTCGAGGAGGTGCTCAAGCTGGTGGCGGGCGAGTGCGACGGCTTTACCCTGCACACCTACAGCCGCAGCCCTGACCCGGCTATCATCAGCAGCGCCAACACGATGGACATTCCGTTCAATCGCTACAGCAAGGAGTTTGCTACCTACAAGGATTTTCTGCGCGTGGTGCCGGCATCCATGCGCTCCCTGCCGTGCTACATCACCGAAACCAACTACGGAACCGATATTGCGCCGGATCGGGACCGCTGGGAAGATCGCGACACCGGTTGGGTGCGCCGCGCCTACGAGGAGATCAACAACTGGAATCAGCAGCCGGGCAACCAGGTGATCCGCTGTCTGGCGCTCTATCGTTGGGGCAGCTACGACCGCTTTGCCATCGAACACAAGAACGGCGCCATCAGCGACTTCAAGCAGGCGCTGCGCGCCGGTTACAAGTGGCCAGACCGCCCGCTGGACGATCCGCTGGCGGAGCTGCGCCGGCGCCTGGGCGATCTGGAAACGAAGGTGGCCGAATTCCTGGCCGATGTGCAGAGGGCGCTGGGCGCAGGCGGGGCGAGCGGCCTGAGCGCAACCGTCGAAGACCTCAGCGCCCGCGCCGGCGCCATGACCGGCGCCAAGACCGACCTGGAGACGCTGGCGCGCAACGTCGAGCGCGTCGAGGCGCTGTTGGCGCTGCCGGAAGGCGCGGTGCCGCAGCCCGATCTGCAAGACTTGCGCGGCAGTCTGCCTCAGACCACGCCTTATCCCACCCGCAGCCCGGATGCGCTCCGCCGCGTGGTCGTGCATCACACCGCCATCCCTGATGGTAACCTCTCGCCGCAGACAATCGCCCAGGCCCAGATCAATCGCAAGGGCCGCCCCGGCATCACCTATCATTTCCTGGTCAACGCCGATGGCAGCATCTACTGGACGCAACCGCTGGAGGCGGTGGTCGAGCAAACGCAGAAGCCAGAGGTCAACCTGGACAGTATCGCCGTGGCGTTGGGCGGCAGTTTCATGACCGCTGCGCCGGGCGAGGCGCAACTCGCCAGCGCCGCCCATCTGATCGCCTGGTTGTTGGCGACGTACAAGCTGGAGAGCGACGCCGTGGTCGGATGCTTGCAGGTCGAAAAGACTGCTTCGCCCGGCGCACAGTGGAGCAGCGGCGCCAACTACCGCCAGACCCTGCTGGACAAGGCTGGCGTCTGGCTCAGCCAACAACCGCCCAAACCGGACGATGGCGAACTGGAACAGTTGCGCCAACGTGTGCAGGAACTGACGGCGCAGTTGGGTCAGTTGCAGGAGGCGGCGCGCCAGTTGCAACAGGAGGCGCAAGGCCTGCACGACGCCGTGCAGCAGAAGGAGCAGGCCCTGCAGGCGCAGGTCGCCCTGCTGGCGCAGCGCGAAGGCGAGATGGCGGCGCTACGCCAGCAACTGGCGGCGGCGCAGCAGGAGATCACCGCGCTGCGCCGGCGCATCGAGCAGTTGGAAAAGGGTGGGTCGCCGGCGCCGGGCGTGGTCAAACCGGAGATGCAAGACCCCGGTCCCATGAAACAACATGAGAGCAAACGCTATCCCACCCGGCCGCTGAGCGACATCAAGCGCATCATCGTGCATCACACCGCCACGACCGACACGGTGACGCCGCAACGTGTGGCCGAGGCGCAGGTTGGCAAGGGCCTGCCGGGCATCGCCTATCATTTCCTCGTCGCCGGCAGCGGCGTGATCTATGCGACGCAGCCGCTGGAGGCGGTCAGCGAGCAGACGACGCAACCCGCCGTGGACGCTGACAGCGTGGCCGTGGCGCTGGCGGGCAATTTTGGCGTTGCGGTTCCCAAGCCGGAGCAACTGGCCAGCGCGGCCCGTCTGATCGCCTGGCTGCTGCACACCTTCGAGCTAGAGGTCAGCGCCGTGGTGGGGCGCATGGAACTGGAGCGGGTTGGCTCGCCCGGCGCCCAGTGGAACAGCGGGGCGCGTTTCAAGGAGACGCTGCTGGCCGCTGTGCAGGCGGAACTGGCCAAAGCGCCGGTGAACAACGGCGGGGGAAACGGCGGGGAGGACGGCCGCCGCGCCGAACTGGCGCAACTGGTCGCTCAGATCGGCAGTCTGACGCAAGAGCGAGATGGGCTGAGGGCGGCCCTGGCGCAGACGCAGGCCGAAGTGGAGCGTTTGACGAAAGTCGGCGGCCAGGTGACCGATCTGCAGGCGCAAGTTCAGACGCTGCAGAGCACCCTCAGCGCACGCGAGGCCGCGATCACACAAATGCAGGCCACGATCACTCAGCAGCAGGCTGAGATCGCCCGCTTGAAGGCGGTGCAGCCGGCCGGCGTGCCGGTGCCGGCGCTGGTGGAGATGATCGGCAAGCTGCCCACGCATCCCACACTGCCGCCCTATGCGCCGCGCAGCCGGCCGATCAGCCTGATTGCGGTGCATCACACCGACACGCCGCTCACCCACAGCGTGGAGCAGATCGCCCGCTATCACGTTTTCGGCAAGCGTTACAGGGGCGATGAGCTGGTCAAGGACGAGTGGCCAGGCGTCTCCTACCATTATATTGTGGCGCCCGACGGCGTGATCTATCATTGCCAACCCGACGAGATTCATACGTACCAAGTCGGCGGCAGCCCCAACGCCTGCACGATTGGGGTCAGTCTGATTGGCCGCTTCATGCGCACCGATTTGAAGAACAATCCACAGCCGCCCGAACTGCAGGAGCCAACGCTGGCGCAGTTGCAAAGCGCCGCTCATGTCATCGCCTGGTTGATGCAGAAGTACAACGTGCCGTTGGAGCCGCAGTTCGACAGCCAGAAGATCGGCGCGGCCGGTGTGATGGGGCATCGCGACATCTGGGATCAGTACAAGAAGGGCGTCACCGAATGTCCTGGCGACCAGTGGAAGGCCGGCAACGCCTGGCGCGGCAAGCTCTATCGCGCCGTTCAAGCCCGGCTGGACGGTCAGCCGTTGTCGCACGTCAAGCCGGTCGAGCACTATCTGCTCTTCTGGGATCACGGCGCGGACTGGGCGCAGGCCGACTGGCGCAATGCCCAGGACTACATCACCGCGTTTCGACCCACCGCCGGCTTTTCGGTGGAAGCTGCCATGCAGGCGAAGGTGGTGACGATCGTCGGCGGGGATGCGGGCGTCACGGGCGCCGATGAGGCGCGCCTGCGCACGGCCGGCTGCCAGGTCTTCCGCCTGGCGGGCGTGGATGAGGCCGATACCCGCGCCAGGCTGGCCGCACTGATCCAGGCAGGAACGCCCTATCCGGGGGCGCCGGTGGTGACACGGGCCGCGGCGGCCGCACCTGAACTGTGGGACCTCCCGCCTGCCCCATCGCCAGACCTGCCGTGGGACCCGTGGACGGTGCCGGACGATTGGATGGAAGCGCCCACGCCGCCGGTTCCGCAGCCGCCACGACCGCAGCCAGTTGATGAGGATGCGCTGATTGACATTCCCGGCGTCACAGCGACGCGTGCAGCGCCGGACGGCGTCACAGCGACGCGTGCAGCGCCGGACGGCGTCACAGCGACGCGTGCAGCG
>CAZOLV010000010.1:0-12898 GCA_964580725.1 uncultured Anaerolineae bacterium | reverse complement strand
CCGGACGGCGCCAAGCCGCGACGCAGCCGCAAGACCGGTGCGACCGCGACGAAGCGCAGCAAGAAGGCGTCCGACGCCAGCAAGGGAGGGGCATGATGGCCAACAAACTCGGATTCTACATCGAAGTCTCGACCCGGCAGTGGATCACGGAGGCGTTGCAGGAGGTGCAACCGCCCACGATCCTGTGGCATGCGGGCGACCGGGGCAAGCTGCAGGAGATTCGGCGCGGGTTGGCGCCTGAGGCGTTCATCATCGGGCGCATCTATCTCGAAAACCAGGAACAGGACGCGATGCTTGACAGCCCCGATCCGGCGGCCAAAGGGCGGGAGTTTGCCAATCGCATCCTGAACTATGACCTGGGCTATGCGACGGAGGAGATCAACGGGCGCCGCCTGGTGAATGCGTGGATGTCTCTCAACGAGGCTGTGCCCGGCCCGGCTTCGAGCGATTTCAAGAGCAAGCCAGAGCAGGTGAAGCGGCGTCTGCGCGCTTACGATCTGTTCCAGGAGGCGTTTCGCCAACAGTTGCAGACGCGCCAGGTTGAAGCGGTGGCGTTCAACTTTGCGGCGGGCAACTTCACGGAGGCGAGTCACTACCTGGAGTGGTTCCCGCGCACATTGGCCAGCCATCAGTATCTCGGCTTTCACGAGTACGGCTGGCCGTCGCTGCGACCGGGACCAGATGTGGCGACGGCGGCGCTGCTCTACCGCCGCTGTATGGAGGGCATCCGTCAGAAATACCCGGCGCAGCAGCACGAGGTCATCATCACGGAGTGCGGGCTGGCGCGCATGTACAAGTACCCGGTGGATCCGCCCGGCGATGTCGGTTGGCTCTATACGGGCGATGCGGTCACACAGGAGGACTACTGGCAGGCGCTGCTTTGGTACAACGCTGAGCTGTGCAAGGATAGTTATGTCAAAGGGGCCTGTCTGTATCAGGTGGGGCATGGCGGCGGCCGTTGGGAGACCTTCCGCCACCTGGGCGAGGACAACCAAGGGCAGTCATTGCAGATCATCCGGCGCATCGGCGAGCTGCGCAGGGCGGCGCCCACCCCGCCTGGGCCGACGCCACCCACGCCGCCCACCCCGCCTGGGCCGACGCCACCCACGCCGCCCACCCCGCCTGTCCCGTTCGATCTGGCAGGATTGCAGCAGCGGGCGGCGGCGTTGGAGGGCAAGGTAAACGAGGCGCTGCAGCAGTTGCGCGGGGCCGGGACGTGGGCCGGGCGCAAGCAGAAGCTGGAAACGGCGGCGCAGCAGGTGAAACAGGCGGCGGCGGCGCTGGCGCAGTTGGCGGCGCTGCAGGAGCGGATTGGACGGGCGCAGGCGCAGGCGCGCCAGCGCAGCGGCATACCGGCGGCGCTGCTGCAGCGTTTGGAGGGCCTGGCGCAAGAGGCGACGGCGCTGCGGGCGCGTTTGCAGGCGTTGGCCGATCTGGCGTCGCCAGTGGCGCAGGCGCAGAAGGATGTGCAAAAGGCGCTGGAGGCGCAGGGCAATCTGGCGGCGCAGCAGAAGCAGGGTGAGGAACTCCTGGCGGCGGTCCGGCGGTTGCGCGCCGATCTGGGTGCGGGCATGGAGATCAGCCTGCGCAATCCGGCGCCTGGGGTGCGTGTTTCGCAGGGCTTTGGTCAGAACCCGGCGATGTACAAACCCTACAATCTGGTCGGTCATGAGGGAATTGACTATGCCTGCGATGTGGGGACGCCGGCGCTGGCGGCGGCTTCCGGGGTGGTCTACAAAGCGGGCGACAGCCAGGGGGCGTATGGCATCCGGGTGATCCTGGAGCACAGATGGGGTGGGCAGAAGGGGTACACGATCTATGCGCACCTGTCGAGCGTCGGGGTCAACGTGGGGGATACGGTGACGGCCGGCGACGTGGTGGGGAAGAGCGGCAACAGCGGGACGCACACCACGGGACCCCATCTGCATCTGAGTCTGGTGTTGTTGGGCAAGCCGAACGAGGGTTACAAGTCGGTGATGGCCGGCGACGCCTGGTTCCACAATCCGGCCCCCTATTTCGAGGGTACCCGCGGCCTGAGCGAATGGCCAGAAGAAGGCGAGTTGGCAGAAGACCCCGACGCGCTGTGCGTTCCTCCGCAGCGGGAGGATGAGGTGTAAGGCGCAGCGCAGAGGTCATGGCGGGTCGCCGGGCAAGTGGACTGCATGTACCAGGTCAGCGCCCCTGCGAAGATCAGAGGGCCGAAAAGGGAACGGTTCAAGAACTTCAAGGATGCCGAGCTGACCCTCGGACCGTTCACCGTGTTGATGGGAACCAACGCCTCCGGCAAGAGCAACGTGCGCGATGCACTCCGTTTTCTGCACGGCATTGCACGGGGCTACGCGCTGGCCGACACCATCGGCGAAAAATGGGGCGAGGACGGTGTGCTACAGTGGCGCGGCAACCGGGCGTGTCCTTGTCAGTCTGATCGAGGAAAACGAACGAAACACATCGGCGTACAGCGCATCCGATGGTACCTTGCGCTTTCTAACTGTGCTCGCTGCCTTACTGGGGCCTGAACCGGCACATCTCTATTTCTTCGAGGAATTGGAGAACGGTCTGCACCCGACGCGCCTGCATCTCCTGGTTGATCTCATCGAGCTGTGGGTGGCAAAACGCGATCTTCAGATCATCGCCACGACCCACTCTCCTCAACTGCTGCGTCTTCTCAACCCGGAAAACCGTCGGGCCGCCGCTCTGGTCCACCGGCTGGCTGGCCAGCCAGACGCCCGCATCTGCCGCATCGGCAGCTTGCCGCAAGAAGCCCGCCATGTCATCGAGCAGAAGGATGTGGGTCAACTGCTGGCCACAGGCTGGTTCGAAAACACCGTGTCCTTCATGGCCGATGAGGAGGATTGAGATGAACGTCCTGGTCACCCCGGAAGACTTCCGCAAGGATCAGTACATCTTGAAGCCGATCATCACCGCCATGCTCGATGCCCTGGGCCGGTCGGCGCGCGTCGAGGTCTGCCAGGATCCGCTGTTGGGAGGTGTCGAACAGGCGCTCAATTGGCATCGCATCCGGGACATCATCGAGCAGTATGCCCGGAAAGTCCGGCTTTTCCTGCTCTGCGTGGACCGTGACGGGAAGGAGGGACGCCGCGCTGCGCTCGACGGATTGGAGAGAAAGGCCGCAGAGGTGCTGCCCACGGGTCGAATCCTGGTGGGCAAAAACGCCTGGCAAGAGGTCGAGGTGTGGGTGCTCGCTGGCCACGATCTCCCTGGAGACTGGAGTTGGTCGGCTATCCGGGCACATTCCGATTCCAAAGAGGCCTATTTTTTTCTTTTGTCAGGCAGCGCAGACTCTTGGATGACCCTGGTGAGGGGCGCAAGAAGCTGAGCGTCGAAGCTGCGCGCCGCTACACCAGAATTCGCCACCTGTGCCCGGAGGATATCGGCGTGCTAGAGCAGCGCATCGGATCGTGGCTGGTAGGGCAATAGCAGGAGAGAAATGATGACCACACACCCAGGCGCATTTGGCGCGTTGCCTGATCGAGATTATAATCAGGACCAGCACGAAGATCGGGAGGTGTACATGACACGATTCTAAACCAACATGGATCGTACTGATCGCACAGGGAAAGAGAGCGCATGGACTGCGCCGCACCCGGCGGGGCAGTTGACGAGGAAGAGGTTCTCCTCCACGCAGAGGAGCTAACCAGGCCGTCAAGCCTGGGAAAATCGAAAGATCAGCGGATGCCTCCGGGGCCAGCCACGGCCCCGCGGCCACGTTTCACACACACGAAACTGGCCAGGATTCTTTCCTCCTGTCAATCCGACGCGCACCCACACAAGACCCAACGGCAACGATGGGCGCAAAGGGGAAGCGCAGTGGCAATCTGCAATGCGCAATTCGCAATGTGCAATGCGCAATTTGCAGTGCACAGTGTAACTCGCTCGGCCAATCGGGGCAGAGCGGGTCATGACACGTATGCTCCGCAGGAGGATTCTCACCATGTGTGGTATCGTTGGTTATGTTGGCGACCGTTCGGGCGCTTCGGTTGTGGTCGAAGGACTCAAACGGCTCGAATATCGCGGCTATGATTCGGCCGGCCTGGCCGTCATCGCTCAGGATCACATCGAAGTGCGCCGTGAAGTCGGCAAGTTGAGCGGCCTGATCGGCCTGCTGCAAGAAGAACCGATTGACGGCCACGTCGCCCTGGGGCACACCCGTTGGGCAACCCACGGCAAACCGAGCCGTCGCAACGCCCATCCCCACGCCAGCCGCTACGGCGACATCGTCGTCGTGCAGAATGGCATCGTTGAAAACTTCCGTGAACTACGCGCCGAACTGGAAAGCGAAGGCGTCGAGTTCCGCTCCGACACCGACACCGAAGTGATCGTGCATCTGGTCAGCCTCTATCATCAAAACGGCCATGATCTCTTCTCTGCCACCCGCCGGGCGCTGACTCACCTGCGCGGGCCAAGCGCCGTCGTCGTGCTCAGCAGCCGCGAGCCTGATCGGCTGATCACAGCGCGCCTGGGCAACGCCGGCGGCGTCGCCATCGGTTACGGCGACGACGAAATGTTCATCGCCTCCGACATGCCCGCCATCCTCGAATACACCCGGCGCATGAGCTTTCTCGAATCACGCCAGATCGCCGTCGTCACCCGCAGCGGCGCACAGTTCTACAGTCTCGACGGCGCCCCCCTGACCGCGCCGATTCACGCCGTCGCCTGGGATCCCGTCTCCGCCGCCAAAGGCGAATATCGCCACTTCATGCAAAAGGAGATCTTCGAGCAGGCCCAAAGCCTGACCGACACCCTGCGCGGTCGCGTCGACTTCAGCGCCGGCGAGATCGTCCTGGATCGAGTCACACTCAGCGCCGCCCAGGCGCAAGCCCTGACGCAGATCATCACCGTGGCCTGCGGCACCTCCTACTACGCCGGGCTGGTGGGGCAGTTCATGTTCGAGGAGCTGGCCCGCCTGCCGGTGCGCGTCGACTACGGCTCCGAGTTCCGCTACCGCAACCCGGTCATTGATGATCACACCCTCTTCCTCGCCATCACCCAATCGGGCGAAACGGTGGATACCCTGGCGGCTATGGAAGAGGCGCGCGAGAAGGGCGCTCATCTGGCCGCCATCGTCAACGTCGTTGGCAGCCAGGCGGCGCGCCTGGCCAACAGCGCCATCACCATGCAGGTCGGGCCGGAGATCGGCGTCGCTTCGACCAAAGCCTTCACCGCCTCGCTGGTGGATCAGTACCTGCTGGCCGTGCATCTGGGCACGCTGCGCGGCGTGCTGGACGCCGGTCAGCGCCGCCAACTGCTCGACAACCTGGCCCATCTGCCAGCCCTGGCCGGGCGCGTGCTCGACATGGCGCATCAGGAGCAGTACGAACACCTGGCGCAGCGTTTTCACAACCACAGCGACTTCCTCTTCCTCGGCCGCGGCATCAACTACCCCATCGCGCTGGAAGGCGCCCTCAAGCTCAAAGAAATCAGCTACATCCACGCCGAGGGCTATCCCGCAGGCGAGATGAAGCACGGCCCCATCGCCCTGATTGACGAGCAGATGCCGGTCGTCGCCATTGCGCTGCAAGACCCGCTGTACGACAAGATGATCAGCCAGATCGAACAGGTCAAAGCGCGCAACGGCATCGTCATTGCCATCGCCACTGAAGGGGATGACTTCATCGCCAGCAAAGCCGATCACGTACTCTGCGTCCCGCCGGCGCCGCCCCTGCTGACGCCGCTGCTCAGCGTGCTCCCCCTGCAACTGTTGGCCTATCACATGGCAGTCTGGCGCGGCTGTGACGTGGATCAGCCGCGCAACCTGGCCAAAAGCGTCACCGTGGAATAAGGCAGGAACCAATGGCGAGTCTTGGTGGATTTTGGCGGGCGCTCAAGGCGCTCTGGCAGTGGGGCGATCAACTGGCGCCCCTGTTGGAAGACCTGCCGCGCAGTCTGGCGACTGCCGGCCAGGCGCTGAAGATGGGCGGAACGGGCGCGGTGCACGCCGGCCAGGCGCTGGATGGCGCCGCCGCCGCCAACATGCAGCAGATGATCGAAGCGGTCGCCGGCGCTGTCAGCCTCTGCAACCAGGAGCTGAGCGCCGTCGCCGGTCAGCTCGACGCCGCCGGCCACCTGCTCCAACAGGTCGCCATCCCGGTCATCGAACCGACCACGACCCGCATCCTGGGCGTCGAAGTGGTCACCGGTTTCAGGCCGGCCACGGTGCAGCCGTTCGAGCCGGTGAATCACGAACTGGAAACCGCCGCCGCTTCTCTGCGCAGCGCCGGGCGCGCCCTGGGAACCAGCGCCACCCACCTGCGCACGCTGCGCACCGTCCTGCAGGGCGCCGGTCAAGACCTCGACCGTCTCGGTCAGGCGCTGCAACAGGGCGGCGAGGCGCTCATGGCGCTGCACGACGAGTGATGTCAGGCGAGCGGATCGTCTTCGTGGGGACGTTTGGTCTGCGGCCCAAAGGGACGCTCAGCCGCCGGGCGCTGCCGTTGGCGCAGGCGCTCGCCCGGCAGGGTCACCGTGTGACGCTGCTGGCGGCGCCCTGGGACTGGCCCGCCGACGCCGGTCAGCGCGCCTGGATCGGCGGCGTCGAGACGGTGCAAATGGCCCTGCGCGGCGGCCCGCTCGCCATTCTGACCCGCCTGCTGCTGGCCATCCGGCAGCGACGGCCCACCCTGGTCATCGCCTGCAAGCCCAAAGGCTACAGCGGCCTGATCCTCTGGGGCCTGTGGCAATTGCGCCGCCTGGGCGGCTGGCGCGGCCGTCTCTGGCTGGACGCCGACGACTGGGAAGCAGGCTGGAACGCCCGCCTGCCCTATCCACGCCGGTTGGCACAGTTCTTCGCCTGGCAGGAACGCTGGTGCCTGACTCACGCCGATCTGGTCAGCGCCGCCAGTCGCTGGCTTACGACCTATGCCGCCGGGCTGCGCGGCGCGGCGACTGGCGTCATCCACCTGCCCAATGGCGTCGAGGCGATCAGGCTGGCCGCGGCGGCGCACACCGTCGCCGCCAGCCGCCCCCCCACGGCGCTGCTCTACACCCGCTTCGTCGAAGTGACGCCGGCGCGCATCGTGCGCACCTGGGCACGGGTCATCCAGGAACTACCGGCGGCGCGCCTGGTCGTCGTGGGCGATGCCGCCCCGCCGGCCGCGGCGACGGATGAGCGCAGCGGCCCGGCGGCCGCGCTGCGCACCCTGGCGCGGGGCGCCGGCCTGAGCGACACCCTGATCGTCCTGGGTTGGACGCCGGCGGCGGCGCTACCTGGTCTGTTAGCAGCGGCCGATGTCGCCTGGGCGCCCCTGGCCGACACGGCGCTTGATCGGGCGCGCTGCCCCGTCAAGCTGGTCGAACTGCTGGCCGCGGGCCTGCCCATCGTCGCCGATGACGTGGGCGAGGCGGGGCGCTACATCAGCGCTGGGCGGCACGGACTGCTCGTGGCGCCTGGCGCAGGCGATGCGACGGCGCAGGCGCTGCTGCACATGCTGCGAAACCCGGCCCAGGCGCGCTGTTTGGGTCAAGCTGCGGCGCAGCGCATAGCCAACGAATTCCTCTGGGACACGCTGGCGGCGCGGCTGCCCCTATCGGGCGGGCAGGCGGCATGAAAGTCCGCCGTCGTCTGTTCGCCGCTTGGGCCGCCGCGCTCGCCTGGGCCGCGCTCATCTTCATCCTATCGGCGCAATCCACCCTGCCCGACCTGACGGGCGGCCTGCCCGAGATCCAGGACATCGCCGGGCACCTGGCCGCCTACGCCGGTCTGGCCTTCTGGCTGGCGCTGGCCCTGCGTCTAACGCCGGGCGTGCGCCGGCCCTGGCTGACCGCCTTCCTGCTGGCGCTCCTCTACGGCCTGCTAGACGAATTCCACCAGTCGTTCGTCCCCAACCGTCACCCCGACCTCTTCGACATCGCCACCGACGCCGTTGGCGCCGCCCTCATGCTCTGGTTTCTCCGCCGTCGCCTGCGCCCCACAGCCGCGCACCCAGGTTCGTAGAGCCTCGAACCATCGAGGCTTCAGGAACCTCCGGAGATTTTCCTGCAACCCGCCCCACCCGTTTGGACAGACGCCCACCTTGCGGTAAAATCTCACCCAAGCGAGCGCCTGGCGGCAACCCAACCGACTGGTCGCAAGCGCCCGACCGAATTCCAGGCCAACCTGGCCCCCCTCGATCGTCTGAGTGACATCCTCAAGTAACACGGCGGTCAGCATGGCGGGTCTGGTAGCGAGTGAAGAAAGCGCATGGACCTGCTGATTTTCTTCAGGAGCATTACTCATGAACCTGAACGACCTGAAATCTCAAGTAGCCCTCGGCGAGGACAGCCGCCGCCAGTTCAAGCGCGATGTGACCAACGCCGACGGTTTGGCAGCCGAGATGGCGGCCTTCTCCAACTCCGAAGGCGGCGTGATCTACCTGGGCGTGGCCGACGATGGCGAACGGGTCGGTCTGAGCAGCGCTGATGTGATGCGGATCAATCAGTTGATTGCCAACGCCGCGTCTCAGCACATCCGCAGCCCGATCACGGTGCAGACCGAAAACCTGGAACTGGAGAACGGACGGCTGGTGATTATCCTGACCGTGCCCAAGGGGATAGACAAGCCCTACTTCGACCGCAACGGCGTCATCTGGCTGAAGAGCGGCGCAGACAAGCGGCGCGTCAACTCCAAGGAGGAGCTGCGTCGCCTGTTCCAGAGCGTTGGCCAGTTTCACGCCGACGAGCTGCCTACCAGGGCCGGACTCGACAAGCTGGACCGGCTGCGCTTCCGCGACTTTCTGCGCGATGTCTACAAACAGGAGTACCCCGACGACGACGCAGGGCGGCTGACGCTGCTGCAAAACATGAACCTGGCCACCGACAGCGGCGTGCTCAACCTGGCCGGGGTGCTGCTTTTCGCCGAGCGGCCGGAGTGGATCACGCCGCAGTTCGTCGTCAAGGCCATCCGCTATCCCGGCAACGCCATCCACGTCAGCGAGTACCTGGACAGCGAGGACTTCGCCGGGCCGCTGACCCAACAGTTTGCCGGAGCGCTGGCCTTTGTCATGCGCAATCTACGCAAGGTGCAGGCCGGCCAAGGGGTCAACGCGCCGGGTGTGCCGGAGATCCCGCCCACGGTCTTCGAGGAGCTGCTGGTCAATGCCCTGGCGCACCGCGACTACCTGATCAGCGCCCCGATCCGGCTCTTCGTCTTCGACAACCGCATCGAGATCGTCAGCCCCGGCCACCTGCCCAACAACCTGACGGTAGCCAAGATTCGCGCCGGCAACTCGGTCATTCGTAATCCGATCCTGGTGTCGTACATCGCCAAGGGGCTATTGCCCTACCGCGGCCTGGGCTCTGGCATCAAGCGGGCGCTGGACGACTGGCCGGAGATCGAGTTCGACGACGACCGCGAGGCGAACTTGTTCACTGCAATGGTTCCCCGAAACGAGCTGCCTGGTTCGGTGAAACCCGAAATTGACGAGGAAACAGTAGAAAGTTCACAGAAAAGTTCACAGAACAGTTCACAGAAAATTGTGAACCTTATGCGCAATGATCCGGCCATTACCATCGCTGACCTGGTACAAAACATCGGCATTACAGACCGGGCTATCAAGAAGCAGATCGAGAAGTTGAAAGTCCAAGGGCGAATCCGGCGCGTCGGCCCCGACAAAGGCGGTCACTGGGAGGTCGTCGAATGATCCGGATCCCGACCTCTTCGACATCGCCACCGACGCCGTTGGCGCCGCCCTCATGCTCTGGTTTCTCCGCCGTCGCCTGCGCCCCACAGCCGCGCACCCAGGTTCGTAGAGCCTCGAACCATCGAGGCTTCAGGAACCTCCGGAGATTTTCCTGCAACCCGCCCCACCCGTTTGGACAGACGCCCGCCTTGGGGTAAAATCTCACCTAAGCGAGCGCCTGGCGGCAACCCAACCGACTGAGGCAGCAGCGCAGCGAAACAGGCTCGACATGCTCACGATCCTTCATCTCTACAAAGACTACCATCCTGTCCTGGGCGGCATGGAGAATCATATCAAATGGCTGGCCGAGGCGCAGGCCGCGGCGGGACATCGCGTCAGCGTGCTCGTCGCCAGCCTCGACCGCCGCAGCAGCGAACGCATGGAAAACGGCGTGCGCGTCGTGCGCGCCGCCCGCCTGGCCAACCTGGCCTCCACGCCACTCAGCCTGGCCTATCCCTGGTTCGTCCGCCGCGAGCGCCCCGACATCGCCCATCTGCACTTCCCCTACCCCCTGGCCGAAGTCAGCCATCACCTCCTCGGACGCGCCCGCCGCACCGTCATCACCTATCACAGCGACGTTGTGCGCCAGGCCGGCATCCTGCGCTTCTACGACCCGCTCCTGCGCCGCATCCTGCGTCGCGCCGACCGCCTGATCGCCACCAGCCCGCAGTACGTACAAAGCTCTCCCTACCTGCATCCCCTGCAGACCAAAACCAGCGTCATTCCCCTCGGCATTGACCTGACCCGCTTCCAGCGACCCGACCCGCAACGTGTGGCCGAGATCAGAGCGCGCTTCCCCGGCCCCCGACTCCTCTTTGTCGGGCGTCTGCGCTACTACAAAGGCATCCAGTTCCTGCTCGACGCCCTACCGCAAGCGCCGCCCGCCAGCCTGCTCATCATCGGCAGCGGGCCGATGGCCGCCCCCTGGCAGGCGCAGGCCCTGGCATTGCGCCTGGCCGGCAGCGTGCATTTCCTGGGCGACGTGAGCGACGAAGACCTGCCCGCCTTCTACGCCGCCGCCGACCTGTTCGTCCTGCCCGCCTGCGCCCGCAGCGAGGCCTTTGGCGTCGTGCAACTCGAAGCCCTGGCCAGCGGCCTGCCCATCCTCAGCACAGAAGTTGGCACCGGCACCTCTTACGTCAATCAGGACGGCGTCACCGGTCGTGTGGCGCCCGCCGGCGACAGCCAGGCGCTGGCCGCCGCCCTGCGTGACCTGCTGGCCGACCCGGCGCGCCTGCAAACGATGAGCGTCGCCGCCCGCCAGCGCGCCGCCGCCGAATTCAGCCTGCCGGTCATGGTCAACCGCATCGAAACCCTCTATCGCTCGTTGCTGGCGACTTGATCTTTTGGGGTTTGTCGGGTAAGATAGCCCCCTGGTCAAGACTGGCGGGTCAACCGCGCGACACACGAACGGCCGCGCAACGTCTGACCCAACTCAACGCCACACCACAGGAAATGCGATGCCGTCGAGAATTAGTCGTTTGTGCGCAGCGATCATCGAGGCTGGCTGGCTGGCCGCCCTCATCATCGTCCCCGTTTTCTTCAACGTCTACTCCAGCCGCGTCTTCGAACCAGACAAGCTCGGCCTGCTGCGCTCCATCGCGCTGGTCATGATCGGCGCCTGGCTCGTCAAGCTGATTGACAGCGGCGAGGCCGCCGCACCCCTGCCGGCCAGCGCCACCCTGGCCCCCAGCGGCAGCCTTTGGCGTCGGGTGCGCCAGACGCCGCTCATCGTACCCGTGCTGCTCTTCGTCAGCGCCTATCTCATCAGCACCGCACTCTCGGTCGCTCCGCGCATCAGCTTCTTCGGCAGCTATCAGCGTCTGCAGGGCGCATTTTCCACCTTCTCCTACATCGCCATCTTCTTCCTGACGGTCAGCCACCTGCGCACACGCGCCCAGCTCGACCGGCTGCTGCACGCCATCGTCATCGCCTCGCTGCCCGTCGCCCTCTACGGCATCCTGCAACACTGGGGTTGGGATTCCCTGCCCTGGGGCGGCGACGTGACGGAGCGCGTGGCGGGCAACCTGGGTAACGCCATCTTCATCGCCGCCTACCTCATCATCGCCTTCTTCGTCACCCTGGAGCGTGTCCTGCGCGCCGCCGGCCGCATGTTGACCGATCAAGGCGGCGAAATCGCCCACGCCCTGCTGGTCGGCGCCTACGTCTTCGTGCTGGCCGTCCAAAGCCTGGCTATCGTCTTTTCGCAAAGCCGCGGCCCCTGGCTTGGCTGGTTTGCCGGCCTCTACATCTTCGTCCTCCTTGCCCTCATCGCCCTGCGCAGTCGCAGCAACCGGCGCCTGGGCGGCCTCGTGCGTTGGGCCTGGCTTGGCTGGATCGGCCTGGCCATCGCCGGCATGGCCTTTCTGGTCGTCTTCAACCTGCCCAACTCCCCCCTGGCCAGCCTGCGCAGCATCCCCTACGTCGGCCGCCTGGGGCAAGTCTTCGAGACAGACGAGGGCACCGGCAAGGTGCGTGTCCTGATCTGGGAAGGCGCCAGCCAGATGATCCTGCCCCACGCCCCGCTCATCTACCCCAACGGCCAGAGCGACGCCTTGAACCCCCTGCGCCCCCTGTTCGGCTACGGCCCCGAAGCGATGTGGGTCGCCTACAACCCCTTCTACCCCCCCGACCTGGCGCACTACGAAGCGCGCAACGCCTCGCCAGACCGGTCGCACAACGAAACCTTCGACGCCCTCATCACTACCGGCGCCTGGGGCTTCATCGCTTATGTCATCCTGTTCGGCTCCATCTTCTACTGGACGCTGCGCTGGCTCGGCTGGGTGCGCAACCGGCAGGATGCCCTCCTGTTCCTGGCCCTGACCCTGCTCGGCGGTTTGGGCGGCGTGCTGATTCCCTGGCTGGCCCTGGGCAACCTGCGCTACCTGGGCGTCGGCATTCCGGCCGGTCTCATTCTGGGCTTCATCGTCTATCTGACCATCAGCGCCTTCCGCAGCGACTTCACCCTGCAGATCGCCGGCAGCCGCGCCCTGCTCCTGCTGACCATCCTATCGGCCATCGCCGCCCATTTCGTCGAAATCCACTTCGGCATCGCCATCGCCGCCACGCGCACCTACTTCTGGACGCTAACCGCCGTGCTGCTCGTCACCGGCCTGGGCTGGCTCGACCTGGCCGAGAGTGAACAGCCCGAAACGGCGCCCGCCGCGCCAACGGCGCAGCCTGTCGCCACGGCGCGGGCGACGCCAGCGGCGGCCGGCGGCGCC
>CAZOLV010000009.1:80345-81109 GCA_964580725.1 uncultured Anaerolineae bacterium | reverse complement strand
GGCTTCGTGCGCCACGAACCACCGCCGCTGGTTCTCGTCCAGGCGGCTGAGCAAGGCCAACGTTTGGCGATGCCATTCCCGGTCCGGGTGGTCAACACCTTGCTGGCATAAATCACACCCGCAAGGCGGTAGGTCTGATGCGTCCATGGATGCCGCCGCTGGCGAAAGATCTAGATGGCGCTCAGTATAGGCCAACTTGACGCGATCCGGTAGTTGTCACACCACCCCAGAACGGGAAGTTATTCTTTGACGAGACCTTAATGACATTGAATCGCCCATACGTTGCTGTCAGTCAATCAAAACCTGGGCCAGCGCCTCATCCCAGAATGATTTCGTCCCGTCCTGCACCAGCAACACGGCCATGTCTTGCGCCGCGGCGCTGGCGCCAGCAGTGACCTCTTCGCCGGCAACGACCGGGATGGCGCGATAGCCCGCCTTGCGCAACAGCGCAGCGCGCCGACTTGCCCGCGTCACGTCATTGGCGTCAATAACGGCCGAAACTTCGACGGCCAGATAGATATCTGTCGGCGTCGGCGCCTGGCGTAGTTGTCCGTACACGAGCAGGTCGAGGGGCAGAAGTGCTTGCAACTCGGCTGCGGAGAGATGCTGCTCCAGGGTAGGTTCCAGGTCTTGCAGCGAAATGGCCTTCACCTTACGCAGTAGAGTACCGAAGTAGGCGTAGGCCCGGTCACGATAGTCAATCTCGAGCAGTTTGCCCGTGTTGTTGCCCACGCGGATCACCAGTTTTTGCAGGATGTCTTCGG
>CAZOLV010000009.1:18537-80245 GCA_964580725.1 uncultured Anaerolineae bacterium | reverse complement strand
TGCGTTTCTGAGCGGCGGCCAGTTCCTCGACGCGCTGCTCGGTGCGTTTCTGAGCGGCGGCCAGTTCCTCGACGCGCTGCTCGGTGCGTTTCTGAGCCTGTGCAAGCTCAGCCACCACAGCCTCCAGGCGATCCAGCCGTTTCTCGGTGCGTTTCTGAGCCTGTACAAGCTCAGCCACGGTGATTCTCATCTCCTCGAAATCCTGACGGCGCACAGCGTATTGCGCGCGCATATCCTGCTGAAATGCTTCCAGCACTTCCAGCATCGGCATTTGTACGTCTTGCGGTAGCTTGCGGATGAGTGTCGTAAAACTCATAGTCGCCTCCTCCCCGAAGGCATTATACTCGAGTCAGCCACATTGCGAAAATGAATGTCATTGCGCCCATCGAAACACCATCGCTACCACATCGCCCCGCGGCGTTCGAACGGCACTCCGGTTCACGAATGGAAAGGTATCAGCGCCGCCCGCGTTCCCTCGGCTTGAGCGGCGTTTGTCGCGAGCCGGGAGTCAACGTGCGGCCGCAACAACTGTGAGATATTCCTGGGCGATCCAGCCGTTGGGCCGGCCAGCGATCATCACATGAACCCACACGCGCCCATTGACTTCGACCCGTTCTCCAAGCAAAATGACCAGGGTTCCTTCCGCCACCGCGCCGATGATCTCGCCGCCTGGGGCGCTGCGCAAATAGGCGCCGCGATTGTTGGCGTTGGCAATCACGGCAAACCCGGGCGTCGGCCGTGGCGTCGCCGTGGCCGACGCCGTCGGTGAAGCGGTGGGTGTGACGGTGACCGTGGCCGTGTGCGTGGGGGTCGGTGTACGCGTCGCTGTCGCGGTGGCGGTCGGCTGCGCTGTGGCTGTGGGCGTGACAGTTGCCGCCGGCGACGGCCCCGGGGTGACTGTCGGTGTTGGCGTGGGTACGGATGTGAAGGTGGGCGGCGCAAGCGGGTCGAGCCGAGTAGACGGCATCACGTTCAGCAGAAGCGCGACCGGTCGTTGGATTCGCGTCGCGACTTCACGTTGGAAGGCCAACACCGTCGCGTGAGGGTACTGTTGGGGCGAACGCACGGTGACGACCAGATGCAGCGTGCCATCGTCGCGCACGATCTGTTTGAGCTCCACAAACTCGCTTTGAGGCAGCAGAACATTCACCCCATCTTCGACAGCCGTCTGCACTGCGCGATCCAGACGCACCAAACGCAGGGTTTGGGCGGTGAGCAGCGCCAGAATCAGCGTGACCAGCGCCAGCAGCGCTACGGCGCCGGTCATGCCCTGGCGCAGCACGCTGCGACGCTCTTTCTCGCTGGCAGCCGGCGCAAAGTCAAGCATGAGAAAGATCAGGCCGCTGGCCGCGGCAATGGCGATCAGGTTCGTGAGAAAGAGCAGCAGCGCGCCTCCGGCAATGTCGCCGCGGCCCAGGGCGATGCCAAGACCGACGGTCGTCAACGGCGGCACCAACGCCGCGGCAATGGCGACCCCCGCCAGCCCCGCGGCAACTCCTTTGCGACACAACGCATAGGCGCCGGCCGCACCCGACGCCAATGCAACGCCCAGGTCGAGCACACTGGGTCGGGCGCGGCTCATGATTTCGGGCGTGGCGGCTGCGTCAGGAATCATCAGACCTGCCAGCACGCCAATGACGATTGCCAGAGCCATGCCGCGCAAGGTAGCCCAGGCGGCTGCGCCAAGCAGGCCCGTGTCGCCCTCGACCACACCCAGCCCCAGGCCGACGATCGCCGACATGAGAGGCGCCACGAGCATTGCGCCGATGATTACCGCCGGGCTGTTGAGCAATAGCCCCAGGGCTGCCAGCACCGCCGCCAGGCCGATCATGATGAAGAAGTCGGCGCGCGAGCGCGCACCCGCATTGATGGTCGCGCGCACCTCGTCCCGCTCGCTGACGTCGAGCGTGGGCAGCGCATTGGTCAGCCGTTTCCAGGAATCACGCAGCAGACGGGTCGGCATGGACGAATGACGGCGCGCAACGATCACCGTCATCTGACTTTCCTCGGCCACACGCTGCGGCACATCGCCGAAGGAAAGGCGGTCTATCAGCGCCTCGCGCGAGGTGCCCATGAGCACAACATCGTAGCCGGCAGCCAGTTCGGCCAGAATGGCCTGCGCCGTGTCGTTGGCCACGACGGTCTTGCGCGTCACAGCGCTGGTGAGCAGGCGCTGGCCGAGTGTCTGACGAAATTGCCGCTGTGAGGCGCTCAACATGTTGCGCGCAGGCTGATCGCCGGCCGTGACATGCAGCGCCGTCAGTGAGGCCTCGGCATGACCGATGGCCAATTCGGCGCCCAAGCGTGCGGCCAGGGCCGCATGGGATCCCGTCCCCACCGTGACCAGGATCCGCCGATACGGGCCGGTTGTGCGGCCGCCCACCACGGCGACATCACAGAGCGGATCCTCCAGCACCGCAGTCAGCGATGCGCTCTGCTGTGGGCTTGTGCCGCGCCACCCCATGATGACCAGGCCGGCGTGAAGTTCAGCGGCCGTTTGCCGGATCGCCTGGCCGACATTCTCGGCTGTGCGAACGATCCAGCCGTTCGGCGCGCCAGCCTGATGCACGATTTCTAACGCGGCAGCGAGCGCGGGCCATGAGGTCGGCTCGATGGGCTGCGCCGCTTGACCGGAAGCATGCCCAGAAACCACGTGCAGCAGCACCACACCGGTGCGCCGTGCAGCAGCGAT
Organism: uncultured Anaerolineae bacterium; assembly: GCA_964580725.1. Classification (GTDB taxonomy): domain Bacteria; phylum Chloroflexota; class Anaerolineae; order SSC4; family Amarolineaceae; genus Amarolinea. Next base: position 77,553 of record CAZOLV010000009.1, on the reverse strand, counting down.
GCGCACCGCCACCACAGCCAACACCGCGGCATGGGCAGGATTGGCCAGGGTGAGCAGCACCGGTCGCCGCATGCCAGGCGGCAGATCGAAGGCGACGACGGCATCCCCTGTGAGAAACTGAGAATGGTGTTGACCTGGTGTTGAGTGTTGTGACATCTCGACGTTCCCATTCGATGTTGCCATGGTTGCTGTGCGCTGCGGTAGCCCGCCTGATCGAAGACCGCGGGCCGATGGAATTGTAGCACAACGGTTTCTGCGCCTGCCCCGTTTCGTGCGTGCGGTTGCCTGGCTGCAGATGACCTGGCGCCGGGAAAGGCGCCATCACTGCCGGCGTCCCACAGCCGTTTCTGAGCCGGCGCGGGTCAGTCAGCAGCCTTGACGCAGAAGACGGGAAATTGAGCCGCGACCGCAGCAAACGCCTCCACGGGCGCGTCTTTGTCAATTGGCACGTGCGGCCGTGCCCCGGGTGCTTTTTGCAAATAGGCATGCAAGATGCAGCCGCGTTGTTCGACGGGAACTTCTTCCAACCGCACGCGCTCACTCTTGCCATGTCGCAGCACGGCCTGACCGTTGGCCGCCCGCACATTGCGCACCCAGGCTGTCTGGGCACCGAGCATGGAGACGAGATACCGCTCGCCTGCGACCACCACCATCACGAGAGGGAATGAAATCGTCCGTCCGGTACGGCGCCCGACCACTGCGAGCGTAACGAGGTGGTTGGGGGCAGTTCCTAGCGCATGGAGGGTCGCCCAGCCACGGTTCAACGCACGCGCCAGAAGATTGGGGCGTCCCTTGCGATACAGCCATCTATGAAAAGTCAAGCGATCCTCCTGTGCGGTCACTCAACTGACGAAGCGCGCTCGCCATTGCCCTGTTGATCTCGAAATGTTGCTCCAAAAATGCCAGGATTGCCTGGGCCGACTCACAACTGCGGTCGTACCCTTGTACAAAGCCTGGCAGATCGTGGGCGATGCGCGGAAAACGCTGCTCGAAACGGCGCTCGTTGGCAAACAGGTCTTTTGGCGCTGCCTGTTCACTCTCCACCCGCTCCGCCAACTCCAGAATCCGATCCACGGCGTAGTGCTGAATGAAGCGCGCCGCCGAGAGCTTCTCCCCGCGATGATAACGGCCCAAACCAACATACAGGTTGGTCAATGCTTCGCCGACCAGCCACTCCACTGACCGGGGTGGGTCAGGCCGCCTTGCCAACGTCGGAACGCCAATCGTCGGTTCGACATGCGGCTCTTTCCAAATGACCCGACCGCGCGCAAACGAAATGCGGCTCAGTTCGGCCTGTTCGAAAACGGCAAACTCGCAGAAGATGCCATCCTCGAACAGCAGTTTGTAGCCATCCGCTGAGTTGCGAAAAGAATAGGCGATGGGACAGAGCGCACTGAGCCAATCCAAATTGGCGATGTAGTGGGTCTTGTACCCGTCATCCACGATCGCAAAGAAATCCAGGTCAGAATAGGCGTCCAGTCGTTCCAGTTCCACACCGACCGACCCCAAACCAATCAGGGCCAACGCATGGCCAGATTTCGCCAGGGATTGCCCAATGGCATCCAAACGGGAGATCAAGGTGGCAGAAGTATACAGGTTACAGACCTCTGTGGTAATCGTTTTCCGGCAGGGCGAATACTCTGTCTGCAAATTTGCACGTGGCAAGACGCGGCTGGTACGCACCTCGAATGATTTTCCGTATCATCTCCATCAGTAGGGGAAACCTGACAGGTCTTTGCCCCGAATGATTGAGGTGATACGATTTTCACACGTGACAACTTGGAATTTTGCGGTACGTGTTATATGATTGACCTATGCCTGCGCCAATCTTAACCACCAAACTCTATATTCCCCCACCGCGGCCTCGAGTTGTCTCGCGCCCGCGCCTGATCGGGCGGCTGGACGCGGGCCTGGCCGCGGGTGCCAGGCTGACCCTCATCTCGGCCTCCGCCGGATTCGGCAAGACCACGCTCGTCAGCGCATGGGTGACCGCCCTGACTCGCCCTCCTCTGCCAGCGGGCGCAGAGCCAGGGGCGAGGGCGGCCTGGCTGTCGCTGGACGCTGGGGACAACGACCCCGCCACCTTCGTGACTTACCTGGTCGCGGCGCTGCAGACGGCCGCGCCGGGGATCGGCGCAGGAGCTTTGGCGCTGCTCCACGCGCCCCAATCTCAGCCGCCGCCCTTCGAACTGCTGCTGACGACCCTGCTCAATGAGCTGAGCGCCCTGCCGGGCCGTTTCATCCTGGCGCTCGATGACGCCCACATGATCGAAGCCCCGGCGCTGAGCCAGGCGCTCGCCTTTCTGATCGAACACCTGCCGCCCCACACGCATCTGGTCATCGCCACGCGTGAGGATCCGCCGTTCCCCCTGGCCCGCTGGCGCGTGCGCGGGCAGTTAACCGAACTGCGCGCCGCCGATTTGCGCTTCACGCCCGCCGAAGCCGCCGAGTTCCTCAATCAGGCGATGGGCCTCGACCTTTCGGCCGCAGATATCGCCGCGTTGGAAACTCGCACCGAGGGCTGGATTGCCGGCCTGCAACTGGCGGCCCTCTCCATGCAGGGGTGCGCGGACACGGCCAGCTTCATCCAATCGTTCACTGGCAGCCATCATTTCGTGCTCGATTATCTGCTCGAAGAAGTCCTGCAGAAGCAGTCCGCCGGCGTCCAGGCCTTCCTGCTGCGCACCTCGATCCTCGGCCGCCTGTGCGGGCCGCTGTGTGACGCCGTCCTGCTCGCCCCGCCTGCGTCCGGGCAAACAACCCTGGAGTATCTCGAACACGCCAACCTGTTCATTATCCCCCTGGACCACGAGCGGCGCTGGTATCGCTATCACCATCTCTTCGGCGATTTGTTGCGACAGCGGCTGGGCCAGGGTCTTGCCGCCGCCGAAATTGCCGAGCTGCACATCCGCGCCAGCCAGTGGTACGAAGATCATGCCCTGGAAGTCGAAGCGTTTCAACATGCCGCCGCCGCTAACGACATCGAGCGCGCCGAGCGGCTGATCCAGGCAGGCAGAATCCCGCTGTACTCACTCCCCGCCGTGACCGCCATCCTCAACTGGTTGGATTCATTGCCCAAGACCGTCCTGGATGCCCAGCCCTGGTTGTGGGTCAGGTCGGCCACGTCGTCGCTCATGGCTGGACAAACGACCGGCGTCGAAGAAAAACTACAAGCGGCCGAAGCAACCCTGGCACTGGCCGAGCTCGATGATAGAACCCGCGACCTGATTGGGCGGATGGCCGCCATCCGGGCCACGTTGGCGATGATCCGCTATCAAGCGCAGGATGCAATCATCCAGGCGCGCCGCGCCCTGGAGTCTCTGCGCCCCGACAACATGCCTTTTCGCAGTCGCGCGATCTGGACGCTGGGGTCTGCCTATCGGATGCAGGGGGATCGCGCCGCGGCCCGCCAGGCCTTCGACGAAGCGATTCGCCAGGCGTCGGGGGACGCCTACTACACCGTCCTGGCGTCCACCAGCCTGGGCCAGATGCAGGAAGTGGACAACCAACTGGTTCAGGCGGCGGACACCTATCGGCGTTCGCTGCAGCAGATGAGCCGCCAGGGGCCTCCGAATGCCCACGAGGAGTATCTTGGCCTGGCGCGCATCGCCTACGAATGGAACGATCTGGCGACGGCCGAGCAGCACGGTCAACAGAGCCTGCAACTGGCGCGGCAGTACGACCGCACGATTGACCGCTATCTTGCCAGCGAAGTGCTTCTGGCGCGCATCGAACTGGCGCGGGGCAATGTGAGCGGCGCAGCGGCCCTGCTGGCGCAAAGCGAAGCGACCGCGCGCCAACAGGGCTTCAGCCAGCGGCGGCCAGAGATCGCCGCCGTTCAGGTCGTGACGCTGCTGCGGCAGGGCCAGGTCGCCGCGGCCGCACACCTGGCCGGGCAATATGACCTCCCGCTCAGCCAGGCGCGCGTGCTCGTCGCCCAGGGCGACCCGGCGGCGGCGCTGGCCGTGCTGGAACCGATCCGCCAGCAGGCGGAAGTTCGTGGCTGGGCCGATGAGCAACTCAGGGCAATGGCGCTGCAGGCGGTGGCGCTGCATCTGAAAGGCGACAAGGCGCAGGCGGCGCAAACGCTGGCCGAGGCCCTGGCGCTGGCCGAGCCGGGCGGCTTCATCCGGCTCTTCGTAGATGAAGGCGAGCCGATGCGCTTGGCGATTTTCGATTTGCGATTGTTGATTGACAAGCCACTGCACGGCCACGATCGCAACCTGCTCGCTTACGTAGACAAACTCCTGGCTGCTTTTGCACAACCAGAGGCGACGCCACACTTGAAAATCGGAAAATCTGCAATCCTCGATCCGCTGAGCGAACGCGAGCTGGAGATTCTAACTCTGATTGCCCACGGCCTCTCCAACCGCGAGATCGGCGCACGGCTCTTCCTGGCCCTGGACACCGTCAAGGGGCACAACCGCCGCATCTTCGACAAGTTGCAGGTGGAAAGCCGCACCGAAGCCATCGCTTGCGCCCGCGAGTTGGGGCTGCTGTAACGGCGCACTTCTGCAATCCTTCACCCTTCACCACCCCTCCTTCACCCTTCACCCTTCAGCATTCAGCCTTCAGCATTCAACATTCAGCCTTCAGCCTTCAGCATTCAGCATTCAGCATTCACCCTTCAGCATTCAGCGTTCAGCATTCAGCGTTCAGCATTCAGCGTTGCCAGGAATTCCTGGTCTGACGGCAGCTTCAGCCGGTCAGCAGCGACCAGGGAACAGCGACGATCTTCTCATCCAATCGCCGGATTTGCTGACCGCCGTGCAAAAGGATACCGCCGACGGCTTGGGGATACTCGGTCAGGAACCTGGCCAGGTCTGCCGTATGCCGATAACCCGGCGCATCGGTCATCTTGACCTCGATGCCAACGATCCGGCGGCCATGCTCGATGACAAAATCTACCTCATCGCCGGTCTGTGTGCGCCAGAAGTGGAGCCGGCCGCGCGAGGTCAACAGGCTGCAGAGCACACGCAGATGTTGGTAGATCAGCGTCTCGAAGAACGCGCCCAGTTCACGCGTTTTGGCCAGTTCGTCGGCGCTGAAGTAGCCTGCCAGGAAGACCGCCAATCCCACATCGGCCCACAAGACGCGCGGTGACTTCAACAGCCGCGTCGTCTCGCAGCAGCGGCGTCAACTAACGATGATAGTAGACCGGTGGGTCTGAATGAAAGTTATTCATGATGTGAATCATGATGTACTGAAGGCGCCTTGTCAAGCCTCAGCAGGGCTGCTCAGACATCTTCCACTGCCCAGGCCTCCACATTGCGTAGCTCAGTGCTGAAGTTGAGTCCCATCAGCGTGATCGCCTTGCCACAGCCCACGTATGGCTCGATGTAGCCCTGATCGCGAATCTGACGCAGGGCCGCCTCGGCGCTCTGGTTGCACTTGAATTCGATGATGTAGAGGCGGTCAGGCAGAGTGATCAGCATGTCAATCCGCCCACGCGCCGTCAGCAGGCTACTCTGTGCTCGCCCGCCAGAGGCCGAGAGCATCAGATAAAAGAGCGTGTGGTAGTAAGCTTCATCGCGCTTGGTCTGGATATCACAGGGGATAGATGCGAACACGGCTTTCACCGAGGCAAAGAATGCCTCCATGTCGCCGGCCTGCAAGTAGCCGGACAAACGCAGCACGTGCGAGCTGGCGTCCGGGACGATGCGCTCAGTCGAAAACAGCAACGACTTGGTGAACGAGGTCTTCACCTCCTGGTTGGGATAGTCCAAAGTGTAAATCCCATCCTGAACATCTGCAATCGTCAGGTAGCCGGTTTGAAAGAGCAATGCCTCAGGCGTCAAACGTTCCAGCTCGAAGGTGCTAAACGTGGCCTGGTCGGCTTGTAAACCTTCGAGTGTCGGCAAATCATACTGTTTTTCTTTGAGCAGGTTGATCAGGAAAAGCGGCGTGCCAGTCTCGAACCAATAATTGCCGAAATCCATCTCGCTCAATGCGCTAAGCACCGAGAACGGGTTATAGACGCGTATATCCTTTGTGGAAAAGCGATATCCGTTGTAGTGATGCGCCAGCCGCGCCATGATCTCGGCCTGTGGCTGGGCGGCCTCGGTTGCGAATTGCGTAAGATGCGGCTCGAAACAGGCAGACAGCTCTTGCCGGGTATACCCAAGTATTGCGGCATAGCGGGTGCTCAGGGAGATGTCTTGCAAGTTATTCAGCGCGGAAAAGACCGAGACACGGCTAAAACGCGAGACGCCCGTCAGCAGCACAAAGCGCGTCACTGGCGCCACGTCCGCGCCTTTCAACACGCCGTAGAAGCCGCGCAGAATGTCGCGGTTAGCCTGCGCCGTCGCCAGCCCTGCCTCGCCTCGGCCCAGGTGTTCGATCAGCGGTTTGTCATATTCGTCAATCAACACCACCACCGGCATCCTGGCTTGACGATGGAGGGCTACGAGTAATTCTGTAAACCGCGATACCAGGGTGGGGTTTTCCAGAACGATCCCGGCCTGCCGCGCCTGAATCTCCAGCGCGCGGCCCAGATCCGCTTCCAGCCGCTCTGGCGTATCCAGCGCCATCTGGTTGAAATCCAGCACCACCACCGGATGCGGGCGCCAATCCCAACGCCCCTCATCAGCAATCCACAGTCCCTCGAACAGATCGCGGCGGCCCTCGAACAGGCGCCTCAGCGTCGAAACCAGCAGCGACTTACCAAAGCGGCGCGGCCGTGCCAGGAAGTAATAGATCCCCTCCGTCACGAGCTGGTGAATCCAGCGCGTCTTGTCTACGTAGACAAAGCCCTGCGTGCGCATCACATCGAATGCCTGGACGCCGACAGGCAGTTTTTTCATTGCCAAACCTCCTGGTGTTGACCGCGGAATCCTTCGGCGGTGATCACAGCAGATCCTTGATCAATCGTTCCAAACCAACTCTTCGATCCAAGCCGTTGTCATTATACCACATCGTCGTTCTGAGACGTGCCGTCCGCGCGACATGGGGAACTCAGGATGGCAAGTCATGGGGAGCGAGCTTTGCGCTGCCGTGTTTTTGCAGCCACAGCCGCCGCAGATACGTGAGCCGCTCCTGCCAGTGATCGGTCAACTGCAAAGGGAAGAACGTCTCATTCCACGACTTGACCACTTCCAGTGACCCCTCGAAAAGCTGCCATTTGGCCTGCTGCGCCAGTTTGATGGTATGCGCGTCGCGACGTACGGCTTGTTCGACGTCCGGCGAAAGCGGCGCGGCGAGCAGGTCATTGGCCCGGAAGAGACCCAGGTGCAAGGCGCGCCGGTCGCTGACGATGCGGGGTTGTTCCATCACGTTTTCCCAATCCAACGTGGGATAGCGCCGGGTTGCCTGGTTGTCGCTGGATGCCGGGGATGGCGATCCCGCCCGCTTTCTAGCCTACCTGGTCGCGGCGCTGCAGACCATCTCTGCCGGCAGCGGCGCCGGGATGATGGCTGCGCTCGAATCCCCGCAGCCGCCGCCCACCGAGGCGCTCTGAACTGTGCTCCTGAACAAGATCGCGGCTCTGCGCCGGGAATTCATCCTGGTCCTGGACGACTACCATGCGATTGATGCCCAACCGATTGACCAGACCCTCACCTTTCTGTTCGAGCGCCAGCCGAGTTCACTGAGGCCACAAAAACAACACCTCCGACCAACACCAAAGTGTCTATGCAACGACACCGCGGCGCCGGTATATTGCTCGTAGATTGAGCAAGCGGCTCAGACGCCCGTATCAGACATAACAGGTGCAAGGTCATGTCAAACAATCCTGACCCAACAATTGATTCAAGCCAACCCGTGGTCTATCAGATCAGGATCAGGGGCCATTTGGGGGCGGCGTGGGCCGACTGGTTCGAGGGGCTGATCATCACACTGACCGAGGGCGGCGATACGCTGCTCACCGGCCCGGTGGTAGATCAGGCCGCGCTGCATGGACTGCTCAAAAAAGTGCGCGATTTGGGCATGCCATTGGTCTCGGTGTGTCCTCTCGAACACGCCCCCTCGACGACGCGCGGGTCAAGCCAGGCCGATGTGGCAGATGTCAGATCGTAAATCGGCGTGAGCAACCTGTTCATGCCAAAATCAATCATAACCAGGAGACACAAAATGAACTCGACTCGAAAGACAGCGATCATCGCAGGCGTGCTGTTCATCCTCGCGACCCTCACAGGGCCGCTGCTGGCGACGCCGCTCACACCGCCCCTGACCGGCGTGGACATCCTCGCTGGGTTCTCTGAACATGCGAGCCAGACAGCCGGCGGCGTGCTGCTCTGGATCATCAGCGCCTTTTCAGGCGCCGGCATCGCCATCGCGCTGTATCCCGTCCTGAAGCAGCAGAATGTGGGCCTGGCCCTCACGTCTGTCATCTTCAGGGCATTGGAGGCGACCTTTTACATGGTCGGCATCGTGTGCCTGCTGTCCCTGCTGACCCTCGGTCAGCGCTTTACGGCAGCGGGAGCCGCCGATCGTGCGGTGCTTCAGGCGATTGGCAGCTTGTTGGTGAGCGTATACGCTCACGCCGGCTTGGTGGCGGTGTTCGCCTTCTGCGTGGGTGGGTTGATGTACTACTATCTTCTCTTCCAGTCGCGGCTCATTCCCCGCTGGCTGTCGGGCTTCGGGATCGTTGCGATGATCCTGATGCTGACGGCGTGCGTGTTGGCCTTGTTCAGCGGCAACCGCATTACCAGCTACATTCCCCTGGCGGCTGGAATCTTCGTGCAGGAAATCGTTCTGGGGGTCTGGCTGATCATCAAGGGATTCAATCCATCTGCGATCGCTGCCCTGTCTGCCAAAACGGAATAACGGATAGATTTTACGCACTTTGGGACTGGCAGTCCTGAACATGACGCCGGATTGCCAGTCCTGCAAAACATGAGCAATAAGTTTGATTCCAAGTTTGATTCAAGTTTGATTCAAGTTTGATTCAAGTCTGATTCTCAATGAAGCTCATCCATGCTGCCAATAAAGGAGATAAAGAAATGAAACTCAAAACTGCTCTCTTCATCAGTCTGAAGATATTAGCCCTGACCGTCATCCTGTTCATTTGCTGGTCTATGGCAGGTCGTGTTGTTGGGCTATAGGACAGCACAAACCAAACGCCCCAACAGGCTGGCACGGAGCTCATGGCTTTGCTGACGGTCTGCTGATTCACATTGAAAAAGGAAACTCGAATGGATACCCAAACCTCGAAAGTACTCATGGCTTTACTGGCGGTATGCTTCTTGGACACCCTTGTTCTGGCGTACATCATCCTCCGCTCGCGCTGGTCGGGTTGGCGGCTCATCGCCACCATCTTTTTCGTCTTCTATGGCGTGATGACCTTCATAGCGCAAATCGAATCGTTGGTCTTTCACATCCTGCCACCGGGTGTGTTGCCGCGTCTCTTCCTGATGGGCGTCCTCGTTGCGGCTCCTTTCTCGCTGCTGGCCGTTCTGATTCTGGGCAAGAGAAAAGCGGACACCGCAACCATCCATGAGCCGAACGCACGTTTGCTGATGCCTGCAAGCGAATGGGCCTGGAAATTGGCGGTGATTGCCATTGCTTATATGATCTTGTACTCCACCTTCGGCTACTTCATCGCCTGGAAAAACCCCGCGGTGCAAGCCTACTATGGCGGGATTGACGAAGGCAGCTTCCTGGCGCACATGAAAGCCGTCTTTACAACCGCACCATGGCTGGAGCCTTTTCAAGCCTTACGCGGCGTGCTCTGGGCATTGTTGGCCTTGCCTGTCATTCGCATGATGAAAGGGCGCTGGCAGGAAGCCGCCATCGCTGTTGGATTGTTGTTTGCCGTGCTGATGAACAGCCAACTGCTGCTCCCCACTCCGTTGATGCCTGAAGCAGTACGCATGACGCACTTGATCGAAACGGCCCCGTACAATTTCATTTTTGGATGCCTGATCGTTTGGCTGCTCCATCGCCATCACGCATCGTTGTCGGATTTGTTTAGAGCAGGCCTGGCTCCACAGCCAAGAACGGACTGACACCGCATGCGCCGGAAAGGGCGGGGGCTTACCCGCCCTTTCCGGGAAGCGGCCCCAAACGGCGGATTCGGCGTCTGCTGATCGCGAAGGGATTCAATCCATCTGCGACCGCCGCCGAGCCTGCGAGCCAATTGTAAACAGGAGATCAAGATGAAAGCGATCGTCTACACCCGCTACGGCCCGCCGGAAGTGCTGCAACTGGCGGATGTCCCTAAACCGGCGCCGCGTGACCACGAAGTGCTGGTCAAAGTCTACGCCACCACCGTCACCATCGGCGACACCATCATGCGCAGCTTCAAACTGCCGAACATCTCTGGCTGGCAAAAGTTCATGGCGCGGCTGATCCTGGGGTGGCGCCGGCCCCGGCGTCACATCCTGGGGATGGAGCTGGCCGGGGAGATCGAAGCGGTCGGCAGGAAGGTGACCCGCTTCGAGCTTGGCGACCCGATCTTCGCCTCCACCTTCGCCGTCAATTTCGGCGGCCATGCCGAATACAAATGCCTGCCCGAGGACGGGGTGCTGGCGCTCAAACCGGCCAACCTCACTTTCGAGGAGGCCGCGGCGGTCCCCGGCGCCGCGCAGACGGCCTGGCGCTGCCTGCAGAAGGGCCAACTTCGACCCGGGCAGAAGATCCTGGTCTACGGCGCATCCGGCGCGGTCGGCACCAACGCGGTGCAGCTTGCCAGCCGCCACTTCGGCGCCGAGGTGACCGGGGTGTGCAGCGGCGCAAACCTGGAATTGGTGCGTTCGTTGGGCGCCAGCCAGGTGATTGATTACACCCGGCAGGACTTCACCCAGGGCGGCGCGACCTACGACGTGGTTTTCGACGCCGTCGGCAAACTGGCGCCCGCCCAGGGCAAGGCGGCGCTCAAGCCGGGCGGCGTCTACCTCAACGTCCACGCCGATTCGGGCGACGACGAGAAGCTCGCCAACCTGCTCGTGATCAAAGAACTGATCGAGGCGGGCCAGCTCAGACCGGTCATTGATCGGGTCTATCCGTTCGAGCAGATCGTCGAGGCGCACCGCTATGTCGAGCAGGGACACAAGAAGGGCAATGTTGTCATTACGGTGGGAAACACCCATCCCCAGAAGCAAGAATGAGTAGATGAGTAAAGGAAGGATGAACAAAATGAAGGCGATTATCTGCACAAGATACGGCCCCCCGGAGGCGCTTCAGTTCCAGGATGTGGCGAAACCTGTGCCCACGGCGGACGAGGTGCTGGTCAAGATTCATGCGGCCTCCGTCAATATGTATGACTGGCATCTGCTGACCGCTGACATCCCCCTGGTGCGCCTGATGGGCGGAGGGCTGCTTCGGCCCGCGGTGGCGATCCCCGGCGAGGACATCGCCGGACGGATCGAAGCGGCCGGCAGCAACGTCAGGCAGTACCGGCCAGGCGATGAAGTGTTCGGGGATATCGCCGCATACAACAGCGGCGGTTTTGCCGAGTATGTCGCGCTTCCTGAGCGTGCGCTGGCGCTGAAACCAGCCACGCTCTCGTTCGAGGAGGCCGCGGCTGTGCCCATGGCGGCCCTCACGGCCCTGCAGGGGCTGCGGGATCACGGGAAGATTCAAGCAGGGCAAAAGGTGCTGATCAACGGGGCATCGGGCGGGGTGGGGACATTTGCCGTGCAGATCGCCAAAGCGTTCGGCGCTGAGGTCACGGCCGTGTGCAGCACGCGCAACCTGGAGCTGGCGCGCTCGCTGGGGGCCGACCGGGTCATTGACTACACCCAGGAAGATTTCACCCGCGCCGGGCAGACGTATGACCTGATTCTGGCCGCCAACGGCTACCATCCGCTCTCGGCGTACAAGCGCGCCTTGAAGCCCCAGGGCATCTACGTGATGGCGGGCGGCAAGCCGGGGCAGATCTTCCAGGCCATGCTGCTGGGAAGCTGGCTGTCGGAAAAGGGGGGCAGGAAGCTGGGCGGCTTTACGGCGAGGGCGAACCAGGGTGATCTGGTGACGCTCAAAGAGCTACTGGAAGCCCGAAAGATTGCACCGGTGATTGACAGGCGCTATCCGCTGAGCGAGACCGCCGAAGCGCTGCGCTATCTTGGCGCAGGACACGCCCGCGGCAAGGTTGTCATCACGATGGAACAGAGTCACTGAGACCTGCAAGGAGAAGACGATGGCTACTCAAGGCCAAAAAACCATCTCGGCGTTGGGCACAATCCGCACATTCCTGAAAGAAGGCACTTGATCGCAAACGATCATGACGGTCGTTGACCGCTCGTTCGATCAACCATTGAGCCTGGAGGAGAGCGCCGCCATGCAGCTCGCCGGCGGCATCCTGGGCAGCGGCTATCAATGCGGGCTGCTGTGGGGCGGGGCGCTGGCGGCGGGCGCACAGGCCTATCGGCGCTGTGGTGCAGGCGCCCGCGCCCAGGTCGAGGCGCTGCGGGCTGCGCAACAACTGGCGGCGGCGTTCCAGGCGCGGGCCAGGGACATCAATTGCACTGAGATCACCGAGCTTGAGTGGAAGAAGGTGTCCGGCCGTCAGGTGGTCAAGTTCTTCGCCCGAGGCGGCCCGATCGGCTGCTTCCGCCTGGCCGCCGATTACGCCCAGATCGCGTTCGACACGATCAACCGCGCGCTGGACGGCGAGCCGGCCGCTGCGCCGGCGCAGCCGGTGAGCTGCACGGCGCTGCTGGCGCAGCAGATGGGCGCCTCCGAGCAGCACGTGACCATGGCCGCGGGGCTGGCTGGCGGCATCGGGTTGAGCGGCGGCGCCTGCGGCGCGTTGGGCGCCGCGATCTGGCTGCGGGGCCTCGACACGCTCGAACACGGCGGCACGCTGAGCTTCGATCTCGGCGCCAGTTCGCCGGAGCTGGATCGCTTCCTGGCGAGCGCCGATTACGAGTTCGAATGCGCCAACATCGTCGGCCGCAAGTTCGAGGATGCCGCCGACCATGCGCAGTACGTGCGCGAGGGCGGCTGCGCGCAGATCATCGCGGCGTTGGCCGCACAGCATGAAGATATTTGAGTTCGAGGAGTCACACCGTGGAAAAACCAATCATCCTGGCGCGCAACATACACAAAACCTTCCGCAACGGTAAGATCGAGGTGCAGGCCCTGCGCGGGGTGGATCTGTCCATCGCCGCCGGTGAGATGGTGGCCGTGATGGGGCCATCGGGGTGCGGCAAGACGACGCTGATCAACTGCCTCTCCGGCCTGGACAGCTTCGATACGGGCGAGGTCGAGATCGAAGGCGCCGCCCTGCGGACGATGAGCGACCGGGCGCGCACCAGTTATCGGGCCAGGCGCATGGGCTTCGTGTTCCAGACCTTCAACCTGCTGCCCGTCATCACCGCAGTGGAGAATGTCGAGCTGCCCCTCCTGCTCAGCGGCGTGCGCCCGCGGGAGGCCCGGCAGCGCGCCCTACGCGGCCTGACCCAGGTGGGGCTGGCCGACCGCGCCGAGCATCGCCCGGCCGAACTCTCCGGCGGCGAGCGCCAGCGCGTCACCATTGCCCGCGCCCTGGCCAGCCAGCCCGCCATCATCTGGGCCGACGAGCCGACCGGTAACCTGGACACCAAGGCGGCTGCGGACGTGCTCACGCTCATGCGCGACCTGAACCGGGAACAAGGCCAAACCTTCGTGATCGTCACCCATGATCCCCACATCGGCGACCTGTGCGACCGCGTCATCCACATGCAGGATGGGGCGATCGTGTCCGATGTGCGCGATGCGCCGGCAGGGGAGGAGGGGCAACCATGATGACTCAATCTGGCTTCGACGCCGCCCAAACAGCGGCCATCGTGCTCCTGACCGCGGTGGGGCTGGTCCTGCTCACCCTGCTCGTGTTGGGGCTACGCAACCGCACCATCGCAAAACTGGGGGTGCGCAACATCCCGCGGCGACGGTCGCAGTCGGCCCTGATCATCCTGGGGCTGACGCTGAGCACCATCATCATCGTCAGCGCGCTCAGCATCGGCGACACGCTCAGCTACTCGGTGCGCCGCCACGCCGTGGACGCTTACGGCACCATTGACCAGGTAATCTCGCCGCCCCTGCTCTCGACGCTGGCCGGATTCGTCACGAGCGCCGAAGATGGGGGTGATCCGGCCGCTGCCCTGGCCGGCAGCGAGCTGTCCGGCGTGCTGAACGGTGATCTGCTCAGCATCCTGGGCTTGCTGCAGAAGGGTTTGCCGGGCATCAGCGAGGAACGCTACGCCCGACTGCGCGATCAGGCCCAGGCCGACCCGGCCACCGCCGCCGTGATAGATGGGCTGGCGCCCTCCATCGCCTTCCCGACCATCATCCGTGACCGGACGAGCGGCCAGGGCGTCCCCCTGGGTTTCATCGTGGCCGTGAACAACGAATACGACGAGCAGTTCGGCCTGACGACGGTGGACGGCAAGCCGGTGCAAATGGAGGATCTGCGCACGGGCGTGGGCAACATCTTCGGCCAGGCCAGCAACCTCTTTCGCTGGGCCGACAGCATCGGCATCAACGTGAACAGCGTGGCCGTCGGCGTGGCCGCGGCCGGCGCGCTGCTCACCCAAGCCCAGGAACAGTCAGGCGAACCCACCAATCCCGGCGCCCCGGACTCACCAACGTCGGGTGCCGGCCAGGGGGATCTGGCCGCGCTGGGCCGGGCGTTGTCGGAGGGCAACCTGGCCGCAGCGGGGGCGGCGCTGGGCATTGACGCCGAGGCGATCCTCAGCGCGGTGAACCTGAACACCCTGGGCGCGGAGATTGACCGCGTGCTGGAGCAGGTGGGGCTGGAACTGCGCCAGGGCGATGTCTACCTCAATCGGCTGGGCGCGGAGCAGCTCGATGCGCAGCCGGGCGACGTGCTGGATATCTTCATCGGCCCGCTGCCCGTGCCCTTCCGGGTGCGCGCCATCGTGGAACAGGCCGGCCCCCTGGGCGCGCTCAAGCCGGTGGTCATGCTGCGGCTGGACGAAGCCCAGGAACTGCTCTTCATGCCGGGGCGGGTGAACAACGTGCTCGTCTCCAATGCCGGGGATGCCGACACGGGCATGGCGAACACGGCGGCCGCGGCCCGGCAACTGCGCGCGCTGGCCCTGAACGAAGACGCGCTGACGCAGTTGCTGGCCCTGCTGCGCCAACCGGACGTGCTGGCGGTCATCACGGCCGGCGCGGATGGCGCCGCTCCGCGCTCCGCGACCCAGAGTCGAGATGAAGAGGATATGGCCGACTTTCTGGCCTTTATCGGCGGGGGCGGCAGGGGCAACGTGACGCTGGCCGAGCGCAAGCGCCTCCTGGTCGCCGAACTGGCCGGTACGGGCGCCTCCCCGGAGCTGCGGTTGCTGGTGGCGCAGCCGGACATGCAGAATTGGCTGCGTCGGTTGTCCCTGTCCGGCGAGACCGGCGCGCAACTGACTGAAATCCTGGACCGGATCAGCGATCTGGAAGTGCTGGATGTGCTGAGCAAGAACACGGTGGTCGCGGCGGCCGGCATCGGCGGCGGGGTCTTCACTACGGTCTTCAGCATCTTCGGCATCTTTTCCATTTTCGCCGGTGTGCTGCTGATCTTCCTGATTTTCGTCATGCTGGCGGCCGAGCGGCGCAGCGAGCTGGGGATGGCCCGCGCCATCGGGATGCAGCGGGGCCACCTGGTGCAGATGTTCGTCTCCGAGGGCATGATCTACGACCTGGCGGCCGCGGCCCTGGGCATCGTGCTGGGGCTGGCCATCTCCTACGCCATGATCGGCTTCCTGGGCGGCCTCTTCGACGCGGCGGCTCAGCGGGTCAGCAGCGAAATTTCCAGCAGTCTCTTCACCTTTCGCTTCGCCGTCGCGCCCACGTCGGTGGTGATCGCCTACGCGGTGGGCGTACTCCTGACCTTTGCCGTCGTCACGGTCTCCTCCTGGCGGGTCAGCCGCCTGAACATCGTCTCGGCCATCCAGGACACGCCGGCGCCGGACGGGGGCCGACGGAGCGCGGGCAAGCTGATCGGCCGGCTGATCACCGGCCCGCTGACCGCGGCTGCGGGCGCGTGGCTCTATTTCGGCGCGGCGGGCGGCCGGTCGGGCGTCCTGCTGCTGACCGCGGTCTCGCTGCTGCTGATCGGCGGGCTGTTGAGCCTAAGCTGGGCGCTTTCGGCCACAGCCATGCGTACGGAACGCCGGCGGCGGCTGGTCTATTCAGCCATCGGCCTGGGCCTGGTACTCATCTGGGGGCTGCCGTGGGAGACCCTGCTGCCCGGCCGGGGCTTCGGCCTGCTGCAGGGGGACGCCCGCTGGACGATCCTTTCGCTGGCAATCAAGGGGCCGGCGCTGATCCTGGGCGGCATCCTGGTCATCATGTTCAGCGCCGACATCCTGCTGCAAACGGTGAGCCGGGCGCTGGGCGGCGTCGGCGCGCTGACGCCGGTGCTCAAGACCGCCATCGCCTATCCCCTCACCAGCCGCTTCCGCACGGGCGTGGCCATGGTCATGTTCGCCATGGTCATCACCACGGTGGTGCTCATGTCCGTGGTCATCCAGGCCACGCAAAGCGTCGTCACGCCGGACGCCAGGAGCAGCGCCGGCTTCGATATCCGCACGTCGTTTGGCCTGCTCAGCTTCTTCGGCCGCGTGACCGATCTGGAAGGGGAATTGGCCCAGGTGCAGGACTTTCCCCAGGCCGACGTGGCGGCCGTCGGGGGCATCGTCAACCGCTCGGTAGACGTGCGCCAGGCCGGCCCTGGGCCGGTCGGCCCGTGGCATTCGCTCTCGCTGACGGGCATGGACGCCGGCTTCATGGCCCAGGCCCGTGGCATCTACACCTTCGGTCAGCGCGCCGCGGGGTTCGCGGACGACGCCGCGGTCTGGCAGGCGCTGCAGGAGCGGGACGACGTGGCGATCGTCACCCCGTTCCTGGTGGCCAATCCCGACCGCAGTTACGCCAGCGCCGGCGGCGGCGACAGCGGCCTGGCAGCCACCCTCAGCGAGCTGGCCGAGGAGGCCGGCGCGCAGGAGAATGCGCCGGCCACACAGGGCGAGCTCAGCTTCCGGCTGACCGGCTTCACCCGCGCCGATGCGCTGCCGGAGGTGTGGCTGGAGCTGCGGGACGAGTCGGGCGGGCAGGTGCGCAGCCATCGGGTGCAGGTGATCGGCGTGCTGTCGGACATCACCACGGTCAGCATGAACTCCGTTCACGTCAACAGCAAAGCGATAGACGCCATCGCCGGCCAGGATGCGCCGCCGGACGCCTTCTTCATCAAGGTGAGCGAGGGCGCGAACGTGCGGGCAGTCGCCCAGGCCGTGGAGCGGACCTTCCTCAGCTCCGCGCTGGACGCCACGGTGATCGCCGACAGCGTCGCCCAGGGCCAGGCGTTGACCCGCGGCATCCTGCAACTGTTCCAGGGGTTCCTGGCCCTGGGGCTGCTGGTGGGCATCGCCGCGCTGGGCGTGATCAGCGCCCGCACGGTGGTGGAGCGGCGGCAGCAGGTGGGCATGCTGCGCGCCATCGGCTACCAGCCTGAGATGATCGCGCTTTCCTTCGTGCTGGAGGCCAGCTTCATCGCCCTGGTGGGCATCGGCCTGGGCGTCGGCGCGGGGGTTCTGATGGGGCAGGCCATCATCGGCCAACTGTTCAGCGTCATCACCGCCGGCCGCGCCCTGCCCGTGCCGTGGAGCCAGATCGGGATCATCGTCTTGGGCGCGTACCTGTTCTCACTGCTCACCACCATCCTGCCCGCGCTGCAGGCCGCGCGCATCTATCCGGCGGATGCGCTGCGTTACGAGTAGGGGCGAGTCGCGGCTTCCCGGCCCGTGTGAACAGACCGGGAAGTCGCGAACTGTACAGTTTGGAGCCGGTACAAGATCAGTGAACCGCGGGCGGCCTTGGTGGCGATCTTCCAAGCGCTGGCCACGCTGAGATAAAGCTCGTTGCGGTCATCGGCAATCACCTCGCGCGCAACCGAAGAGAGTCGGGGATCGTCCGTGTTCCACCACAGGAAGGTGTGGGTGTCGAGGAGTACTCTCATAATTCGTCGAACTCCGGCAGAGGTTCATCGAAAGCTGGCATGATGATCACCTTGCCGGCGTCGTTGCCAGGAATTAAGGCCGCTGCAACCGTACAAACCTGAGATGATCACGCTCTCTTTTGTATTGGAGGCCAGCTTCATCGCCCTGGTGGGCATCGGTCTAGGCGCCGGCGCGGGCATCCTGCTGGGGCAGGCCATCATCGGCCAGCTCTTCAGCGTCATCACCGCCGGCCGCGCCCGGCCCGTGCCGTGGGGCCAGATCGGCGTCATCGTCACGCATCACAAGGAGCAAGCAAGATGGAACATCGGGTCGAACATCGGATCGAACATCGGGTCGAACATCGGGTCGAACATCCGGTCGAACATCGGGTCGAACATCGGATCGAACATCCGGTCGAACATCGAGTCGCAAGTAGGATGGAAGGGGTGCGCGTGCGCAAGGGATTGCTGAACGGGATCGCGGCCTGGTGTCTCGGCTTCGCCGTGTACATGGTTCCGGCGTTCATCGTCGCCTTCCGGCTGTGGTTCGAGCTGAGCCGGCAGGGGCGGACCTACGCCGCCGTCAGTGCACAGATCAGCCAGAGTATCGCGGCGCTGTACGCGGACAGCCGGCTGCTGCCAGTCAGCCTGATCGTGGCGACCGCTCTGGCGGTGCTCTGGCGCGCCCGCACACTCGTAAAAGGCGCCAGGAGCGGGGCGGCGTTCGATGGGCTGATCGTGGGGGCCGTCGCGGCGGCGCTCACGGTGCTGATGTTCCTGGGGTTCGGCGCATTCGGCTGGCCAAGTCTCCTGGCCATTGTGGCCTGCATGTCTGCGGGACTCTTGGGCGGCGTGTCGGGTCGAGGCGCCAGCGCAGCAACGTCGTGAGCACGATGCTGCGGCCGGAACGCACCTGCCGGGCTGTTCGAGAAGCTGTCGGGGCCAAACGAATGATCTTGACCGCGAAGAAAAGGAGATGGCGGCGCGCTTCGGCGAGGCGTACCTGGCCTATCGCCGTCGCGTGTCGTTCATCGTTCCCAGGCTGCGTAGGAGAGGCTGATGTTCTCAGCGAAAACCACGCCTGCGGTGTTCCGGCGGACACGCAACGAGGGAGGAAGCCATGACAGTCCTGAATCGCCTCGCCACTACCTTGAAAATCCTGCTTGATGTGCGGGAATTTCAAGGTGTAATCAGACACCCATGCGGCCCACTAATCCGGGATGCGGTCCAGGTGGCGCCAACTGACAAACGCGCCGCTGCCGGTTTGCAGCGACTGCTCCCCGCCATAGACCACGTAGCCTTGCTCTCCCGACAGGCCGGCCAGCGGCCGCCAGTATTTAAGGCTGTCGAAGTAGCTGGTGGCCAGCGTCTTGCCGGCCTTGATTTCAACTGGCGTGACCCGCTCACCGTCCACCAGCAGGCAGTCAATCTCCTTCCCATGATTGTCTTGCCAAAAATAGGGCTGGCGGTTGTCACCGCGATGGAAGCTGCGCTTGATGAACTCGTTGATGATCAGGTTCTCAAACAGCGCCCCTTTCATGTAGTGCAGGGCCACCTGGTCCGCGTCGCGGATGCCCAGCAGTGAACAAGCCACCCCCGTATCATAGAAATAGAGCTTGGGCGATTTGACCAACCGCTTGTCGAAATTGCGGTAATAAGGCTCCAGCCGGTACAGGATGTAAGAGCTCTCCAACACGGAGAGCCAGGCTTTGGCCGTGTTCGGGCTGATGCCGGCGTCGTCGGCCAGGCCGGCCAGGTTGAGCAGTTGCCCGACCCGGCCGGCGCACAGCCGGATGAACTGGATGAAGGCATTGATGTCCCCGATGTTCTTCAGCAGGCGCACATCTCGCTCGACGTAGGTCTGGATGTAGGCCGGGTAGAAATCGGTGGGCGCAAGGTCGCGGTCGTAGATGCGCGGGTAGCGGCCCTTGAAGATCAGGTCCTCATACGGTTCGGCGCCCGGCGCCAACTCGTCGAAGGAGAACGGCAGCAGGTGCAACACGGCCGTACGCCCCGCCAGGGTCTGGCTGATCTTTTGCAGCAACAGGAAGTTCGAGGAGCCGGTCAGGATGTACTGGACCTGCCGGTCCTCATCCACCAGCCTTTGGATGTAGGAAAACAGGTCAGGGGTGTTCTGGACCTCATCCAGGATGGCGCCGGCCGGGTAGTTGGCAAGAAACCCGCGCGGATCGGTCAACGCGATCTGGCGGATGTCCGGCTCCTCCAGGGAGACGTAGGGTAGGGCCGGGAAGGCGGCCCGCACGAGGGTGGTCTTGCCGGACTGGCGCGGCCCGGTGAGGGTGATGACCTGAAACTTCTGCGCCAGGGCCAGCAGCTTGGCAGTTAGGGTTCTGGTAATCATCGCAGCGCTCCATGCACCGAAAGGTTAAGCCACAAGGCATTTGCATCATAACACAAACTGTACAAATATGCAACTGTACTGCAAAATTGTACAGTCGTCCACTGGGCGCTCGCCAGTCAAAACCGGCGCACGCTGGGCGAGCTGCTCGGTGACAATCGCCTCTTTGTCATTGATGAGGCCCAACGCGTCCGCGAGATCGGCCTCAACCTCAAAATCCTGGTGGACAACTACCCCTCAGGCCGCCATCATCGCCACCGGATCGGCGTCGTTCGACCTGGCGCGCAAGGTGTCGGAACCGTTGACCGGGCGCAAGCTGACTTTCACCCTCTACCCCGCCAGCTATGCCGAACTGGCGGCGACCGTCGGACTGTTCGAGGCGCGCGCTGAGCTTGAGCGCTGGCTAATCTGGGGCGGCTACCCCGGCATCCTGACTGCGGACCCGGCGCTGCGCGAACGGCTGCTGGGCGAGCTGGTTGGCTCCTACCTGTACCGCGATATCCTGGAGTTAGGCCACTACACGGTTTGTTGCGAGAGCGATCTTGGACTATGATTTCATCCACAGCACTTCGCAGAGCGAAGTGCAAGCCGTTGGAGCAACAAGACCACTCCGGCCGACCTTGTGTACATGGATCCGCCTTACCAGGGAGTCTGCGGAAACCGCGACACTCGATACCTTCAGAACTTGCAGTTCTGTGAGTTTGTTCAAACCCTGGACGAGCTCAACCAAGAGGTATCCGATACCTGGTCAGCTATGATGGGCGTACCGGGGAGAAGACCCACGGCAAGCGACTTCCCGATGATCTGAACCTTACGCTCATCGAGTTGTATGCGGGTCGCTCCTCACAGGCTACTCTTCTTGGCCGGGATGATGTGACAATCGAGTCACTTTGTCTCTCTCCAAGCTTGGCCGATGAACTTGCCCACGTTCCGATCGTATACCGAATTCTCCATGACTACCACTCAGTTCACTCTCAACCGGTTGACAGCGCCCTCACCCTCTTCATTGAGTGCAAACCTGTCAAGTTTTGGAAAACCTGACAGGCGTTTGACCCGAATTATTGAGATGATACGTTTCCAGATAGAAACGGTGGAGCGACTTCGGCGGAAGATGACAAATCGGCCGGAGATCGCGCCGGTTGGCTGGCTGTGGTGCGGCAGGGCGACAGGCTGCACAATCTCGCATTGGACAGAGCAATGATGACTCGATATAATGGCGGCCAATCTGTGCCTGATCTTTGCCGATCAGCAATCTGTTTCTATTCCGTTCACAAACACAATGGAGGCTCTTGGAGAAGCGGCGCATGGTGGCAAATGAAATAAATGAAGCAAATCGAGCAAATCGAGCAAATGAAGCGAACACCGGTCCCGTGCCGGCCAATCACGGCGACGCCGGTCGTCTCAAAACACTGAATATCCACACGGTCAGGGAACTCTGGTCCAAAACCTATAACACCAACGGAAAGCCTGACTGGTCTCATTTGTATCCGTATTATCATCCGGATGTGGTCTTCCAGGACTCCATCCAACGCATCGAAGGAATGGAAGAATTCGTCGGCCTCTGCGAGCGCCTGACGCAACGCTGTCAAAGTCTGCACATGGAGATTCTCTCAATCGCCCAGGATTCGAATGTCATCCTGATGGATTGGATCATGACGATGGCTTTCACGAAGTATCCCCCCACGCCCCTGTATGGCAGCACCAAACTCACCCTACACGAGGACGGCCGGATCATCGCACAGCGCGACTATTTCGACCTGTGGGGGGCCATTCTCGACGGCATCCCCTTGCTCAAGAACCGCTATCGCCGGTTCATGCGCAAGGTCTTCGGTTGAAGGAGGAACGATGGCTGCACTCAAATTGCCAGACGAACTGCGGTTTCTCGAGAACCGCCGGGCCAGTCAGAAGACCACCAGCGCTTCGTTGGACGGGCAGGTTTGCGTCGTCTCAGGGGCAACCTCGGGCGTGGGCCTGGAAGCGGTCAGGCGCCTTGCCCGCGCCGGCGCGCAGATCATCATGATCGGCCGGAACCAGGGCAAGGCTGAGGAGGTTCGCCGAGAGCTTCTGGCGCACACCCACGCGCCGGTAGATGTCGTCATCGCGGATTTCAGCGATCTCGCCACAGTGCGCGCCGCGGCCGAGATTCTGCTGGCGAACTATCCCCGCATTGATGTGCTGATCAATTCGGCCGGGCTGTTTTCGACCAGCCGCATCATCACCAGGGGCGGTTTCGAGACGGTCTTCTGCGTCAATCACCTGGCGCCCTTTCTTCTGACGCAGCTCTTGCTCGCACGGCTGCAGCAGAGCGCGCCTGCCCGCATCATCCAGGTGAATTCTGAAGGCCACAGGTTCGGCGGGCTGGATTTGAACGACCTGAACTGGGCGCACCGGCGCTACAACGGCTACTGGAGCTACGGCGCATCCAAGATTGCCCAACTGCTGACCACCTGGGAATTCGCCGATCGGCTGCAAGGCACCGGCGTCACCATCAACGCCATGCACCCAGGGGACGTGCGCACCAACATCGGCATGAACAATGGGCCGCTCTACAGATGGTTCCAGAACAATGTGATCTGGCGCACCCTCAAGGACCCCGCCATCTCTGGAGAGGCGCTCTACTATCTGGCCGCCGCTCCCGAAATGGCGAACGTGAGCGGTCGCTTCTTCCACCTGACCATAGATGAGAAACCGGCCGCGCCAGCCCTGGATCGGGCGCTGGGCCGCCAGGTTTGGGATGTGAGCATGCAATTGACCGGCCTCAAGCCAGGTCTTCGATGACTCGGTCCGCAGCCAGCTTCCCGGTTAAGATGGAAATGGGCAGACCGGCGGGGCTATAGGTCCATTGCCCTGCCTGGTAAGTGTCCGGAATGGGGGTCAAGACCGATCTGGAGACTCCAGGCAGGCTGCGCACCGCCGGCATGACGTCGTTGGTAAAAGCCCATCCGGTGATGGCGCCTTCGGAGTTGCCGGCGACTCTTTCCAGTGTGAGCGGCGTCGAGGTCAGACTGGTGATGATCTTGGTCTGCAGCCCCGGATAGATGCTTGCATCCAGCACCCGAATGATGTGATCCGCCGCCAGCTTCTTGAACTCGCCATACCAGCCCAGCGCCTCGATGTGTCTGGTCAGGGAATAATCGAAGAGCGTGCTGATGACGAGGCCGGTCTTGCCCTCAGGCGCCAGCGTGCGATCCCGCAGGGCGGGGATCGCGATCTCGTAGGTGGTGTGTTCCAGGAACCGCCTGAGCCAGTCCTCGATGGCCGGCCTGTCAGTGGTCAATTCGTTGGGACGCTGTGGGTCATCGGTGCACAGTTGGCGCAGGCTGACCTGGGAAAGGCCGACCGTCGAGGGTGTGTAGAAAAAGTGCGGGCTGGAGATGCGCCCGAAGGTGTCGCTGGCCTGGTCCACTGCGAGAAACAAGGCCAGCACCGAATCCCCGCCGACTTTACCCACCAGGGCTGCTTGCCTGGCCTGGATGCGGGCGATGACCCGCTTGTCTGTCAGCGATGCCAGATCAACGAGCCGGTAGAGTGCCTTTTGATCGGCGGCCCAGACCAGCTTTTTGTAGCGGTAGACATTGCCACTGGCATCCGTCACCTGGCGGCGGCCGGGTTCGAAGCGTGCGATTTCGGTCTCGCGCCGAATCTCACCGCCGTGATCCAGCACGTATCGCTCCAGGGTTTGGGGCAAAACGCCGGTTCCTCCCCTGGGGTAGCGGTAATCGAGATAGAGGCTGAAATAGCTGAGGGCGAAGGAGGTTGGAGTCCGCTGAAAGAAATGCTGGGCTATGATATCGTTCAAGGCTTGATTGGTCGTCAATCTGGCCAGGTGTTCTTCCACCGGTCCGCGGAGCTTTGCGATCTTGGGCGCGGTCAGCGTGTACTTGAGCGCCCACGGCAGGATTGTCCTGAATACATAGCCCGGGTTGCTCTTCAAGTCCAGAAACAGAGGGTTGTCAATGCCATAGAGGACATCCATGTAGCCCATGATCCTGGCAATTTCCTGCATGATACGGCCAATGTCTGGTTTATTGTCGGGAAAGTGCTTCTCCAGCAACGCCTGGTACGCCGCCAGGCTCTCTTTCGAGTCAATCTGCACCACGTCTTGGCCGATGCCGATCGAGACGGGGCTGGGCAGGAATTCAATCTGTAATCCCAACTGTCGCAGCATGGGGACGACGATCCCCGAGTTCTCGATCGCTCTGATGCCGCCATCGAAGACGAATCCGTTGTACTCGAACGAATTGACCAATCCCCCGGTCTTCTTTTCTTTTTCGCACAAGAGCGTTTTCAGACCCGCCCTGGTGCTGTAGGCCGCGGCCGTCAAGCCGGCGATGCCGGCTCCCACAACGATTACATCATAGACAAATGGCTCCACCACCATACCTCCCTCGCCGCTTTCGGCTGACTCACTTCCTGGCGCCTGGTTCGAACTTCGTCCGTGAAAAAAAAACGGGAACATGATGCTTTGACGAGACTAAAGCGGCATCGAGTCACGGGTACCACTGGCCAGAACACGATTCCACGGCGACAGGTCGGTGAAGGCCGTTATGCCAGGGTCGCCGCGTCCGTCAGCGCCCACCGGTTGGAGAAAAACCAGATGTGGAACGGCGACCAAAATCGGCGAACGGCGGTTGAACAGAATACCACAGCCCCAATCTGCAGGGTGTGTTGCGAGAGGGGTCGCATCGGGGTTGCGAATCACATACACGGGAACGCGCGCTAGTATGAAATTCTTGTAATCAAGTTCTCGAAGTGGTAATCAACAAGATTGCCAAACAGCGCGCTGATGGCTGCGCAGGCACGATCTGCCTGCCGACCCTCGCATCGGCCGGTTTCAGAGTGGCAAGGTGAATGTGAAGCGGCTGCCGCGGCCCCATTCACTGGTCACCCAGATGCTGCCGCCCATCGCTTCCACCAGCCGCTTGCAGATGGAGAGACCCAGGCCGGTGCCCTCATGCTGGCGAGCGATGCCCATGTCGAGCTGGCGGAACGGCTGGAACAGCTTTTCCAGATGCTCCGCCTTGATGCCGATGCCGCTATCGCTGACGCTGACGATCAGCAGACCCCCCTCGACGACGCACTGCATCCCCACCTGACCCTGGTCGGTGAACTTGACGGCGTTGCTGAGCAGGTTGAGCATGATCTGCTCCACGCGACGCTGATCACCCACGACGCTGCCGACCTCTGGCGCGATGGTTGCAGTGAGCGCCAGCCCTTTCTTGTCGGCCAGAGGCTGGAATTTGTCAATGCTGCGCTGCAACGCGGCGCGCATGTCGAACCGCTCGTGAGCCAACTCGAACTGACCAGCTTCGATTTTGGAAATGTCCAACACATCGTTGATCAGCGCCAGCAGATGGCGGGCGCTCTCCTGCACCATGCCAAGTTGTTTGGTCTGTTCGGGATTCAGCGGGCCAACCATCTCCATCAGCAGCAGGCCGGTGAAGCCGATGATCGAGTTGAGCGGGGTGCGCAGTTCGTGTGACATCGTCGCCAGGAAGGCCGATTTGAGCCGATCCGCCGATTCGGCGCGCTCTTTGGCGCCGGCCAGTTCACGGGTGCGTTCGACCACGCGCTGTTCGAGTTCGGCGGTGTAGCGGAGGATTTGCTCGTACAGCCGCGCATTGTGCACGGCGCTGGCGGCCTGCGTCGCCAGCAGTTGCAACAGATGCACTTCCGCCTCGCTGAATGTGCGCTCCTTGCCGAATTCGCCAATGCCCAACACGCCGATGATCTTGTCTCCGTAGATCATTGGCACCTGCGCCACCGCCCGCAAGCCAGAACCTGCGACCTCGGCCCGGCGATGTTCCCAGGTTTGATAGTCATTGACGATCACCGGCTGTCGCGTCTGCAGGACCAGGCCGGACGCGCCGACGTGTGCGGGGAAGCGCGTGCCAAGTGGCTGGATCGGTTGTTGGGCGGCGGCCAGCTCGAACTCGTCATGCGCCGCGTCGTAGAGGTAGATGATGGCGTCGGGCGCCGCCAGCAGGCGCGCCGTGTGACCAACGATCTTGTGCAGCAGGGTGGGCAACTCGTGTTGGGCGGCCAGATCGCCCGAAATCTCGTAGAGAGCGGCGAACTCCTCGCTGCGCCGGCGAATCTCCGCATCGGCCCGCACGCGCTCGGTGACGTCCTGCACTGCGCCGTGGATGCCGGTCAAGCTGCCGCGGGCGGCGTCCATCACCGGGTGGGCATAGACGCGCACCCAACGCACGTCGCCGCGCCTGGTCAGGGTGCGAATTTCGGTGACAACGGGCTGATTGGCGCGCAGTTTCTCGATGTCGCGATCGTCCACCGCCAGGTCATCGGGATGGAGAGCGGCGCGCCAGCCGCCGTGGGCAACGTACTCCTCCGGCGTGTAGCCGGTGATCGGCTCGAAGGCGCCGGCGACCCACTCCAGCGCCAGCGCGCCGGAGGCATCCACCCGCGAGGAGAACATATAGTCGGAAGCCGCCGTCGAAATCAACTGGTAGCGTTGCTCGCTTTCGCGCAGCGCCGCGTTGGCCTGTTCCAGATGCCTCGTCCTGACTCGCACCTGCCGGCGCAGCAGCAGGATGACGCCAAGCGCCAGCGCCAGCAGCCCGCCGGCGATGCCGATGCCCCAATAGAAGGCCTGCGGCACACGGTAGGCGGGCGCTTGTTGCGTCCAGCGACTCAGCGCGGTGTAATAGGGAGAGTTCGCCTCCGTGAGCCAGGCGCCCAGATGCTGGTCTATGGCTTGCAGCAGGTCGGCGTTACGTCCCTGGGCCGTCGCATAGTGCAGCGTCGCCATATTGAAAACAATCGGCGTTTTGACCAGGCGATACGACTGGTAGAAGTAATTTCCAAAGAAACTGCTGGCGATGGCGGCGTCAGCCGCACCGTTGGCCGCCAGTTCGAACGCCTCGGCCAGCGAATCGGTCGGGACGATCGTCACTTCGTACCCAAAGCCGCGCATGTACTGTTGGAAGACCGTTTGTTGGATCGAGTCTCGCAGCACCGCTACTCGCCGGCCGTCCAGGTCATTGATGCCGTCAACCGGCGTGCGCGGGCTGGCGTAAACCTGTGACCAGCTTTCGGCCACGGGGATGCGGTGAAAGTCGTACTTCATGTCGCGTGTGGTCGAATAGGCGACATCGGGCATCAGATCGAGCGTGCCGGCTTCGAGCGCCGCCAGACAGGCGGCCCATTCGCACGGCGTGTAGGCCAGCGTCCATCCCTCGCGGGCGGCGATGCCGTCGAGCAACTCGATGAAGAAGCCGGCTGGCCGGCCGGCTTCGTCCAGGAAGATCTTAGGCTGATTTTGATAGACGCCGACCCGCACCGTGCGCCCCGCGCCTTGCACATGACCGCCGACCAACGCCATGAGCAGCACAGCCAGACCGATGATGATGCGATGGGGCATTCTCGACATGGTCACCTCCTCGCGCCCAAAACCCCCCGGCGCGATTGGCCAATGCCTCGATGTCGAACTGCGCCGGCCGGCTCAGCGCCGGCGTTGCGCACGGCCAGCCGGTCAACTTGACATGCCGCAGGCGGGCGCCAGACCCTATGCGAGGGTGGCCTGGACTGTTTCGTGAGGATACTTGCCGGTGGCCTGGGCAAAGAAGGTGCGAATCTCTTTCATGTCGGCTTCCAGGTCGCCGGTTGGTGTCAGCACCGGCCCGAAACCGACCACCTTACGGGCGTAATCGAGTGAGACGAGGGCCAGAGGCGCCTGGGCGCCGCGGGCGATATGGTAGAAGCCGGTCTTCCAGGTGTGCACCTTGCGGCGCGAGCCTTCCGGCGCGATGACGAGAACCAGCCTTTCGCTGGCGTGAAAAATCTCGACCAGTTGGCTCACCAGGCCGTTGGCCTTCCTGCGGTCCACTGGGATGCCGCCCAACCAGCGGAAAAGCCCGCCTAACGGCCAGCGAAAGGCGGTGTGCTTGCCAAGCCAGTAGGGTTCGATCTGCACTGTGAAGATGACGCCGAGCATCAACAAGAAATCCCAGTTGGATGTGTGCGGCGCCCCGACGATGACGTACTTGGGCAGGGCGGGCGGCTGCCCTTCCACGCGCCAGCCGGCCCGGCGCATCAAAAAACTGGCCGGACGGCGCAAACCGCCCATCAGAAAACGATTCGCAAACAACGTTGGCTGCATCGCCTAGACTCCCGTTTCGTAGGATGGGGCAGTATAGCACGCGTTGGCTTGCCTCACAAGTTTGGTTGGTCGTCGTTGCCCTCGACAAACGGCGTGACAGCGTCCCTCGCGGCCGCAGGATCATGGCTCAGCCATCTGATGTCATGGCGACGGCGTTCGACGATATGCACAATCTCCGCCAGAACGATGGCCGGAATCAGGAGGGTAGCCCGGCCGGCGCTCACCTCGCGAGAGGCCACCTCCGCACGCGATCCCAAACGCGGCACATCGTATAGATACCAGAGCAGACTGTGGGTGTCTGCAACATACACGGCTGGCCTAGCCATCGGCGAGCGCCTCGCTCAACTCTGCCGCCAGACGTTCAAGCTCGACACTGGTCTCGCGCCGAATGTCGGCAATGGTAGCCGAAACCCAGTCTCCCTCGTCGGTTGGCTGAATATGCCGGCTCCAAATCCCTTTGAGCGAAATGACATTGGCTGGTTTCGCCGGTAGACACCGCGTGATCTCCAACTCGACCCACTCGCCATCGGTCAGGTCAATGGGCTTGACCGGTTTCAGCAGCCCATCATGATAAAGCGCCTTGACAACCATTGCCGGGACCTCCTGTACAACTTGTCGCTTGAATTGTATGATCCAGAGTCACGGTGTCCAACATGGTATCAACCTCTCCTGTGTATTGGATGCCAACTCGATGAACTGGCCTGCATTCTATCATTGCGACCGCGTGCCGTCGAAGCACGCGTTTACGACCCACCCCAATGGCGAGGCGCCCGTCCGCAGCCAAACCTCGCTACCTTGGCCGGTTACCAACAACATGCGTGACTCTGAGGATTACGGCGGCGCCAGGGCCTGTTTGGAGCAATTGTAGCACTTGCGGTGGCAATGGTCAACCGAAAGGCGTCTCGTCCAAGCGTGTAGTTGGTCGGTTGCCTGACCGCGTTGGCGTAGACCCGCATGAAGCACTCGAGGTCAACATGCGGTCGCAGCTTGACCGTGACGTCGGTCTTGGCAACCCGCTGGATGAAAGCCCATTGTGCTGCGGAGCGCCGAACATTCCGCTGGACGAGGTCGGCACTCACGCCTCACCTCGCAACGCCGCCAGACGCCCTTCATCATCCCGCGCTTGCGGTGCTGCCGGCATCCCGGCGGCGACCGCCCGTCCATTCTACCCCTGCTTCAGATACTCGCGCACCAACAGCGTCATCTTGTCGGCCAGGCTGGCAGTGATTGCCTTCGACGACGATCCTCTGGTCGCTTTCGGCCACAATCGCCCCATTCCACATTGCTTTCATCCTCGCTTGCATCCTTGCTTGCATCCTTGCTTGCTTTCATCCTTGCTTGCTTTCATCCTTGCTTGCATCCTCGCTTTCATCCTCGCTTGCATCCTTGCTTGCATCCTTGCTTTCATCCTTGCTTGCATCCTTGCTTGCATCCTGTCACAATCTTCTTTCGGGATCTACGAGCGCCGGACGCTGCCTCGCACCCGGCGTCTGAAAAGATCGCGCCGATTGGCAGCCGGCGTTACACATCTGAGCGCCGGTTGCCAACCGGCGCAACAGCCGATTGGGTTTCAGGGTGACGCCGGCGGGCGGCGTCGAGACTCATTATGGCCGGCGTCTGCCGCCGCCGGGAAAGCCCATGCCCCCGCCAACGCTGCCTGTCACGCTGCTCGTCACTGTGTAGCTGGCCGCCTGCGCACCGCCGCTGTAGCCGCCCCCGCTGTAGAGGCCATTGGCCTCAGTTCCGCTGGATTGACCGCCGCTGTAGACGACATAGGTTGCGCCCTTCGTAATCTCCGGCGACGACACCACTAGCGATTGGTACGTCCTCAGCGGCGCAAAAGTCACTACTTCTTCTCCTGCCGACGACTCGATGTGAACGAGCGCGCCGGCCGCCTGCGCTGAGGCGAAAGTGTGCGCCAGCGAATACTGGGTCGAGTCGGCGCTGGGCGCCTGGGCCATCCCTGCGCTGCCGGCGGCAATCAGGAGACCGCCCTCGATCGTGAACGAGCCGAGATAGTCCAGCGCCCCGTTGAAGTTGGCGCTCGGACCGTGTACGATCACGACCCCCCCGGTCATGGCAATCGTTCCGTTGATGTCAATACCGTCGCCAATCGCATCTACCACGACCTCGCCCCCGCCGATGACCAGGCGACTGCTGCCCGTCTCGAAACCACCGCCGCCAGGCCCCCCGGCGGGCGGCGCGCCGCCGCCGCCCGTACCGCTCGAGCCGTTGATCCCATCGTCCCCGGCAATCAGATAAACCTTGCCGCCGTTGATCGTGATCACATCGCTCTCCAGCCCTTCGTATGACTTCGTAATCACCACTTCCCCGCCGTTGACCGTCAAGGTCGCATCGGCGTGAATGCCATCATCCCCGGAAGCCAGCGTGAACTGGCCGTCCATGATCGTCACGCTTTGGTTGGAGTGCACCGCGTCATCCGCCGACTCGATGTCGAACACGCCGCCGCTGATCGTGATGTCCACGCCGGCCTTGAGGCCTTTGGCGCTGTCAGCCGTCGCAGTGGCGCTGCTGCCCCCGCCCGTGCGAATCGTCAGCTCGCCGCCGCTGATCAGCAGCCGCGTCTGCGCCTGTACCCCATCGGCCCCAGCCGTGATGTGCAACTGGCCCCCTTCGATGACCACATAGCCCTTGTCGGCCGCTTCGTCGTTGTTCGATTGCAAGCCATCGCCGCCGGCCTGAATCGTGATCTGGCCGTCCTTGATCGCCGCCGAGTCGCGCCCCTTGACGCCATCGTTGACCGCCGTCACGCTGATCTGCCCGCCGGTGATTTTGAGATCGTCCTTGCTCACGATGCCGTGATTGTAGTTGCCCTGCACTGTCAGGGCGCCGCTGCCGCCAATCGTCAGATCGTCCTTGCTGAAGATCGCTGCGTTGGGTTCGTCACTGTTGGCGTCGGGGAAGACATAGCCCTTGCCGTCGCCCACGACATTTTCGGTACCCTCGGCCAGAACGATCACCGTCTTGTTGGCGCTGACCACATAGATCGCCGCGCCGCTCGGATTGGTCAGATTGACGCCGTTCAGCGTCAGTGTGACTGCGTCGGCATCCTGCGTATCCACCACGATCTGGCCGTCGTTCGTTGCGCCGCTGATGCTGTAAGCGCCCGCCGCACTGATCGTCGTCACGCGGCCATCCGCCGAGACGGTTGCGCCGCTGCCCTGCACCGTCGCCCCGCCCTTTGCCAGTTGGATCGTCGTCACGCTGCCGGTTTGTGCGCCCGCAGCCAGATCATCGTCATCGTACTTCACCTCTGGCAAAGACGTTGCCGCCTGCGCCGCTCCTGCCGTCTGCCCGGTCTGCGCAGTCGCGCCATTTGCCGCCGCCGTCACCTGCGCATTAGCGCCGGACGGCTGCACACCGCTCGTCCCCCCACCGCTGCAGGCTCCAAGCGTCGCCAACAGCGCCAACATCACCAGAAGGTTCTTCACCTTTGCTAACTTGTTCATCGTCTTATTCCTCCGATTCAATGCTGAATGCTGAGTGCTGAGTTGCGAACGGATACATTGGGGATTGTGAACATGAGAAGCACTCATCATCATGTGCGAATCCTTGCACTCTCGAAAACTCACTCATCCTGCCCCGATTTTCTGATTGCCCAGCGCCAGCGCCAGGAAGGTCAACACGCTGACCAGCAGCACGATGATCGAATAGTGGCGTTGAAATGTCAGGTTCATTGTCGGTCGTCTTCCTTTGTCATCTGTGCGGATCAAAGACCCGCCGCTTGGCGCACCGTGACGGTCAACAAACACAACGTCGTCTTCCTTTCTCGTCTGTGCGGATCAAAGATCCGTCGTGTTGTAGCCCGCGATCAGGGCCACCTGGTTGTTGCCACTCAGCCGCTTGATCTCGGCCAGGAACTCCTGAATCTGATTGGGCTTCTTCAACCCAATACTGTAGGTCAGTTCGGTCAACAGCCCGCCGTGCGCCGAGTCAACGCTGATCAGTTCGGACGAACTGGTGTATTTCACGAAGAGCCGGTCGAACATCGTATCGAACGGCAGCCCATCGGGCACCTGGATGCGCAGAATCTGGCCGGACATCTCGCGGGCGTACCAGTTGAAACGCGTCATCAGCAGGATCATCAGGCTGATCACCACCGCCGCAATGATGGCCAGCAGATAGAACTTCGTCCCTACGGCCATGCCGATCACCATCGTCAAGAAGATGAAACCGACATCGCGCGTCTCCTTGATGGCGTTGCGGAAGCGAATGATCGAAAGCGCCCCCACCAGCGAGAAGGCCCGGGCGATGTTCGAGCCGATGATCATCATCACCACCGCCGTCACCATGCCGTTCAGCACCAGCGTGAAGACGAAGCTCTGCGTATACGACGCCCCCCGATGCGTGATCTTGTAAATCCAGCCGATGAAAGCGCTCAGTGCAAAGCTCAGCGTCAACGCCAGCGTCACATCCAGCACCGAAAATCCGCCGCTCAACTCTTGAAAGTCGAACACCTGCATGAAAAAACCTCCTCTATCTGCGCAGCCCGTTGGCCGCCTCGACGCTGCGACAATACTTGCTGATGCGCGTCGCCTGCAAATTGTGGGCGGCGATCAGTTCTGTCAGCCAGTAGGGCAGCCGTTCATTGACCTTGATCTCCATGATCACCCAGTTGGCGCCAAGCATGGGCCAGCCAAAGGCGGGTTCGTGCAGGCCGAGGCGGTTGACTTGCGTTGTCAGCGCCGTGTCGAATGTTACCCGCAGCCCCAGCTCATATCTGGCGCCGATGAACGCCTGCCGCTGATAGCGCACGATGCTGACCGGGCGCAGGTTGTACTGCCAAAGGAAGGCGAAGATCTCCTCGATCACCGGCCGATCCTGCGGCTCGCAGTCGGGCAGTTCACGCCGATTGCACAGGCGCAGCGCAGCGCCATAGGGCAGAATGATGCGCCGCTTTTGCGTCACCCGATCCACCCGCTGCTTGATCTCGACGAAGACTGGCGTCTCTTCCGTCAGGATGTCGCCGTTCTCGTAGCGCCGGATGCGCAGCTTGCGCCGCACCCGCACCCCATCCACCTTTTCCCAATAACAGCGCAGATCGGGCGAATCGTAGTACAGGCTGGCCAGGGGATAGCGCCCGCTGTGACTGCCGTGATCGTCGGGCGTCAGAAAGGCACGCAAAGCCCGCTTGACCTGCTCTGCCTGGCGCAGTGTCACCAGGTACTTCAGTTCGAAGCGGTTGAAGCGACGAATATCATGGCTCAAATTCGTCATCGGTTCGATTTCCTCACTCCTCGAATTGGCGCTCTTGCCTGTGTTCATGCTATCTTTCTTACCTGTGAGAAAGCCAAGACCGGGCTGTGAAAATGCTGAGAAAACGGCCTACTGCGGCGCGTTCACAGCGATTTCACAGCCGCCGGTTGTATCGTCATCGTCAGGAAACAAGGCAGAGCCGGTCTCGCCTGGCGCCGCTCAGCGCAGACCGGACGGTTCGAGCAAGAGAGCGAGAGAGCGAGAGAGCGAAAAATGGCGACAGCACTGATCGTGGATGATGACCCGAAACTATTGAAGATGCTGCAGCGCACGCTGGTGTACGAAAACCTGAACGTGTTGGCGGCTGGCAATGGGCTGGAAGCGTTGGCCCTGCTGGCCGACCACGCGCCCGATCTCATCATCGTGGACTGGATGATGCCCAAGATGGATGGGCTGGCGCTGGTGCGCAAGCTGCGTGCCGAGCAGAATCAGACCATGATCCTGATGCTGACCGCCCGCGACGCCATCGAAAACAGGGTGGAAGGGCTGGAAAGCGGCGCCGACGATTATCTGGTCAAGCCGTTTGCCCCCGCCGAACTGGTGGCGCGGGTACACGCCATGCTGCGCCGCGCCGAAATCAAAGCGGGCAGCCAGCGTGTTGCCTACGCCGATCTCTCGCTCGACCCCTCCACCCGCGAGGCGCGCCGCGGCGATCTGCTGCTCAACCTGACGGTGACAGAGTTCAAGCTGCTGCACCTCTTCCTGCGTCACTCCCGCCAGGTGCTCGAACGCGACCAAATCCTCAGCGAGGTCTGGGGCTATGACTTTGGCGGCGATGACAATGTGTTAGAAATCTACGTCGGCTATTTGCGCCGCAAACTCGAAGCGGGCGGCGGCCCGCGCCTGATTCAGACGGTGCGCGGCGTTGGTTATGTGTTGCGTGAGGAATGATGTCTATTCGACTCCGTTTGACGCTGCTCTACAGCGCGATCCTGGCCGTGACCCTGATCGTCTTTGGCGCGGCCCTCTACTCCGTTCAGGCGCAAGACACGCTGACTTCGCTCAAGCGTGATCTGGTCATCAGCAGCGGCAAGCTGAGCGAAGCGACGCGGCGCATCTCTCCGGATGCCCCGGCGCGTGACGCCAACCCGCCGCCTCCCAAGCCCTTCGATCAGTTTTCCGGTGAGCAAGCGTTCCGGGCGCTGCCCGAACGTGAGATTGCCCGCATCCTCGACGCCAACGGCAATCTGATCGCCAGTCCCTTTGGCCGGACCGAAGATGCCCTGCCCCTCAGCACCGCAGGTCTCGCCGCCGTCCAGGCGCAGCAGGAGTGGTGGGAAAGCGCCGAGATAGACGGCGAAAACATGTTGATCTACAGCCGCCCCATCGTGCAGGATGGGCGCATCGTCTACATCATTCAAGTGGCGCGCACATTGACCGAACGCGACCGCACCCTCGAATCTCTGGCGACTACACTGACGACCGCCGGCTTGCTCACCATCGTGCTTGCCTTCGGCGCCGGGTGGGCGCTCTCCAGCTTCACCCTGCGCCCCATCCACCGCCTGACCCAAACCGCCCAGGCAATCGGCGACGAGCGTGATTTCAGCCGCCGGGTGGCCTATCACGGTCCGCCGGATGAAGTCGGGCGCCTGGCCAGCACCTTCAACCAGATGCTGGCCGGGTTGCAGGAGGCCTACGAGCAGGTGGAAAAGGCTTTGCAAATGCAGCGCAGTTTCGTGGCCGATGTGTCGCATGAACTGCGCACCCCCCTCACCACCTTGCGCGGCAACCTGGGCCTGCTGCGCCGCCACCCGCCTGCCCCGCCCGCCGAACAGGCCGACATTCTGGCCGATATGGTGGAAGAAAGCGATCGCTTGATCCGCCTGGTCAACGACCTGCTGGAGCTGGCGCGCGCCGACGCCCGGCGCACGCTGCGCAAAGAGCCGCTGGCGTTGCCGCCGCTCTGTGCGCTGGCCGTACGTCAGGCCAGTCAAATGTACGCACAGCGCACAATCGGCCTGGAGATTGCGCCCGATCTCAGCGTGCTGGCAGACCGTGACGCCTGCAAACAGGTGCTGTTGATCCTGCTCGACAATGCGCTCAAACACTCCGCCGGCGCCGTCGAGGTGCGGGCGCGGCGCGACGGCGCTGAGGTGCAAATCTGGGTGCAGGACCATGGGCAGGGCATCGCGCCCGACCAACTGGCGCGCGTCTTCGACCGCTTCTACCGGGGCGAAGATACGGCCGCAATCCCCGGCTTTGGCCTGGGGCTGCCGATTGCCAAAGCCCTGACCGAAGGCATGGGCGGAACGATCGCGCTGACCAGCGTCGTGGGTCAAGGCAGCGTCGTGACCCTGCGCTGGCCGGCCGCCTGACGGCGCGGGACGCACCAGCACAACGACGACAATCATAGACCGAAGGAAGACAGGGAGGATCAACGGCATTACGCATGGAGAGATCGCATCACGATTTTCATGGGCTGCCGGCGCACAGCCTGGCCAACGCGCACCTGCGCGTGGACTACCTGACCGGGGCCGGGCCGCGGCTGGTGCGCCTGTTGGCGGCCGCTTCGAACGTCAACCTGCTGGCGGAAACGCCCGACATCGTCTGGCAAACGCCGCACGGGGTTTCTCATCTCTACGGCGGACATCGCCTGTGGCATGCGCCCGAGGCGTTCCCGCGCACCTATCTGCCAGATGCCCCGGACGGGCTGAGCGTGGAAGAGCTGCCAGACGGCGTGCGGTTGCGCCAATTGCAGGCTGGCCCCGCCGGCGTGCTGAAGGGCATAGAGGTGCGCCTGGCGACTGATCGGCCGGCGTTGACCGTGCGGCACACCCTCACTAACGCCACCCTGTGGCCGCTGGAGCTGGCGCCGTGGGCCATCACCCAGGCGCCGTTGGGCGGCGTGGCCGTGCTGCCGCGCCTGGCGCCCGCTCCTTCGCCTTACCTGCCCAACCGCAGCCTGGCCTTCTGGCCCTACGCCGGGCTGAACGACCCGCGCCTGCATCTCACTGACGACCTGATCCTGATCGCCGGTCAGGTGGGCGCAGGGCCGTTCAAGATCGGCTGCTTCGCTCACGCCGGCTGGATCGGCTATCTCCTCGGCGACAGCTTCTTCGTCAAGCGTTTCAGCCCACAGCCTGGCCTGCCCCACCCCGATTTGCAGAGCAATTGCGAGGTCTACGTCTGGGATCGCTTTCTGGAGCTGGAAACTCTCGGCCCGCTTGTTCGCCTGGAGCCTGACGCAACCGTCGTGCACATAGAGACCTGGGAACTGCATCACGCCCCCGGCATCGCCCCCACCGCCGCCGGCCTACGGTCGTTGGCGGCGCAGTTGGGGCTGCCGCTGTAGCACGTCAGCCCGCAGATGCCGGTCTCACCCGGAAACCTTTGACATTTGCCCGCCCGTTTGTTAAGATTGGGCCATGTTGACCACCTACGAGCTGCGCCAGCGCAGCTACCTGCTCAAGATCGTGCGGGCGATGACTTCCAACCTCGACCTGCCCTCGCTGCTGCGCCTGATTCTCAGCGCCGCCGCCGAGATGGTGCAGGGCGAGGTCGGCCTGATCGCCCTGGATCGGCGCAACGGCAGTTTCGGCGTCGAGGCATACTATGGCCTCTCGGCCCGCCTGCTGCCTCTGTTCGACCCGCTGCTGCGGGACATTCGGCGTTCCGCCAATCCTCTGGAGCGCGCCCTGACGATCCCCGATCTTTCGCTGAAATTGCACCTCGTTTCCACCGCCACCGGCCTGCTGCTGCGCCAGGTGGTGGCGCTGCCGCTGCTGGTCAATCAAGACCTGCTCGGTCTGATCTACATCTTTCGCAGCGGCAGCGCGGCCTTTTCGACCAACGACCGCCAGGTGCTGCAAGACTTTGCCGATCAGGCCGCCATTGCGGTGCGCAACGCCCGGCTCTATCAGGCCATTGACGATCAGCGCCGCCGGCTCGACACCATCATTCAGAACAGCGCCGACGGCGTGATGATCTTGACACCCGACCGCAAGATCGAGGTCATCAACCGGGCGCTGGCGGCGATGACCGGCTGGTCGCCGGAAGCGGCGCAGGGCCAGCCCTGCTACAAGGTTCTGACGCTGGAAAACGTCAGGGGGGCCGATTTGTGTCAGGATGCAACGGCGCCGCTCGATTTTGGTGGGCGCAGCGCGCTCAGCATCGAGGGCGATCTGGTGCGGGCTGGCGGCTCGCGCATCACCGTCGGCGTGACCTATACGCCGCTCTTTGCCCAACCGGCGGACGAGCCGGCTGGCGATGAGCGGGGCGCCCTGCAGCAGATCATCGTCAACGTGGTGGACATTTCACGCTTTCGTGAAGCGGAAGAGATGAAGAACACCTTCATTTCGGTCATCACGCACGAACTGAAGACGCCAGTGTCGCTCATCAAGGGCTATGCCAGCACGTTGCGTCGGGCCGACGCCCAGTGGGATGTGGCGACCGCCCGCGACAGCCTGACGGTGATCGAGGAAGAGGCCGACCGCTTGAACGCCCTGGTAGATAATCTGCTCGACGCCTCGCGCGTGCAGGCCGGGGTTCTGGAATTGGAGCTGGCCGCGGTGGACTTGCCAGGCCTGGCGACGCGCCTGGTGGAGGGGTTCAAGCGCCAGACCGACAAACACACCTTCGAACTCGATTTCGAGCCTGGCTTTCCACCAGCGCGCGGCGACGCCGAACGGCTGCGCCAGGTGCTGAACAACCTGATCCACAACGCCATCAAATACTCGCCCGACGGCGGGGTGGTGCGCATTGGCGGCTGGCGCGACGCACAGCGCCATTTGCTGACGATTTACGTGGCCGATCAGGGTATCGGCATTCCGCCGCGTGAGCAGGAGCGCCTGTTTCAGCGTTTCTACCGGGTAGATTCCAGCCTGCGGCGCAAGACGCAGGGGGCCGGCCTGGGTCTCTTCCTGTGCAAAGCGATCATCGAGGCGCACAATGGGCGCATCTGGGTGCGCAGCGAGCCGGACAGGGGCAGTACGTTCTTCTTCACGCTGCCGGTGGAGAGAGTGGAAAGTAGGGAGTAGAGTAGGAGTAGGAGACGGTATGGCAACGGCGGGCGCTGAACGGTTGCGCATTCTGGTGGTGGACGATGAGGCGCGCATACGGCGCATGGTGCGCATGAATCTGGAGCTGGAAGGCTTCGAGGTGATCGAGGCGGCGGATGGCTTTCAGGCGCTCGATCGCGTGCGCGAGGACTTGCCCAATCTGGTCATCATGGATGTGGCGATGCCGCAGATGGACGGTTTCGAGACACTGCACCTGCTGCGTGAAATCTCATCGGCGCCTGTGATCATGCTCACGGTCAAGGCAGAGGTGAGCGATCGCATCCACGGCCTCGATTTGGGCGCCGATGACTATGTGACCAAGCCGTTCGATCCGCAAGAGCTGATGAGTCGCATCCGTGCGGTGTTGCGGCGCACCGAGGAGCGCGGCCTGTCGGCGCAGGAGCTGGTGCGGGTGGACGATCGTTTGAGTATTGACCTTGAGCGGCGCGAGGTGATCGTGGCCGGCCAGCGCAGCAGGCTGCGTCCCACCGAATATCGCCTGCTGTATCATCTGGTGCAAAATGCAGGGCGCATCGTGCCGCGTGAAACGCTGATGGCGCGCGTGTGGGGGCCGGAATACCGCGACGAGCATCAATTGTTGCGCGTCTACATCACCTATCTGCGCCAGAAGATCGAGCCGGACCCCGCTCATCCACGCTACATCATGAACGAGCGGGGCGTGGGCTACAGCTTCGTAGATTTCCAACGCTGAGGGGCCGGCCAGCACCAGGCGCGCCGTTCAGCGGCCGGCGGGGGTTGGGCCAGGGGCGGGACTGACCGCCGGCTCCGTGTGACACTCCAGGCATTTTTCGTCCCGATACTCCCGGTGATCGGCGGGCAAATCCAGCCGCCCCCCCGTATGGCAAAGCGAGCAGGTTTCGCGCCCCGCCACGCTGTGCGGCAGCGGCTGCGGCGTTGGCGTCACATCTGGCGCAGGGGTGAACGTCAGCCAATGACAACGCAGGCAGTCGGCGCGGGTGTAGAGCGCATGGTTGGCGGGAATGGGAACCGAACTGCGCGGGTTGTGACAGGCGGTGCAGTCGGCAAATTCGGCCAGGGGATGGGGAACCAGCGGCAGCCGGCTCGTCGCCGCCGGGCCGGGCGATGCGATGACCGACGCGGCGGTCGGCTGCCGGGTCGGGCCGGCGCAGGCGGTCAGCAGGACGATGACCATCAGCGCCCACGCTGCCCGGCGCACATGGGTATTCATGACATATATTCTCCGGTAGGCTCCGGTAGGACCGCAGGGGGATATCGTCTCTCCAGTTCGATTCTACCCGGACTGTATCGAAAAATCCAAATTGCTGCGCGTGACCTTCACCGTTTGCATTACGGGGCGTAGTTGAGTATAATGGCCCATCATCACCTGCCATCATCATGATGTCACGACCCTGCTTCCGACGGGATAGAAGATGTCTGTACCACGCGACAAAATTGGTTATCTGTCGGAGCTGGAGATCTTCCAAGGTCTGTCGCCCCGTGAAATTCAAGAGATTGATCGCATCACAACGATCAGTCAGGTTCAGAAAGGCAAAGTCTTCTTTCGGCCTGAAGAGACAGGCGAGGTGCTCTTCATTCTGAAGACGGGCAAAGTGCAATTGTACCGTATTTCAGCCGAAGGAAAGAAGCTGGTCATCACAACGCTCGGGCCAGGCACCCTGTTTGGGGAGATGGCGCTCTTGGGCCAGCAGATGCACAATACCTTTGCCGAAGCAAGCGAGGACTGTCAGATTTGCGTGATGAGTCGCACCGACCTGGAACGCCTGTTCCTGGGCAAGCCACACGTGGCCCTGCGCGTTCTGGAGATCACCGGACGCCGACTGCGCGAGGCGGAAAAACGACTCGAAGACATGGCGTTCAAGGGCATTCCGGCCCGTCTCGCTTCACTGTTGTTGCAGGTGCGTTCGGAGCAGGCCAGCGACGATATTACCGGCTTGACGCATCAGGACCTGGCCGAAACGGTGGGCACCTACCGGGAAACCGCCACGCAGGTTCTGAACGACCTTAAGATGCAAGGTCTGATCGAGATCGGTCGCAAACGGATCCTGATCCTGGACGCCCCCGGCTTGCAGGCCGTTGCACGTTCCTGAGTAAACCGCAGCGGGCAATTCTCGTTGCCTGCACAGGCGGACAGCAGGAGCCTATTCTGGCCAGGACGGGCAGTGCACAGTCCCCGCGCTG
The DNA here is from genome assembly GCA_964580725.1 of uncultured Anaerolineae bacterium. GTDB lineage: Bacteria > Chloroflexota > Anaerolineae > SSC4 > Amarolineaceae > Amarolinea. Next base: position 36,754 of record CAZOLV010000009.1, on the reverse strand, counting down.
CCGTCCTGAAAGACATCTCGTTTTGGAAAGGAGCATTAGCCGCCCATCATCAGCATCGTTCGTCTGTCGCAGGGGCGCGGTCTGACTGCTGCCCGTGGGCCGTGGCGGTGATCCTCACCGCACGGCGCTGATCTTCGTTTTTTCACACTGAGGAGGCTCTTTCACCATGCGTAAGACAAGACTGTTCGTTGTGCTTGCCATTCTTGTGCTGGCTAGCCTTGCGCTGAGCGCGCCGTTCGCCGGCGCCCGCCCGATCACCAGCTCGTCCGGCCCTGATGCACAGGACGCAGCGTCGCCTTCTGGCGGCAAGGTCGAGTTCGTCCCCGGCCGCAACGTTCCCAATGCGCCCGTTGCCCCAGGCGTCACCCTGTTCGATAATGGCCCGCTGGTCACCCATCCGGGCGGCGGTTTCGGCGGCGCCGATGCCAGCGCCTTGCAGACCGCCATCGGTCTGAATATCTATGGATTTGGCCATGCCATCTCCACCGGTTACCGTGTGGCCGATGATTTCACCGTTCCGGCCGGCGAAACTTGGACGATCAACACGGTCACCTTCTACGCCTATCAGACTGGCTCGACGACGACCTCGACGATCAACAACGTCAACCTGCAGATCTGGAACGGTCCGCCAGGCGTTGGCGCTGTCGTCTTTGGCGACACCGCCACGAATCGCCTCTCCACCTCGACGTTCACCAACATCTACCGCTCGATTGACACCAACCTCCTGGCCAGCAATCGCCCGATCATGGCCCAGGTGGTCACGGTCGGCACCGTTCTGACGTCCGGCACCTACTGGCTCGACTGGCAGACCGGCGGCACGCTCAGCTCCGGCCCGTGGGTTCCACCGGTTTCCATCGTTGGCCAGACGAACCCGCCCGGCGCCAATGCCCAGCAGTGGAACCTGACGAGCTGGGTCGCCCTGATTGACTCGGGCACCGCCGCGGCGCCGCAAGACCTGCCGTTCCTCATCGAGGGTTCCTCCTCTGGCGGCGGCCCCACTCCCACACCGACGACCCCGCCGCCTCCGACCCCCACGCCCACGCCGCTCCCGCCGCGCTGCCCCGCCGGCTACTCGGAAGTGACACTGGTCAGCGAAGGCTTCGAGGGCAGCTTCCCGCCCGCCGGCTGGGTGGTGGCGAACACCACGACCGGCTGCACGGGCATCCCTGATTGGACGAACACCGATCCCGGCGCTCGCGGCAACCTCACTGGCGGCAGCGGCCTCTTTGCCGTCGCCGACAGCGACGCCTGCGGCAGCGGTGTGGCGATGAATGCCCAAATGTGGTCGCCGGTGCTCAATCTCTCCAGCTACACCGATCCGCTCCTGTCCTTCAAGTACGACTACAACGACTTGGGCAGTGCAGACTCTGGCGCGCTCGACCTCAGCACCGACGGCGGCGCGACCTGGGGGAACCTCAACACCTGGACGACCGATGACCGTGGGCCGAAGACCTACTCAGGCGCCTTCGCCTCCACGAGCGCCAACACGGTTGTGCGCTGGCACTACATCGCCGGCTGGGACTGGTGGTGGGAAGTGGACGATGTCACGATCACCGCTTGCCAGCCGCCGCCCACGGCAGTTGGTCTCGACGACGTCTCGGCCAGCAATGGCATGACGACCTGGGCTTGGATGTTTGCCGTCGCCGTGGCTGTGACCGGCGTGTCCATCTGGCGCTGGCGCACCCGCACGAACTAACGTGCCGCGACAAGGCCTGACCTGAGCGTTCAGCAGACGCGCCGATCGGCGAGGCAAACCAGCGCCGGGCGGTGAGTTGGTCAGAACGCCAGGTCTCCGAAGAAGCGAGAGCCAGACCTCATGTTCGAGGTCTGGCTCTTGGTTTTCTGGCGGTCGGGGCCTTTGTCGCCGTTCAGCGCCCGCGCCGTCGCGCCTGTTGCTGCACCTCGGCGAACAGGGTCAGGATACGGTCGGCGATGATGGGCCAGCTAAACTCCTGCGCCACGCGCACAGCGCTGGCCTCCAGTTGCCAACGCAAATCGTCGTGTTTGAGGATGCGATGAATTGCCTGGGCCAACGCTTGCGGGTCACGCTCCGGCACGAGTAGCCCAGTCTCGTTGTCGCGCACTGTGTAGGTTAGACCGCCCACGCGGCTGGCGATCACGGGCGTGCCGCAGGCCATGGCCTCCAGGGCGACCATGCCAAACGATTCGTAGTGCGACGGCATCACCAGCAGATCGGCGGCGGCGTAGTAGTCGGGCAGGGTGTCCTGGCCGCGCTTGCCCAGAAAGGCCACCAGGTCTTCGATGTCCAGGGCGCTGCGCATCAGGTGCAGGCGCTGCATTTCGGCGGTCATCTGTTCCAGCGGTACACTGGCGTCACCGCCGATGATAGCCACCGACAGGCAGTTGCAGCCCAGATCGCTGTTGGGGTCACGTTCCAGCAGTGCAATGGCCTGCAACAGGGTGTCAATGCCCTTCAGCGGCTCGATGCGCCCGACGAAGAGGATCAAGCGTCGCTCCAAATCGAGGCCCAGGCGCTGGCGCGCCTCCGACTTGGAGCGCGGAAAGAAGCGTTTCGTGTCCACCCCCGGCGGAATGACGCTGATCTTGTGCAGGTCGGCGCCGTAAAGATACGCCATCTGCGCCTGATCGAGCGGGCTACCGGCGACGATGCGATCGGCCTGCTGCATCAAGCGCCACTCGCTGTGGATGCGCAACTCCGAAGCAAATTCGTGACTGGCGCGCGCGACCTGATTCTTCATGTGTCCCAGGGTGTGAAACATCTGCACGAGCGGGATGCGGCCCCAGGCGCGCTGCAACTGCAGGCCCGCCAACCCCGAAAGCCAGTAGTGACCGTGAATGACATCATAGCGCCGCCCTTGTGACTCGGCGAAGCGACGCACGTTGGCAACGAACTCGCCCAGGTTGTCGAAAATCTCCTCTTTGCTGACGGGCGCCTCCGGGCCAGCCGGAACATGCACAACCTGCGCCCCTGGCCCCAAATCGTGCACGATGCGCGGCACGCAGGGGTCTTGCGAACGGGTGAAGACGTCCACGGTGACGCCGCGTTGCGCCAGTTCGCTGCTCAGATCGCGCACATAGACGTTCATACCGCCCGTTTCCTTGCCGCCCAATGCGGCCAGGGGGCAGGTATGTACGCTCAACATGCAAACGTTCAACGAAGTTCTTGGATCGGCCTCTGACAACGACTGATTTTCCCTGCCAACGGACTGTCTTCAGCGCCCCTCAGCGACGACCGAGCAGCCGCTCCAGGTCGGCGATGGTTTGGGTTGAGTTGCGAAAGTGGACACCGGTCAACCCGGCGGCGGCGGCGCCGGCGATGTTTTCGGGGAAATCGTCCACCATGATGGCGGCCGCGGCGGGCACGTCGAGACGCCGCAGCGCCCGTTCATAGGCCTCTGCCGCCGGCTTGGCCACCCCTTCTTCGGCCGAAATGATGATCTCATCCACCACCTGCGCCAGCCCATAACCGTGCCCGATGACGCGACGCCCGTTGAGCCAGGCGTTGCTCAGGATCGCCGTCTTGAACTCTGGACGCAGCGCACGTAGGAATGTCACCAAGGTCGCGTCGAGGCGGTCGCTCGCCCAGAAATCGGTGCGAAACTGTGCCAGTTCGACGGGGTTCAGGCCGAACTGTGCGGCCACGTGCTGCCAGATGGCCTCGGTCGGCGCCAGGCCGCATGTCGCCTGGCGGGCGACATCAGAACCAAACACCACTTGCGCCGCTCTGCCTGGCGGCAGGCCCAGGCGTTCTTCCCAAAGCCGGCGCCCATTCTGATCGAGACTGCGCACGAGTACGCCGCCAAAATCGAAAATGACAGCCTGGTAGGTCATGGTTTCTCCTCTCCTGGACTGGCCGGCGGGGGCGGGATGGCGGCCAGCCGCCGCCTGGCCAGTTCCACATACTCGGCGCTGGCGTCGTAGCCTACGAAATGCCGACCGGCCTGGCGGGCGGCAATGGCGGTCTGTCCGCTGCCCATGAAGGGGTCGAGGACGATCTCGCCGGTGAAGGTGTAGAGCTGGATCAGGCGTCGCGGCAGTTCGAGCGGGAAGGGGGCGGGGTGGCCGACCTTGCTGGCCAGTTCGGCGCCAAACGTCCAGATGCTCTTGGTAAACTCCAGAAACTCGTCGCGCGTGATCGTATTGCGTCCCGTCGGCGCACGTCGCGCAAAGGTGTCTTTGGAGAAGACGAGGATGTACTCGTGCGCATCGCGCAGGGTGGGATTGGCGGCAGACATCCAACTGCCCCAGGCGGTGGAGGGGGCGCCGCCGGCCGACTTGTTCCAGATGATCTCGCCGCGCATCAGAAAGCCAAGTTCCAGCATGGATTCGAGAACGAAGGCGTGCAGCGGAATGTATGGTTTGCGCCCCAGATTGGCCACGTTGATGCAGGCACGGCCACCAGGAACCAACACGCGCCTGACCTCGCGCCAGACGCGCGTCAGGAATTCCAGGTATTCGGACAGCGAGAGGTCTTCGTCGTACTGTTTGCCGACATTATAGGGCGGCGATGTGACCATCAGATGCACGCTGGCGTCGGGCAGATCGCTCATCGCTTCGCTGCTCTTGCAGAAGATGGCGTCGAGCGCGTCGGGCGGCAGGTCGTTGACAACCGTCGGCGCCTCGCTCTCGGCCAGCGCCAGTTCCTGATAGAGACGACTGGCGTAGAAGGACGCCGCGTCATGGTTGGCGCGACCCGCTGAGCCGAAGCTGCTCGTGGTTGTTCCAGTTTTGCGGCGCGCTGGCGTCACTCGTCGCCTTCTTTCTTGGTCACAATGTGGATGCACGCCCGGCGGCCGCACGGGGTTTTGGCCGCCAAGACCTGTCAGGTTTCCCTACTTATTGGGATGATACGTTTTCCAGTTCTTCCAGCTTGCGCCAGACCAGGTCCATCAGTTCGCCCAGGGTGCGCTGATCGAAGGCAAAGCGGATGTTGGCGGCCTGGAAGAGCGCCGACAGTGAACGAGTGTAGCCGAGCGCCAGCGCGGCTCGATAGTCGGCGACGGCGGCGGCCTGATCGCGCAACGCGTTGCGCCAGACCTGCATGGCCCCAACTTCGGCCAGCCCGTACTCGACATAGTAGAACGGCGCCGTGAAGATGTGCCCCTTGCGGTGCCAGCCCGTTTCTTGGATGGCCTGCAGCCCGCTGTAGTCAATGCCGCGCATGAAGCGGTTCCACAGCCCGCTCCAGACCTGATCCAGATCGGCGGCGGTGACATTTGCCGGCGCATCCACATAGACCCAGTGCTGGAAGCTGTCAACGACGGCCATGTAGGGCAGGAAGGTGACGATGCTGCGCAGTTTCTGGGCATAGGCGCGGCGGGCGTCGGCCTCCGAATAGAAGCCGCCGCGGCTCTGCGCCAAATAGGGGGCGGCCAGCAGTTCCATGCCCATCGAGGCGACTTCGCAGAACTCCATGGGGCCGTTGAGATTCCAGTAGAGCGGCTGGCGCGACGATTCCAGAAAGTGGAAGGCATGGCCGCCTTCGTGCAGCAGGGTTTGCACGTCCTCGTGCACGCCAACGGCATTCATGAAGATGTAGGCGCGCTGGCTGACGGGGAAGCTGGAACAGTAGCCGCCGGGCGCCTTGTTGGGGCGCGAGGGCAGGTCGAGAAAGCCTTGCCGCAGCGAGGCGAAGTGCCCACCCAGCGCCGGGTCAACCTGATCGAACATGCGCTGCACGCCAGCTTCGAGTTCGGCCACATCGCTGAAGGGGTGCAGCGGTTCTCCCGCCGTCTCGACTTCTTTGTCCCAGGGGCGCAGTGATTTCAGACCGAGTTCGGACGCCTGCTTGCGGTAGATGGCCTCTGCCAGCGGCACGACGGCCTGTTCGATGGCGGCGTGAAACGTGAAGCAGTCCTGCGGCGAATAGTCGAAGCGATCGTTGGCCTGCCAGATGTAATCACGGAAGGTGACGAAATCGGCGTTGCGCGCGATCTGCTGGCGCTTGGGGAGCATGGCCAGATAAAGCTCGTTGAGCCGGGCGCGGTCGTCCAGGAAGCGCTGCATGACGCCCCGCCACGCCTGTTCACGCACGGCGCGATCGGGCGACTGATAGAGGAGCATCATTTGCGGCAGGGTGCGGGCGGCGCCGTCCCATTCGACCGTCATCGCGCCGACGAGCTTGTCGTACTCGTTGCCCAAGAGGGCCAGTTCGGTTTCCAGGGGGATGTTTTCGGTGCGGAAGATGCTGGCTTCGGTTTGCAGACGCTTGAGCATCGCCTCGCTGTCGGCGGTGGGGGTATAGCCGTCGAAGGCCAGGAACTGCTGCTTGAGGGTCTGGTTGGCGGCGGAGAATTTGGGCTGAATGTCTCCAACCAGCCGGTTGAAGCGTGCTTCGGCTTCGGCGTCGGCCGTGTTTTCGGACACGGCTCGATAGATCGCCGCGCTCCCCTCATGCGCTGCGGCGCTGAGGTCACTCCAGTCCTGCAGCCAGGCTGTGACGTTGTCTTGATTCAGTTCGACCGCCTGCAGGCGCTCGATGTGCGGTTGGATGGTCTCCCAGTCCAGAATCTCGATCTGTGGAAATGCCATGGGTCTCTATCCTTCGTTCGGGTTTAGCGAGCTGCTGTCAGGGCGCGTGGTTGAAGATGCGTCGCGTGTTGTGCGGCGCGTTCCGCATGATAAGACGAACGCACGAGCGGGCCACATTCGACCCAACGAAAGCCGCGCTGTTCTGCTTCCTGGCGCAGGGCGGCGAATTCGTCGGGCGTGTAGTACCGCTCGATGGGCAGATGGAAGCGGCTTGGCTGCAAATACTGGCCAATGGTGATGATGTCCACGTCATGGGCGCGCAGATCGTCCATGACCTGGATGACCTCCTCTATGCGTTCTCCCAGGCCAACCATCAGGCCGGACTTGGTGAGCGCGCCTGGATCCATCGTCTTGGCCGCCTTGAGAACCTCCAGCGAACGCGGATAGCGGGCTTGGGGGCGTACGCGGCCGTAGAGGCGCGGGGCCGTTTCCACGTTGTGATTGAGGATCTCCGGACGCTGATCCATGACCAGTTGCAGTGCTGCCATGTTGCCCATGAAATCGGGGATCAAGACCTCGATGGTGGTCTGCGGCATGAGGGAGCGAATCAGGCGGATCGTTTCGGCGAAGATGCCGGCGCCGCCGTCGGGCAGTTCGTCGCGGTTGACCGACGTGAGGACGGCGTGACGCAGCCCCATCGCCTGCACCGAATCGGCGACGCGTTGCGGTTCTTGCAGATCCAACACGCCGGGGCGGCCGGTCTTGATCTTGCAAAAGCCGCAGGAACGGGTGCAGGTGTCGCCCAACAGCAGGAAGGTGGCTGTACCGGCGCGCCAGCACTCGCCGATGTTGGGGCAACCGGCCTCTTCACAGACGGTGTGGAGGGTTTTGCCGCGGAAGAGTCCTTTGAGCTGATAGTATTCGGCGCTGTCGGGTGCGCGCACGCGCAGCCAGTCGGGACGGCGCCCTGGCGTCAAATGCTCTTGATGCCAGTTGTGGCGCGGCGGTTCGGGGTTCAACTCGATGGGCAGGGAATTTCTTTCAGTCATGACTTTCGACGCTTCATCTACATCGGGTTCGACCGCGCGACCCCACGGTCGGGGCGACATTGTACAAGCCAGAAGCAGGAATGTCAACCAAACGGACACCGGGCGCTCGTCGAGCGCCCGGTGTGTCACAGTGCGGCTCAGTTGGGACGGAATTCGCCTTCGATGAAGTCATCATCGCCGGGGGCGCCCGTCGAACCGCCGGCGTCGCCAGGGCCGCCGGCGCCTGGCTGGTGCATGTGTGCGCCGACCTGCTGCCAGACCTGCATCAACTCGTCGGCGGCGCTGCGCATACGATTGACGTCTTGATCTTGCAGGGCGGAGCGCACGGCGGCCACCTTCCCTTCCAGTTGCGACTTGTCGTCGGCGGACATCTTGTCGCCGTTGTCCTTGAGGAACTTCTCCACCTGGTAGATGGCGGTGTCGGCTTGATTGCGCGTCTCCGCCTCTTCCTTGCGCCGCTGGTCTTCGGCCCGGAACTGCTCGGCGTCCTTGACCATGCGGTCAATCTCGCCCTTGCTCAGCCCGCTGGAGGCGGTGATGCGAATCTGCTGTTCACGACCGCTGGCCTTGTCCTTGGCGGAGACGTGCAAGATACCGTCGGCGTCTATGTCGAACGCCACTTCGATCTGGGGCATGCCGCGCGGGGCGGGCGGGATGCCGTCCAAGATGAAGTTGCCGAGCATCTTGTTGTCGCCGGCCATGGGGCGTTCGCCCTGGAAGATCTTGATCTCGACGCTGGTCTGCATGTCAGAGGCGGTGGAAAAGACCTGGCTCTTCTTGGCCGGGATCGTCGTGTTGCGCTCGATGAGCGGGGTCATGACACCGCCCAACGTCTCGATGCCGAAGGTGAGGGGCGTCACGTCCAGCAGCAGCACATCCTTGACTTCACCCTTGAGCACGCCGGCCTGAATGGCGGCGCCGATGGCGACGACCTCGTCCGGGTTGACGCCTTTATGCGGCTCTTTGCCGAACACGCGACGCACGGCCTCTTGCACAGCGGGCATGCGGGTCATACCGCCAACGAGCACCACCTCGTCAATGTTCTTGACGCTCAGTTTGGCGTCTTCGAGGGCGCGGCGCACAGGCTCGATGCTGCGTTGGATCAGATCGCTGGTCAGATGCTCCAGTTTAGCGCGCGAGAGCACCATGCTCAGATGCTTCGGCCCGCTGGCATCGGCGGTGATGAAAGGCAGGTTGATTTCTGTCTGCATCACGGTGCTGAGTTCGATCTTGGCTTTTTCGGCGGCCTCTTTGAGGCGCTGCAGGGCCATGCGATCTTGACGCAGGTCAATGCCCTGTTCCTTGCGATACTCGTCGGCGATCCAGTCCATGACGCGCTGATCGAAATCGTCGCCGCCCAGGAAGGTGTCGCCATTGGTGGAGAGCACCTCGAAAACGCCGTCGCCCACGTCGAGGATCGAAATATCGAAGGTGCCGCCGCCCAGGTCGTAGACGGCGATCTTCTCGTCCTTCTTCTTGTCCAGCCCATAGGCCAGCGACGAGGCGGTTGGCTCGTTGATGATGCGCAGGACGTTCAGGCCGGCGATCTTGCCGGCGTCTTTGGTCGCCTGGCGCTGGCTGTCGTTGAAATAGGCGGGAACCGTGATGACCGCCTCGGTGACCGTCTCGCCCAGATACGCCTCGGCGTCGGCCTTGAGCTTCTGCAGGATCATGGCCGAGATTTCCGGCGGCGAGTATTCCTTGCCAGACATCACAACCCAGGCGTCGCCGTTGTTCTTCTCGACGACTTTGTACGGCAGCACCTGGCGCGCCCGCTGTACCTGGGGGTCGCTGAAGCGACGCCCCATCAGGCGTTTCACCGAAAAGATGGTGTTGTCCGGATTGGTGATGGCCTGGCGACGGGCGACCTGGCCCACGAGGCGTTCGCTCGTCTTGGGGTTGACGGCGACGACCGACGGCACCAGCCGCGCCCCCTCGCTGCTCGGAATGACGACAGGTTCGCCGCCTTCCATCACGGCCAGCACCGAATTCGTCGTGCCCAGATCAATCCCGATGATCTTTCCCATGGTTTTTCTCTCCTTCTGACTTCGATCAGAATGCAATCGGCTGTAATCAGCTACGATCGCCTTCGCTTTTTTCAGGTTTGTCTTGTTTCTTCGTTCGATCGTCTTACTGTGCGACGCGCACCAGGGCCGGCCTGAGGACCCGTTCGCCGAGTTTGTAACCCCGGCGCGCTTCGCCGATGATTTCGTTCGTTCGATGCTCCGCGCTGGCCTCATGGGTGATCGCTTCGTGCAGCGCCGGATCGAACGTCTGTCCCGCCGTCTCGATGACGGCCAGGCCCTCGTTAGCCAGGGTGTTGCTCAATTTGCGCTGAATCAACGCAAAGCCGTTGACCCATAGCTGCTCCTGATCGGTCAGGGCTGCGGGCATGTTGGCAAATGCGAGTTCGATGTCGTCCAGCACAGGCAAGATGCGCAGCAGGAGCCGCTCGTTGGCGCTGACGATCAGATCGGCGCGTTCACGATCGAAGCGGCGGCGCATCGTCTGCATTTCGGCGGTTGCGCGCAGCCAGCGGTCTTTGTAATCGGCGGCTTCTGCCTGGGCCGTTGCCAGCGCGGCTTGCAGGGCGGCCAGGGCAGATTCAGCCGCCGGCGCGGCCTCTGCCGCCGGCTCGCCACCATCTGGTGCGGGTGCGGCGGTTGCAGTCGCCTGTTCCATTCCCTGTTCCATTCCCTGTTCCATTCCCTGTTCCATCGCCTGTTCCATCCCCTGTTCCATTCCCTGTTCCATCCCCTGTTCCATTCCCTGTTCCATCCCCTGTTCCATCGCCTGTTCCATCCCCTGTTCCGTCCCCTGTTCCATCCCCTGTTCCGTCCCCTGTTCCGTCCCCTGTGGCATGGCAATGTCGTTGGTATTGGATTCTTCGCCTGTCATTCTTTCGTATCTCCGTATCGTGTTCGAGATATCCGTGCGCGCCGGTCAGCAGTGCCGGTCTCAGCCATAAAATTCGCGCAGCAGTTCGCTCATCAAGTTGGCCACGTAACGCACGGCGCCGATGGTGCGACCGTAGGGCATGCGCAGCGGCCCAAGCACCCCAAGCACGCCCATCGTGTCTTCGTCTACGCCGTAGCGTGAAAGCACCAGGCTGAGGTTGCTCAGTTCGCGCCAGCGTCCCTCGCCGCCGATGATGACCTGGACGCCGTCGCTCTCACGCGTTTTGGCGACGATGCTTTCCAGCAGCGGCCGCGCCTCGATGATTTCGACCACGCGGCGGATCATATCGCCTTCGGCGAACTCCGGCTCGGCCAGGGCGTGGCTCAGCCCCTCGCGGTAGATGTCGCTGACGCGTGAATCGAGCCGCTCCATGATCGAAATCAGCAGGTTGGCCACATCGGCCGACCAGCCGGTGATGAAGGTCCCCTGCGTCCTGATTTCGAGCGCCGTCAGGCCGGCCAGGCGGTCGTTCAATTCGTTGGAGATGCGGTGCAGTTCATCCTGGAACAACGGCAGGTTCAACATCTGCTGCTTGACGTTGCCTTCCAGCGTCACCAGCACCAGCAGGGCGATGCCGTCGCGAATCTCGATCAACTCGATGCGCTTGAAGCGACTTTTGACCGACTTGGGTGGGGTGGCTAAGGCGACGTTGTGCACGGTGTGTGATAGAATGGCGGCGGCTAGCTGCACCCACTGTTCCATTTCGGCGCGCGCCTGGCCAAACTGATGGCGAATGAGCAGCCGTTCCTCGGAAGACAACGAGACATCGCCCAACAGATGTTCGACGAAATAGCGATAGCCCTCTTCAGTCGGAATGCGGCCAGCCGAGGTGTGCGGGTGGGTCAGAAAGCTCAACTCTTCCAGCGCCGCCATCTCATTGCGAATCGTCGCCGGGCTGACCCCCAGTTCATAGCGATCGAGGATCGCGCGCGAACTCACCGCCGCCCCAGAGGCGATGTACTCGCGAATCACCAAACCCAGGATCGCCCGCCGGCGGGCGCTCAATTCATCCATTCTATCCGCCTGATCTGCCCTTTTCCCCGTCCGCCGTGCGGCGGCCGGTTTACTGTTTTAGCACTCTAACACCGAGAGTGCTAAAACGTCCGGGCGTAATCATACCATGAAGCCCCCTGGATGTCAAAACGTTTTTTTTCCCTGGATCGTGTCCTATTGCAGCAAGTGTAGCAAGTGTAGCAGTGTGGCAGTGTAGCAGTGCAGCAGTGCAGCAAGTGTAGCAGTGCAGGAAGTGTAGCAGTGCAGCAGTGCGGCAGTGCAGCAAGTGCAGATCGAAGGACCCGATTCTGGCCTGATGCAGGTTGACGTCTTGGGCTGTTGCGCTATACTTGCGGTCATGGATACAAGTCTTGATCTGATCGAGCAGTTTCGCAGCCTGGGGCTGGATGCGCTGAAGGTGGCGGTTGCTGCGCTGTTGGGCAGTTTGATTGGGTTGGAACGCAACTGGAAGCGGCATCCGGCCGGGCTGCGCACCAACATGCTGATTGCCGTCGCTTCGTGCCTGTTTACGATCCTGTCGGTCGAGTGGTTTCCGATGGAAGGTCCGTCGCGTGACACGGCGCGCGTGGCCGCTCAAATCGTGACCGGCGTCGGTTTTCTGGGCGCCGGTGCGCTGCTTCAGACCAAGAACAGCATTCGAGGGCTGACGACGGCGGCGACGATCTGGTTGGTGGCGGCCATCGGCATGGCGGTGGGGGTCGGCGCTTTTGCACTGGCCATTTTCAGCACACTGCTCAGCCTGGCCGGCCTCATCATTTTGGCGCCGATCAGCCGTCGTTTGGAGCAGCGCGCCGCAGAACGCCAACGGCGCTTTATGGAGGAAATAGGAGGGGAGGAGAGAGGAAATAGGAGGGGAGGAGAGAGGAAATAGCCCAGACCAGGTTCAACTAAGGTGGACGGGTTTATCAAGACAGGGAAATGGCCCTGGTTAAGGTACCCTCTCCTCCTATTCATCCGGTTAATTCTGCGACGTTACCAGCCTGGTAGCCAGTTTGGTGCGTAGTCGAAATTGACCTCGTTCAAGGTGAGCAGAGCCAGCCCTGCGCCGCTGGCCTCGATGCGAAAGATCTCGCTGTAGCCGCTGTCTGGCCGGTAACCGGTGAAGACGATTGTTTCGCCCGTCGAACCCCAGGCCGGGCTGGCGGGACGCAGCGCCTGCGGCGCCAGCAGATAAATGTTGCTGCCGTTGGCCTGCATGATGTAGAGTGCCTGCTCGACCCGCGTTCCCCAGAACGCCAACCGATCGCCTGTTGGCGACCAGCTTGGATCGGCGTCGCCGTTCTGATTGGTCGTCAGTCGCTGCACGTCGCTGCCGTTCGCCGTCATCGTAAAGATTTCGCCGTTGGCCACCCGCCGGCTCGACTGGAAAGCAATGCGCCCATTGCTGTGCGACCAGTCAGAACCCAGATCGGCGGCCGGCTCGTTGGTCAGGCGCGTCAGCGCCCCATCGGCCAGACGCACGGTGTAGATTTCCCAGTTGCCATCACGATCACTGCTGAACGCCACCTGGCTGTCATCCGGCGACCAGGTCGGGTCTTGATCCCAACCGTTGCCAAACGTGAGTTGGTGTGCGTTGCGCCCATCGCGGCTCATCAGCCACAGATGACTGGGCGTTTCCGCCTCGCCGCGTGTCATGACGATCCAACGCCCGTCGGGCGATCCAACCGGCTGGTTCTCGAAGGCGTAGGCTGTGAAGGTCAGCCGACGCTGCTGGCGCCCATCGGGCAACATGCGGTAGATTTCGCTATTGCCGTCGCGGTTGCTACTGAAGACAACCTGCGCCGGGCCTTGATCCTGAATGACGGTGATGGCATCGCCGTCGCCGCTGGTCACATAGACCCGGCCGCGAGCTGCATCGAGCGCGATGCCCTCTTCGGCACCAGGCGGGATGGCGATGGATGCCACAAGCGTCCAGTCGTCGCTGCGGTAGACCTTGACTTCGTCGCCGCAGACGACGAAGAGATGCCCGCTGCGCGGGTTGAAGGCAAGGACGAACGGTTCCTTGCCAACGCTGATGGTCGAGACGACCGCCGCAGTGTGCGCGTCGAGCACGGTCACGGTGTGGACGCTGCCGCGGTTGGCCACGAAGAGCAGTCGTCCAACCGGATCGAAGGCCAGACCATAGGGTTCGATCAGGCCGGTGAAGTGACCAACGGTGAAGCCGTTGTGCAGACGAGTCACCTCGTTCGAACCATGCGCCGAAACGTAGACGTCGCCGGTCTCTGGATCCACAGTCATGTGACTCGGTTCGCGCCCGACATCGTTCAGAGTGCGGATGAGCGCCAGCGTCACGGGATCGAACACGGTCACAGTGTCGCTGCCAAAGTTGGCGGCGTAGGCGTATCCGCCCTGCACAGCCAGGCCGTTGGGCATGAGATTGGTCGCCAGGGCGCCGATCACCGCATTGCTGGTTGTCTCCACCACGGTCAGATCGTTGGTCTGGCGATTGGTGACACCCACGCGGCTGCCGGGGCCGAGGAAGGCGACGGCGTTTGGCCCTGTGGCCTGATTGGCCAGCGTGACCTCCGTCTGCAATGCCAGCGGCGCCGTATTGACGACGCCCAGGCTGCGACCGCTGTGTGCTGCGCCGTGAAAGGCGACGAAGGCGCGCTGCCCGTCGGCGCTGAGGGCGATGCCGTGCGGATGCGTGCCAATCGGCAGGTCGAGCTGACTGACCCAGTAGGGCGTTGGCGCCTGACCCGGCGTTGCGGTCGGGATGCCGGTGGGGGTGGATGTTGGCGTCGCTGTACGTGTCGGCGTGCTGGTGCGGGTTGGCGTCGCTGTACGCGTCGGCGTGCCGGTGGGGGTGGCCGTGACGGCCGGGGTTCTGGTGGGGGTGGCCGTGACGGCCGGGGTTCTGGTGGGGGTGGCAGTGGGAGTCGGCGCGGGACCGGGCAGGTTGCGCAGGTCGTAGATGAAGACACCGTCAGGCGTGGTGACGTAGAGATCGAACGGAGCGCCATCCATGACGAGCAGATCGTTGATCGCCAGATCGTCGAAGGGCGTCCCTGTCACTTCGACCCAGCGAGCCAGGGCCGCACGATGGATGTAAAGGCCGTGCGTCGTGCCGAGCAGATAGGGGTGTTGCGGGTCGGCGGGCAGTTGCGCCAACGCCAGAGCCGGCAGGGCGCCGCTCAGGCCGGTCGAAAGGTTGTGCCAGGTGAGACCGTTGTCGGTGGTGCGGAAGACGCCGTTGGCTACAGCCGCCACGACGCGTCCGGGCGCCCAGCGGTCCACCATCAGATCGCCAAACCAGGCCATGTCGAGTTCGAGCGGGGTCGAACGTGTCCAGGTTGCGCCGCCGTTGGTCGAGACGATCACGGCGCCGCCGCCGCCCTCGCTGACGCCGCCGATCCAGACTGTGCTCCAGGCCGGCTCGACGGGCGCAATCACTTTGACGTCATAGAGGCCGAAGAGCGCGCCCGGTTGCGGCGTGAAGAGATCGCCGGCGTTCAGGCTGAGATACGGCCCATCGCAGCCGGCGGCGTAGAGGCGTTGATCCTGCGCATGGGCGACAAGCGGTTTCAAGTTGCGGCCGCTGAGCAGTTGATACCAGACCTGCCCGCCGTTAGTGGTGCGCCAGAAGGGGGTGGGATCGCCGCCCATGTAGCAAGGGTAGCCGTCGCCGGCGTAAAGCAGGTCGGGGAAGGCGCTGCTGATGGTCTGTTCGGGCAGCGCAACGCCCGCCGGCGACCAGATGGCGCCGGCGTCGGTGGAGCGGTAGAGCACACGGTTGGGCGTTGCGGGCACGTCGGCCTGAACGATGTTCGACCAGGGGTAGCCAAAGACGCGCACGGCAGGCCCGGTCGGGAAGATGAGCCGTTCGTAGGGCGGGATGTCGAGCAACGTCCAGGTCTGGCCCTGGTCGTCGCTGCGCAAGGTGCGCCCGCGTGCGCTCATGAGGTCGTAGAGGGTGATGTAGAGGGCGTTGCCGCTGACTGCATCGGCTGGCGCGGCGCCAACGGCCAGAGGGATGGTGCGCAGGGGCAGCACGAAGTCGTGCACCTCGTCCCAGGTGATGGCGCTGCGGTCTGGCAGGAAGGCGTTATGGCTGACGAACAGGACATCGTCGTTGCCGGCGTACAGTCCACGCGTGCTGCCGTCGAACATGAGGCCGAAGCCGCCGGTCACCGGGTAGCCAAGCGGGGCGGTGGGCAACGGTTCCCACAGGGCGGCTGTGGTGCGGAAGAGGGTTGCGCCGCCGCGCGGTCCCTGGGTGATGACGAACATGACGTTGGGCGCCTGCGGGTCGAGTAGGATGGGGCTGGCGACTTCGCCGAAGAGGCCCATGCCAGCCTCGCTCCAGGTGTCGCCGCCGTCGGTGCTGTGCAGCAGGCCGGTGGTCGAACCGCTGGAAGGCGGCACGCTGACCCACAGGTCGCTGGAATGTTCGAGACCTACGGCCACCTGTTCGGCCTGCACGGCGCTGCGCTTGTCCCAGGTGACGCCGGCGTCGGTGCTGCGCCAAAGCCCCTTGACGCTGGCGCCGATGTAGAGGGTTTCGGGGTGGTTGTAGTCCATGCCGATGTAGCCGCGCGTGATGAGCGGCGTCCCACTGATGGTCTCCGGCAGCGGCAAATAGCGCCAGTGGGTGCCGTGATCGGCGCTGACGACGAGCAGCCCCTCGCTGGTCAGACCGTAGAGCGGGCCGGCCTCGCCCGGCGCGGCGACGAGGGAGCGCACGAAGCGGTTTTGCAGGAAGGCAGGCGGTATGGTGGGCGTTGGCGTGGGGGTAGGGGATGGTTGCGGCGCAAAACGCTGCGGCAAGAAGGGCAGACGGCTTTGCTGTCGGGCGGCTGGCGCGCAGGTGATTAGGGAGGCGTCGTCCACGTACATTGCGGTCTTTTGGCCATTGCCGTCGTTGAAGACGCCAAAATGCACCTGAATGATGCGGCCGGCAAATTCGCTCAGATCGGCGTCGAGCCGCTGCCAGGCGCGGGCGTTGCTGCGCGTCCAGAGCAGCGAACGCAGGATGGCGCCGTTGGCGTCGAGAATCAGAACGTACTGCCGATCTCCGGCCAGCGGCTGTTGCCAGCCGGTGACTTCCAGGCCGGCGGCCGGCGCATCGCCAGGCTCGAGCAGGCTGGCTTCAGCGGAGATGGGATACCACCAGAGCGTCAGGCTGATGTTCTGGCTGCCGCCGGGCAGGGTCACAGTTTGGGAGGCGCTGGAGTAGCTGTAAACGTCGCCGCCCTGCACGATGCCGGCGCGGGCGCTGCGCTGACCGCTGCGCGGTAGCTGCGTGCTGTAGCCGGCGGGGTAGGGCGTGTGCGGGAAGCGCCAAGCGACGTCGTACTCGAACCCGCCGTTGATCAGCCGCTCTTGGCACAGGCCACCATAATGCCAGACTCCTTGCGCTGTGGCGACGTGCGCCAGTAGGCCGTCGAACGTCGTCGAGGTGACGGCGATGGCGGCGATGTCTGGGTTGCCGGGGGCCGGGCCAAGATCGAGCCAGGAGTTGCTGCCGTCCAGGCTGCGGAAGAGGCTGTGCGATTGCCCCTGTACGAAGCTGCCGCTGAGGGCGGTGAAGAGGGTGCGGTCGTTGCCAAAGGCGGGCGAAACGGCCAATGTGCGCACGAAAGGCTCGTAGAAACCGGGCAGGCCAGCGGCGGTCAGTGTCCAGGAGGCACCGCGGTTGGCGCTGCGCTGTACGGCGCTTTCGGGCGTGCCGTCGCCGGGAGATTCGATGAAGCGGTAGCTCGTCCATACGACGCTATCCTGGGCATAGAGTGGTGAAATGGCGACGCCGTAGGCGGGGGCATAGCCGCCGGACGGCGTCCAGGTCTGTCCGCCGTCGGTGCTGCGGCGTGCGCCGCCGTAACCGGTGGCAAAAAGGGTGCGGTCGCTGCCGAAAGCGGGCGACGCGGCCAGGTCGAACACGTCATAGGCATCGCCAGGGGGTGTCATTGGGTAGGGCGACCAGATGGCGCCGCCGTCGGTCGAACGGAAGACTTCGTCGCCGCGCGCCATCCAAAGAGTTCGATCATCGAAGAAGACGGGAGAGATGGCGAGGGCGCGCATCTCGCCGTAGGTGGTGTCGAGCGCCCAGGTGTCGCCGCCGTCGGTTGACTTGGCGAAGCCGGCGGTGTGCGCCGTGTCGTCGAAGAAGGTGACGAAGACGACGCCGTCGCTGACGAAGCCAGGCGAGATGGCCACCTGGGCTTTGTGACCATAGGCGGGCTGCATGGCGATGGAGAGGACATGCTGCCAGTGGGCGCCGCGGTCGGTCGTGCGATAGACGCCGCCCTGGCCGACGGCGAAAAGGATGCCGTCACTGGCGTAGGTGGGAGAGGCGGCGACATCGTCCATAGCGAGCGGCTGTTCGTTGTTGTCGAAGGGGCCGCCGCTGCGCCAGCCAGGCTGCGAGGCGGTCACGGCACCGGGCGATGGGTCGAGGCCCGCGGGGACGGCGCCGGTCGGGTCTGACCGATGAAAGATCAGCAGCGATGACAGGATCACTGCAACAGTCAGTGGAAGCGAAACGGTGCGTTTCATGGTCAACCTCCCAGGTTCCATGACATCTGGGCGCGTCGCATCATTGCGCGCGTCCCGTAATCATGAAGACGTTTTGTGGGGGTTGGGAGTTGCGCTGCGGGGAGCTTGGGAGATGGGCTACAGTCAGGGCGGGTGTAACCGATTAGGATGGGTTGTCGTCCAACGAATGAGCGGGCGACAGTCGGAGAACGCTGAACGCTGAACGCTGAACGCTGAACGCTGAACGCTGAACGCTGAACGCTGAACGC
>CAZOLV010000009.1:0-18298 GCA_964580725.1 uncultured Anaerolineae bacterium | reverse complement strand
GCTGAACGCTGAACGCTGAGTGGAGAGTGAGAGCCTCCGTAGGCTGAGCTTGGCGAAGCCGTTGCCCCCCAATTGGGGAGATGGGGGGTGAATGCACGCTTTCCCCTTCGACAGACTCAGGAAACGGGACGATCCGACTGGACCGAGTAACCACGGAATAGAGACTGAAGAAGCGATAGGAGTCGAGAGAGAGAAATGTCAGGCCGAATCAAGACAATGGGGCTGCTGCTGGCGCTGGTGAGTCTGCTCATCAGCGGTTGCGCAGGTGCGACCCCTTCCCCTACCAACATGCCGGTCAGTCCGGCTACACTGGCGCCCACGACGGCGCCGGCGGCGACCGATGCGCCCACGACGGCGCCCGCGGCCACTGATGCGCCGGCCACGTCGGCGACGGCGACCGAGGCGCCCGCAACCCCTGCTGACGGAGGCGGAGCGGCGAAGCCCACCCAGGCGCTGCGCTTTGTCACAACGGCCACGGGCAACGAAGCGCGCTACCGCATCCGCGAGCAACTGGCCAACCGTGACTTGCCCAATGACGCCATTGGCGCAACCTCCAACGTCAGCGGCACACTGACGGCGGCGAGCGACGGGACGATCATGGCCGATCTTTCGAGTTTCGTGATTGACCTGCGCAGCCTGGCGAGCGATTCGAGCCGGCGCGATGGCTTCGTGCGTAACAACATTTTGCAGAGCGATCGTTTCCCCAACGCCATCTTCGTACCGACAGCGGCGCAGGGATTGCCCTCGCCTCTGCCGGAATCGGGTCAGGGCACGTTCGAACTGAGCGGCGACCTGACCATTCGCGATGTGACCCGACCGGTCGTCTGGCAGGTGACCCTGACGCGCAACGGCAATCAGATCAGCGGAACCGCCGCGACCAGCTTCACCTTCAAGGACTTCAACCTGACGCAGCCACGCGTCCCCGTGGTGTTGAGCGTGCAAGATCTCATCAAGCTGGAGTTGGACTTCCAGATGGAACAGGTTGGGATGTGACCTTCTTTGCCGAGATCGTCAAAGACTTCAGCGGCACGGCCAATCCCCTGGCCCAGGCGCAAGCGCGACTGCGGGCAACCGGTGGCCCGCTGTTCGACCTGATCAGCGGCAACCCAACGCAGCATGGCTTGCAGTTTCCAAGCGAGATCCTGCAAGCCGCGCTGCATGTGGCGCAAACCGCCGCCGACCCGTACCGGCCTGACCCCAAAGGGCAGATGGTCGCCCGCCAGGCGATCAGTGACTACTACGCCGATCGGGGCCTGAATCTGACGCCCGATCGAATCGTCCTGACCCCGGGCACCAGCCAGTCGTACTGGTACCTCTTCCAACTCCTGGCCGATCCTGGCCAGGAGATTCTGGCCCCGCAGCCCTCTTATCCGCTGTTCGACTACATCGCCGCGCTCTGCCGGGTGACGCTGCGCCCCTATCCGCTGCTGCGCACAGGCAGCGGTTGGGCGCTCGACCTGGCCGCGCTGGCGGCGGCGGTCACCTCGCGCACACGTGCGATCATCCTGATTTCGCCGCACAACCCGACGGGCCATGTGGCGACGCCAGACGAGGTGGAGGCGCTGACGACGCTGGCCACCGCTCGCCGCCTGCCGATCATTGCTGACGAGGTGTTTTGCGAATTCATCTTTGGCGATGTGCTGCACTGCCGGCCGGCGGCGCAGGCGGTCGCCCCACTGATTTTTACACTCAATGGCTTTTCCAAGATGCTGGCGCTGCCCGGCGCCAAACTTGGCTGGATCGGCGTCAGCGGGCAGCCTGCCCTGTGTGATCGGGCGCTGGCGGCGCTGGAAACCATCGCCGATACGTTCCTGGCGACGCATGAGCAGATTCAATGGGCTGCGCCGGCGCTGTTGACGCAGGGTCGGGCCTTTCTGGCCGATTACCGCCGGCAGATCGCCGCACGGGCCGCGCTGGCGCACACCATGCTGGCCGGCTCGACCAGCTTCGATCTGACCCCGGCCACCGGCGGCTTCTACCTCACCCTGGCAGTCGAGCGCCTGACCGACGACGACGAGGCGTTGGCGATTGCACTTCTCGATCACATCGGCATCCTGACGCATCCGGGTTGGCTGTACGACATGGCCGAGCCGATGCTGGTTCTTTCTTTTCTGTCCGAACCGGCCACGCTGGGCGCCCAGTTGCCGCGCCTGCGCGCCTTTCTGGAAGGATCAAGCCAACGGCGCTAGCGCGCCGGCCGGCCCATGCGGGCAGGTCATTCTTCGCCGGGCGCATGGGCGGCGGGATTGGGGCGCAAGCGGGCGGTGTACGAGAGCACGGCCAGCACGAACAGCGTCAGCACGCCAAGCGCCAGCAGTTTGGCCAGGCGCGAGGTGATGAAGAGGGCCGCGGCGCCGCAAAGGGCGCAGAAGGTGTAATAGGCGAGCACGATCTGGCGCTGGCTGAAACCGAGATCGAGCAGGCGGTGGTGCAGGTGATCGCGCCCGCCGTGATAGGGGGAACGCCCACTGGCGAGCCGCTGCCAGATGAGCCAGGCGACGTCGAGGATGGGGAGGCCGAGGATGAGCAGCACGGTGGCAACCCGTGCGCCGCCCATGATGCCGAGCGCGGCGAGCGCAAAGCCCAGAAAATAGGCGCCAGAACTGCCCATGATGATGCGAGAGGGGTTGAAGTTGTAGGGCAGGAAGCCGAGCACGGCGCCCAGAAGCGCAATGGGCAAAACGGCGACGCTGGCCTGCGGCGGTTCGGCGCGCCAGAGCATGTGGATGGCGACGATTGCACAGAAGATGGCGGCGACGCCAGCGGCCAGCCCATCCAGCCCATCCAGCCAGTTGACGGTGTTCATCATGCCGGCGAACCAGAACATGGTGAGCAGCCAAACGA
Organism: uncultured Anaerolineae bacterium; assembly: GCA_964580725.1. Classification (GTDB taxonomy): domain Bacteria; phylum Chloroflexota; class Anaerolineae; order SSC4; family Amarolineaceae; genus Amarolinea. Next base: position 15,454 of record CAZOLV010000009.1, on the reverse strand, counting down.
TGGGCCAGGCGAACCCTTCGACACCGCCGAACGGTTGGTTGGTGAAGGGGTTGTTGACGTGTTTGATGAAGATCAGGCTGGCGATGCCGATGGCGCCGGCGCCGGCCTGCACGAGCGCCTGCGGCCAGGCGGGCAGTTCGAGCCGGTCATCCAGCAGGCCGCAGATGAAGACGAAGGCGCTGCCGATCAGCAGGCCGAGCAGGCGTGTGGATGATTTGGGGTCGGCGCTGGTGGGAAAGATCGCGGGGAAGGCCAGAGTCAAGAGCACGGTGAGGGTGAAGGCGAGATAGAGGGCGACGCCTCCCGAACGCGGCAGCAGCCCGGCGTGGACGCGGCGCGGAGCGGGCGCATCGGCCAGGCCCAGGCGCAATCCCAACCGCCGCGCCCAGGGACTGAGCAGCAGGGAAAGCGCCAGGGCGCAAAAGAACACCAGAGCAAAGGGCAACAAGTTCAAGACGCTTGGCTCACCGCGCACGGTTTGGACGCCTGTCAGGGACGCAGACGGTTCAACATGCGGGGGAAGGCGCCGGTCTCACGCACATGGTCGAGGCCGCAAATCCAGGCGACGGTGCGCTCGACGCCCAGGCCGAAGCCGCTGTGGGGAACCGAGCCGAACTGGCGCAGTTGGATGTACCAGTCATAGGCGTCGGCGGGCAGTTGGTGTTTGAGGATGGCAGCCTGAAGTTTGGCGGGATCGCTCATGCGTTCGCTGCCGCCAATGATTTCGCCGTAACCTTCGGGCGCCAGCAGATCGGCGCTGCGACAGACCTCCGGGCGCCCCGGTTCTGGCTCCATGTAGAAGGCCTTGACCTGCGTTGGGAAGTGATGAACGAAGAGCGGCTTCTCGAACTGCATCGTGAGGTAGGTTTCGTGCGGTGCGCCAAAGTCGTCGCCCCAGGCGATGGCAGGCAGCGGATCGTCGTTGGGCGGCACGACGACGCCGCGTGCCACAGCCTCGTTGAGCATGGCGACCGCCTGGTCGTAGTGGATGCGTTCGAACGGCGGGACGACCTTTTGCAGGTGGCTGGTGTCGCGTTCCAGCACCTTCAGTTCGACGGCGCGCTGCGCCAAGACGGTTTGCACGATATAGCTGACGAACTGTTCTTCGATTTCCAGCAGTTCTTCGAGCTGGCAGAAGGGGATTTCCGGCTCGACCATCCAGAATTCTTGTAGATGGCGGCGGGTTTTGCTCTTTTCGGCGCGGAATGTGGGGCCAAAGCAGTAAACGGGGCCAAATGCGAAGATGTTGGCCTCGTTGTAGAGCTGGCCCGTCTGTGCCAGGAAGGCCGCCGTGCCGTGATAGTCAATCTCGAACAGGGTCGTGGTGCCTTCGCCGGCGGCCGGGCTGAGGATGGGTGTGTCCACCAGCAGAAAGCCGTGATCGTCGAGCCAGTCGCGAATGGCCTGGATGATGGTTGCCCGCACGCGCAGGATGGCCCATTGGCGGGCGGAGCGCAGCCAGAGATGGCGGTTGTCCATCAGGAACTCGACGCCATGCTCTTTGGGGCTGATGGGATAGTCGCCGGCGATTTGAACGATCTGCAGGTCGTTGACGTCGAGTTCGTAGCCGCCAGGGATGCCGGGCGCACGCTCATCGGCGCGCACGACGCCGCTGACGATCAAGGACGATTCCTGGGTCAGGCGGCGTGCGGCGTCGAAGACGGCTTCGCTGACTGCCTTCTTGAACACGACGGCCTGACAGATGCCGCTGCCGTCCCGCACTTGCAGGAACTGCAACCGGCCCTTGTCGGTTTTGTGATACAACCAGCCGCGCAGCGTCACCTCAGCGCCGGCATGGTCTTTCAGATCTTCGATACGAACGATGGGCATTGTGTCTCCAGTTGTGATGATGGCGGGGTTTGATCGAGGTCGAAATTGCCGCTGTTGAACTCCACCAACTTGACCCAATCAATGGCGTCAGTGTCGTCGCAAAAGCGCTGTATGAACTAGCGCGTGAAACGGTTTGTGATACGAGCTTGTTCCTCTTAGAATGTCCTGTTGAGGTCTTCTGCCCGGTGACCAATTGGCTCGATAATATCAGTAAAAAGATGTTTGTTCTCACTGATGAAGTACCAGAAGTTCTGCCCGACCACCTTGAGATAGCCGCGTAAGTAACCGGTCTTGGATTTGCCGTAACAAATGCCCAACACGGCTGAACGTTCAGGCCCCGGCGCGATTGCTTCAATCTTGTTGCGGCATCCCTGAGATCCTCTTCGAGTTTTCGTTGCTGCGAGCTGTTACCCCAGTGAGTGCTGGACTTGATTGAAACTACATAATGAACACTTTCATGCAGGAACTCAAGATCAACACCAGGAGCACTGGACTTGTGTCCGTCGCACGTTTTTTCGGCCACAAACAGTGCCAATTCTTCCAAGAAATCACCGAAGAGCTTTTCTTCGGACGATGACAAGAATGCCTGGAGCAAACCTGAGACGAGGTCTCCAGCAGTCAGGACATTCTTGGCTTTGAACAAATAAGGATTCTTGGCCAAGAGTCGGTTCAGGCTAAGTCCCTCCAGAGTTGCCAGCCGACGTTCATGGAAATCTACGATATTCTCAGCAAGGAATTCTCGTACGTCATCCAGGTTGAGAGATTTCATGATGAACCATTGATGGGAAGCTTCGAAGAATTTGTGCTCGAATAGGGGGTGTCGCTTGTCTCAGCTACCAGGAGCGGCAGCTGCGTACCCGCTACCCGGCTGCGCGCGATTGATACGTATTCTTCACTCAGCTCGATGCCGACGAATTGTCTGCCCACAACAACGCGCTCTTTGATGTTCAATATGAAGGTACCGGTTGGCTTCAGAACACGCCAAAACTGCTCGACCTTTGGCATGAACCACGTGACGTACTCGTCAGGCTTTACCCCACCGTAGGTGGTTTGTCTTTGATCCGCGTACGGTGGTGACGTGAAAATCAAGTCAATGCAGTGATCAGGAAGATCATTCAAGACTTCCTGGCAATCACCGCGCAATATCTGGTTCACGTAATCCATGGCAACCTTGAGAGACTCATAAAACCGCCGATCAATTCCTATGTCCTGCAATCAAATCATGAACTTGCCTGAGTCTACGGCCAGTGGGGATCACTGGGCTGATTTTGTCCTGGCACGTAGTTTAGAATACTCTATCGAGTTTGTCTAATTCGCAGAGTTGAGTGACGGCCGCGCCGTGTGCGTGCTTGACCTGGACCGGTCTGCGGAGTACAATCCGGTACAAGAGCAAAGGGGCGCACGGCAACAGGTCCGACGCACAATCCAAACCATCTCCCAACAGGCCCTTTACCAAAACTTAACATGCCTCTGCTACACTCCCATCGTCGGATGATGACCGACGCAATGAGTCCGTACGAACAGAGAGTACACGGAGGTATACACAAGATGAAACGACTGATGTTGGCTATTGGTAGTCTGGCGCTGGTGGTTGTGATCGGCGCCGTCAGCGTGGGCAGCGCTTTTGCGCAGACGACGACACCACCCGCCACGACAACCCCCGCGATCCCGCACTTCCACGGTTTTGGCTACGGCGGCTCCACGGCGACTTTCGACGCCGTCGCCGAGGCGCTCGACCTGACCCCCACCGAGCTTTTCGAGCAACTGCATAGCGGCAAATCGCTGACCGACATTGCCGCCGCACAAGGGGTTGACATGCAGAAGGTGCAGGATGCCATCGAGGCGGCGCGCACGCAAGAGTGGAAAGACCGGATCGCCCAGGCGGTGACCGATGGAGAGATGACCCAGGCGCAGGCCGACTGGCTCTTGCAGGGTCTTGAGCAGGGCTATCTGCCCCACGGCGGTTTCTTCGGCGGTCGCGGCCACCGCGGCGGTATGCGCGGTTTTGGCGGCGGGTTCTTTGGCCCTCGGGGTAACACCGCACCGACGGCCACCCCCACCCCCGGCACCTCGTCCTGAGGTGACCATTGCGGCCCGCACCGCTGGTAGGAACACCGGTTGACCTCTCGTATCAGAAGGGGAAGACGGTTTCCTGAAAACGCCAGGGCCGCTCGACGGTGATTCAATAGGGGAGCACGGCCCGCGCCGCGCTCCCCTTCGCCGTCTGTTGCGCAAAAAACAACGCCCCTGCCCGCCATCCAACGAACAACTCGATACGCCATGAATCACACGATCCTGGTCGTGGACGACGACAAAAAAATCGTCCAGCTTGTCTCCCTCTACCTCAAGAAAGAGGGACACCGTGTTCTCGCCGCCTACGATGGACAAGAGGCGCTCGATACGGCGCGCAGCCAACACCCCGACCTGATCGTTCTGGATCTTTTCCTCCCCGAACTGGACGGCGTGGATGTCTGCCGCCTGCTGCGCGCCGAATCGCGCGTCCCCATCATCATGCTCACGGCGCGGGCCACCGATGACGACAAACTCTTTGGACTCGATCTGGGCGCCGACGATTACGTGACCAAGCCCTTCAACCCGCGCGAACTGACCGCACGCGTGCGGGCGGTGCTGCGCCGTACGCAACCGGAGGACGACCTGGCCGATTTGCGCTTCGACGAGTTACACGTCAGCCTGACGCGGCGCGAGGTCACGCTGCGCGGCCAGCCGGTCAATCTGACGCCCACCGAGTTTCGCCTGTTGGAAACCCTGGCGCGCGATGCGGGCCGCACCTTCAGCCGCTCCGAACTGCTCGACCGCGCCTTTGGTTTCGATTACGATGGCATCGAGCGCACCGTGGATGTCCACATCATGAACCTGCGGCGCAAGATCGAACCGCAGCCGTCGGCGCCGCGGTTTGTCATCACGGTGCCTGGCTTTGGCTATCGCTTCCAGGTGTAACATGTTCCATAGTCTGCGTCTGCGCCTGTTGCTGGCGATTTCCCTGGTCGCGCTGATTGCCATCTGCGTGACGACGCTGGTGGCCCAACAGCGTACAGCAGGCGAATTTCAACGCTATGTCGAAACGGGCGGCGTTTCGACCAACCGACGCCTGCTGGCGATGTTGGAACGTTCCTATCTCGCCAATCGCGGCTGGAACGCCATTCAGACCGAGGTGGAGCGGCTGGCGCAGATCACAGGACGCCGCGTCGTGGTGACAGATCACCGCGGCCGCGTGGTGGGCGATTCGGAGCAGGCGCTGATTGGCGAGACGCTTGGCGCCGACCGGCCGGCGCCGAGCGCCGTCATTCTGATCGGCGGGACGCGCGTTGGCTTCCTCTATTTGGACCTCCTGGCCGGCCCCCGCGAGGCCGACGCGGCCTTTCTGTTGGCGTTGAACAGATCGCTGCTGTTTGGCGGCCTGTTGGCGGGGCTGGCCGCCGTGGTGGCGACGCTGGCGCTGTCGGGGCGCATCGTGGGGCCGGTGCAACGGTTGACCGCCGCCGCACGCGCGATGGAAACAGGCGATCTGAGCGCGCGCGTGCGTGTGGAGACCAGTGACGAAATTGGCGAACTGGCGCATGCCTTCAATGCCATGGCGGACGGGTTGGGCAAGCAGGAGCATCTGCGCCGCAACATGATCAACGACGTGGCGCATGAACTGCGCACGCCGCTGACCAACTTGCGCGGCTATCTGGATGCGGCGCGTGATGGGCTGGTGGAGAAGGATGGCGAACTGGTCGAGAGCCTGTACGAGGAGACGCTTCTGCTCAGCCGGTTGGTGGCCGATTTACAGGAGCTGGCGCAGGCCGAAGCGGGGCGATTGACCCTGATGCGCCAGCCGCTGGCGTTGGCGGGGGTGGTGGAGCAGGCGCTTGGCATCCTGCATCCGCAGGCAGAGGCCAAACAGATCGCGCTGGCTGCCCATCTGCCTGGCGACCTTCCCCTGGTCGAGGCAGACCGGGAGCGCATTGGGCAGGTGCTGCGTAATCTACTGCAAAACGCCTTTGCCCACACCCCGGCCGGTGGCGCCATCACCGTGACGGCGCAGAGCGCAGGCGCCTATGTGCGCGTGACGGTGCATGACACCGGCAGCGGCATTGCGCCCGAAGATCTGCCCTTCGTCTTCGATCGCTTCTATCGCGCCGACCGCCTGCATCCGAGCCAGACCGGGCGCGCCGGGCTTGGGCTGGCCATCGTCAAGCAGTTGGTGCAGGCGCATGGCGGCACTATCAGCGTAACGAGCGATGTGGGGCGCGGCAGCGCCTTCAGCTTCACGTTGCCGGTTGCCCAACAAGAGGCTGATCAGACGCCGGCCGCCTGAAAGGCGCACAGCGCGGCGCCGACGCGCTCGCCGATGTCGTCGCGCACCTGGCGAAAAACGGTCAAGACCTGTTGCGTGCTGCCCTGCGCCGCGGCAGGATCAGGAAAACTGAGGTGCAGGCGCCGCCCAGGGCCAAGCCAGACCGGACAGTTTTCGGCGGCGTCATCGCAAACGGTGACGACCAGATCGAACATGGTTTGGCGGAATTCATCGGCGTGTTTGGAACGCGGGTTGGCCGGAACGATGCCGATTTCGGCCAGAACCTGGAGCGCAAGCGGGTGAACAGCGCCGGTGGGCGCGACGCCGGCCGAAAAAGCGGTCCAGGCGTCGCCCAGGCGCGTTTGCACGATTGCCTCGGCCATTTGCGAGCGGCAGGAATTGCCCGTGCAGAGAAAGAGCACTGTTTTCTTCATCGTCGAGCCTTTTGGCGTCACAGAGCCTTACAGGCTGGCCACGGCCAGCGCCAGTTGGCGGCGCAGCCTGGGCGCATTGAGCCGTTTCCAGACGGCGGGCGTGCGGCGCAGCAGTTTGCGCAATTGACCTTCCTGCGCCGCCAGATATGATGTCACGCCGCGCAGTTCTGGCTGTTTGCGCGCCCGCGCTTGCGGCAGGCCGGTGATGTGGGTCAAGAAGTCGCTGAGCAGATGAATGGCGACATCGGCGTCGTGCAGATCGCCCAAAGTGTCTTGCGCCTGCACCAACTCCTGGATGACGGCGGCCGCTTCGTCTCCCAATGCCTCGCGCAAGAATTCCAGCAAATAGCGCAGCCCCTTGATTTCGATGCGCAACTGGTGCAGCGTCTCCAGCGGCGCCCGGTCGAGTACCCATTCGAAGGCGCGGATCGTTTCATAGGAACGCCAAATGGCGCTGGCGACGACATGGCAAACCAGGATGCGCTGCGGCTGATTGGGGTCGAGTCGGGGCGCGCCCGCCAGGGGGGCGGTCAGGAATTCGTCGAACTCACGTTTGAACTGGCGATAGCGGCCGCTATCGAGAAAGGCGAGCATGGCGTCGCGGGCGGCGTCGCGCTGTGCTTGCCAGGCCTGCAGTAACTGCTCCAGGCCGGTCTGTTGATCTGAAGGCAGGGTCTGGGCGTAGCGCGTCAGTTTGTCGAGCAGCACGTCGAGGTCGCGCACCTGACCCAGGGCGCGGCCGGTGCGGCGCAGGTTGCGCGCAAAGGGCCGCAGGGCGTCTTCTTCGAAGTATGGCTCGAAGATTTTGACGGCGGCGCGCATGCGGCGCGTGGCGACCCGCATATCGTGCAGCGCCTCGATGTCGAGACCTTCGCGAGCGCCTTTTTCGCAGCGGAGCATGCGGCGAAAATGAAAGCGCAGGATTTTGCGCCCCGCCTCGGACATGCGATCATCGCTGCGCACGCCGGCAGTGCGCCCGCCCTTGCGTTGGGTGGTGGTTTCTGGAGCGTCGAAGGTTTCACCCGCTGCCAGCGCCAGTTCGCTTTGGCTGGCGCCTGCCAGGCCCAGGGCGATAATCAACTTGCTGCGAGGTTCGGGCGTCAGGCCAGGAAAGGCGGTTTGCAGTGCTGCGCCAAAGGTCAGTAGTTCGTCCCGACTGCCGCCGGCGTCCAGCTCGACTTCCGTCAACCACATCGGCTCGTCGGCGGCGGCAAAGACTACGGCATCCACGGTCATGGCGGCGATCTGGCGTTCCTTCAGCCTGACCTGACGCAGGTAGCGTGTCTGCTGGATGCGGATCAGTTCTTCCAGCGGATCGTCGGCGGCCAGGGTTTGGGCGAGGGTGCGTGCAGGACTGTCGGGCCAGGTATCGGGCGGACCGGGAGCCGCCAGCGCAGTTTCGACTTCGGCGCGCTGGTGCAGACCTTGCGCCTGTTGACCGCCGGCCTGGATGCCTTTGAGCGTTGCAAGCCAGGCGCCATCGGCGCGCGGCCGTAGACGGCAAACGAAGCCGGCGTTCAGAAAACTGCGTTCGGCCGTGTCGAGATACAGGTCTTCGCCGCGCTGGATGCCGGCGTCGTGCAGGGTGAAGTCGCCCAGCCGGTCGAGCGCCAGCAGGCTGGCAAAATCCTCTGCGCCGGCGAGGCGAAACTTGAGTTCGACCTCCTGGGGCAGGGTCGAAGCCGGGGCTGTGGTTGTACTTGGCATCAGATCACCTCCTGGAAGACGCCAGGTGGGAGCCAGGCGCCATTAGTCGGGCGCGTTGTGCAGAGAATCGAGTACGTCGAGTTCGATCATGCGGCCCGTGATCGTAAAAACGGCGCGTTCGCAGATGTTGGTGACACGGTCGGCGGCGCGTTCCAGGTTGTGAGCAACCCAGAGTAGCCGCATGGCCTGGTCGGTGACGCGCGTATCGGCGACGATGGCGGCGATGACCTGGCTCTGCACGCGGTTGTAGAGGGCGTCTACTTCGTCGTCTTCGCGCGGTAGGGTGCGCGCCATCTCGACATCGCGCCGGCTGAAGGCGTCGAGGGCGCGGCGCAGCAGGTCGCAGTCTTTACGCGCCATCGCTTCGATGTCGGTCAGGGGGACGATCGGTGGCTCGTCTGCCAGCATGATCGTGATGCGCGCGATGCCTTTGGCGTAGTCTCCGATCCGTTCCAGTTCGGTGGCGATCTCGAGGACGGCTGCCAGGGTGCGCAGGTCGTTGGCCATGGGCTGCTGCGTGGCAATCAAGGCCAGACAGTTGTCTTCGATCCCCAGACGCCGCTCGTTGATCAGGCGATCGTTGGCGATCAGTTGGCGTGCGGCGTCCAGATCTCGTTGGCGCAGGACCTCCACGGCGTCGAGAATGGTGTGCTCGACCATGCTGCCCAACAGCAGGACGTCAGACTGGACCTTCTTGAGTTTCTGCTCGAAATGAACACGAATTGACATGATTTTCAACCAAAACGACCGGTCACGTAGTCCTCGGTGCGCTTGTCGCGCGGTGAGGTGAAGATAGCGCGCGTCGGGCCGACCTCGATGACGGCGCCAGATTTGCGATTGTCATCGAGCATCATCATGGCGGTGATGTCGGAGACGCGCGCGGCCTGCTGCATGTTGTGGGTCACGATGATGATCGTATACTGCGTTGCCAGTTCGACCATCAGCTCTTCGATCTTCAGGGTGGCGATGGGGTCGAGCGCCGAGCACGGTTCGTCCATCAGGATGACCTCCGGTTCGACGGCGAGAGCGCGCGCGATGCAGAGCCGCTGTTGCTGGCCGCCGGAGAGGGCGTAGGCGCTGGCGCGCAGCTTATCCTTCACCTCGTCCCAGAGGGCGGCCTGGCGCAGTGATCTTTCGACGATGTCCGGCAAGTTGCCGCGCATGCGGTTGATGCGTGGGCCGTAGGCGACGTTGTCGAAGATGGATTGGGGGAATGGGTTCGGCTTTTGGAAAACCATGCCGATGCGCTGGCGTACTTCCACCGGGTCTACGTTGGGGGCGTAGAGGTCCTGTTCGGCGAACAACACCTGGCCGGCGACGCGCGTGCCAGGAATCAGTTCGTTCATGCGGTTGAAGCAGCGCAGGAAGGTGCTCTTGCCGCAGCCAGAAGGGCCAATGATGGCTGTGATCCTGCGGGCGGGGATGTCGAGCGTGATGTCTTTCAGAGCCTGGCTGGCGCCGTACCAGAAATTGAGGTCTTTGACCTGAAACGTATGTTGTGCAAATGTGACGTCTGGTTGGTTTGTGTTTGACATTGACATGAAGGATCTACCCGTATCAGATACGTTTTTGCAGCCGGTCGCGCAGCAAAATGGCGACGGCGTTGGCCGTCAACAAAACGGCGAGCAGGAGGATGATGCCGGCGGCGGCCAGGGAACGGAAATCGGCCTGGGGGCGCGATGTCCAGTTGAAGATTTGGATGGGCAAGACCGTGAACTGGCTGAGGATGTTTTCGGGCAAGAAGGCGATGTAGGTCAGGGCGCCGATGGTGATGAGGGGCGCCGTTTCGCCCACGGCGCGCGAAAGCGCCAGGATCGTGCCGGTCAAGACGCCGGGAAAGGCGAGCGGCAGCACGGTGTGCCAGACGGTTTGCCAGCGGGTGCCGCCCAACGCCAGCGAGGCGTGACGCAGCGAGGCCGGCACGGCGCGGATGGCCTCGCGCGCCGCAATGATGATGGTGGGCAGGATGAGCAGGCTCATGGTCAGGGCGCCCGCCAACAAGCTGCGGCCCAACATCAGGGTGCGCACGAAGATGCCAAGACCAAGCAGCCCATAAACGATGGACGGCACGCCCGCCAGGTTGGCGATGTTGATCTGGATCAGATTGGTGACCCAGTTCTGTGCGGCGTACTCTTCGAGGTAGATAGCGGCGGCCACGCCGATGGGGAAGGCGATGAGGGCGGTCATGCCGACGAGCCAGAGCGATCCAGCAAACGCAGACAGGATGCCGGCCCTTTCTGGAAATCGTGACGGGAAGCTGGTGAGGAACTGCCAGTCGAACCAGGCTCGACCCTTGTTGATGACATCCACCAGCAGGATGGCGAGAACGAGCAGCCCAACCAGGGTGGCTATGAACGCCACAACGGCAAAGAGGCGACCGGCGCGCTTGCGTCGGGCGAGATTCTGGCGAAATTCGGTTCGTTGATGTGAGAATGCGTTCATCTGCAAGGCTTTCTTGATCTTTCCCCACTCGATCGGATCGTGACAATGGTTATTGATAGACCTGGCGATAGCGCGTCAGGATTCGTTGGCTGATGAGATTGAGCACGAAGGTCATGATGAAGAGCAGCATGCCGACGGCAAAAATGGTCTTGAACTCGATGCTCTGTTGCGGGTTGTCGCCCAGGCTGACACGGGCGATGAAGGCGGTCATCGTTTCCATGGCCTTGAGCGGGTCGAGCTGCATGATGGTGCTTTGCCCAGCGGCGATCAGGACGATCATCGTTTCGCCGATGGCGCGCGAGATGGCCAGGATGAAGGCGGCGGTGATGCCGGAAAGTGCGGCGGGAACAACCGTGCGCAGGGTGACTTCGAGCTTGGTTGCGCCCAGGCCATAGGCCGCTTCGCGCAGGGCGCGTGGCACCGCGTTCATGGCGTCTTCGGACAGAGACGAGACGAGGGGGATGATCATGATGCCCATAACGATGCCGGCGCTGAGGGCGTTGAAGACCTGCATCTGCGGCCAGATGGCGCGCAGCGTTGGGGTGACGAAGGTGAGGGCGAAGTAGCCGTAAACGACCGTCGGAATGCCGGCCAGGATTTCGAGCAGCGGCTTGAGGATGCGTCGCTGTTCCATGCTGGCGTATTCGCTCAGGTAGATGGCGGCCAGCAGGCCGAGCGGCAGTGCGATCAGCATGGCGATCAGCGAGACGATGATGGTGCCAATCGCCAGTGGCAGGACGCCAAAACTGGGTGGGTTGAACAGGGGCGTCCAGACTGTGCCCGTCAGGAAATCGAAGAGCGGAACGACGCGCAGAAACTCGATCGTTTCGAAGATGAGGACACCGATGATGCCGATGGTGGTCAAAATGGACACGGCGGCGCAGAGGAAGAGTACGGTGCCAATGGCTCTTTCCCGCACAGCGCGCCAACGATTGCGGGCAAAAACGACGCCCGGCCTATCGGTGCGGCCAGATGCGGTGGGCTGGCCGGCCTGTTGTTCGCTCATGGTTTCTTGTTGCCAGCCTCCACGCTGCATCAGGTCTGATGGTTGCCGATTGATGGCTTGCATGATGAATTCTACCTCAAGTTCGGATTCCAGGCCACTTTCGACAAAAGACCCTGCCAACCCGACCGGGCCGGGCTGGCAGGGGAACCAATGAAGGTTCATGATTGACTGAGGACTGAGGGCAGTCACGAGAGGAGGGACTGGGCGAACCTCAGTGGTTCAAGGCGGCCATGAAAGACGCCGGCGACTACTTGGCGAACTTGGCCAAAGCGGCGCGGCCTTCCTCGTAACGCTCGGCAGGCACGGCGACGTAACCGACCTCGGATACGACGAGTTGTGCGTTGTCGAGATAGAATTTGGTGAACTCGTACACTTCGGGGCGACTCAGAGCCTTGTTGTTGGCATAGAAGTAGAGCGGGCGGGAGAGCGGCGCATATTCGCCCTTGTTGACCGTATCGAACGAGGGGGCCACGCAGCCTTTGCCGCCGTCAATCTGCACGGCCTTGAGCTTGTCCTGGTTTTCGATGTAGTAGGCCAGGCCGAAGTAACCGAGGGCGTTGACATCCCCTTCGATCCCCTGCACCAGCACGTTGTCGTCTTCGCTGGCGGTGTAGTCGGCGCGTGAACGCTTGGCTTCGCCGTTGATGACCTCGGTGAAGAAGTCGAAGGTGCCCGAATCGGTGCCGGGGCCGTACAGGGTCAGCGGCTGGTCAGCGAAGCTCGGATCAATTTCTTTCCAATTCTTCACCTTGCTGTCGGTGTCCCAGATCTGCTTGAGCTGCGCCACGGTGAGACACTGGACGGCGGTGTTCTTGGGGTTGATGACGACGGTCAGGCCGTCCAGGCCAACCAGGAACTCGGTGTATTCGACATTGTTAGCGGCGCACGCCTCTTTTTCGGAACTCTTGATGGCGCGCGAGGCGTTGGAGATGTCGGTTTCGCCGTTGCAGAACTTCTTGAAACCGCCGCCGGTGCCAGAGATGCCGACAGCAACCTTGACCTGGGGATGCAGCAGGCCGAACTCTTCGGCGGCCGCTTCGGTGATCGGATAGACGGTCGAAGAACCATCGATGGCGATGTCGCCGGACAGTTCGGGGGCGGCTTTGGTTGGCTCGACGGGGGCTGCCGTTGCGGCAGTCGCCGGGGCAGTGGTTGGGGCAGTCGCCGGGGCAGTGGTTGGGGCAGTCGCCGGGGCAGTGGTTGGGGCCGGTGTGGCGCATGCGCTCAACGCCATCAACAGGATGGCGATGGCAAACACGACTTTCGTACGCATGAAAAGAATCTCCTCTTTGTTCCTTCTGTACAGGACACTGTGCATCGTTGACTGGGCGCTCTCTCGAAACCTGCTTGCGCGCGCCGATCACGCAGGAAGCGATGGCGCGCAGGCTGGCACCCTGGGGACGCATTCCTGTGGTCAGGATAGCACCGCTGGTTTAACTCAGCTTTATGCGGCGTTCAAGGTTCATTAACACGCCGATTAAGAGGTGATAATAATCAGGCGATGGGTCGAGTCATTGATTCAGGCGATGGGTCGAGTCATTGATTCAGGCAATGGGTCGAGTCATTGATTCAGGCGATGGGTCGAGTCATTGATTCAGGCGATGGGGAGGGTGAAGAAGAAGCGAGCGCCCTGGCCTGGTGCGCTTTCGGCCCAGATCTGGCCGCCGTGGCCCAGGACGATGTGTCGTGCGATGGAAAGGCCCAGGCCGGCGCCCGTTTCGCCGCTGCGGGCGCGGGCGCGATCGCCCTTGTAAAAACGTTCGAAGATGCGGGGCAGCTCGCTGGAAGGGATGCCGGGGCCTTCGTCCCACACCATGAAGGCGATCCACTGCCCGTCGGCGAAACCGGCGGGGGGTGGCGGCAGGGCGCGTTGGGCGCCGGCGCTGAGTGTGCCATTCTGACAGGCGATGGGCCACGCCATGATGCCGGCGCGTTTGCCGGCCGGACTGAACTTGATGGCGTTGTGCAGCAGGTTGACGACCACTTTGCGCATCTGCTCGGTATCGGCCAGCGCCGGCTCCGGGGCATCCAGCGCAATCTCGATTTGCAGGGCTTTGCGTTCGGCCTGGGGACGCAGCCGCTCTACGACCGGCTCGACCAGCGCCGCCGCCGCGACCGGCGTCAGCTTGAGCAGAACCTGCCCCGATTCGATCTGGCTCAGGTCGAACAGTTCAGCGGCCAGTTGCTGCAGGGCATCGGCCTGGGTCGTCATGTTGTCGAGCAGGCGGCGGCTCATCACCGGGTCGTCGAGCGCCCCGCCGCGCAGCGTTTCCAGCGAAAGTTGCACGGCGGCAATCGGGGTGCGCAGGTCGTGCGAGATGTTGGCGACGAATTCGCGCCGGGCGCGCCCCAGGCGCTGCAACTCGCTGACGTCGTTGAGCGCCAGGACGATGCCTTCCTGCTCGATGTCCCAGGCTCGCACCTGCCACAGTTTGGACTTGAACGGCACTTGCCGTTCGACCAGGGCATGGCGCTCCCAGGCGTCATCAACCGTCTGGCTGATTTCGTAGCTGGGCAGCATCTCGATGAGCAGGTGGCCGGCCGCGGCATCGGACCGCATGACCTCTTGGGCGTCGTCGTTGAACCACAGCAGGCGCCGCTCAGCGTCGAGCATGACCAGGCCGCAGGTGGCCACGGCGCCCAACGCCCGGCGTTGGGACTGGAGTGATGCGATCTGTTGGCGCAGTTCTTGCACGGCGCGCCGCTGGCGCGCCAGTTCGTAAGTCGCGGCGGTCAGGCGGGCACGCAGGCGCTGAGTCAGCCAAAGCAGGGTGAGCAGTCCGAGTGCGCCAACGACGATCAGGCTTTCGCTCATGAACGCTCCTCAGCCGGCAAAACGATAGCCAATGCCGCGCACGGTTTGGATGAGCAGGGGATGGGCCGGATCATCTTCGATCTTTTCGCGCAGCCAGCGGATGTGCACATCCACGGTGCGATCGTCGCCGTAGAAATCTTGCCCCCAGACGTGGTTCAGCAACAGGTCGCGCGACAAAACGGCGCCGCGATGACGCATCAGTTCGGCCAGAAGATTGAACTCCTTTGGCTTGAGCTGCAGTTCGACGCCGGCGTGCAGCGCACGGCGTGCAATCAGATCGAGGCTGAGGTCGCCCGCTTCCAGCGTGTCACGGACGCCGCTGCTGCGTGTACGACGGAGCATGGCGCGCACGCGCGCCAGCAGTTCGCCCAGGCTGAACGGCTTGGTCAGATAGTCATCGGCGCCGGTTTCCAGGCCGATGATCTTGTCAAGCTCGCCGCTGCGCGCGGTGAGCATCAGGATGCCGGTTTCGGCGGTTTGCGGTTCACGGCGCAGGGAACGACAAACCGACAGCCCGTCGAGTTCGGGCAGCATCAAATCGAGAATGATGACGTCTGGCTGATGGGCGCGCGCGGCCGTGAGGGCCTGCAGACCGGTGGCTGCCTGAAAGACGATGTAACCTTCCTTTTGCAGGTTATAGACCAGCGCCTCGCGCAGTGCTGCTTCATCTTCGACGACCAGAATGCTGTTTGTTTCTTCAATCATAGGCATAGGGCATAAAGACCTGCTATCAAGACCGACCAAGTGGGCCTACTATAGCACAGAATCGCCCATGGGGAGAAAAAGCGTCGCAACGGAGAGGCTCGACTTCGGTTGGTCGTGCGCACTTCAGTGCGCCGAGGCGCTAAAGCGCCTACTACGAACTGTTCGTAGTGCGCACTTCAGTGCGCCGTTGGTAGTGCGCACTTCAGTGCGCCGTT
>CAZOLV010000008.1:60949-89511 GCA_964580725.1 uncultured Anaerolineae bacterium | reverse complement strand
TGCCAATCGTTCCCCAATCATAGCATACCGGGTTAATTTTTTAAAGTTCATAAGCCGTCACTACGAACTGCGGAGACGGCTGAAGCCGTCACTACGAACTGCGGAGACGGCTGAAGCCGTCACTACGAACTGCGAACTGCCCATTACTAGCGCAGCACTGCGCTGCAGTCGTAGGGCGCGGAATCGAGCGGCTGGAAACTGACGCAGGGAAGGCACAGCCCGCTGCCGGTGAGCGCTGCGGTCGCCAGCGGCTGTGAACTGCCCAGGGCAAACAGACGCTTGAGCTTGGGGTTGTCGGTGTCCATCTCCTGGCCGCGCGCAACCTGGCCGCCGTCCGCACCAAAGCCGGCCATTTCCACCGGTCCATCCGGCAGCCCGCTGGTGGCCGCAACCGCCGCGAAGGACACAACGGACGCCTGGCGCACCTGGCATTGCAGGCCGCTGAAATCCATGCGCAGGGTGGCGCCGTAGAGTGCGGGCAGAAGGAAATTGCCGCCGCAGTAGGCGCCTGCATACTTGCCCTCGCCCAGGGTGAAGACCACGTACCCCTCGCCGGTTGGCGCCGCCATACGAAACTTGCTCCAGTCGTCGGTCTGTGCGTCCTGGAAATTGAGCACAAAATCGCAGTCAGGCGCCGCGCCCCTGGCGTCCGGCATGCCATCGGGGAAAATCGCCTCCTGCACATCTTGCACCGCCTGGCCGGCGCGGGCATTGCGATACCAGACCAGCAGCCGTGCCCACCGCTCCTCGCTCAGCGTCACCGGTTCGTTGGCCGGGCCGCTGGGATCGGCCCACGAAGCCTGCCTCGCGCCAACGCTCCACTCGACCTGCGGCTCGTTCCAGGAATGCACGCGCACATTGTCCTTGATGCCAAACACCCAATCGCGGCCGCGGCCGGCTTCGCTCACCACCAGGAACTCGGTGCCGGTGGAGATCACCTCCAACAGATCGGTCTGCACACTGACGCGTGACGTGGCCGCGGCCTGATCCACCCGGCCAAACAACGCGCCAAAACTCAACAACACCGTCACCACCGGATCGCTGCCGCGCACAGGTACGGTCTTGAGCGCCAGGTCGCCATCGCGAAACACCTCCAGGGTCACCGCGTCGCCAAAACGCAGCAACGCCCGACCGCTGGCGTTGACATCCAACTGGTCGCCGGGGCGCAGATCGGTCGTGGCGCTGGCGGTCAACGGCTGGAACGAAGTGTTGCTGCCGGTGCGCACGGTCACCGCGTCCAGCTCCGCCTCCGCTTTGACCGTCTCCGAACGACGGCCGCCGCAGCCGGCCAACAGCAGGCCGATGCAAAGCAACATAGCGCAAACGCGCCACATGCGAGACACCATGATTCCCTCCTGTTCGATTTCAATTTTTAGAAAAAGCGCCGAGCGCCCATGCCAGGCTGACGCCGATCACAGCGCCGGTCAAACCGGCCTCCAGATCGAGGAAATCCAGAGCCAGACCAAAGCGATTGGCCAGGATCATCCCCGCCGCGCCGGCCGCCAGGGCCGTGATGAGGCGCATGCGCAGATGGCCCGGCGCCAGGCCCAACCCCAACAGGATCGCCAGGCCCAGGCTGCTGACCAGCCACAGCGGCGAAGCCTGGCCGGCAGCCAGGCAGACTGCGCCCAGAATCAGGCTGAAGGCCAGACTGCCGCCCAAAGCCCCGCCCAGCGCGGCGCCGGCCCACGGCTTCTCTTGCCAGATGATCTGACCCAACGCCCGCGCCGCGGTGACCAGGGCACCCCCGCCCGCACCCAGCAGGCCCATGACCACGGCCACCACCAACACGGCCGCCGGCGCCAGCGCCCCCACCAGCGTCTGGCGGCGGTCGTAGTAGAGCAGGGCCAGCAGGCCAAAACCGAGGCCAAAGCCCAGCGCGCCGCCGATGACGCCGGCAATCGTTTGTCGGCGAACGAAGGCCGCAGCTCGCTGATAACGTCGCCGACTGGTCAGCCAGAACGCGGCGCGCTGATCGGCCGCGGGCAGGCCAACCAGCGCGCGGGGGTTGACATCACGCGCCGCGCCCAGGGCCAGGAGGGCGGCCGGGCGCCGCGCCGGATCGGCCAGCGCGGCGGCCAGCAACGGCTCCTGGCTGTCGCCCTGCAAACGGCCAAACGCCTCCGCCGCGGCGGCGCGTGCCGCCGGGTTGTCATCGTGCAGCGCCGTGTGCACCAGCGCCGCACGCACATCGGGCGTTGCCAGATCGGCGGCTGCGCCCAGATACTGCGCCGCCCGCTGACGGGCCTCCGCCTCCTGATGGGTCAGGAGATCGAACAGCGCGGCGCGGCGGGCGGCGGGGTCGGGCATCATGGCCAGCCAGGCGCCGGCTTGACGGTCGTAGCGCAGCGCGCTGCGCAGCAGGAACGCGGCGGCCTCTGGCGTCAGGCGCAGACGGGTGCGCTGGGCGTCGAGCAGATCGAAATCGCCCTGCGAGGGAAAGGCGCGCCGATCGCGCCAGTCGGCCAGAAGGCGCGCCAGCAGTTCTTGCGCCTGTTTGAGCGCTGTCTGTTGGGCGTCGAACCAGGCGGCAATGCGTGCGGCCAGGTAATCGTGACTCAACTCGACGCGGGTATCGTCCACGCGACGCAGCAGGCGCAGCGCCAGCAGGCGTTCGATCCAGGCGTTGACATTGGCGAGCGGCAGATCGCTGGCCGCGGCAATTTCGTCGGCGCTGAGCAGCGCCCTGGTCTGGCGCGAGGTGACGAGGGCGCCGAGCATGGTCTGCACGTGGGGCGCCTCTGCGCCAAAGGCGGCCAGGGCGTCGGTCAGGTACGCGCCGAGCACTTCGGCGGCGCCGCCAATCTGCAGATAGCTGGCCAGGCTGATGACTGCGCCAGGCTGGCCAAACTGGCGAAAGAGGCGCTCGCAAACCAGTTGCAGTTGCGGCGGCGCCACCCCACCCTGCCAGAGATCACGCAGCAGGCGCTCGACCAGCGCTGGTTCGTAACTCACGCCGAAGGCAGCCGCCGGCGCTGTGATCGCTTCGCCGGCGCTTTCGTAAGAGAGACGTTCGACGCGGTAACGCTGATCGAACAGCCCCGGCAGCGCCGTCTCCAGGGTCATGAGCGCCGGGAGGAAATCTTCACGCGCCGCCAACGCCAGCCGTCGGTCGCAGGCAGGTGCGTGCAGCGCGACGCCCAGGGCCTGTACGATCGCCTGCCGTTGGGCGTCATCGCAGCGCAGCAGCAGTTCCTCGGCCTGATCCAGGATCAGGACGGCGCGGGCGGGCAGATCGAGCAGTGGGTCGGCGGCGGCGAAGTCATGGGCGCGCAGCAGGCGGGCAGTGAAACCGGCGCGGACCAGCCGCGGGGCCACGCCGGCGGCCAGCAGAGAGGTTTTGCCGCTGCCCGACTCGCCATAGACAACGACCTGGGGATTGGCCAGGATTTTGTTGGCCAGGCGGGCGCTGTCCTCCTGACGACCAAAGAAGATGGCGGCGTCGGCGGCGTCGAAGGCGTCCAGCCCTTTGTAGGGCGACGGGGGAAGCGGCGCCGCGGGTGTGATAGCCGACGCCTGTGCGCCGGCGGGCGCTTGCAGAGCGGCCATCAGCTCTTGCAAGAACGAACCGACGTTTGCGACGACCAGTTCGATGCCCTTTTGCGTCCAGTAGAGTTGATCGGCGGGCGCCAGCGGCTGTTCGCTGACGGCCACGGCGCGGCGGCGGTGCTGGCGCACGCTGCGCGTCACCTGGGCAAAGAGGCGCTTGAACGCGGGCGAGGCCAGGTCGTAGCCGAGGAAGATGAGCGTCTTGGTGGCGAAGAAGGCACGCACCAGGTCGGACAGGGTGGGCAGGCGGGCGAGGAATTCGTCGAAGTCGTCTTCGGTGATGACCAGCGAATCGGGCTGGTCGAGGTCTCCCTGCATCTTGATGACGACGACCTTGCTTTCATCGAAGTAAGGCACGTCGGCGTCGCGCACGATGAGCACGTAGGGTTTGCCAGTCATGCGCAGGGCCTGTTCCAGCAGGGCGTCGTAGGCGGTGGTGATGATCTTGGAAGAGGGTAGGACGGCCTGGGCCAGCAGGCTGTGCCAGGGCGTGGGGAGAAGCTGCATCTGTCGGAGCGCATCACGCAGGGCTTGAATCAGCGATTGGCGCCCGCGCAAGGTCTCGAAGTCACGTGCAACCGCGGCCAGTGAGTGATCCGGCCGGTCGTAGCCGATCTGCTGCGCCAGCAGGTCGGCGATCTGCGCCAGGGGCGCCGCATCGGCGTCGGCGCGCAGCCGGTCGCCCACGAAGAGCAGGGCGTTGTCGGCCGCCAGTTCGGCGGCCAGGTCTTGCGTCAGAGTCATCGGTTGTACTGGCACCCGTGTAAGGCAGGGGGATTTTGCGACCGGGAGCGTTCGTTGAGCCGATTGTACCACCAAACAACAGGCCACGAAAAGTTGCAAGCATCCCTGATTTGCGCTATGCTTGTGCAAAGTCAACCTGTGTGTTGTGTAGAGAGGTGTTTTTGGAGGAGCGATGACAACTGCGATCCTGGCCAGACCAGCAACAACTCGATATGAGCATGTTTCGCTGGATGACCAGCGGGTGTCGTGGATTGCCGGAACCACCTTGAAGGTCGTCGAGCTTGTTTTGGATTATCAGGCATATGGCTGGAGCCTTGAAGAACTGCGTTTTCAGCATCCCTATTTGACGCTCGGTCAAATCCATTCGGCTCTGGCCTACTATTGGGATCACCAGGAACAACTCGATGACGACATTCAGCGTCGCCTGCGCAAGGTCGAGCGGCTGCGACGCCAGACGCGAGTCTCATCACTGCAATCTCGCTTGAGAAGTGAGCAAATCCAGTGACGCTTTTGCTGTACATGGATCATAATGTGCCACGAATTCGCGATCTTGAGATAGTTGCCAAAGCCGGAGATGCGAGTGACATGAACGATTGCGTATTGTATCTTCCGTTTTAGCGCAAACATCCCTGAACATCGCAATAGGAGAATCTTGATAAACATGGCGAACTTCACCCATAACCAGTATGGCTCCCGCGCGGCGCTTGAAACCGCAGCAGGGTCTATCCATTATTATCGGCTGGCGGCCCTGGAAGAGGCGGGGCTGGCCGCAGTGTCGCGGCTGCCGTTTTCGATCAAAATTCTGCTGGAAACGGCGCTGCGTAACTGGGACGACTTCCTGGTGACGGAAGGGGATATCCGCAACCTGGCAACCTGGAACGCGGCGGCGCCCGCCCAGGTCGAAATTCCGTTCATGACCGGACGCGTGGTGATGCAGGACTTCACCGGCGTGCCCGCGGTGGTTGACCTGGCCGCGCTGCGTGCGGCGATGGCGCGCTTGGGCGGCGACCCCGACCGGATCAATCCCCTCATCCCGGCCGATCTGGTCATTGACCACTCGGTGCAGGTTGACAGCTTCGCCAGCAGCACTGCGCTGCTCTACAACGCCGAGCGCGAGTTCGAGCGCAACCGCGAACGCTACGAGTTTCTACGTTGGGGCCAGAAATCGTTCAGTAACTTCCGCGTGGTACCGCCCGCCACCGGCATCGTGCATCAGGTCAATCTGGAATACCTGGCCTCGGTCGTGCGCACCGAAACCACCGCCCAGGGCGATGTCGTCGCCTTCCCCGACACGCTGGTCGGCACCGACTCGCACACCACTATGATCAACGGTCTGGGCGTGCTTGGTTGGGGCGTCGGCGGCATCGAGGCCGAGGCGGCGATGTTGGGCCAACCGATGTACATGCTGCTGCCCGCAGTGATCGGCGTCGAAATCACCGGTCAACTGCCGCAGGGCGCCACCGCCACCGATCTGGCGCTGCGCGTGACGCAGATGCTGCGCGCCAAAGGGGTGGTGGGCAAGTTCGTCGAGTTCTTCGGCGACGGCGTGGGCCGCATGAGCCTGGCCGATCGCGCCACGATTGCCAACATGGCCCCCGAATACGGGGCGACGATGGGTTTCTTCCCGGTAGATGAAGAAACGCTGCGCTATCTGCGCAACACCGGCCGCAGCGCCGGCCTGGTGGATCTGGTCGAACGCTACTGCCGCGCCCAAGGCATCTTCCGCACCGATGGCATGACCCCGCCACAGTTCACCGACACCCTGACGCTCGACCTGGCGACGATCCAGCCGAGTCTGGCCGGCCCCAAGCGGCCGCATGACCGTATGCCGCTGACCGAGGTCAAGCAGTCGTTCCAGCAGGCGCTGACTGCGCCCATTGCGCAGCGTGGTTTTGCCCTGAGCCAGGAGGAATTGGCCGCCGCCGCCGCCGTCCGCTACGGACGTGAGACGTTCGACCTGCGGCACGGCTCGGTCGTCATCGCCGCCATCACCAGTTGCACCAACACATCCAACCCATCGGTGATGATCGGCGCCGGGCTGCTGGCCAAGAAGGCGGTAGAACGCGGCCTACGCGTTCCCTCTTACGTCAAAACCAGTCTGGCGCCCGGCTCGCGCGTCGTCACCGATTATCTGGCCGCCGCCGGTGTGATGCCGTATCTCGAAGCGCTCGGTTTTCACACCGTGGGCTACGGCTGCACCACCTGCATCGGCAACAGCGGTCCTACGCCCGACCTGATCGCAGACGCCATCAAGGAGCAGAACCTGGTGGCGGCGGCGGTGTTGAGCGGCAATCGCAACTTCGAGGGACGCATCAACCCCTCGGTGCGCGCCAACTATCTGGCCAGCCCGCCGCTGGTGGTGGCCTATGCGCTGGCAGGCGCGATGGACATTGACCTGACGACCGAGCCGATCGGCACCGATCGCAACGGCGCTGCGGTCTATCTGCGCGAAATCTGGCCAAGCCAGGAAGAGGTGCAGGCTGTCGTCACGGCGGCGCTCAAGCCGGAGATGTACGAACAGCAGTACAGCAACGTCTTTGGCGCCAACGAAACCTGGAATGCGATCGCGATTCCCGAAGGCGAACTATACGCCTGGGACGCCGCCTCGACCTACATTCAGGAGCCGCCCTTCTTCGATGCGCTGGCGCCTGCGCCCGCCGCCGTGACCGACATCCGGGCGGCGCGTGTGCTGGCCCTGTTGGGCGATTCGGTGACGACCGATCACATCTCGCCGGCGGGCAACATCGCCAAGAACAGCCCAGCGGGCAAGTACCTGATGGCGCTCGGCGTGCAGCCGGCCGATTTCAACTCCTACGGCGCCCGGCGCGGCAACCACGAGGTGATGATGCGCGGCACGTTTGCCAACATCCGGCTGAAGAATCTGATGCTGAACGGTGTGGAAGGCGGCTACACCCTCTACCTGCCGACCGGCGAGCAGACGAGCATCTATGACGCCGCCATGCGCTACAAGGCCGGCGGCGTTCCACTCGTCATCCTGGCCGGTAAGGAGTACGGCTCCGGCAGTTCGCGCGACTGGGCGGCCAAGGGCACCATGCTGTTGGGCGTCAAGGCGGTGTTGGCGGAGAGCTACGAGCGCATTCACCGCAGCAACCTGGTGGGCATGGGAGTCTTGCCGCTGCAGTTCCTGCCCGGCGAAAATGCGCAGAGCCTGGGGCTGACCGGCCATGAGACTTTCGACATCAGCGGCCTGAGCGACGCCATGCAGCCCGGTCGAATCCTGGGTGTGCGCGCCGTCCGGCCCGGCAGCGTGATCGAATTCCAGGCGCTGTCGCGCATTGATACGCCGGTCGAAGTGGAATACTATCGCCACGGAGGCATTCTGCAGTTCGTTCTACGTAAGATGCTCAAAGGGTAAGCAGCCGGTTACACAACGGAAGTGTACCAGGGACGTGCGATCACCGTTTGGGGAACGTGACGCAGCCTCAGCCGTAGCGCCCCGTCACGTAATCCTCGGTGCGTTGATCTCGCGGTCGTGAGAAGATGACCGGCGTGGCGTCAATCTCGATGATGGCGCCGGATTGGCGATCGTCGGTCAGCATCATCATCGCGGTCAGATCGGACACGCGGGCCGCCTGCTGCATGTTGTGGGTCACGATCACGATGGCGTAGTCCCGCGCCAGCTCCCGCATCAGGTCTTCGACCTTCAACGTCGCAATCGGGTCCAGCGCAGAGCACGGCTCATCCATCAGGATCACTTCGGGCTTGACCGCAATCCCGCGCGCGATGCACAGCCGCTGCTGCTGGCCGAGCGAAAGCCCCAACGCATCCCCGCGCAAATTATCCTTGACCTCATCCCACAGATGGGCGCTGCGCAGACTGGCCTCGACGATGTCCGCCAGCTCGCCTCCCCGCACCATGCCCAGCACGGTTGGCCCAAACGCCACGTTGGCAAAGATGGACTGCGGGAAAGGGTTGGGCCGCTGAAAGATCATGCCGACCCGGCGCCGCAGCCCCACCACGTCCGCGCCCGGCGCGTAGATATCCACATCATCCAGCAGCACCTTGCCCACGACTCGCGTGCCCGCAATGGTGTCGTTCATGCGGTTGAGACAGCGCAGAAACGTGGATTTGCCGCAGCCCGACGGCCCAATCAGCGCGGTAATCTTGCGATCGGGTATGTCAATGGACACATCGGTCAGGACGCGCTTGGTTCCGTAGTAGAAGCCGAGATGGTCAACGGTGATTTTGTTCATTGAGATCGCTTATCCAAACCGGCCGGTGATGTAGTCTTCGGTGCGTTGATCGGTCGGCGCCACGAACATCTCTTTGCCGCGGCAGTGTTCGATCAATTCGCCCATGAGCAAGAAGGCGCTGTAATCCGCGACGCGCGCCGCCTGCTGAACGCTGTGCGGGACGATCACGATGGTGTACTGGCGCTTCAACTGGTACAGCGAATCCTCGACCTTGGCGGTCGAGATGGGGTCCAGCCCAGAGGTTGGCTCGTCCAGCAGCAGCACTTCCGGCTCCAGCGCCAGGCTGCGCGCAATGCACAGCCGCTGCTGTTGGCCGCCTGACAAGGCGCTGGCCGGCGCATCCAGGCGGTCCTTGACCTCATCCCACAGCGCGGCCTGCGTCAGGCTGCGCACAACGATCTCCTCCAGCCGCGACCGATCGCGCTCGCCCGCCAGCTTCGGCCCGTAGACGATGTTCTCACGAATGGTCCCCGGCAGCGGCAGCGGCAGCGCGAAGACCATGCCGACGCGACGGCGCAGGGCTGAAACATCAACGCCGGGCGCGTAGATGTCCTGCCCGTCAATCAGCACCTTGCCCGTCAGCTTCGTGTTGTCCACCAGATCGTTCAGGCGGTTGATGAGCCGCAGCAGGGTGCTCTTGCCGCTGCCGGCCGGCCCAAAGAGCGCGGTGACCGCGTGTTCGGGAATTTCCAGGGTGATATCGCGCAGGACCGCTTGGTCGGCATACGCGTAGGTGATGTGATCCAGGTAGATTTTAGGCGGTATTGTCGTTCGAGCAAGCATGGATTGACCGTGTTTTACCATTGTCTCTGCCGCCGGAAGCGGCTGCGGATCAGAGTGGCGACCAGGTTGAGCGAGAGAACCAGCGCCAGCAGCACCAGCGCCGTGCCGTACTGGATTTCGGCCGGCATACCGGGCACCTGGGTGACGATGACGTAGAGATGATAGGGCAGCGCCATGGTTTGATCGAGGGGCGAGGCGGGCAACTGCGGCAGGTAGAAGGCAGCCACGGTGAAGAGGATCGGCGCGGTTTCGCCGGCCGCGCGTAGCAGGCCCAAAATCACGCCGGTGATGATGCCGGGCAGCGCCTGCGGCAAGATTACCGTACGCGTGGCCTGCCAGCGCGTGCCGCCCAGGCTGGCGCTGACGGTGCGAAACTCCACCGGCACCGCGCGCAGCGCCTCTTCGGATGTGCTGATGATGACCGGCAGCGTCATGATCGCCAGGGTCAGCGAGCCGGCCAGGATCGAAGTGCCGAACTGTAGGAAGAGCACGAACAGCCCCAGCCCGAACAGCCCATACACGACCGACGGAATGCCGGCCAGGTTGATCACCGCCAGGCGGATTGCGCGCGTCAGCCAGGTGTCCCGTGCATACTCGGCCAGGTAGATGGCGCCGGCCACGCCGACAGGAATGGCCGCCAGCGCTGTGCCCAGGGTGAGCAGCAAGGTGCCGACGATCGCAGGGAAGATGCCGCCGGCCTTCATGCCACCCCTGGGCATGGCGGTCAGGAATTCCCAGTTGATGGCGCCGGCGCCGCGCACCAGGATGGCGCCGATGACCAGGAGGATCGGCAGCACCACCAGCAGCGCGGCCACGAGCAGCAGCGCGAAGCCGGCGCGTTCAACTTGTTCACGACTGAACGAGCGCTTGATCATCGCAGCCCTCCCCGCCGCCGCTTCTGCAAAGTCGCCGATGCGGCCGCCAGGTTGATGGTGAAGGTGAGCAGGAACAGGACGATGCCGATGCCGAAGAGGACGTGATAGTGCGTGCTGCCCTGGGCTACCTCGCCCATCTCCGCGGCGATGGTGGCGGTCATGGTGCGGATGGGGCGGAAGAGCGCGTCGAGCGAGAGCGGCAGCCGCGCCGCGTTGCCGGTGACCATCATCACCGCCATCGTTTCGCCAATGGCCCGGCCCATGCCCAGCATCACCGCGGTCAAGATGCCGGAGCGGGCGGCCGGCACGACCACGCGCCAGATCGTTTGCCAGCGGGTGGCGCCCATGGCCAACGCGGCGTCGCGGTAGCTCTTGGGCACGGCGTCCAGCGCATCTTCAGCCACACTGATCAGCGTGGGCAGCGCCATGTAGGCCAGAATCAACGCGCCGGTGAACGCGCTCAGCCCGGTAGGCAGGCCCAGGGTCTGGCGGACCAGCGGCGCCAGCACGGTGACGCCAAAGAAGCCCAGCACGACCGAAGGGATGCCGGCCAGCACTTCGATCATCGGCTTGAGCAGATCGCGCGCCCAGCCCGGCGCCACTTCACGCACGAAGACTGCGGTGGCCAGCCCTAACGGCAGCGCAATGGCGATGGCCGTCAGCGTGACCAGCACCGAGCCGAAGATCAGCGGCAGCGTGCCAAACAGATCGAATGTGGGATACCAGCGGACGCCGAACAGGTTGGCGGCGTCCACGGCAAAGAAGGCCGGCATCCCCTCGCGCAGCAGAAAGAGAAAGATCAGGAAAACAAAGGCGACGGTCGAAAAGCCTAAGACGCGAATCAGCGTTTCGACAGCAAATTCACCCCAACGAGCGTACAAAGACCTGAGCATGAACACCTACCTCAGCGGAACGAACCCCAACTCCACGACTAACGCCTGTCCATCGCCCAGGATGTAATCCAGGTAACTCTTGAGCTGATCCGTGGGCTGGCCGGCTGTGATCATGAAAAGGGGGCGCGAGATGGGATAGGAGCCGTCATTGACAGTAGCAACGGACGGCTTGACGTAAAGCCCGTCGGGGTTCTGGGCCACGGCGATCACCTTTTGGTCAGAGGTCACATATCCCAGGCCATCGTAGCCGATGGCGTTCGGATTCTGCCGCACTTCGACGCTGATTCCTTCGGAGGACGGCATCAGCAGTGTGTCCGACGAGAAGAGGAGGTCGCTCTTCGCGCCCAGACGAACCACGTTTTCCAGAAAATAGACATACGTGCCGGAGTTCGATTCGCGTGACAGCAGCACGATGGGCCGATCCTCGCCGCCGATTTCTTGCCAATTCGTGATCTTGCCCTGGTAGATATCAGAGAGCTGCTGCAGGGTCAGGCGGTCAACGGGGTTGGCGGGATGAACCACGATCGCAATGGCATCACGCGCCACCGTGAATTCGACCGGTGTGATGCCGTTCTTCTGAGCCGCGTCGTACTCCTCCTGTTTCATGGCTCGCGACGCGTTGGCGATGTCGGTGGTGCCGTTGATCAGCGCGGCGATGCCTGTGCCCGACCCGCCGCCGGTGACGGAGATGCGCACATCGGGATGAGCGGGCATGTAGCGCTCGGCCCAGGCCAGCGCCAGGTTGACCAGCGTGTCGGAGCCGGTGTTTTGGATCACGCTGGCGACCGTGGTCGTCGTGCCATTCGCCGCCGGCCGCGACGCGCAGCCAGTCAACAGCGCGAGTAGGCCCAGTCCGAGCAGAGCCAGTTCGACCCAAGTTCCTTTTCTGGACATCCATCCTCCGATTGAAGGTTGAAGGTTGAAGGCTGAAGGTTGAAGGGGGCCAACGCCATAGCCCTATTATAACCTGTCTTTGCCGATGTGCTACAACCGGGCCGACGCCCACGCGCATCACAAAAAGAGCCGCAGATCAACCGGATGCACGCGGATTCCTGTTGGCTCATCCGTGTTCATCCGCGCTGATCCGCGGCCATCATCCAGTCCCGTAGGTCACGCCCCCGGCGTGACAACGCCCTCCGCGACGGAGTTTGCTTCCCTCGTCCAACGTCGTCCGGCCAGGAGGCCGGACCTACAATCTAACCTCAGCGGCGCGGGGGGCGCATGCCGCCTGCGTCGAGGCGAAGGTGTGCATCAGCGCGTACTGCGTGAGCGTAGCGCGTTCGCCAACTGCGCCTGACAGTGTATCCTGGCTAACGGATTGAATAGAACAGACATTCTATCATCTGGCGCACTCTGTTCAGGGAGACGACGGTTGCAGATTGCCTGCAAGCCAGCGCGAAAGAGAGGACACGAAGGAAACACACATGAGCCAGGTTCGTGTATTGGTGGGAACGCGCAAAGGCGCGTTCATTCTGACGTCGGACGAAAGGCGCGCCCGCTGGGATGTCGCCGGCCCCCATTTTGCAGGCTGGGAAGTTTATCATCTCAACGGGTCGTCCGTTGACCCCAATCGGCTGTATGCCTCGCAGTCCACCGGTTGGTTCGGGCAACTGATCCAGCGCTCCGATGATGGCGGCGCGACCTGGGAGCCGGTGGGCAATGAGTTCGTCTACCAGGGTGTTCCCGGTACGCACCAGTGGTACGACGGCGCCCCGCATCCGTGGGAGTTCAAGCGGGTGTGGCGACTGGAGCCTGCGCTGACCGATCCAGATACGGTCTACGCGGGCGTGGAAGACGCGGCGATGTTCAAATCGAGCGACGGCGGCAAGACCTGGCGGGAGCTGGCCGGGCTGCGCAGCGTCAAGGGGGAGTTGTGGGCGCCCGGTGCGGGCGGGATGTGCCTGCACACGATTGTGCTGGACCCAAGCGACCCGCAGCGCATCTTCATCGCCATCTCCGCGGCGGGCGCGTTTCGCACCGACGATGGCGGCGAGACCTGGCGGCCGATCAACCGCGGCCTGGTGTCCAACTACGCAATGCCCGACCCGCAGGCTGAGGTGGGGCATTGCGTTCACAGCATCGCCATGCACCCGGCGCGCCCGGGCGTGTTGTTCATGCAGAAGCATTGGGATGTGATGCGCAGCGATGACGCCGGCGAGATGTGGCGCGAGGTCAGCGGCAACCTGCCGAGCGACTTTGGCTTTCCGATTGCGGTGCATGCGCACGAGCCAGAGACCGTCTATGTCGTGCCGATCAAGAGCGACTCGGAGCATTACCCGCCCGATGGCAAGCTGCGCGTCTACCGCAGCCGCACGGGCGGGAACGAGTGGGAGGCGCTGACCAGCGGGCTGCCGCAGAGCAACTGCTACGTCAACGTGCTGCGCAGCGCGCTGGCCGTTGATCGCCTCGACGCGTGCGGCGTCTATTTTGGCACGACCGGCGGGCAGGTGTACGCATCGGCCGATGCTGGCGACAACTGGGCGCCCATCGTGCGTGATCTTCCGGCCGTCCTGTCTATCGCGGTCCAAACCCTGCCATGATACGCATCGTGCTCCCCTTCCATCTGCGCAGGCTGGCAAACGTTCGCCAAGAGGTGGAGCTTCAGGTCGCCGGGCCGGTGACGCAGCGTTCGATCCTGGACGCGTTGGAGGCGCAGTACCCGATGCTGCGCGGGACCCTCCGCGATCACGTCAGCCAGCGGCGACGAGCGCTGGTCCGCTTCTTCGCCTGCGGCCAGGATGTGTCGCATGAGGCGCCGGATGCCCCGCTGCCCGCTGCAATCGCGACGGGCGCCGAGCCTTTTCTGATCATCGGAGCGATTGCGGGCGGCTGATGGAGTCAGGCAAAAAGCCGGCAGGCACAAGAGGACTTGCGGCACGCGATGGGAGAAGATGGGGTGGCTGAAGGGTTGACACAAGTCATGATGTGTTATATGATACCCTCAGAGAGATCATGAATGAGGCAACCCATGTCACGCTATCCTTTGAACCTACCGCAACAACTCAAGCAAGAAGCGGAAGTCTGGGCACTGAAGCAGGGCGTTTCGCTCAACCAGTTCATTCTCTGGGCTACCGCGGAGAAAATCGGCGCCCTCAATCAACAGTTGGACGATCCTCGCTTTCCACAAGTGACCTATCGTCGCGGAGCCAGTGGCATCCCGACGCCGGTATTGCGGGGAACCGGCATCCGCGTGCAGGCTGCTGCCATTGCTGGCGAGCAGTGGGGCATGACGCCGGCTGAACTTGCCAAAGAATACGGCGTACCTGTGCAACAGATCGAGGAGGCGCTGGCCTTTGCTGGCGCTCATCGTCAGGAAATCGAAGCTCACCTGGCCCTGGAAGCGCGCATGAGCGAGGAGGCGCATGGCTAAACCCCGACTCCATCTCGACGCCGATGCATCATACCGCGCTTTGCAGAAAGCCCTGATAGCGCGCGGTCACGACGTCACGCGGACGCCCAGCGAATGGATGGCGTTAGATGCCAGCGATGAGCAGCAACTATTGGGATCCACCGCCCAGGGGCGCTGCATCTTCACGTTCAACATCGCCGATTTTATGCGACTGGTCCGAAAATATCCAGAGCACGGCGGCGTCATGCTTGCCAATCAGCAGGACTGGACACTTTCGGACCTGATAGCGGCTCTCGACAACATGATGACAAACACCAGCGCCGCGGACTGGCCCGGACAGGTGCGCTGGCTCAACCAGTGGCGCAAATAGACCACGACGCCCGGGAGCAACCGCCTCACCCAACAAGAGCTCGAATCCCACCTCTGCGGTGCGACCACCGTCCTGCGCGGCCTGGTGGATGCGGACGAGCCGTGAAGCGGTAGCTGGTCTTTTTTCCTCTCAACTGGAATGAACATTCGCCCTGGAAAGGATTTTCACAAGCCAAAATGGTAGAGCCATCGAGTTTGCACAACCAGGTTTGCCTGGTCACCGGCGCCACGGCCGGCCTGGGCAAGGCGGCCGCCGTGCAGGAACACCTTTGGGCGGAGAGCGCACGCCTGGCAGGATCGGGCAAGGAGGATGCAGGATGACACCGCCTTTCGGCGCGCTGCGCTTTCTCTACGTCGGCACGACCGACTTCGACCATGACCTGGCGTTCTATCTGGATCAATTAGGCGCGGAGCGCGTCTGGCAGTTTGCTCGTTTTGGCGCGCTGGTGGCGGCGCTGCGCCTGGGTGACGGCCCACTGCTGCTGTTAGCCGATCACCGTCCCGCGCCCAGCTGCCTCCCAGTCTACGAGGTCGCCGATCTGGGCGCGACGATCCGGGAGCTGCGGGCGCGCGGCTGGCAGCCGCAGGGCGCCCGCTTCGAGATCCCCAACGGCCCCTGCCAGACCTTTGCCGATCCCAGCGGCAATCAGTTTGCCATCTTCGAGGACGTTCGGCCGGGCGCAATGGAAGGCGCCTACGCCGATCCCGCCAATCCTCACGCGGTTCGGAAGTGAGATTTCGCGCTCATCAACAAATTGAACAGAACGAAAGCAAACGGGGAGAGTCATGCGACTCTCCCCGCTCTCTTCAGATCATGCGCAAGGGTATTACCAATCCAGATTCCAAAACGGAGAGGGGACGCTAATGGTCAGGTCCTTACTGGCTACCTCAGATTGGTGTCGTTGTACAATCAATGTACGCATCTCAACTTCTGACGTGTCCACCAAATAAATGCGAGGATCGGCAAGAAGGCGAGCCAGTCCTGCGGCGTCAGCCACGATGCCCTGGATGACCATGACGCCTTCAAGAACGAGTTGTTCGCCATTGACACCCGCCGGATCCATGCTCTGTGTCCCTGGAATGGTCCGGTCAAGCCCGCCAAATTCCCAATGCCCGCCGCGCTTGCTGCGATTCAGGGATGATCTACCAACAAAAGCGAAGCTATCCACCTGAACATGAGCCTCTGAGACCAGGGTTCGTGCATCTGGCAGGGAGACAGGCGTTGCGAGGGTGATTTGCAGGGGTAATGGGTACATCGCGGATCGTGAAAGCAGTGCTTGACCGCGCTGCCGATTCGCATCGAGGTAACCCTGGTGAGCGATCGGATCATCGAAATCAACGCTTATTGTCACGTAATAACTTCCGTTCGATTGGCCTTGACCCGTGTAGCGAAACGAACTGGCTGCTCCTTCGAAATAGGAAGAAGCAACCAGAGCCGCTCGTGTCTGCGCTACAAAGGCGAGGGTGAGGGCAACGGCAATCAAGCCGAAACTCCACAGCCAACGAGATGAGATACGCATAGTTGGTTCCTTTCACAAAAACCAGTTTGAAGGGTTCTAGTTGACCATGCCTTGGGGGTCGCTATATTTCCAGTGAAAACACCTGGCAATGACAATTTTGCCCAGCCAACTGTCACTCGATGTGTGATTATGAGAAAATGAGTAATTCACCTGACCTTCGCCGTACAAAGTGCTACATTGCGCGCGGTTGATTTCATCGTAGGTGACTAAATGACGCAACCAAGTGTTTGCTGCAACCGCATTCTCATTCAACTCTATCTTCAGTTCCTCCTTGTAGCTGTTGCTTCCGCATCCATTGGCAAGCGTCGCCCCAACGACAGGTAGATCCATCCAGGCGTAGCTTCTCACGTGCAGGCGATCACAAGAGGCGTTCCCCCCGGGATCATATGCCTCCTGCTCGATACGATACTCGTTGAAAGGAAAATGAGAATGCCAATATCGCATTGAGTCTGCCTGGCTTGTTGACCAATAATCATCGGCATACCACTCAAGAGTGCCAGACGAATAGTTGTACCACCAATGGTTACCAAAGGTGGGCTGTTCGGTCCATGTCCCATGATAGGCCGCGTAGGCGTATGCGGCCCGAATTCCGACCAGGCCTGCGAGCGCAAGCGCCGCTGCAAATAGCCAGGTTGTTCTCCGTTTGATCTTCACCTGATACATTGACTGGAATTTGTACATACCGCATGTCTCCTTTCAGAATTCATAAAGGGCGAAGATGGTTCCCGTACTTCATGCCACCGCCCTTTGTGGTACAATACCTTTCTAGCCTTAAGCCCACATCACGGATCGGTAACAGTATTGCATCATTCGTGTATCAGAATGACAGACGCGGCGGGGGACCCGTCGCGTCGTCTGCCATGATGATGCTATGACTGGTAGATGCCTGCTCAGCACCTATGGTATTGTCTGGAGGAGCACTTCGAATTCTGTTGCGGCGTTACTCAGGCTGCCGATCTGTTTGCTTAGACTAAACTCATCCCACTGCGCATCGGGCAGATCATCCATAAACCAACACAGCGCCGCGACCTGGGGTTCAACATTGATTTCCGCTAATGCATGAGTCAACCAACCATCTGGGTAGTTTCGAGCTGGTCGAACATTCGTGTCGGTCGTAAAAGTATTGGTGGATGTAATGAAAACTGGCAATCCGCGCGTGGCCGGGTGTGCATTGATGATCGCAAGCCAATCTCGGTATACACGAAAACCAGACTGGGCGCCGTTCCAGGCGGGTTGACGTAGATCGGTTACTGGTTCCAAGGCCCGGCCTTTGCCTGTAAGCTCCAATGCCTCTGGCCGACCGGGAGCTTGTACAGCAAAGCCATCCGGGCCGGCGAAAGGTGTGCCGGCAGCAGCCTTCTCTTGTGCTGTCTGGCTTATTGCGTAAACAAGCGTGTTCATGTAATTCAGCCAGGGGGCATCACTCGACCATGCCAATTCTCCATCTTGATCAGTGTTCCAGGGGCGCACTGGGCCAACCAGGATGCGAGCGCTCGAATGCTCCTGGCGTATGATCTGCACAACATTGTCTGTGCGAGTCATCGCGACACCATGCCCATTGAAAACGCGCGCATACCAATCAGGGGTCACCTCGTAGCCGGTCGTCAGTTCATTACTACCCTGTTCGTTATAACCACTGCCAATGATGAACGCATAGACGTTGCGCAAACGAGCATCACGCGCTAAACGACGAACGTAAACCAAGTATTCAGCCAATGCGACCTCATTCTCACGTGGGGGAATGCTCTGCCCTTTCTGGTAGTCAACACGTACGAGCACGCGCAGCCCTTGTTCGTTTGCACGTTGGATACGAGTTGCCAATTCGTCAATCGTATAGCCGGGGTTTGTCTGGGCGGCGAAGGTCAACTCCACATCCCATCCGCTGCGCTGATGCCAGTTTCGCAGTGGGTTGGCAAAAACGACACCGAGTTTCGTTGGTCGTAGCATGAGTGCCGGTGTCGGCGTCACCCTGGCAGACGGAAATGATAGACGGGTCCATTCCATACAGCCTGTATGACAATCATGGTAGAAGACCAATTGATAGTCTCGTTCCGAAGGAACGGTAGTGCGCCAAATCCAGGTCCAACTTTCCAAACCAGGGTTCTCGTGCCAGGCGTCAATTACCAATGGACGATCATTGAGAGTAAGCAATACATTGGACCACGGAACAATATCGGAAATAACAATCTGGAGAGATGAAGGCGCATTAGTTGATTCTGCAACGAGTGATACGCGCGGCCATGCCAATTGGTCAATCGAAGATGACGGCGCGATCATGACATAACCCAAGGTGTGTGCCATGAAAAAGATGACACTACAAAATCCAATAAAAATCAATCCATACACAATATATCGAGTTTTCATGATGTCATCCCCCGGTACAAATTTACGGATCCACAGCGGGCATCAAGACGAAGCGAACGGTGGTGCCAGTCGTAGGCCCGTCTGTCCGGCTCTGAATATCCAGGCTACTCTGATGCTTATGCAATATCTCCTGGGCAAGCGCGAGGCCAAGCCCGCTTCCCTCCATATCGTGGCGACCACGATACAGTCGTTGACAAACAAAAGGCAAATGCTCTGTAGCAATGCCAGGCCCTGTATCGCTGATCGCACAAATAATTCCAGTTTCGTCGCGGCTCAAAACAACATTCACCCGATCACCCGGACGGCTGTACTTCACGGCATTGTCGAGAATATTCAAGAAAACACGCATGAGCTGGTCCGCATCGCCCAGGGTTCGCGGTAAGGGTGTTGCAACACGAAACGACAAGTCGATTTCGCGTTGCTCTGCCAGGGGAATCATCTGGGCAACCGCCCCTTCAGCCAACACAACCAAATCTATCGGCTGTTGGGTCAGATCGGTCGTCATCTCCAAACGAATGAGTTCGACAGCTCCCTGTATCAGCCGCATCAGTCGCCTGGTTTCTCGTTGAATGACCTTTCTGGAAGCTTCGCGACCAGAAGGCGACATTTCCGCATCATCCAAGAGATCGGAGTGAGCTAAAATAGAGGTCAGAGGGGTCCGTAACTCATGCGCCAGGCTATTGACAAAAGCATGATAAGTTTGTCTCACTTGCCAAGTAACGTTGACATCCGTGACAAACACAACGCATCCTTCAGCATATCGTTGTATCTCCCATTGAATACGACGGATTGATGGCAACGTAAGCTGACGCGTGGAACCTCTGGAATTTGGTGAGTGAAGGGTTTCCAACACATCGTGACGCAGCAGTGCCATCCAGGATGCACCGTCCGGGTTCGTTAGTGCAAAGGGCGTCGTTGGAAGTTCTAGCAGGCGATGGGCAGCAGCATTGACATAGTGGCAGTCCTGCGAGGTTCGGAATAGGAGAACGCCGATAGGCGCAAGGTCGAACATCGTGTTTGACAGGGTTCGTGCAACGTGAGCGGTGGTTAGGTGCCTATGCCATTGCCACCACGCGCCGACACATGCAGCCAGGGCAAAAATCAACAACAGGAAGACCAATACGGTCCTTAGCTCAAGTAAGATTATCACGGGGAGAATCCCGGCGATCCGTTTTTTTCCAGTTCCTCAGGAGTGACCAGGCGATACCCAAACCCTCGTACAGTGCGAATGAGTTCGGGTTGTGCAGGATCGGTCTCCACTTTGGCGCGCAGGCGCTGAACATGAACGTCTACTGTGCGTGAATCACCATCGTACGCGTAACCCCAGACCTGGCGCAAGAGTGTTTCTCGACCGAAGGCGCGTCCCGGATCACGCAATAAACACAGAAGCAGTTCTTGTTCGGTGGGAGTCAGGTCGAGTGGTTGATTGTGTAGTTCGATACGCCGTTGCGAAGGCCAGGCTGTCAATGGTCCACAAACCAGGGGTAACTCTCGCACGTTGCGACGGTCATGGGCATGCTCCAGTAGGCGGAAGAGCGCCTTGATATGAGCAAGCAACTCACGCGGCTCAAAAGGCTTGGTCAAATAAACATCAGCGCCAGCCTCGATACCAATCAGTTTGTCAGTCAATTCATCGCGCGCCGTCAACATCACCACCGGAACATACTGCTCGGCATTCCGTACACGACGACAGATTTCTAGCCCATCCATGCCGGAGAGCATGATATCAAGAACAACCAGATCAACCTGCTGCATAGTCAATACGGCCAAAGATTCCTGCCCGTTCTGTGCAGATACCACAACGTAACCCGCTCTTGTCAATAGAACAGACAGAACGTGAATAATGGCCTGGTCATCGTCAACAACAAGAATCTTTTTCGGCATCATCGGTCAGAACCATTCGATTATAGCAGGAGAGCAGAACCGTACAAAAAACACCGGGGAGAGCGTCACACCCTGGGACAGTGGGCATCTCGCCCGCTGCCCATGTTCCCAACATGTTGCGCTCACTACCGGGCGCCCATGCGACGCCCATGCAATAGAACAAATCTATCTCTCGATCCTTAATACTTTGTCACAGTCTTGTAACAGACGAAAGCAAACGGGGAGAGTCGAACGACTCTCCCCGTTGTGATTGCGGACACGCAGGCTGCAACCAGCCCGCGCCCTACCGACTATTACTTCTTCCCGCCCTTGTGCTCCACGGCCGCGGTGACGCCGGCGAAGTTGCCGCCCTTGCGACTGCGCTGCACGGCCCAGCCGACGATGATCAGGCCGCCCACGATGATGATGCCGGTGACGAGGTTCAGTTCTTTGTACTGCACGATGATCGGCGCAATGATCAGGCTGACCAGGTTGATCACCTTGATCATCGGGTTGAGCGCAGGGCCGGCGGTGTCCTTCAGCGGATCGCCCACGGTGTCGCCCACCACGCTGGCCTTGTGACGCTCGGACCCCTTGCCGGTGTTCTTCGCCAGGTTGCGCGGCTCATCTTCGATCGTCTTCTTGGCGTTGTCCCACGCGCCGCCCGCGCTGGCCATGAAAACCGCCAGCAGTTGACCGGACAGGATGATGCCCGCCAGGAAACCGCCCAGCGCCTCTACCTGCAGCGCCAAACCCACGATCACCGGGGTCACGATGGCGAGCACGGCCAGGTTGACCAGTTCGCTCTGCGCAGCTACCGTGGAGATGGTCACGGCCTGGCGATAGTCGGGCTTGACCTTGCCTTCCATCAGACCCGGAATCTTGAACTGGCGCCGGACCTCTTCCACGATCAGGCCGGCTGCACGCGCCACGGCCTTGATGGCCAGGGCCGAGAAAAGCCACGGCACCGCGCCGCCGATCAGGAAGCCGATGAAAACGTTGGGCTCTGAGATACGGATGCCATTGACCAGGGCGGTGGGATCAATCTTGGAGACGTCGGTGATGAACGAGCCAAAGAGCGACACCGCCGCAATGACAGCCGAACCGATGGCAATGCCCTTCGTGATCGCTTTGGTGGTGTTGCCCACGGCGTCCAAATCGGCCATGATCTGGCGGGCGTCCTTGTCCAAACCGGCCATTTCACCGATGCCATTGGCGTTGTCAGAGATGGGACCGAAGGAGTCCATCGCCACGTTGTTGCCGGTGAGGGTCAGCATGCCGATACCGGTCAAGGCGATGCCGTACAGCACATAGGCCACGCCCATGCCGGAGTAGATCAGCACCGACGCTAGGATCGTCAACGCAATGACGATCGCCGACCAGACGCTCGACTCATAGCCCACGCCAAGACCGGCCAAAATGGTAGTGGCCGGGCCGCCGCCGGTCGAAGCGCGGATTTCCCTGACGGGCGAGGCTTCGGTGCCGGTGAAATAGTCGGTCAGGCGATCGAGGACGATGGCCAACAAGACGCCGACGCTCGTCGAAAGGAAGGGGCGCCACCAACCGCCGGGCACATCCTGCATGTAGAAGTAGGCCACGATCATGAAGAGGACGGTGGAAATGGCCGCCGAGGTGAGGAACCCGCGAAAGATCGCCGCCATGGCGTTGCCCGATTTGCCCGGACCCGCCTTGACCAGGTAGGTGCCGATGATCGAAGACAGCACGCCAATGCCGCGCACCAGCAGCGGGTAGATGATCCAGTTGATGTCGCGGGTGGAGGCAACCAGCGCCAGACCCAAGATCAGGGCAGAGACGATGGTCACTTCATACGACTCGAAAATATCGGCGGCCATACC
The DNA here is from genome assembly GCA_964580725.1 of uncultured Anaerolineae bacterium. GTDB lineage: Bacteria > Chloroflexota > Anaerolineae > SSC4 > Amarolineaceae > Amarolinea. Next base: position 67,132 of record CAZOLV010000008.1, on the reverse strand, counting down.
GGCGCAGTCGCCCACGTTGTCGCCCACCAGGTCGGCAATCACGGCGGCGTTGCGGGGGTCGTCTTCAGGAATGTCCTGTTCGACTTTGCCCACCAGGTCAGCGCCGACATCGGCGGCTTTGGTATAGATGCCGCCGCCGACACGCATGAACAGCGCCAGCAGCGTGCCGCCAAAGCCGAAGCCCAACAGGGCGTCTGGCGCAGCGACGCCGAAGATCATGAAGATGATGGTACCGCCAAACAGACCCAGGCCATCGGTCAACATGCCGGTGATGGTGCCGGCCCGGTAGGCGATGCGCAGCGCGCCGCCAAAACTCTTGCGTGACTCGGCCGCCACGCGCACGTTGGCCTCGACGGCCATGCGCATGCCGATCTGGCCGACCGCCAGGCTAAAACCGGCGCCCATGATGAACGCGATGGCGCGGCCGAAGCCGATCAACAGCTTCAAGGCATTGTCGCTCATACCGGGGAAGCGTTCGAGCGCCTCCCGCGACGGCGGCACGATGTACACACTCAGGAACAGGGCGATGGTCAGCAGGCCAATGAAAGGCAGAATGCTGCGTAGTTGGCGACCCAGATAGGCATCGGCGCCCTGCTTGATCGCTTCCCACACTTCCTGCATCTTAGGAGTACCCTTGTCCTCGGCCAACACCTGACGGCGCAGGAAAATGGCATAGGCCAGACCCAGAACGGCGACGACCAACACGCCCCACAGCGAGAGCGATTCGAAGGTCGTCAGGTTCAGATGATTCAACATACTCTCTTGTTTCTCCTCAAGAACGACTATGAACGTACATCATAGCGATCACAGGTAGCACAATAGGCGGCACAGACGCATGCGGCATTCACTCACATTCATTTTAGAGACCAACCGAACAAATGTCAAACACACCGCGGTAACGGAACGCCGCTGTAGTTGGTTGCATCACAGGCGAACTCGCTACCGAGCCGATCCTGCGCAACAGAGACCGGTAACTGAACATCGTTGTAGTTGGTTGCATCACAGGCCGCGCCCGCTTTGCTCAAGCCTGGAAGTTGTGTTACACTTTTGGTCAAATGACGCCGCCCGCCGGGCGTTGCAGTCAAGGATGGGGAATGTGTCAATCGAATCTGGTATCCAATCTTTGGGAACGCGCCTGCCCCGCGTGGCGTTGGAGTCTACGGTCATTGCGCACGGTTTGCCTTACCCGCACAACCTGCGGCTAGCGCGTCGCCTGGAGGCGCAGGTGCGTGAGCATGGCGCCGAACCGGCCACCATCGCCATTCTGCAGGGCGAACTGCGCGCCGGTCTGACCGACAGCGAGCTGCATCATCTGGCGACATCGGCCAACGTGCGCAAAGTCAGCCGGCGCGATCTGCCGATCGTCATGGCGCAGAAACTGGACGGAGCCACCACTGTCGCCACTACGATGTTCATCGCACAGCATTTTGGCATCGAAGTCTTCGCCACCGGCGGCATTGGCGGCGTACATCGGGGCGGCGTCTTCGACATTTCGGCCGATCTGCCTGAACTGGCGCAAACCCCCGTCACGGTGGTGTGCGCCGGCGCCAAGGCCATCCTCGATTTGCCGGCTACGCTGGAATGGCTGGAAACGCATGGGGTGACGGTGCTTGGTTATAGGACCGATGAGTTCCCGGCTTTCTACAGCCGTCGAAGCGGCCTGCCGGTAGATGTGCGGGTCGAGTCGCCCGAAGAGGCGGCGGACATCGTGTGCGCACAGCGCGCCCTGGGGCTGCGCTGCGGACTGCTGATCTGTGCGCCCGTTCCGGCCGCTGCCGAATTGCCCGCTCACATCGTCGAACCCGCCATCGAGCAGGCGCTGCGCGAAGCTGCCGCCCAGGGACTGCGCGGCAAGGCGCTGACGCCCTTCCTGCTGGCGCGCGTCTCGGCGCTGACCGAAAAAGCCAGCCTGCACACCAACATGGCGTTGTTGGAAAACAATGCGCGCATCGCGGCACAGATCGCCGTCGCCCTGGCTCGAAAAAATTGAACGCCGGACGCTGGCGTGCTTGATCGCTGGATCAAGCGCATCAAGCGCCCGGCGCTCGCCTCAGTCAGTGTGGAATCGCACAACTTATGGCACGGGGGCAAAAAAAGAACCAGGGCAGAAGTCCCCCGCTCCTCTGCCCTGGCCGTAAACTCTTTCGAGCTTACGGGGCTGATTCTACACGCAGTACGCGCAAAAGTCAATCCCTTTTCTATAACAAAGCCGTTACAAAGACGGTGTTTGCAAGCTCCTGTTACGGTCTCGTTATGCCCCCGCCGGCCGTGCGGACGGCGCCAGCGGCGACAGATCCACCGCAATCGGCTGGTCGGGCTGCCTGGTGAAGACCAGATCGTCGCCGCCGGTCACATCCACATCCACGTAGACGACATCGCCAGTTTTGAATTCCCCCTTGAGCAGCCGCTTGCTCAAGGGGCTTTCGACATAGCGTTGCAACGCCCGGCGCAGCGGGCGCGCCCCAAACTGCGCATCGAAGCCCTTTTCGGCCAGCCAGCGCCGCGCAGCCGTGCTCAGCTCGATGGTTAGCCCCTGCTCCACCAGGCGTGCAGCAATATCCTTGACCTGAATATCTACGATCTTGACGACATGCTCCAGCTTCAGCGCCTCGAAAATAATCACCTCGTCAATGCGATTCAGGAATTCGGGCCGGAACGTCTGTTTGAGGCCGCGTTCGATCTGAGCGTGCAGTTCGCGCGTCTCCTCTTGAGAACTGTCGGCGCGCACGAAACCCAAGGCACCGCCCTTCTTGGCATAAGCCGTGCCGATGTTCGAGGTCATGATGATGACGGTGTTGCGGAAATCCACTGTGCGCCCCTGACCATCGGTCAGACGCCCATCTTCCAGAATCTGCAGCAGCGCATTCCACACCTCCGGGTGCGCCTTTTCGATCTCATCGAACAGCACGACGCGGTACGGCCGGCGGCGCACCGCTTCGGTCAGTTGACCGCCCTCGTCGTAGCCCACATACCCCGGCGGTGCGCCGATCAGCCTGCTGACGGTGTGCGCTTCGCGGTACTCGCTCATGTCAATGCGCAGAAGGGCATCTTCATCGTCGAACATGAAGGCCGCCAACGCCTTGGCCAATTCGGTCTTGCCCACGCCACTGGTGCCCAGGAAGATGAAGGAGCCGATCGGCCGGCGCGGGTCTTTCAGGCCGCTGCGCGCCCGCCGAATGGCATCCGCAATGGCGTTGATCGCCTCGTCCTGGCCGATGATGCGCTCGTGCAGCACGTCTTCCATGCGCAACAGCTTCTGCGCCTCACTCTCCAGCATCTGCGTCAAGGGGATGCCTGTCCAGCTGGCCACCACCTGCGCAATGTCCTCCTCGCTCACCACCTCATCCAAACCGGTCTCTGCCCGCCAACTGGTGCGAGCGATGTTGAACTCCTGCTCCAACTTCAGCCGTTCGGCCTTGAAAGTCGCCGCGTGCTCATAGTCGCGCGACGCCCAGGCTGCCTCTTCCTCGGCCGTCAGTCTTTGCAGATGGCTCTTCTTCTCCTGCAAGCCGTTCGGCATGGTGTAGAGCGCCACACGCAGTTTGGCCGCGGCCTCGTCAATCAGATCAATGGCCTTGTCGGGCAGCTTGCGGTCGGAAACGTAGCGGTGCGAAAGGCGAGCGGCGGCCACCAGGGCCTTGTCGTCAATCGAAACCTTGTGATGCGCCTCGTAACGGTCGCGCACGCCGCGCAAGATGGCGATCGTGTCTTCCATCGTCGGCTCTTCGACCCAAATCGGCGAGAAGCGCCGTTCCAGCGCGCTGTCCTTTTCGATATACTGCCGGTATTCGTCCGGCGTCGTCGCGCCGACGCAGCGCAGTTCGCCGCGCGCCAGCGCCGGCTTCATCATGTTGCTGGCATCTATCGCCCCCGACGCCGCACCGGCGCCGACCACCGTGTGGATTTCATCTATGAACAGAATGATCTCACCCTCGGCGCGTTGCACCTCTTCCAACGTCGTCTTCAAACGCTCCTCGAACTCGCCACGAAAACGAGTACCGGCCACCATGGCCCCCAGATCGAGCGAAAGCACACGCTTGCTCATCAGGATTTCGGGCACTTCGTCGGCAATGATCTTCTGCGCCAGCCCTTCGACGATGGCTGTCTTACCAACGCCCGCCTCGCCGATCAACACCGGGTTGTTCTTGGTGCGCCGGCTGAGCACCTGGATCACGCGCAGAATCTCGGCGTCGCGCCCGATGACCGGATCGAGCTTGCCTTGTGTCGCCAGCGCCGTCAGATCACGGCTGAACTTCTCCAACGTCCGGTACTGACTTTCGGCGGTCTGGCTGGTGATCCGCTGACCGCCGCGTAACTGCTCCACCGCCTGCAGGATGCGCTCCCTGCTGACGCCGTGTTCCTTCAGAATACGCGCCGTCGGCGTGTTACGTTCGGCTGCAATGGCCAGGAGGAGATGTTCCGTCGAAACGAACTCGTCCTTCATGCGCCCGGCTTCTTCTGTCGCATTGTCAATCACACGCTTCAGGCGCGGCGTGATGAACACCTGGCTCACCGCCCCGCCGTAGGGGGTCTCTGTCAGCTTGGGCGCGGCCTGCAGCACATCGTCCAGCTTGGCCGCCACCACGTTGGCCGGAACGGCCAGCCGGTCGAGAATCTGCGGCACGACGCCGTTGGCCTGTTCCACCAACGCCAGCAGCAGGTGTTCGGTATCCACCTGCGTATGCTTGTAACGCTGCAAGATTTCATACGCCCGCATCGCAGCATCCTGCGCACGGTCGGTAAAGCGATCGAATCGCATCATATTGGTTATCTAACACCTCGAAAGGGGGAGACTTCCGAAACCGCGGGAGCAAGCGCCGTCGCTATGACGGGCCGGCCGTGATTTCGGAAGTCCCACGCCCCAAATGACACAGCAGCGTTGAGACTGCGCCAAGCGCCGGGGAGTCACTGTCGTTCAGTAGCGCAGCAGCGCCCCGATCTGGTCGAACGTCCCCAGACTGGCGGAGTCGTCTTGACTGACGACCACAACGTTGTTACCCGCTTCGAGGGTGCGACGCACCAGGGTATTGACCACATCGGGCACCGCCTGCATGGCGCCGCCGCAGAAGTTGCAAGCGGTGGCGGTGGCAACCGAGAGATAGCCGCAGTTGCTACAGCGGAAGGCCGGCGCTTCGTAGCCTTCGGCAATGACCAACTGCAGGACGCGGCCCGCTTGCAAGGCCGCCACCGTATCGGCCAGCCCCATCACGGCGTTTCCGCCTTTGTTGGCCGCCGTCACGATCTGCTCGATCAAGGCGCGCTCCCGTTCGACCGCCGCTTGCTGCGCAACGCCCAGCGCCAGCTCACCGATTTCTGCGGGCGTCGCATTGGCGCTCACATTGAACGTCCCCACAACCCGTTCCTGCCACATCTTGGGCAATTGGGAGCGAAATTGCGAGATGTTTTCGTCGGTGCCTGCGACCATGATGCGCTTGCAACTGCTCTCGAAGAAGTGAATCGCCTCTTCGACGGCATCCTTGATGTTACGTTCCACCGTCTCCTCGGCCGCGCGTTGGAAGCGCGCCGCCGAACGTCCGCCGCCGCGCTGGCGCTTGACATCCTCGCCAAACGTTCCGCTGGCCTCCTCCAACTGTCCCATGAAGAAGGTGAACAGACGCACCCCTTCGCGGTCAACCACAGCCACGCCGTGACGGGCGTAGTTGTCGAGCAGGTTGCTCAGCGGCTTGACATAGGGCCGAGGGTTGACAAAGACGCTGTCCTCCACCGGTACGAAAAGTGGATAGGCGCGCCAGAACCCGTCCGCCTGGCAACTGAAGCACGCCACTCCGCGCCCCTGCCAGTTGTACTCGAAGTCGAAGTAGCGCGTCACCCGCTGGGCGTCGGCAGGGTTGGCCTGATCCTCCACCGAAGCGAGTAAGCGCCGCAACGCCAGCTTGTACTTCTCGACAGTGCGCCGCAACGGATTGACATTCAGGTACAGGCTCAGCACCGGCGCCTTCTTGCCAATCATTTCGACCAGTTCTTGCAGTTCAGTCTCGCGAATCATTTTCTTGCCCTCGATTCTGTCGTGCATGTGTTGGGGGTACCAGGTTTTCTGGTTTTCCAAACCTGACAGGTCTCCAAGACCTTCCAAACCTGACAGGTCTCCAAGACCTGTCAGGTTTTCTGGTTTTCCAAACCTGACAGGTCTCCAAGACCTTCCAAACCTGACAGGTCTCCAAG
>CAZOLV010000008.1:0-60849 GCA_964580725.1 uncultured Anaerolineae bacterium | reverse complement strand
TTCCAAACCTGACAGGTCTCCAAGACCTGTCAGGTTTTCTGGTTTTCCAAACCTGACAGGTCTCCAAGACCTGTCAGGTTTTCTACGGGATGACCAATCGTTGGCCTTCGACGATCTTGCTCGGATCCTTGATACCGTTGGCCGCGGCAATGGTCGCCACCGTAACGCCGTAACGAGCCGCAATCTGAGACAGTGTATCGCCACGACGCACGATGTAGATGCGCGGCTCGCCGCTGTTGCTGCCGCTGCTGCTCCCGGCGTTGTTCGGCACCTTCAACACCTGGCCGGGATGGATCAGGTTCGGGTTGGAAATCGAATTGATGCGCATCAGCTCGGCGATCGTCGTCCCGTAGCGTTGGGCAATCACCCCCAACGTCTCGCCGCGCTGCACTGTATGGGTGATGTAGTTCGGCTGCAGGATCACATCGTTCGGCCGCGTGCCCGGAATCTTGATGACCTGACCGGCGCGAATGTCGCCAGCGTCCTTGAGATTGTTGAGCGTTACCAGCACGTTGACATCCACGCCAAACCGCTGCGCAATGTCGCTCAGCGTATCCCCCTCCTGGACGACGTATGACCAGGTTTCGATGGGCGCGGGGATCGTCGCCACGGCCGGCGGCGGGGTGGCGATCGGCAGGGTGGTTGCGTCACCCCCTGGCGCCGGTTGGCCCGTGGGCAACTCGCCCCCCTGCCCCACCGCGCCGGCGCCCGGTGTAGCGGCGGGCGCCGCCTGCTGTCCCGTCGCGCCTGGCGTTTGTGTCCACGCCGCCCCTTCATCGGCAACCGGGCGATCACGCGTGCAAGCGGGCAGCGTCACTGCGACCAACACAAGGCACAACGCCGCCAGCACCCCTAAACGAAACGACCCTGTCTGCTTCCTCATCATTGTTCCCCTCCTCATCCCTGCTCAAATGACGCCCAACGATTTGCCTACGGCGCCAAAGATCTCCAACGCCTGCGCCAGATCGTCCTCGGTGTGACTGGCGCTGATCATCACACGGATACGCGCCTGGCCGCGCGGCACCGTGGGAAAACCGATCGCCATGGCAAACAGGCCACGCTCGAACAGCGTGCGGCTGAACTGTTGCGCCAGCGGCGCCTCGCCAAGCATGATCGGGGTGATCGGCGTTTGGCTGCGCCCGGTATCGAAGCCCAGGCGCTGCATCTCACCCTTGAAGAAACGCGCATTGTTCCACAAACGTTCGACCAGGGCTGTCGAGGCCTCCAGCAGATCAACCGCCGCCAGGCAAGCGGCTGTATCGGCGGGGGTCACGGCGCTGGAAAAGAGGAACGGGCGCGCTTTCTGACGCACATAATCCACAATCACCTTCTTGCCGGCAATCACGCCTCCAACGACGCCAAAGGCCTTGGACAAAGTTCCCACCTCGACATCGAACTTGCCGCGCAGATCGAAATGATCCACAATCCCGCGCCCGCCGCGCCCAATCACCCCTTCGCCGTGGGCGTCATCCACCATGGTCATCACACCGTAACGTTCGGCGACCGCATGGAGTTGATCGAGCGGGGCCATGTCGCCATCCATCGAAAAGACGCCATCGCTGATCAGCAGCCCGCGGCGGTAATTGGGCAGGTTCTCCCGGATCACGCGTTCGGCGTCCTCGACGTTGCAGTGTTCGTAGGGGATGATCCTGGCGCTGGAGAGACGGCAGCCATCGATGATGGACGCATGGTTGAGGCGGTCGGAGAAAATCACATCTTCCTTGCCCACCAGCGGCGCAATGGCGGCCTGATTGGCGCAAAAGCCCGACTGCACATAGAGCGCATCTTCCACCCCCTTGAACTCTGCCAGGCGCTTTTCCAATTGCGCATGCAGCGCCGTCGTACCCGCAATCGAGCGCACCGCCGCCGGGCCAACGCCCCACTCGCCAATGGCCGCCTGGGCGGCGGCGCGTAACGCCGGGTGATTGGCCAGGCCCAAGTAATCGTTGGTGCACATGTTCAGCACGCGCCGGCCATCCACCGTCATCCAGGCGCCGACCGCCGAACCAATCGTGCGTAGCCTGATGCGCAGACCCTGCTGCTCCAGACTGGTCATCTCTTCCGTGATCCAAGCCAGTTTGTCAGTCATTGCTCGCTTCTCCTCGCTGTCACGCAGCCCCTGCGGGCAACCCATTTGGGAACATCACCACCTTACCGCTCTGCCCGCTCTGCATGACGCTGAGCGCCTCCTGATAGTCCTCCAGTGCAAAACGGTGCGTGATGACCGGCGTCAGGTCCACTGCGCCGGAACGCAGCAGCCCGCGCATCTGATACCAGGTTTGCCACAGGCGCCGCCCTACGATTCCGTAGACCGTGGCGCCCTTGAAAATGATGTGATTGTTCAGATCGAAGCCAATGGCGGCGGGGGCCAGCCCAAGCAGCGCCGCCTCGCCCCCATCGCGCAGCGCCTTGAAACCCTGATCGAGCGCCGCCGCCGCGCCCGACATCTCCAGCAACACATCCACTCCCTCACCCTCGGTCGCTTCCATGATCGCCCGCACCGGATCGGTTTCGCTGACGTTGTAGGCAAACTGTGCGCCCATGCGCAGCGCCAGGCGTAGGCGATAGGGAGAAATGTCGGTGGCAAAAATCTGGCGAGCGCCGGCCGCCTTGCAGACCGCAATCGTCATCAGGCCCACCGGCCCACAGCCCGAAACGAGCACCTTGCGCGCCGTTACATCGGTGGCAAAGGCGGTGTGCACAGCGTTGCCAAAATTCTCCTGCAGGCTGGCGATTTCGACCGGCATATCGGGCGGGTTGTGCCACAGGTTGAACTCCGGCATGGCGATGTAATCGGCCCAACAGCCGTCGCGCCCAACGCCGATGATTTTGGTGTTCTTGCAGATATGCCCGTTGCCGGTGCGGCACTGGGCGCAGGTCTGGCAGGTTATGTGACTTTCGGCTGAAACGAAATCGCCCACTTTGACCTGCGTCACCTCACGGCCCACCTCCACCACCTCGCCGCAAAACTCGTGACCCACCACGATCGGCGGGTCAATGTGCGCTCGCGCCCAGGGGTCCCACTTGAAAATGTGCAGATCGGTGCCGCATATGGATGTCGCTTTGACTGCGATGAGGGCGTCATGGGGGCCAACGCGGGGAAGATCAACCAGCGCCATCTCCAGGCCCGGGGATCGTTCGGGTTTGATGATGGCTCGCATCTTGCCTTTGTGGGTCATAAGAGAACCTCTCCTTCGAGGTAGGTCAGGGCAGTGTCAGCTTTGCCCAACGGCTGCTGGCGGCCGGTGCAGCGTTGGTCGGGCTGCATCGCTTTGTTACTGAAATCATAGCACGGGTCATTCCGTCCGTCAAGGGACCTGTGACAATTCCGGCCCCACGCCGTCTATTCAAGTGCTGCGGATGGCTCGAACATTTGTCTGCTACACGCAGAACAAGCGCCGGGCGTGTGCGGTTGACGCGTTGGCGTCACCATCACCATCATTCAAGATTCGAAACCGAGGGGCGAGTGAAGCCGACTGTAACCTGCGAAGAACTGGAATCGTTGTACGCATCCTTTCTTGAGAATCGAGCCACCCGTGAAGAGATGCAACTGATCCACAATCATCTGCGTTTTTGTCTGCGCTGCCGTTCCAGCCTGGCCTGGACGATGCAGGCCATGTCCGGCGCCTGTAACGCAGCGCCGCCCGCCGGATTCCTCCAGCGCCTGATGACGCGCCTGCGCAAAGCCGCCCGACCAACGAACCCTGCGTGATCAATGATCGCCATTGCGCCGGGCGGGGAGTGGCGCCAACGACTCGCCGTCCTTGAGCAGCGCCGCCACCATCGGCTCGCTGTGCGCCTCGGCGTACATACGCAGCACCGGTTCGGTGCCTGAGGGGCGAATCAGCAGCCAGCTATCGTCCTGCATGACGTACTTGACGCCATCGTTGGACAAGACTTGCGCCACCGGCGCACCCGCCAACTGCGCCGGCGGCGACTGCATCAGCCGCGCCGTCAGCTCCCGCTTGGTGAAGGGCGGGCGCCCATCCACTGTCTTCAACTGAAAATCGTTGCGCGCATAGTAGAAGGCCCCCACATCGCGCGTCAGGTCGGCCAGCAGCGCCTGACAGTCGCTGCCATGCGCCGCCACGATCTCCGCCAACAGCATCCCCATCAGCACGCCGTCGCCTTCAGGAATATGCCCCTTGATGCTGATGCCGCCAGATTCTTCGCCGCCGATCAGCACGTCGTGATTCATCATCAGGTCGCTGATGTGGTTGAAACCGACCGGCGTCTCCTGGATCGGCAGGCTGTAGCGCGTCGCCAGGCGATTCAGCATTTGGGTCGTCGAAACCGTTTTGACCACCATGCCGCGCTGTTGGCGTTGGCCGAACAGATAGCGCAGGCTGAGCGCCATGATGACGTGCGGGTCAATGAAACGGCCGTTGGGCGCCATCGCGCCGATGCGGTCGGCGTCGCCGTCGGTGGCCAGGCCCAGATGCCACACGCCGCCGCACAATGTTTCGGCCAGGGGCTGTAGATAGCGTGCGATTGGCTCCGGGTGAATGCCGTTGAAACCGGGGTTCATCTCGCCGCGCAGTTCCAGTACGTCGGCGCCTGCCTCGCACAGCATGTCGGCCAGAAATCCCCGGCCGGCGCCGTACATCGCATCCACCACCACGCGCAGGTGGCCGCGCCGGATCGTCTCGAAATCAACCAGGCGCGCCAGGTGATTGCGGTAGTCGGGGCGCGGGTCGAAACGTTCGATCAGGCCATGCGCCTGGGCGTCGTCGAAGTCCAGCATCTGCGGTCTACGCCCCTGTTGTTCGTTGGCCAGCAGTTGCGCCTCCACGCGTTCGCAGTCAGCGGGCGAGGCAGAACCGCCATAGGCCGCCTTGAGCTTGATGCCGTTGTAGCGCGGCGGGTTGTGGCTGGCGGTGATCATCACGCCGCCCTGCGCCTGACGCGTCACGATGGCGTGCGAGACGGCCGGGGTTGGCGTGTCGGCACGCGTCAGGCTGATGCGGATGCCGTTGGCAGCCAACACGCAGGCGACTTCGCGCGCATAGCGATCCGAGAGAAAGCGGGTGTCGAAGCCGACGACCATGTGCAGCGGCTGCACCGCCGGGTACTGTTGGCGCACCACGTCGGCCACGGCTTGGGCCACCAGGCGCACGTTGGCAAAGGTGAAAGTGTCGCTGATGACGGCGCGCCAGCCGTCGGTTCCAAAATGAATGTCCATTACATCCTCCGGGGCTTTGTGTGCGAGTTGTCAAGACTGCGCGATTTTACCATCGTTTGCAAGGGGCGACAAAGACGGTTTACGAAAACATCCAACCAGGCCGCTGCGCAGAGACGCCAGGGCCGGACGCGCCAGGAAGCGGCTGTAGCGCAAGGCCAGTGCATAACTCCAGGGGTTGAAGGCGAGATAGCCGGCGGTCTCCTCGACGGTGTAGAGCGCCTCGACCGTGAAACCGGCGGCGACCAGCGCCATGCGCAGTTGCGCCGCCGTGTTGCAGCGGAACAGGGTGGGAAAGACGCTGCCTTCACGCGTGCCCAGGCGCCGGTGCACGGCAATGTGCAGAGCATGGGGCAACAGGGCGGCCGCCAGCGTGGAAGGACCGTAGAGATTGGGCGTCTTGATGAAACAGCGCCCGCCCGGCTTGAGCACGCGCCAGAACTCGGCGAAGACCGCCGCCGGGTCGGCCAGGTGTTCCACTACGTCGTAACAGAGCAGCACGTCGAACGCCTGCGCCTGGTAGGGGATGGCGTCGAGCGAGCCGATGGCGTAACAATGGGAGGGCAGGGGGTCGGGGCGAAAGAGATCGAGTCCGGCCACACGGATGGCGTCGCGGTGACGGCGCAGCAGCCAGGTGCCTGGCCCACTGCCTGCATCGAACACGAACGACCCCGGTGCCAATGCCTCCGCCAGGCGCTGGCGTAGATCGGCGTAAGCCGCCGTGCTGTAGTCCGGGTAGACGGTTTGTTCGATTTCATGTTGTTGCTGCCAGGTGAGCATCTGCTTCTCCGCAGGGTTTTCGTTTTGTGTGCGGTTTGGCGCCTATGCGCCGCGCGCCGCGCCGATCAGTTCCGAGATGCGCTCGACGCGGGCGTCCCAGGTTTGTTGGGCGGCAAAGGCGCGCCGGGCTGCAACCGCCGCCTGATCGCCCGCACTGGCCAGCGCCTGTTCGGCTTGCCTGCCGAAATCTTCCGCATCTTGCGCCACGGCGACCAGCGTCTCCAGCCCGTCGGTAGCTGCAATGGCCGTGCTGACGATGGGATGGCCAATCGCCAGGTATTCGTACAGCTTGAGCGGGCTGATGTGATGCGTCCAGACGTTGCGCTTGTAGGGCATCAGCGATACATCGCATGCGGCGATGGCGTGCGGCACCTCGCCGACAGGCACGGGGCCGGCGAAATGCACGTTGGGCTGTTGACGCAGCGCCGCCAGCTCATCCAGATTGTAGCGCAGCGTCGTTGGTCCAACCAAAACGATCTGCCAGGCGCGATGAGCGGCAGCCAGCGCACCGAGCAGCCGCAAATCCACCTTTTCGTTGATGGCGCCAACGAAGCCGAGCCGGGGATGAGGCATGGCGGCCAGCGCGGCCGGGGCCGATGGTTGCGCCAGCGCCGCGCTGAACGCTTCGAAGTCCACGCCGTTGGGGATCAGGTGGATGTTGGGGTGCAGGGCCTGTTTGGCGGCCAGCAGCGGCGCCGAGGTCACCAGCGCCAGATCGGCGCGGCGCAAAATTGCCTGCTCCATCTGCTGCACCTGGCCAGGGCGATTGGCGGCCTGATCGGCCTGAAATTCTAGTTCGTAGGCGGCATACTCGTCCACCGCATGGTAGATGACCAGGCGCTCGCCGCACTGCCCAATCAGGTCGCCCTGGTCGGGCCGAAACAGCCAGAGGATGGGCGGGCGGCCGCCGCCCAGGCGGCGCGCGGCCGCCCGCAGGGCCAACAGCCGCCCCGCTGCGGTGATCTGGCGCAGGGGGGCGCGTCCGCTCAACGGCAGCCACAGCGGGTCGCGATAGACGAACAGCCCATCCTGCACGTGCCGCGGCCGCGGCCAGGCCAGACCGAAGTCGCCCAGGCGCCCCGTGTGCAGCGTGTGCACGACATCGCCCCAGTAGGGGCGCGGCTCGACCCACAAAACCCGGTTGTGACGCGCAAAGCGCGTCATCAACTGGTGACGATTGCGCCAGAGGCCGGTCCAGCGTTCGGGCGCCAGGCAGATGATGGTCTGGCCGCTCAGCATGGCGCCCTTCCTCCTGACGCCCGGCGATAAGCGGCCAGGTGCGCCTGCGCCAGCGCAGGCCAGGCCAGGCCCTGGGCGTAGGTCAGGCAGGCGCGGCGCGTGGCGGCGTCGAAACGGTTGGCCTGACGCAGCGCCTCGGCCAGGCCGGTCACGCTGTCTGGTTCGAAGAGCAGGCCGCGCCCGCCGGCGGTGAGGGCGGGGAAGGGGCCGCGGTGCGGCGCCACCAGCGGGCAGCCAAAGGAAAGGGCCAACAAAGCCGCACCCGATGTGGCGACGGCCCGATAGGGCAAGACGCAGGCGTCGCTGGCCTGATAGTAGAACTGAAGCTCGTCATCCGGCAGGTGACGCAGCGCCAGGCGCACGCGGGCATCCTGATCGGCCAGGGCCTGGATGGTTGTGGCATAGGCGGGTTGATGCGCATGGCCGGCGATGAGCAGGCGCGCCTGCGGGTCGGTGATCTGAGCAAAGGCGGCGAGGAGCAGTTCCAGCCCTTTGTAGGGACGGATGCCGCCGCCGAAGAACAGGACGACGCTGGCATCGTCCAGCCCCAGGTGTGTGCGCGCCTGGGCGCGGCCGACGGTGTTGGGATAGGCGCCGATGTAACTGCCGTGCGCAACGACGTAGACCAGGGCGGCGGCGGGCAGGCGCGCCGTCAGCGCCTGGGCGGCGGCATCATCGTGCACGTGCAGGGCGTGCGCCAGGCGGTAGAGGGCGCGGTTGCCCAGGTCGTTCAGACGAGGATAGCGCCCCTCGTGATGCGTGAAGTTGTGGACGGTGTAGACTAGAGTGACGCCCAGCAGGCGCGCCAGGACCAGGGTGAGCAGCAGGTTGAGCAGGCGCCAGGCGCTGCGCAGAGACGTGGGCGCTTCGTAGAGCAGTTCGAGCCAGTGCAGATGCAGCACATCGAGGCCGCGCCAACGCTGGCGCAGCAGTCCGGGCAGCGACAGACCGGCGGCCAGGCGCACGTTGGCGCCAGCGGTGCGCAGCCCTTCGGCCAGCAGGCGCACGTAGGGGTTGAGTTGAACGTTGGCCACGAGCAGAATTCTCACGAAGCACCTGTCAAGTCACGCCGGCGACCACTGTTTCCACAAGGCGCGCGCTGCGGTCAGGCCGCGCTGGAAGAGGGCGCGCAGTTCGCTGTCGGCGGCGAGCAGCAAGGCGCCGTAGAGACCCAGGCCCACCACGCCACTGAAGACGAGAGAGACGAAACTGGCCTGCGAGAAGATGAGGAGGCGCAGACCATACGCGGCGGCGGCGCTGAGGGTGGCAAAGGCCAGCAGGGGCAGCAGGATGGCGCCGTAGTCCCGCAGCGAGGCGCCGATAACCTTGTTGCAGAGCCAGGCGGAGATGAACCAGTCAACCACGGCAACGATGGCCGAGAGCAGGCTGACGCCAACGACGCCGCCGTAGGCGACGGCGGGGTAGAGGAAGATGAGCATGGTGGTCAGACGCCAGATGGCGATGGCGGTGAGCCATTGCGGCTTGCCGCCTGCTTTGAAGACGTTGCCCATGTTGGCGGCGACGGAGCGACACAGGCCATAGACCGCCAGCAGTTGAATGGGCAGGACGGCGTCGCCCCATTTGGTCGGGTCGAGCGCCTGGATGAAATCGGCGGCAAAGAAGACGGTCAACAGGGCGACGGGTGCGGCAAGGATTGAGACGTAGCGCACGGTGCGGAAGAAGGTGAGCCGAAAGTAGGGCAGGTCGTCCTGCAGGCGGGCAAAAGCAGGAAACATGACCTGGTTGACCAGCGCGGTGATCTGCGTGGCCGGGATGTTGGAGAGGAGGTAGGCGGTGCCGTAGACGCCGAGGGCGGCCATGCCAGAGATGCGCGCTACGAAGGCGTCGTCCACGTTGGTGATGGCGAAGATGAGAATCTGGCTGGCGACGACGTGCATGCCGTAGTGAAACATTTCGCGCGCGATGCTCGTGTCGAAGCGCCAGGCGGGGCGATAGGGGACGACCAGCCAGACCAGGATGACGCCCAGCGTCGCTTCGAGAAGTTTGGCCCACACCAGCGACCAGACGCCAAAGCCGAGCAGACCGAGGACGATGGCGATGGCGCCGTAGCCGACCGTTGGAATGACGTCGGGCAGGACTTTGCGTTTGAAATCGAGTTCTTTGGCCAGCAGGACGAAGTGCACCGTGCCGGGCGAACGGATGACCAGGGTGATGGCCAGCGCCTGTAGCACGGGGGTGATGCGCGCATCGCCGAAGAATTGGGCAATGGTGGGTGCGCCGGCGAAGGCGAGCGCGGCGTAGATGAGCGATGTGAGGTTGGTGATCCAGAAGGTGACATCGGAGGCGGCGGGAATGTCGCTCTTGCGGTAGATGAGCGCCGAACTGAAGCCGAACTCGCGCAGCAGTTGCAGCGATTCGAGCGCCAGGAAGGCGGTCTGGACGATGCCAAAGTCTGCGGGCACCAACAGTTTGAGCAGGATGATCTTGGAGAGGAAGGAGAGCACGCGCGAGGCCATCGTCGAGACGAAGACCCAGAAGATGCCTGCAATGACCTGGCGGTTGAACGACATGCAAAGAATCCAATCCACAAAAAAGAGCAGGGCTTTTCACGCCCTGCTCCATATCGAGAGCCATCCGTCGGAATCGAACCGACAACCTAGCGCTTACGAAGCGCTTGCTCTGCCGATTGAGCTAGGATGGCGTCAACTTGGCTGCGCTGAGTCATGCTGCGAACCTGACGGCCCAACGGGCGGCGGTACGCCGTCTCAACGGACAGGAGGATTATACCAAAGGTCAGCGGGCTTGCCAAATGGGAGTTGGGGGAAACTTTTGCGAGTGCTGCCAACCGTACATCACCCCTGCGCCCCGTCATCCTCCTGACCCCTTGCGTCCTGGCCGCCGGGCGCCGGTTTTTTGACAGGATGAACAGGATTGACAGGATGGAGATCGGGGCGGGAGTTTCCGCAGGCTGAGCCTGAGATTTCCGTTTCCTCGATTCTCTGACCCCTTGCGTCCTGGCCTCTTTGCCCCCTTGCGTTGAAATCCTCGCCCGTGGCCGCACATCAGCCCAAGCACCCCGACACCCCGAAACTGGCGCCCTTTGCGTTCCTCCCACCCTTTGACAATGCCACGCGGCGGCGTTATACTCGCCGCAGTTGCTTCAGACCGCTGGCGTCGCCAGATGCCGGGGGTCGAGACGATCCTTTGGCAGTCAGGAATGTCCCTGGCCCCGCATCCCTCCCGTTTCGGGTTACTGCGTGAAAGGGAATTTCGTCATGTCGTCGCGTACTGCTGCTTCGTTCCTCTCATCGTCGCGTCGTTTCACGCACTGGCTGCGGCCGCTGTTGGCGCTGCATCTGCTGGTCATCGGCAGTCTGCTCTGGTCGCCGGTCGCCGCGGCCGTTACCCCCCCAGATAAATACCGCTGCTAATCGCACGTCCTCTGATCCCAACTGCGATCCGATTTCCGCTTCTGGCGCGACGCCCGCGCCTGCGCCGGTGACGGCGGGCAGCGGCGCCTACAATGATGACTGCAACACAAACATGATCGGGCGCACCGTGGGCGGCGTGACCTACACCCTGGTCGGAGTTTACCCTGAGCGCAGTTGAAGGGATGCCGAGAACCGCTTGCAGCAGGTGAAGCAGGGAAGCACGGTGCTGACCAGCTACACCGTTCGGCAAGCTCATGTCGAAGCCGTTCGGCAAACTCAGGGTGGGCCTGACGATGCGGATGGCAACCGGGTGACGGCGGTGATAGGGAGCAGCACAACCGTCTATATCGGCGCCGACCACGAGAAGATGACATTCGGCAGCAGCACGACGATCACGAAGTATGACCAGATCGGCCATGTGCCAACACTTCAACGCAAACGCCAACGCGTGACGCGCACGCCGGTGACTGACGCCTCGGCCACGGACTGACCATGCGCGTCCAGCCAGCGCCGGTTGATTCCGCGACGATCCCACGCCTCGCACTCCGCTTCGATCAGCCAGGCGAATTCCGCCCCTTCCAACAACTGCCCGATCTGTGCGCCGGCGTTTTCACCGCTGACGCGCTGTGCGTCGTTGGTGAATGACGCCTCGCGCCAGGCGTAGTCCCAACCGGCGTAGTAGGCGAAAACGAAGCGATTGTAGGGGTGACAGAAGACCAACACGTCGGCGGGCGCACGCTTGGCCTGTACGAACGCCGCCGCCGCCCGAAAATCGCTCTTGATCGGTGTGACGGCCTGGCCAACGACGCCGATGCCGTCGAGCGTCAACGCCAGTACGAGCGCGGCCAGGGCCAGCGCCCGATTTTGCTGCGCCATCAGAATGACGCCGATGGCGCACAGCAGGTAGAAGGCGGGGCCGATGAAGATGAGATAGCGGTCGTTGAAGAGCGGCACGCGCAGCGTCACCATGTGCAGCAGCAGCGGTGGCAGCAGCAACCAGGCGCACAGAAACAGCACAAGGCGCTGCCACGGGTGGGCGCGACGGAGGGCCAGGGCGCAGGCCGTCAGCAGGCAAAAGACCCACACCGCCACCAGCCCAATGGTCGGTGTCGCCCGCACGCCGCGTCCAAAGGCCGCTAGCAGAATCGCCAGGGCGCGCGGCAACGAGACGAACTCGAAGCCAGGATCGAACGTGGGTGAGGTGAAGAGCCGCCATTGCCACCAAACCAACGGCAGGTAGGGCAGGATGAAACTGGCCAGTGCGATCAGCCCGCCGCCCAGACGGCGGCGGCTGGCGGGCCAGTGCAGCGCAAAGAGAATCGCATGCGCTGGCAGCATCAACACCAGCATAACGTGCAGATAAAAGCCGAGGCTGGTTAGAGTGATGTAGAGCAGCCAGCGGCCGCCCACATGCCCGGCCCCCGGCGCCAGTGCCCAGAGCAGGGCGGCAAGCGACGCCAGCGCCAGCGCCGTCACCAGGGCGTACATCTTCCCTTCTTGACTGTACCAGATCAAATAGGGCGAAGCAGCGAGCAGAAGCAGCGCCAATCCAGCCGCCAGCGTCAGTTGGCGCCAGGCCGCGCCGCCGCGACCCAAATTGCGCGCCAAACGGCGGATGACGAGCCAGGTCAGCGGAATGATCAGTGTTCCCCAAAGCACGCTGAAGAAGCGTAGGGCAAACTCGCTTTCGCCCACGATGCGCAGCCAGGGGCGCAGCAACAAGAAGAAGAGCGGGCCGTTTTCACCCGGTTTGCTGAAGGCGCCCAACAGCATGGTCAGGGGACGCGTGGCAAAGCGCAGGGCGTCTACTTCGTCGCGCCACAGACTCTGAAAATCGAGCCGCCAGACGCGCAGGACAAAGGCCAGCAGCACGATGGCCAGCAACAACCAGGTGCGTCGCCATGACCGGGTAGACGGCGGCGAGGCCAGCCTTGCGCCGTGCATGGAATTCATGCCGGCGGGCGGCGGCGCGCCAGGAGAGCCAACCCAACGCCAATGACAAGTATCAACAAAATGCCGCAGCCAAGCCACACGAAGCTGAGCGCCTGCAACAGGCTCTGCCCAAAGAGGCCGCCAGCAGCGGGTGGCAGCGCAGCCGGCGTCGCCGTGACCGGTGTGAGCGGCGCGCCGGTGGGCGGGGGCGGGGGCGGGGGCAGTGACGGGACAGGGGTTGGGGTGAACGTGACCGTTGCGTCGGGCGTTGGCGTTTCGTCCAGAACCGGCGTTGGCGTCTCGTCCAGAACCGGCGTTGGCGTTTCGGTCAGGGTGGGCGGGGCCGGCGACGGCGACTCGACGTCGGTGGGCGTTGGGGTTGGGCTGAGATCGGGAGGGGGCGTGGCTGGCGTTGGGGTGTCGGTTGCCGGCGGCAGGGTAGGCGTCAGAGTGGGAGTGTCCGTCGGCGCGGCGGGCGTCCAGGACGGCGTCCAGGTGGGCGTGATGGTGGGCGTGGGTGTGACAGTTGGGTTAGGCGAATTGGATTGGAAAGGCAACGGCGCGGCGCGCCCCGCTTCCAACTGAAGACCGATGAGCAAAGAAACGAACGCCAGCCACAGCACGTGATGCGCTGCCGAGGCTGATGTCTGGGAGCGGCGCTCAGGCGGGGTCATTGCCGTCAAGCGCCGGCAGCAGGCGGCCAAGAATCGAAACACTCGCCCTTCGATGTCCTTCGCTGTCCTTCGGTTTGGAATTGCCGTGCGCAGACGCCTGGCGGGTGGATTATACCAGATGCCGGTCAGGGCGCCAATGCGTAGGCGCGCCATTGCTGCTCGAAGGTGCGCAGGTCGAAGCCCAGGCGTTCCAGGGTTGCGCTGGCGTCGAGGCCGTCGCCCAGGGCGCGTAAGAGCACCGGAATGCGGCCAGGCGCTGTGCTGTTGGCCAGATAAGTCACGATGTGATAGGACTGCGCCATCGCCAGCGAGGTGCGTTCGATGCTGCCCAGGCGGAAGGGCGGCCAAAGGGCGGTGACCGGCAGGAATTGTCCTTGCGAGGCGGCGGCCTGGAACTGTGCGTCGAGGTTGGCGGTCATGCGGTTGTCGGGCGTCAGCCGTTCCAGTTGCCAGAAGACCACGCCCTGCAGCATCATCCAGTTGCCGCTGCCAAAATTGCGCGCACGCAGGAACAGACCCGATTTTTCCATCGCCAGGCGCAGGCTGATGTTGTAGGCGACGGTTTCGAGCAGTTCGGCCGGCAGATGCCCATCGCGCCGTACACCGGTCAGTTGTGGGGAGGAGAGATGAAACAGGCCTTCGCTATAGCGCGCCTGCGCCGGTTGGGTTTGCGGCTCCAAGTGGAAGGTGAACAGTGGGCTGGCGCCGACGTTGAAGTCGAGCTGCGTTCGGCTGTAGAACTCTTCGGCCTGCTCGGCCAGCGCCTTGACCAGGGCTTCGTCTTTGGCGTAGTGATGAAAGACGAAATGGCGCGTTTCCAGCGTCATGGCCTCGCCCCAATAGCCGGCGTCGGGGGCGGTGCGTTTCCACTGGCCTTCGACCAGCCGGTAGAACTGAATACGCTGATACTCGGCGCCGTCCTGCTCGTAGTGCACGACGGCCCAGGCGGTGTCGCCGGTCAGGGTGAAGTCGTCCAGTATCAAGGGCGTGGTGATGGCGCGGCTGCGCAGTTGTTCGATCTGGTTCTTCTGTAGATTTTGCCAGGCGGCGTCGGTGTCGTCTTGAAAGGCGAGAAAGACCTCTTCATCGCCCTTCGCCAGGGCACTGGCTTCGACGCTGATGACGGCCTGCAGATCGGCGCGGGCGGCGGCGCGATTGCGTTGGGCCATGATGTAAATGGCGCCGAGGCTGATGACCAGGCCGATGAAGACGCCGAGTCCCAGATAGCGCACGACGCGCGTCGTTTCCCAGTGCGTCGTGCGTTCCGAAGCGACCTGACGCCCCTTGGCGGGGCGCGTCGTCATGGCGCTGCCTGGTGCGGGCGCGTTGCGCGCCTCCGGCGGGCGCCAGTCATGGGCGCTTGGGCTGGCGGTGGCTTCGTCATCGTGCTGCCAGCGTTCATCTTCGGCGTCATGCCAGTCGAACTGAATGCTCATTGGGAGGTCCTTGTCCAGAAATAGATTGCAGGCAATGCCTGCGCTTGCCGCGCCAGACCGGCGACCTTCTCATGCCTCCGGCGCGGGCGCAGCAGCCTGCACCAGCCGCTGCACATCGCCCGCCCAGATGGTGTGGGTGACCCCTCCTGCATCTTGCAGGAGTAGAGCACCGTCCTGGTTGACGCCGCTCAGAATACCGGTCAGGGTCGCATCACCGAGCGTGACTTGCACCATTTGTCGGTCGTATGCCATGCGCTGCGACCAGGCGACATAGGGCGAATGTCCTGCCTGCCAATGTTCGATCTGTTCTTCGATCTGGCGCAGGATGGCGCCAAGCAAGGCCAGGCGGCTGACCGGTCTACCCAGCGCCTGGGCCAGGCTGATGGCGCTGGCGGCCAGCGGGTGAGCGGACGGCAAGATCCAATTGACGTTGAGTCCCAGGCCGGTCACGGCGTAGACGATACGGTCGCCGTCGAGTTGGGTTTCGGTCAGGATGCCGGCCAGTTTGCGCCCGTGCAACAGCAGGTCATTGGGCCATTTGAGCTGCACAGCCAGGCCGGTGATCTCTTCGACAGCGGCGGCGGCGCCGAGGCCTACGCACATCGTCAGTTGAGAACCCTGTTGGGCGCGCACGATGGGGCGCGGCGGGCCGGGATGCGGGTCGTTTGGACGCAGCAGCAGCGACATGAGCAGGCCGGAGCCGGCGGGCGCTTCCCAAACACGCCCCAGGCGCCCCTTGCCCGCCGTCTGCTCGTCGGCCAGGATGACCAGGCCCTCGGCGGCGCCCTCCTGCGCCGCGCGGTGCGCCGGACGTTGGGTGGAGTCAATGACCGGCCAGTAACGCAGTGGGCGCCCCAGGCGACGCACGCCAGGCGCAAGCGTCTGGCCGGCGCGCAGGGCCAGGGTCAAATCATCGGCCGCTTCGTGTAACAGGGTTGTCATGCGCTTACCATACACCGAATGGGCGTCGAGGGTAAGGAAGAAAGATTCCGTACTCGAGGAAGTCTCACCAATCTTTAATTGACGCAGTGCGGCGCATCTGGTACACTGGCGCTCATCGTCAGCGACGTTCTTTCCAGTGCAATGAACCAAACTCGGATTCCGACCCGGACTCGGACTCACATGCGGATTCCAAACTAGCAAGACGAGGAAGACCACCATGTCAATTCTGTGGGCGCCCTGGCGCATGAGCTACATCAGCGGCCATTCTGAACGGCCAAAGACCGGCTGCATCTTTTGTCAGAAGCCGGCCGTGGCCGATGACAGGGAGGAACTGCTGTTGCTGCGCGGGCGCCTTGCCTATCTGATGATGAACCTCTACCCGTACAACAACGGACACCTGCTCGTGGCCCCCTATGCCCACAAAGCCAGCCTGGAGGATTTGGACGCCGACACCCTGACCGACATGATGTTGGTGGCGAACCAGGGCCTGGCGGCGCTGCGGCGGGCGCTCAGCCCGCATGGCTTCAACATGGGGATCAATCTGGGGGCGGCGGCGGGCGCTGGCGTAGTCGAGCATGTGCATATGCACATCGTGCCGCGTTGGGGCGCCGACACCAACTACATGACGATCATTGGCGGCGCCCGCGTCATCCCCGAGTCGCTGGAAACCACCTATGACCGCATTTACGCCGCGCTGCACGATTGAGCGCAGTCGTTGCCCGGCGCAAGCCTTGTGAATTTCCCCTGAATCGTGTACAATGACAGCAACCCACCAACTTGCGAGAGGTACATCCGCTTGAAACGTCTTGGTATTGCTCTATTCAGCGCCGGTTGTGGTTTGGTCATCGGCGCCGCCGTCCTGTATCTACTCACGGTCGTTTTGGTCACTCCGGACTGGGTTGCTCAGGCCAGCGCTGGTGTATTGGCGTTACTGGTCAGCCTGGCGACGGCGGCGGGTCTCTCGCGCGCTGGCGGGCGTCTGACCGGCAACCTGCTGGCGACGCTCATCGCTTTGCCCCTGCTGTTGGGGATCTGTTTTGGCTGTGGGCTGTTGTGGGCCGTTTTGGGAGTTGTGGTCGCCGGCGGCTGAGGGCTGCGGCGGCCTGTTCGTTTGTGGAGGATTCAGATGGATCTGCAGCTCAATGAAGAGCAACGAATGATTCGCGATGTTGCGCGCAATTTTGCACAGAAGGAGATCGCGCCGCGGGCGGCGCATTTCGACGAGGCGGGGGAGTTTCCGTTCGAAATCGTGCGCCAGATGGGCGCGTTGGGGCTGATGGGGATCGAGGTGCCGGAGCAGTACGGCGGCGCCGGTCTCGACACCCTGTCGTATGCGTTGGCGGTCGAAGAGATCGCTCGGGCCGATGTGGCGACCAGCACGATCCTATCGGTCAACAATTCGCTCTACTGCCACGGCTTGCTCAAGTTTGGCACGGAGGAGCAAAAAGAGAAGTATCTGAGGCCGGTTGCCGGCGGCGCGGCGATCGGCGCCTACTCGTTGACCGAGCCGATGTCTGGTTCGGATGCGGGCAACATGAAGACGCGGGCGCAGTGCAGCGCCGACGGCAGCGCGTATGTGATCAACGGGCGCAAATCGTGGGTGACCAGCGGGCCGGTGGCCGATTTCGTGGTGCTGTTTGCCATGACCGATCCTGACAAGGGGCACAACGGCATTTCCGCCTTCCTGGTCGAGCCAAATCGCCCCGGTTTCGTGCGCGGCAAGGTGGAGCCAAAACTCGGCATTCGGGCCAGCGCCACCTCCGAACTGCTGTTCGAGGATTATCACTGCCCGCGTGAAAACCTGATCGGCCAGCCGGGCCAGGGATTCCGCATCGCCATGACGGTGCTCGATGCCGGGCGCATTGGCATTGCCAGCCAGGCGCTTGGCGTGGCCGAAGCGGCCTACGAAGCGAGCCTGGAGTATGCCCGTCAGCGCCGCGCCTTTGGTCAGGCGATTGGGGAGTTCCAGGGCATTCAGTGGAAGATCGCCGACATGAAGACGCGCATCGAGGCCAGCCGGCTGTTGATCTACCAGGCGGCGTTGGCCAAGATGGCGGCCGGCGCCCAGGGCAAACGTTACACGCTGGAGGCGGCGATGGCCAAACTGCACGCCAGCGAAACGGCCATGTTCGTGACGCATCAGGCGCTGCAGATTCACGGCGGCATGGGTTACAGCAAGGAACTGCCCCTGGAGCGTTACTTCCGGGATGCGAAGATCACCGAAATCTACGAAGGAACCAGCGAAATCCAGCGTCTGGTCATTGCGCGCCAAGAGCTTGGTTTGCGCTAAACAGAGGTCCACTGCCGTGTCTGGCTTGCCGTTGTTCCAACCCCCACCGACGATTCATCGGCGTTTCAGCCCCGATGCACGAATCGTGCTGTTCGAAGGTGACGTCAACGATTTTCTGCGCGAGATACCAGACCAAACGGTGAACCTGGTCATCACGTCGCCGCCCTACAACCTGGGGAAGGATTACGAAAACCGGGTTGCCATCGAGCGTTACCTTGAGTCTCAGGCTCAGATCATTGCGCAGTTGTATCGTGTATTGAACAACAACGGCAGTCTTTGCTGGCAGGTTGGTAATTTCGTCGAAGATGGCGAGGTGTATCCACTCGACATTCTTTGCTATCGCCTGTTCAAAGAGCTGAGTATGCGCCTGCGCAACAGGATCATCTGGCGCTTTGGTCATGGGCTTCATGCTTGCAAGCGGTTTTCTGGCCGCTATGAAACCTTGCTCTGGTTCACGAAGGGCGACGATTACGTTTTCGATCTGGACAGTGTGCGCGTACCGGCCAAGGGAGTTGGTTCGTCGCTCATTGCTGCGGTGATGCACGATCGGCGCGTCCTGGGCAGTGAAAAAGAGCCGCACTATGCCGAATTGGCCCGTGAACGGCTGGCGGCCTGGTTCGGCGGTTCGTTGCGCCGCCGTCCTATCGGCACTCCCATCTATGAGCCGACCGGCAACGAGCGCGCAGCAAGAATTCCCGATCAATGGGAAAAGACTGATCGAATTCCAGGATTGGTTGCATGAGAGCGATCGTTTTCTTCGAACATGGCGGCCCCGAGGTCATTCAGTATCGTGAGGACGTCCCGACGCCGGACATTGGCGCGGACGATGTGTTGGTGCGCGTGCACTACGCCGCACTCAACCGGTTGGACGATTTCGTGCGCCGGGGATGGCCTGGCCTGCAACTGAAGATGCCCCACATTCTCGGCTCCGACGGCGCCGGCGTCATCGCCGCGCTGGGCGCACGCGTGACGGGGTGGCAGGTGGGGCAGCGCGTCACCTACAACCCCACCCTCTGGTGCGGCGCCTGCCCCCATTGTGTGGCCGGCGAACATCCCTTCTGCGATCAGTTCTCCATGTTGGGCGAACACGCGCCGGGCAGCTATGCCGAGTTCGTGCGTGTGCCGGCGCGCAATCTCCTGGCGACGCCCGATCATGTTGACTTGAAAACCGCCGCCGCCGCACCGGTGGTCTATGTCACCGCCTGGCGCATGCTGTTCACACGCGGACGCCTGCAGCCGGGCGAGACGGTGTTGGTCGTCGGCGCCGGCGGCGGCGTCAACACGGCAACGGTGCAACTGGCCAAACTGGCCGGCGCGACGGTTCTCGTCGTCGCTGGCGATGCGCAGAAAGCCGCCGCGGCGCTGGCACTGGGCGCTGACTGGGTTTGCGACCGCAGCCAGGAGCCGAACTGGGGCAAGGCGGTCTGGGCCAAAACGCAGAAGCGGGGCGTGGATGTGGTGGTGGACAACGTCGGCGAGCCAACCTGGCTCGACAGCTTGCGCAGCCTGGGGGCCGGCGGCCGTCTGCTGACGGTGGGCGGCACCGGCGGCTACCGCGCCGTCACGCCGGTCAACCTGGTCTTTGCACGCCAACTGCAGATCATCGGCTCGACGATGGGCAGCCAGGCCGATTTCGTCAAGGTGATGAACCTGATCTTCTCCGGCAAGATCAGGGTTGCCATTGATGAAGTCTTTGCACTGCGCGACTATCCCCTTGCGCTGGCGCGCATGAAGACCGATCAGCACTTCGGCAAGCTTGTGATCGAAATTGGATAAGCCGCCTGTGTCCATCGAGCAGAAACGTCAGGATCGCTTGCGGGTCACCCCATCGCCCGACGACAGCAACACGTTGCAGCACCTGTACAAGACCGTGCCATTTTGGAAGGTGGTGCGCAACTGGCTAGTCATCTACACGGCGCGCTACACACCGTGGCTGAACGTCAAACGGCGCATGTACCAGGCCATCGGCGTCACAGTGGGCGAACGAGCGTCGGTGGCGCTGGCGGTTGTGCTCGATGTCTTCTTTCCCGAAGAAATCGTCATCGGCGCCAATACGATCATCGGCTACAACACTGTCATCCTGGCGCACGAGTATCTGTTGCACGAATGGCGCAAGGGGCCGGTGGTGATTGGCCGCAATGCGGTGATCGGCGCTAACTGCACGATCTTACCAGGGGTCGTCATCGGCGATGGCGCCGTCGTTTCGGCCATGAGCCTGGTCAACAAGGATGTACCCCCGGGCGCCGTCGTGGGCGGCGTGCCAATTCGACCGCTTGGCGCAGAGGGCGCCAACCCTGCGCTGTCATGATTGGGGAAAGGGTCATGCTCAGAGTCAATCGCCCCCTTGCACAAGTCTTTGCGCTTCTCGAACAGCGCACTGTGGCCCGCGTGATCGTCTTCTTGAACCTGATCGGCTTTGCGGCCGGAACCGCTTACTGGTACGGTCCGCACTTTCTGCAGGGCAAGGGCGGTCTGGGGTCGCCCTCGCCGCTGCTTTGGATCTTCATCCCCGACTGTCCCCTCTTCGCCCTGCTGTTCGTCATCGCCTGGGCCGGTCTGCGGCGCGGCAAGCCCTGGACCTGGTTCTACGCCATCACGGCGATCGGCTTGCTCAAGTATGGCGTGTGGACCGTCACCTTCTGGTTCAGTTACTGGGCGTTGGGCGCATCCCTGACTCTCGAAGGGATCGTGATGACCGTGGCGCATCTCGGCATGATCTTACAGGGCATCTTCCTGTTGACCCGCCTGCGCGCCGAAGTGCGTCACGCCCTGATCGCGTTGGCCTGGTTCACACTCAGCGATTTCGTTGACTACGGCCTGGGCGAATACCCCTTCTTCTACCCAACGGTGCCGCTCTGGCTGATGCAGTGGCACACGATCATCATGACCTGGCTGCTGTCAGGCTGGCTGGCGCTGTTGGCCATGCGCCAGGCGCCTGCGCCGCACGCCACGCACGTTTCATCATCATCATCCTGAAATCACATCTCAAGCGGAGGTCAGTCCAGTGACGCTCGACCCGAAGATTCAACAGCTACGAGAGTTGAGAGAGCAGGCCAAGCTGGGCGGCGGCGCCAAGCGTCAGGCCATTCACCGCAGCAAAGGGCGGCTGAGTGCGCGCGAGCGCCTGGAACGTCTGCTCGACAAGGGCAGTTTTCGCGAACTCGACATGTTCGCCACCCATCGCATCAGCGATTTTGGGCTGGCCGACCAGCGCGTCCTGGGCGATGGCGTTGTCACCGGCTACGGCACCATCGAGGGACGGCTGACATTCGTCTTCTCGCAAGATTTCACGGTCTTTGGCGGCTCGCTGTCGCAGGCGCACGCCGAAAAGATCTGCAAGATCATGGACATGGCGCTCAAGAACGGCGCACCGGTCATCGGCCTGAACGACTCCGGCGGCGCACGCATCCAGGAAGGGGTGGTATCGCTGGGCGCCTATGCCGACATCTTCCTGCGCAACACCCTGGCCTCGGGCGTCATTCCCCAGGTATCGGTCATTCTTGGCCCCTGTGCGGGCGGCGCCGTCTACTCGCCCGCCATCACCGACTTCATCATCATGGTCAAGGAATCGAGCCACATGTTCGTCACCGGGCCGGAGGTGGTCAAGACCGTCACGCATGAGGACGTCACCTTCGAGACGTTGGGGGGCGCGCTGGCGCACGCCAACAAGAGCGGTGTGGCGCAGTTCGTCGCCGAAGGTGAAGAAGAGGCGATGTTCCTGACGCAGAAGCTGCTCAGTTTCTTCCCCCAGAACAACCTGGAGGACCCGCCGCGCCGTCCGACCAACGACGATCCGCTGCGTATGGACGAAGAGCTCGACCGCATCATCCCCGACAACCCCAACAAACCCTACGACATGAAAGAGATCATCCGGCGTGTCGTGGATGACGGCGATTTCCTGGAGGTGCACGAGCACTTTGGGCGCAACATCCTGTGCGGTTTTGCCCGCCTGGGAGAACGTCCGGTGGGGATCGTGGCCAATCAGCCGATGGTGCTGGCTGGCGTGCTCGACATCGACGCGTCGTGGAAAGCGGCGCGCTTCGTACGTTTCTGCGACTGTTTCAACATCCCGATCATCGTGTTCGAGGATGTGCCTGGCTTCATGCCGGGGGTGGCGCAGGAGCACGGCGGCATCATCCGTCACGGCGCCAAGCTGCTGTATGCCCTGTGCGAGGCGACGGTGCCCAAGATCACGGTCATCACGCGCAAGGCGTATGGCGGGGCCTACTGCGTGATGAGCAGCAAGCACATCCGCGGCGATCTCAACGTGGCCTGGCCCACCGCCGAAATTGCAGTGATGGGGCCGGAAGGAGCGGTCAACATCATCTTCCGCCGCCAACTGCAGGAGGCGGAAGATGCCGAGGCGGAGAGAATGCGTCTGGTGAACGAATACCGCACCAAGTTCGCCAATCCGTATGTGGCGGCCGGCCGCGGCTACATAGATGATGTCATCGAGCCGCGCGAGACGCGGCCGCGGCTGATCAACGCGCTGGAGATGCTGCAAAACAAGCGCGATTCGAATCCGCCCAAGAAGCACGGGAACATCCCACTCTGATGGCCAGGCAACTGACGGTCGAACTGCCGGGCTGGCAGTTCACGGCGGCGGACTGCCCGGCCATTCGTCCCGGTGCGCTGCTGCCGGTGATTCTGGACGGCGGGGCGGTGACGTTGGGCGAAACGGGCGGCCTGGGGCAGTTGCGCCTGCACGCCCAGGGCAAGCCGCGCCTGCAGGCGCTGGCGCCCGGCCTCTTTGCCCTCGCCGGCGTGATCAAGGATGTGGCCGATTACCAGGTCGAAGACGAGGCGCTGCTCGAATTCGAGGTGGATTGCGGCGCCCCGGTGCGCTTCACCTGCCTGCCTGACCCCGCCGCTCTGCCGCTCAATGGCCTGTGGGCCAGCGGCGTCGTGACCCTGACACTGGCGCTGGCCGAGAGCGACTTGCGCCCGTTGGGCCAACCGCTGACGGCGATTGTCAAGGAAGTGCAGCAGCGTTGTTTGCGCTCTCTCGAAGAAAATTTTGGCGAACTACGCACGCTGGAGGAACTGGCGCCGCTGCCGTTCGAACCAGATCAGGTCTTTCTGACCCTCTATCTGAGCGACGGCCTGGCCACCGAGTTTGCGAACGAACCGTGGAACTGAAAGGCGAACGGGCGTGAACGAGACCGATGGGAAGATGACATCGGCCGAGGCGCTGGTGGGGATCGTGGAGTTGATCCGCCAGCGGGCCTACTACACGAGCCAGGGATTGCCGGTGGCTGCGATCGAAAGGGCGCAGGCGGCGATCGGGCTGGCTGAGCAGTACGGCTTGCTATCGCAACAGGCCAATATCTACGTTCACCTGGCCGAGGATCAGGCTTTTCTGCTCGGCAGCTATGACGCGGCCGAAGCCAACGCCCGCCGCTGCCTGGAGTTGAGCGAGCAATTGCTGGGCGACAACAAGACGAAGATTTCGACCGCCTACAGCGTGATCGGCTTCTGCGCCGCCCAACAGCACCGTGCGGTGGACGCCGTTTGGGCGCTGCGCGAGGCGCTCGATACGTTGGAAGACCTGCGCCAGCGTGTGGCGGCGACGCTGTCGGTGCACGAACAGCGCACGCTGCTGCGGGCGCACATCAACCTTGCCAACGCCTTTGCGCTGGTCGGCGAGTATCGTCAGGCGCGCGATCTCTATCTGCGTGGGCTGGAACTGGCGCGTGCGGTGGACAACCAGGTGGCGCTCATTACGCTGTTGGAAAACCTGGGGCATTACGAGATCATCCTGGGCAACTACGAACAGGCCGAGGCGTGCCTGGTGGAAGGCGAGGAACTGGCGCGCACCGCCAAACATGCCGATTGGCTGGAGCGGCTGAGCTATTTTCATCAGATGCGCGCCGAGGTCTATTTCCGCCGCGGCCAACTGCGCGAGGCCTGGCGCTATGCCAGCCAGGCGCTGGAAGTGCATGTGCGGCAGTTGTTTCATTTCGACCGTTCGGTGGTGGCCGATGTCAACGCGCTGATCGGCAACATTCATCTGGCCAGCGGTTCGTATCACACCGGGCTGGACTGCCTGCAGCGCGCCGAACGCATTTACCGGCACCGTAGCATGGTGATGGAGGCGGATCGCGCCCATGTGCAGTTGATCTTGGGACGCACCTTGTTGGAGGGCGGCAGACTGGCGCCAGCACCGCTGCCCGATCTCTTGTCGGCGGGGGAGGAACGTTCCTTCTTCCTCATCAATCAGATCATGGACCTGCTCTTCGACATGTACTCCGTCGAAGAAGAGGTGGCCGATCACAGCGACCGCGTGGTGCGCTATGCGCTGCTGCTGGCGCGCCAGATCGGCCTGCCGGCCGAAGACATCGATGCGCTGGCCTACATCGGCCCGTTGCATGACCTGGGCAAGATGCGCGTGCCGCCCGAAATCCTGAACAAACCGGGCGCGCTGACCGAAGAGGAATTCGCCCTGATGAAGCGTCACCCCGAAGAAGGGGTCGAGATTCTGCTGCAAGCGGCGCTCGGTTTGAGCGATACGGCCCTGGCCCTGCTGCGTCACCATCACGAGCGTTGGGACGGCCGCGGCTATCCCGCCGGCTTGAAGGGGGAGGCCATCCCGGCCATTGCCCGCTGTCTCAGCGTGGCCGACTCTTACGACGCCATGACGATGGATCGCCCCTATCGCAAAGGGATGCCGCACGGCGAAGCGATGCACCGCCTGGAGGCTGCCGCCGGCACGCAGTTCGACCCGGCGATCGTGACGGCCTGGCAATCGCTGCACGAGGTGCCCGCCGATTTCAAGTACGTACCGAGCTGGTAATGACCCGCCGGCGCAGACTGCCGCGGTCTTTTTTCTCGACAGGAGGCAAACCGTTCGATGTTTAAGAAGGTTCTGGTCGCCAATCGCGGTGAGATCGCTGTGCGCATCTTGCGCGCCTGCGAGGAGCGCGGCTTGAGCACCGTCGCCATCTATTCCGACGCCGACCGCCAGGCGCTGCATGTGCGCTACGCCGACGAGGCCTACAACATTGGCCCGGCGCCGTCCAGAGAGAGCTATCTGCGCATTGACAAGATCCTGGACATTGCGCGCAAGTCGGGCGCCGAGGCGATTCATCCCGGCTACGGTTTCCTTTCTGAAAACGAGGAGTTCGCCGAGGCGTGCGAGGCCGAGGGTTTTGCCTTCATCGGCCCGCCGGCGTCGGCCATTCGCGCCATGGGCGATAAGGTGGAAGCGCGTCGCAGCATGATGGCGGCCGGCGTGCCTGTCGTGCCTGGCACGCCGCAGGGCCTGCACGATGATGAGGCCGCGGCCGCGGCCGATCAGATCGGGTATCCACTGCTCATCAAGGCGGCGGCCGGCGGCGGCGGCAAGGGCATGCGCACCGTGCGCCGCCCCGAAGACCTGGCGGGTGCGTTACAGGCGGCCCGTCGTGAGGCCAAAGGCGCCTTCGGCGACGATACGGTCTACATGGAAAAGCTGGTCGAAAACGCCCGTCACATCGAAATCCAAATCCTGGCCGATGAGCACGGCAACGTGATTCACCTGGGCGAGCGCGAATGTTCGATTCAACGACGCCATCAAAAACTGATCGAAGAAGCGCCCTCGGTGGCGGTCAACGATGAACTGCGCACACGCATGGGAGCCATTGCGGTGCGGGCGGCGCAGGCGGTGAAGTATGTCAACGCTGGCACCTTCGAGTTCCTGCTTGATCGCGACGGCAACTTCTATTTCCTGGAGATGAACACCCGTCTGCAGGTGGAACACCCGGTGACGGAAATGGTCACCGGAGTGGACATCGTCAAGGAGATGATCGCCATTGCCAGCGGGCGCCGCTTGCGTTGGAAGCAGGAGGACATTCGCCCCCGCGGCTCGGCCATCGAGTGCCGCATCACGGCGGAAGACCCGTTCAATAACTTCATGCCGTCCGGCGGGCATGTGGTGACGCTGTCCGAACCGACGGGGCCGGGGGTGCGTGTGGAGAGCGGCATCTACGAAGGTTTCGAGGTCTCGCTGTACTACGATCCGATGATTGCCAAGCTGATCGTCTGGGGCGAGACGCGGCCCGAAGCGATTCTGCGCATGCGCCGCGCTCTGCGCGAGTACAAGATTGGCGGCATCAAGACGAGCATCCCGTTCCATCAGCAGATCATGGAGAGCACACGCTTCATGTGGGGCGCCTTCGACACGACTTTCCTGGAGCAGCGTTTTGCGCTGCAGGCAACCGATCGACCGGAACACAAGGAGATTGCCGCCATCGTGGCCACGCTGCTGTTGCATGAAAGCCAGCGCCGTGCGCTGACGGTGCGCCAGTCGGGCGATGACGGCGCTTCGATCTGGAAGCGTGCGAGCCGCTGGGGAGGACTGCGCCGATGAGATACATTGCGACGATCGAAGGACGGGATTTTTTGGTCGAGATTGACGCCGATCAGCGCGTCAGCGTGGATGGCAAGGTGGTGGATGTTGACCTCAAGCGCATCGGCGCCCTGCCGGTCTTTTCGCTGTTACTGAACAATGCTTCGCACGAGGTGGTGGCCGAGGAGCTGCGCGGCAGCATCTACCGGGTCATTCTGGGCGGCGAGGCGTTGGAAGTGCATGTGGAGGATGAACGCTGGCGCCGGTTGAGCCAGACGCAGGACTTGCTCGGCGCACATGGGGGCGAATTGCAGATCAAGGCGCCGATTCCTGGTTTGGTGGTCAAGGTGCTGGCGGTGGAAGGAGAGTCGGTGCGCGCCGGGCAGAGCCTGGTCATCCTGGAAGCGATGAAGATGGAAAACGATCTCAAGGCGCCGCGCGCCGGCGTCATTGGTCAGGTCAAGACGCAGCCGGGTGATCGCGTCGACCAGGGCCAGGTGCTGCTCACCATGCAGAGCGAGGCGGCGCCTGCTCCGGCGTGAGGCCAGGTTTCCGGCGTTCCGTTTCTTGAGCTTGTCGAGGGGGGCGAGCGTCCGACTGCTCTTTTTAACAGGATTGACAGGATGCAGAAGGGGGGCGGGATCGCCCGGCTGCTTTTTTGACAGAAGCGAGATGCAGGGGTTCGCACGGTTACGTGCGAACCTTTTGTTTGGCGGCGCCGATTGTTGCGACGTCGGCCAGCAGCGCCGCCAATCTGGCCTGGGTCGCGGCGCGGCCGAAGTGGGTCTGCACGTGCTGACGCCCGGCGGCTGCGAGCTGTCGCCATAGCGCATCGTCCCGATACAACTGCACAACGGCGGCGGCGAAGTCGGGCGCGCTGTCGGCGATCAGCGCATGAACGCCGTCCTGACAGCCGGTACCCTCGGCGGCGATGGAGGTCATCACCACCGGCAGGCCGTGCGTCATGGATTCGAGCACCTTGCCCTTGATGCCGGCGCCGAAACGGAGCGGCGCTACACTGAGACGACTGCGCCGGAAGAAGGGCGCCAGGTCGGGAACGTGCCCTGTCACCTGGACACCGGGGGCGGCCAGCGCGGCGACGGCCGGCGTGGGTAGGCCCACCAGTTGCAGTTGTGCGCCCGGCAGCGCCTCACGCAGCAGCGGCCAGATGGCAGTCGTCAGAAAGGCGGCCGCATCTCGGTTGGGCATGTGCACGAAATTGCCCACGAAGAGCAGATCACGCCGGTCGGCCAGCGGCGGCTCTCCGTTCGGTGGGGCGGGGGCGGGCAGGTGCACGTTGGAAATGACGTGCACGACCGCCGCCGGGCAGTGCTGCGCCAGGATGCGCCGTTCCTCCTCGGTCACTACCAGGGTCACATCGGCCTGCGCCGCCATCTGCATCTGGCTGGCCTGGACATTTTGCGCCAGCGTGGCCAGTTTGTCGCTGTGCAGTGTCTGGGCGGCGCGCGCCATGCTGACGAAGGTCAGCTCGATGCTGTCGTAGAGAATGACGGCCTGCGGCGCCAGGCGGCGCAGCGCCGGAATCCAGCCGGCGGGGCCGCTGACGCCAAGCAGGATGGCGTCGAAACGGGCGCCCTGGGCAGCCAGATAGGCCGCCGCCGGTTGTGCAGGCGCCGTTTCGATGCCGTGTTGCGCCAAAAGGGACGCGCCGGTGGCCGCCCGTTGGCGGTAGATGGGGTGAAACCCCTGGTCGGCCGGCAGGTTCGTCACCGACCAGCCGAGCGCAATCATCATCTGCATCAGGCGGAAGATGCGCAGCGAGGCCCCGTCCAGGTCTGGGATGGGGACGGTGTGGGTGACGACCAGGATGCCCGGCCTCATGCGCCGGTTTCCGCCGGCGGGACGCTGGTAGCGTTGGCGACGGCGACGCCGTCGAGCGCGTTCTGGCGATCTTTGACCCGTTCCAGCAGCATCAGGACAATGGCGTAGACGACGGCGGCCAGTGGAACGCCAAAGACGAAGCCCCAGAAGCCCATCACCTGTGAGCCGATCAGCAGCGAGACGATCACCAGCAGGGACGGCATCTTCAGCGCGCGGCTGAAGATGGCGGGCATGACCATGTTGTACAGGATGACTTGGAAGATCAGGAGCGCCAGCAGCAGCCAGATCGCGTTCGGTGAACCTTGCAGAATAGCGACCAGTACCGGCAAGACGGTTGCCACGATCCCGCCTACGATGGGAACAAGGACGACCAGACCAGCGGCGACGCCGATGATCAACGCCGATTCGATGCGTAGGAGAAACATCAGAACCGACACACCCAGGCCAAAAATGAGACTTTGCAACACCGTGCCGCGCAGAAACCCGCCAAAGGTGCCGTCTATGGTCTCGGTGGCATATTCGTATTCGTCTTTGTAACGCTCCGGCAGAACGCTGCTGATCCTGTTACTGATGGCGCCGTTGTCCAGGGTGATGAACAGGCTGAGGAAGATGATGAGCAGAAACTGGCTCAGCGCCGCGGCGATGCTGCCTGCCAGGCCAAGCCCGAACTGCAGCAGGTTGGCGCCAAAGGCCGGGGCCTGGTTCAACAGCGCGCCGGGCTGCGGCAGCACGATCATGTTTGGGTCGAGATCGAGGCGATCGGCCAGGAAGCTGCGTGCGTCGTTCAGCCAGACGTTGGCGCTCTGCACCCAGCTAGGCAAATTGCCGGCCTGGGTCTGCATGGTCTGCGCCAACTGGCGCAACTGCTGCATGAGCACAGGCAGCAGGGCCAGGGCCGCCAGCGCCAGCCCCGCCAGCAGCAGCCCATAAACCAGCGTCACCGCAAGGCCAAACGGCAGACTGCCGGCGGCAGCGGGTTCTTGATTTTTTGGCTGCATCGAAAATCGTTTGGGCAGGCGCATGGCGCCGGCGATGCGCACGATGGGATGCCGGTCTCCCAATCGCTGCCGCAGTCGCTCCGGCAGGCGAGGATTTTGCAGCCATACGATCAGCGGCTGCAGGGTGAAGGCCAGCAGCCAGGCCAGGGCCAGCATCAGAATCAGCCCGCTGAAGGCGCGGGCGAAAATGAGCAGCTTTTCGATCAAGAAAATCGCAACAGCCGCCGTCAAGAGGGCGATCAGCGAAGGGGGCAAGAGCGATGGCGAAGGGCGATTGTCTGGC
The DNA here is from genome assembly GCA_964580725.1 of uncultured Anaerolineae bacterium. Lineage (GTDB taxonomy): Bacteria > Chloroflexota > Anaerolineae > SSC4 > Amarolineaceae > Amarolinea. Next base: position 31,536 of record CAZOLV010000008.1, on the reverse strand, counting down.
ATGACCGGTTCTTCCTCCTCGAATCTCTCCTATGGGGCCGGCAGCGGGGCCGTTTGCAGCACTTGAAACCATCGGTTGCGGTAGACAACGGCGAAGGGCGCGGCGTCTACAGAGTCTGTAAAGGTTTTGTCTGTGAAGAAGATGGCGAAGGACGCGCTGTACTTCTGCGCCAGCGCCCGCACTTCGGCTGCGGTCAGGTCGTTGTAGCGGATGTCGGCGGCGGCGGCGGCGTGCAGATCGTTCATTCGCTCCCACCAGACGGCGGTGAAGGGCACGCTGAAGTACTGCTGTGTGCCGTCCTTCCATTCGCCTACGATGGGGCGTTCACTCTCGATGCGAAAGCCGTAGTAGTAGGGCGGCGTGACGAAGACGGCGGCGGCGGGGGTGTTTTGCTGCGCCCACTGCTGCACATCGCGCCAGGCTGCCAGCAGGTCGGGCGGGATGCGCGGCCGCAGCAGGAAGGCTGTTCCCGAAATGAGCAGGGCGATGCCGGCGACTGCCAGGAACCAGCGCACGGCGGGCGGCCAGGTTGGCAGGGGGTTGGGCAGAGGCGGCGCCAGGCGGGCCAACGGCTGCCAATCGCGGGCGGCAAACAGCAGCACGCCGAGCAGGACGCCGCCAATCCAGCCGAGCGGATCGGGGATGAACAGCGCAGCGGTTGTCAACAACGCGGCGTAACGGGCGACGCCGCCACAATCCCAGGCGTAGAGCAGCCAACGCGCGATCAGTGGCAGGGTCAGCAGGGTCAGGAACTTGGCGCTGCGCAGGAACTGTCCGCGCAACACCACGTCCAGTGGCCAGATTTCGGCGAAGACGAAGCCGATCAGCCCAAGCAGGCAGAGGGCGCCGGCCGCGCCGGCCAGCCAGCGCCCGGCGCCGGTCTGTCGCGGCGACCGCTGTCCGGCCAGGGCCAGGCCGAGCCAGAGCGCCAGCATCAAGTAATCGGTGAGCGGCCAACTGAGGGGGAAGCTGTGCTGTGACGAACGCAGGCGTAGCAGTTCGATCCAGGCGGGGGTGATCGGCGTGCGCACACTCCATGACCAGAGCAGGGTTGGTAGGGCGATCAGGCAGCCGGCGGCGGCGGCGAGTAGGGGGGCGGCCCAGCGACGCCAGGAGAAGCGGGCCAGGTCGCCGCCCACGAGGATGACCAGGGCGAAGAGGCCGCTCAGGGCGTGCAGGTTGACCGTCAGCCCGGCCAGCAGGAAGGCGAACAGGCGCCGTTCGACCAGCCCGGCGTAAAGCGCCCACAACGCCAGCGCCATGCCGAGGTGACGCGGCAGCGCGGCGCGCAGGATCAGATCGTCGCCGGCCAGGATGGGCAGGCTGGCCAGGGTGAGCAGCAGGGCTGCCAGCACGGGGCGCGCCGGCTGTGGATCGGGCGCCAGGCGCAGGGTCAAGGCGACGACGGCGCCCAGGTAGGCGAGCAGCGTCGCCAGGTGGATGGCGAGGAACAGGGTGGGGATGGGAACCCAGTTGGCGATCAGGGCGAGCAGATGGAAGTAGAACGATGGGTAGGAGGCGCGCGTGGCGATCATGGGATCATTGGGAAAGAGCGCCGGTTCCATGATGTCGCGCAGGATGGGCAGATGGATCGAGTGCGTGTCTTCCGTCACGCCGAAGCGGTAGCCGTGTGCCAGCAGGTGAAAGCCGGCGAAGAGCGTCAGGCAGAGGGCAAGGAAGGGAACCAGGGCAAGATGGCGGCGCATGGGGATCACCTGGTCCGTCTGGCGAGCCGGCAGGTCAGCACAGGGATGCGCCGGCCGACGACGCGGAAACCATGTTGTGCGTAGAGGCGTTGGGCGAGGGGGTTGTCTTCGTGCGTGTTGAGGCTGACCTGGCGTGCGCCGCTGCGCCGGCAGAAGCGTAGGGCGTCGGCCAGCAGTTGGCGGCCGATGCCCTGTCCCTGGGCGGATGGATGAACGGCCAGACGCGCCACCACACCTTCTTCGCCCAGCACATTGCTGAAGGCAAAACCGAGCGGGCGTCCCTCGATTTCGGCCACGGCGGCGTGACCGTTGGTCAGCAGCAGGCTGGTCAGTTCGGGCAGGGAGGCGCGCCAGGGCGGGGTGAAAGCGGCGCTATCCACGGCCAGCAGGGCGGCCGCTTCGTCGGGTCGTGGGGGACGCAGGAGGGCCGGGCCGGCGCCGTCGCTGGCGTGATCAATACCGGCGCCCCGTTGCAGCACCTGCAGGCGGTCGCTGATTTGGAAGCCGAGTCGCTGCAGCGGCTCGTGCAGCCAGTCGGCGGCGCCGACCGACATGATGGCGCTGGCGTTTTGTGCGATCAGCGCGGCGCACACAGGCGTCCAAAGGGCGGCGAGGCCCTCATCGGCGCGCCAGCCGCCCAGGAGGGCGCAGCCGCGCAGCGCCACCCAGGGGTCTGGTTGTTCGTCGGGCAGCGTAGGCTGCGGCAGCAGGGTGGTCAGCAGAAAGCCCCACAGCAGAGGGCCGGTCTCGGCCACGACGCCGCAGGTTTGGTCGGAAGCGAGAAGGACGGGCAGGTCTTCGCTGCCAAAGGTAAGCGCCTGGCGGCGTGTCTGATCGAGCAACATCAGAATGCGCGCCTGGTCTGCGGGCCGAGCCGGCCGGACGGCCACGTGAAAGGTCTCCGCAGATGCGTCATGATCGTTCATGGAGGGCGATTATAGCACACTTTGCACAAAGCCGGGTTTTTGTGCTAGAATCAGTTGCGAGAAGCCCTCGGCATCGCCCGTGTGGTTCAAGCCCCGTGATTTGCCCTTTGCCATTCGATTCACCCCGCATGGTTTGTCTCTGTGCATGTGGTTGTTCGTTGCAAGGAGAAAACGACCATGAAACTCCGCTTGCTGGCGCGCGTTGTCGCCGCCCTGCTCCCTGCCGGGCTGATGGGCCTTGCGCTCGTCGCTGTCGTCGTCTTGTCTGCGCCCAGCTCGGCCACGTCGAGTCTGTCGCCTCTGTCTCAGGCGTTGCCCACTGCGACGCCGCACCCACTTTCGGCTTTGCTGCCAGCCAGCGAACCCACCACCGAACCGCCCGAAAACAAGTGTCCGGCCAGCACTGCCGGCGTTGTCTCTTGTTGTTGCGACGCCGAAGACCCGGTCATCCTGCACAGCGGGGAATTCGTCCTGCAGCCGCTGGACTGGAGCATTCCCGGCCGTGGTCTCGATTTCGAGTTCAGGCGTACCTATCGAAACCAGAGCGAGCGGAACGGCCCGCTTGGCTACAACTGGGACTTCAACTTCAATCGTCGTTTGGAGCGCGAAGCGCCCAATGTGCTCGTGCTCTACGACGGCTTTGGCCGTCGTCTGCGCTATGTGCAGCAGAGTGACGGAACCTACACCATCCTCTACTTTGGCTACTACTCACGCCTGATTCCCCACGCCGATGGTTCGTTCATGCTGCGTGGACCAAACGGACAAGAGGCGACCTATCTACCGCTGGACGGTACACCCACGGCCGGTCGCCTGGAGCGTCTGCGTGACGCCAACGGCAACGCCATCGTGTTGCACTACGGCGCCAACGGCCAGTTGACCCATCTGGTGGATACGCTGCAGCGCGTTGTCACCTTGACTTATGATGGCGCGGGGCGTCTGATGGAGGTGCGTGACGCCAGCGGTCGCCAACTGTTGTTTGGTTACGACGACCAGGGCGATTTGACGTCGTTCACGCAAACCGCCGTTGGTCTGCCTTCAGAGCAGGCGCGCACGACCCACTATGCCTACGGTGCGGGGCAACCTTATGCCAGGCTCGATCATAACCTGGTGCGTATCAGTGGGCCGCTGACGGCGCCTGACATTGCGGAACATACCATCGCCTACGGCGATGATCTGCAAAGCCTCGATTTCGATCGTGTGGTGATGGAACGCCGCCGCCAAACGGCGCCTGGCGACATCGAAGCGACGACGACCTACGCCTACGAGACGCTGCCGACGGCGCCAGGCCCGCATGAAATGCTGTCGCCGCAGCGGGCCGCCGTGCGCACCACCGTCACCGATCCACGCGGCGTCGTGACGATCTATGAGTTGAATCAGGCCGGTGGCCTGTTGCGTCAGGTCGAAGGCGATGCCGGCGCCGGGCAACGCGTCGCCATCTACACCAGTAATGCCGACGGCGAGGTGACCTCGATTGTCTTCCCCAACGGCAACCGCGTGGCCGCAACCTATGACGAGGGCAACCCCGATCGTGTCCAGCGCGGCAACCGTTTACGTTTCCAGGAAATTGCCGCCGATGGCAGCCTGACGCTGGCGACAGAGCAGCAGTACGAGGGGCTTTTCAACCGCGTCATCAGCGAAACGAACCCGGCTGGCGACGTCACCCGGTTCGAGTACGACGAACGCGGCAATAACACGGCCGTCACCGATACGCTCGGTTTCGTGACGACAAGCGTGGTGGATCAAAACGGCGTGCCGCTCAGTCGCAGTGACGCCAACGGCAACTCAACCACCTTCGAGGTTTACTACCTGGCTCCGCCAACACCCGCCTTCGTCATCACCCCCACTTGGGGACCGACGACCTCGCTCTTCTACTTCGACGCGGCGCTGACCAGTGATCTCGAAGATCGCAGCGAGGCGATTCTAGTGCGTTGGGACTGGGAGGACGATGGGCATTTCGACACCGCCTTGACCACCAACAAGACGGCGCAACATCACTACGATCACTCCGGCCCGCACACGGTACGTTTGGAAGTGCGCGATAGCGATCAACTGACGGCGACGTTGACGGGGGAGATCGAGTTCTACATCCTTCACTTCCCTTCCTCGACGGCTCAAGAGATGCCGTCTGGCCCTGTCAGCGCCTTTTTGCCCTGGGCGCCGCGCGGCCAGGCGCCAACCGGCGCTTCGGCTGCGTTGACTTCTATTTCGCCGCCGCTCGTCTTCGACGGTCTACGCGCCGTGAGCAGTGCGCCGCTGCGCCGCATCGTCACTACCACCGATGCGTTGGGCAACATTACGCTGGCGGTCTATGACGCCTACGACAACCTGCTGCGCCAGCGCGACGCCAACGGCCATGTGACGAGCTACGATTACGACACCTTCGATCAACTCGTGCGCATCACCGATGCGGCTGGCGGCGTTTCCGAGTTCGATTACGATGCCGCTGGCCATCGGACGCGCGCCGTGGACGCCAACGGTCACACGACGACGACCGCTTATGACCTGTTTGGGCGCCCGCTCACCGTCACCGATGCGCTTGGATTCACGCACACGTTCAGTTACGACCTCGACGGCAACCTGCTTACGGAGACCGATCCCCTGGGCGCAACCACAACCTACACCTACGACGCGTTCGACCAATTGATTGCCCGCCGTGATGCGCTTGGGCACGTGACCCATTTTGCCTACGACGGCAACGGCAACCGCACCGCCCAGACCGATGCGCTCGGTCGTACCGCAACCTACAGCTACGACAGTCTCGACCGCCTCGTCGCCGTCACCGATGCCGCCAACGGCGTCACCAGATATGGTTTGGACGCATTGGGCAATACCATCATCATGACGGACGCCGCAGGCGTTGTCACCATGCGCGTTTACGATGCCCGCAGCCGCCTGCTGACCGAAACAGCCGCGGCCGGCAGCCTCGACCTGACCACGCACTACATCTATGACCCGCACGGCAATCTGCTGACCATCACCGATCCCGCCGGCGTGAAAATCTGTTACGCCTACGATGCGCTGCACCGGCGCAGCGTCGAAACACGCGACTGCGGCGGACTCGACCTGACCACCCACTATTACTTCGACCCCGTTGGCAACTTGCTGCGCACGATCAGCCCGGCCAACGTGACCCTGGCAGTGTCCTACGATGCGCTCGATCGCACGATCCTGGCGCGTCAAGACGATGGCGGGTTGAACCTGACCCATCGCTACACCTACGATGCGGTTGGCAATCTGGCGAGTGTACAAGATCCCCAGGGCGTGCTGACCGCCTATGCCTTTGATGCCGCCGATCGGCGCATTGGCCAGCGCGTCGATGCGCAACCAGGCGGTCTGAACCTGACCACGCACTGGCAGTTCGACGCCGCAGGCCGGCTGATTGCGACCACCGATCCTGCCGGCGGCGTTTCGATGCTGACGCGCGACGCGCTTGGCCAGATCACACACAGCGCCGATGCCCTGGGACAGACGACGACATTTGCCTATGACGCCGCCGGCAACCGCATCAGCGAGACGAACCCCAACGGTCAGACGACTCGGTTCGAGTATGATGCGCTCGACCGTCTCACGCGCTTGACCAATGCGCTTGGGCACAGCCTCAGCGACCAGTACGATGCGCTTGGTCGTTTGATTGCCAGTGTTGACCCCAACGGCCAGATGACCAGGTTCGAATATGACGATGCCGGCCGTTTGTTGCGCGAGATCAACCCATTGGGACATGCGACGGTGCATCAGTATGACCTGGCCGGGCGCCGGTTGCTGACATCCAACCCATTGGGGCAGGTGTGGCGCTACGCCTACGACGCCCTGGGCCGGCTGACACGCGAAACCAATCCTCTCGGCGAGGCGACATCGTTCGACTATGACGCCGCCGGCAATCTGACGACCGTGACCAACGCCATTCCGCCAGGCGGAACGCCGGCGGATGGCCGCACGACCACCTATCACTACGACGCCGCAAACCGGCTGCGGCAGGAAATCAACCCGCTTGGTCATGCTGTCAGTTACGCCTACGATGCGGCCAGCAACCGCATTGGCTTGACTGACGCCAACCAACACACCACCCACTTTGCCTACGATGCGGCCAGGCGTTTGCTGAGCAGCGCCGATCCGCTTGGCCGCGTCACCACCTACGCTTACGACCCGGTTGGTCGTGTGACCAGGCTGCAACGCGCCAATGGCGACGTCACCGACTACACCTACGATGCAGCCGGACGCCAGATCGCCGTGCATTACGCCGACGGTTCTCACATCGAACGCGTCTTCGACGCGGCCGGTCTGCTAACGCAGGTCGTTGGACCGCAGACCGATGTCAACCTGACCTATGACGCCGCCGGGCGCATGACGCACATCGCGGATCATCGTTTGCAGAAGGCGACTTCCTACGATTATGATGCAGCCGGCAACCGTTTGCGCTTGACCGGGCCTGACGGGCTGGTCTTGACCTATGCCTACGACGCCGCCGGCCAACTGGCGCAGGTGACTCATGGTGGGCAGCAACACACGTTTGCCTACGACGCCGCCGGCCAGATGACTGGTCACACCCTGCCCAACCAGGCCAGTGTTGTTTACGCCTATGACGCCGCCGGGCGCACGCGCACGGTCGAGTTCTATGGCCCTGCGGGGGCGCTCACCGATCGCCTGGCGTATACCTTCGATGCGGCCGGACAGCGCACGCGCATCGAAACGCTCGGCGGCGACCGCACGGTCTATGCCTACGATGATGCCGGTCAGTTGACGAGCGAACAGCGCAGCGGAACAGTCAACTACGATCAATCGTTCAGCTACGACGCCGCCGGCAACCGCACACGATGGGTCAGCGATACACTGACCACGCAGTTCAGCTTCGACGCCGCCAACCAGTTGATCCATCAGCAGAGCGGTGCCGTGACGACCAATTTCTCATACGACGCCAACGGCAACTTGATCCTGCGGCAGGGCGGCGGGGCTGCACTGACTTACGCCTACACGCCGGCGGGCCTGCTGCACAGCATCAGCGGAGCGGGCGTCCAGACGACATACGATTACGATGCGTTCGACCGGCGCGTGGCGCAGGCTGTCAACGGCTCGGAGCGCGAAGCGCCCGTGGTGACCACTTTCTTGTTCGACGATGTGCAGTTGGGTGCGACCGTGCTGGCTGAATATGACGCCCAGGGGGCACAACAGGCGCACTACACCCTGGCCCCGGTGACCGACGGCCGGCTGGCGCGCACGGCGCAGGGCGCGACGGCCTACTATCTGCGCGATGCGCTTGGCTCCACCCATGCCATGATGGCCGCCGATGGCGCGTGGCTCAATCGCTACCTGTATGACGGCTTTGGCCAAGCGGCGGCAGTCAGCGAGACGATTGCCAACCCCTACCGTTTCAGTGGGCAACCGTGGGATGAGACCGCTGGTCATTACCAGTTCCGCGCTCGCAGTTACGACCCCGCGCTGGGGCGCTTCCTGCAGCCTGACCCCCTGGGCGCCATCGACGCGTCCAACCTCTACCTCTACGCCCTCAACGATCCGGTCAACCGCATTGACCCGCTTGGCTGGACTTCGGAGGAGTGCGACACGATCGCCTACGAATCGCCCAACAATCTGGGGCTGTTGAAGTGGGCCAACCGGCTGTCGGTCTTCCTCAAGTTCTTGCCCAATGCCCCCGAGGTGGAGTGGAGCGGCAAGTGGAATGTCACCGGCAAGCTGTGTCGCAAGTGCTGCGAATCGGGGCCGCACAAGGGCGAATGGCGCAAGGCGGGTGAAATCAGCATTGGCGCCTCGGCCACAATGGAGGTCAAGTGGCCCGTTGGGGCGCTGCGCCTATCGTTCTGGGGCTACACGTTCAAGTTTGGTTTGGAGGCCTTCGTCAAGTTCGAGCTGAGTGTCTCTGGCGGCGGGGCTATTGACTTCTGCGCAGACCAGGTCAGCGTCAAGGTCTGCGGCGGCGGCAGCGTCACCGGCGGTCTGCGCGGCGGTTTGTTGGAATGGCCATTCCAGAAAGTCAGCGTGGTTGCCTACATCTATGGACAGATCAGCGGACAATGCCAGACCTGCGTCGAGTATGCCTTCGGCGCAGGATTCAGCATGTCTGACACCAAGTGCAACGTGTGCGGCAAAGTTGGCTACTACGTCGAGGTCAAATGGTGGCGCTTCTCCTACAGTCACGAAGGCATCTGGGCGCAGGGTTGTCTCTGAAACCGACGGCTACCCGCCTGCCATCGGAAAGAATCTGTAACCGTCGCCTGCGAGCACAGCCAGCCGGCGCACAGACACTGTGGCGGGCAGTGCGTCGTGGTCTGGCTGTCCTGACACTGGTGATGTGCCTATGGGTCTGGTCAGCGCCGTCGCCGGCGAGAGCCGACCCGTCTGCGTCAGCGCGGCCGCTTGTGTCCGCCGAGCAAGAGAACACAGCCGCCTTCTTGCCATTGTTGCCGCAACGGTGGGCGCTGCCGGCGCTCTTTCCCTCGCCTCTGCTGCGCTTCGGAGTCTGTCATGTGCGCGATTTTGGTCAGACGATTGCGCACTTCGCCATCGCTCCGTTGCGCGCAACCTGGTATCTGGACTACGCCACCCTGGACGATCCCCCGCGTCCAGGGGGCATCCAGTTCGTGCAGACGATTCGTTATGATTTCGATCCAACAACCGTTGCCGCGCGCCTGGGGCCCACCGTGGACGCCAACCCCGGCAGTTTGTGGCTGATTGGCAACGAACCAGACCGGCAGGGCTTTCAGGATGATCGCTTGCCCGACGAGTATGCGCAGCTCTATCACGGTTTCTACAGCTTCATCAAGCAGCGTGACCCAAACGCCCAGGTGGCGATTGGGGCGGTCGTGCAGCCGACGCCTCTGCGCCTGCAGTATCTCGATTTGATTCTGCAAGCCTACCGGGCGCGTTATGGGACGATGATTCCGGTGGATGTCTGGAATATCCACAACATGATCTTGCGTGAGGAAGCTGGTTCGTGGGGTGCAGGCATTCCGCCTGGCATGACCGCCACGCAGGGCAGGCTTTACGAGGTGCAGGACAACGACAGCCTGCCGATCTTTCGCCAGCAGATTCGCGCTTTTCGTCAGTGGATGGCCGATCACGGCGAGCGCAACAAGCCATTGATCGTCTCCGAGTACGGCGTTCTGATGCCCGATATCTACGGTTTCGACCATGCGCGTGTGCGCACGTTCATGTTGGCCACGTTCGACTATCTGATGACCGCCAGCGATTCCGATCTTGGGTTTCCGCCCGATGCTGACCGGCTGGTGCAGCGTTGGGCATGGTACAGCCTGAACGATCAGATGTACGATCCCGAAACAGGCCAGGGTTTCAACGGCAATCTTTTCGACCCAAGCACGCGCCAGATGACGCTCTTTGGTCTCGACTACGCCGGCTACACCGCCCGCTTCTCCATGCCCTGAAGGGGCCAGAAGACGGGCGTTTTTGCCTTGCCTTCCAGAAAGTGCTACAATTTCAGGTAAAGGTGAAAAACCTATCCCCCATGCCATGCCAACGCCCATGTTCGCGCACCCGGAGAACGCTCATGGCCGCCCAACCCATCACTCTCGACCGCCTGTTGAGCGAGGCCCTCGACAAGGACGAACTGGAAAGTCTCTGTTTCGACTCCTTTCGCCCGGTCTACGACCAGTTCGCCGACGGTATGACGCGCGGCGCACGCCAGCGTCTGCTGCTCGGCCATGTCAGCCGCCAGCAACTGACCGCGGTCCTCCTGCGCGCAGTGCGCAGCCGTAACACGGCGCGCTACGGCCAATTCATCGAAGCGATCGTTGCGGCCATCTTGGATAGGGTGGCAACTCCCGCAGCCGATCACGCCAATTTTCTGCCTGCTTTGCAGACCCTGTTGGCCGATCAGTCGCGGCTGCACCTTTCACTGAGCGATCTGCTGCAGACGCCGGACGCCAGCGATTTACAGACGATTCTGCGCGCACAACTGCGGCGTCACCTCCTGACCGATGAAACCCTGGCGGCCCGCCTTTACGCGCTGCTTTCCCCCTCCCAGCCCGCGGTGGACGCCATCACGCCGCCGCCGCCGCCGCAAGCGCCGCCCGCGATTGGCGACTTCGTGGGCCGGGCTGACGATCTGGCCTACTTTGGCGACATCCTGCGCACGAGCCATTTTGCAGTCATCACAGGCATGGCCGGCCTGGGCAAGACCACGCTGGCTGCGCGTCTGGCGCGGGACTTTGCCGGCGCCGTGTCGCGCATCTTCTGGTATGAATTCCATGAGCCGCTGGATGTGGACGCGATCATCGTCAAACTGGCCGGTTTCCTGTATCACCAGGGACGCCCCGACCTGTGGGAGATGCTGGAGAGCGCCCGCCAGCGCAATGCGCGCCCGCCGCACCCCGTCATTCTCTTCGACTATCTGTTCGAGGAACTACGCGGGCTGGGCTGCATTCTGTGCCTGGACAATTTCCACCTGGTAGATGAAGAAAGCTCCGTGATCGAGTCGTTTGTGGAGCGCCTGGCGCGTGTAGTTCACGCCGGCGAACTGTCGCTGATCCTGGTAGCCCGCCGTGTGCCGGCCTTTGTACAGGCCGTGCAGTTCAGGGCCTTGATGGGGCTGACCCCGGACGATGCCGCCAGGCTGCTGCAGCGCCGCGGCGTCCAGTTCTCCCTGGCGCCGGCGCTCCTGGCTGCGCTGCATGAACAAACGCAAGGCAACGTTCAACTGCTCAGCCTGGCGGCCGCGATACTAAGCCGCAGCCTTGATCCTGCCGCACTGATTGCCAGCCTCAGCGAGCAGCGCGATGTGGAGCGCTTTGTGATTCAGCAGGTGGACGCGGCCTTGTCTGACGATGAGCGCGCCGTTCTGGGGGCGATGTCGGTCCTGCTCGGCCATCCTGCGCCGCGCGCCGCGCTCAGCGCCATTCTGTCGCGCAGCGGCCTAAAGCGTCACGTGCAGTCGCTGAGCGATCGCCATCTGCTGACCGTCCAGGAAGTCGCAGAAGGGCCAGTTTTCAGCCTGCACACCCTCCTGCGCAATTACTACTACGCCGATCTCGGCCCAGATGAGCGCCGCACCCTGCACCGCCGCGCCGGCGCGTTCTACGCGAAGGAACAGCCCGATCCTCTGCTGGCTATCGAGCATTTCCTGCGCGCCGGGGAGATCGAACAGGCGGCTGCCCTGGCAACCGCCGACATCATGGCCTTCATCAACCGCGGCCAGGCGCACGCCTTGCAGCGGATGCTGGCCCGGTTTGCGAACCATCCCTTACCCGACCTGCTGCGGGCGCGACTGCTGCTGACGGCCGGCGAAATCCATCAGTTCGACAGCGCCAGCGAGGCGGCGCAGGCCAGCTACCGCCAGGTTCTCGATCTGGCCCAGAGTCTGCCGCCCACGGCAACGCGGCGCAGTCTGCTGACGACCGCCTGCCGGCGCCTGGGCGAACTGTTGTCGGACGAGGCGCCCGCTGAAGCACGGGCCTGGCTGGATCGCGGCCTGGCGGAGGCGGAAACCGAGCCTGGACTGGAACGCGCCGAGCTGCTGGTGGCCCTGAGCACAGTGCAGTACGTGGCCGGCGACTGGGCCGCCAGTCGAGAATCGGCGCAGGCCGCCCTGCAAGAGATGCCGCATCTACCTGACCATCTCTGGATACGGGCGCAGCTCAACCTGGGCATTGTGGCCAACGCCTTGGGCGACCTGCAGGGCGCCGTCAATCATACCGGACAGGCCGCCGCGCGGGCGCGTCAGACGCATGAAGCATTCCTGCACCTGACAGCCGAAATGAACCTGGGAGTCTACATCTTGACCCAGGGCGATTGGCAAGGGGCAATTCAGAGGCTGACCGCAGCCAAAACCCTGGCCGATCGCGTGGGCAGCGGCACTCAGCGCACCCAACTGGCCAATAACCTGGGCTATCTGCTGCTGCGCCGCGGGGACGATGCCGAGGCTGCGGCGCAGTTACAGAACGCGGTCAGCCTGGCGCGCCAGCATCACCTGGTCAGGTATGAGATAGCCGCGCTGCTCAACCTGGCCGAATGGCAACAGCGCCAGGGAGAACTGGACGCTGCGCTCTCCCAAGTGGCTGAGGCCGAACGCCTGGCTTTGGCCACGCACATTCACGGGTTTTTAGCGGAGATTTATCGCCGTCGCGGCCAGATCAGGCTGGCGGCCGGCGACCCGGCCGCCGCGTTGGCTGCAATCGAGCAATCGCTGGCCGCGGCCGTGGACGAGCCGTTGGAGCAGGGCATGAGTCTGCGGGTGCAGGGCCGCGCCCTGGCCACCAACGGACAGTTCGCGACCGCGGCGGCTGCCCTGGCGCGCAGTCTGGAGCTGCTGGCCGGCGCAGACCCGTACGAAGCCGCGCGCACCCAACTGGCCTGGGCGCGGCTGCACCTGGCGCAAGGCAACGCCGCGGCCAGTCAGCCGCTCTTCGACGCGGCCGCCGCGTGCTTCGCCCGGTTGGGCGCACAGTCTGATCTTAAGGAAACACGGGAAGCAAGGAGGAACGTATGAACACGCCGAACCCGCGACAACGAATCCGTTTTCTGCGCGCACTGGTCACTTCCACCGCCGTGGCGGCAGCGCTGTTGGCCACCCTGTTTCTGACCCTGCGACCGTCCGTGGTGATTGCTTCTGGCCCGGCGCCCATCGGCCCTTGGGGCACGGGCAGCGAACGGACGACCAGCCTGACCGTGGGCGACATGGACAACGACGGCGATCTCGACCTGGTGGTCGGCAATGAGGGTGAAGCCAACCGCATCTACCTGAACAATGGCCGCGGCGTCTTTCCTACGACGATTACGGGAACGATCACGCTCTCCAACTCAGCCCCCACCAGTGTGATGGCGGCGGCCGATCTGAACGGCGATGGCTGGCTTGATCTCGTGGCGCTGTCGGCCCAGGCGCCGGCCCAACTCTATCTCAATGGTCAACGCGACGCGCCCACGGCCACGGTCAGATTCGCGGCGACGCAGGCGCTGTCGGTGAGCGCGCCGCTGACGCCGGTCCTGACGGTTGGCGACCTGGACGACGACGCCGACTTCGACCTGGTCATCGGCGGCGCAGATGCCATGACCCGCGTCTATCTGAACGACGGTCAGGCCAACTTCAGCCCCGCGGCCGGCTGGCTGACCGCGGCCGAGGCCATGAGCGCCACTGCCATGACCCTGGCCGATGTCAACCGGGATAACCGGCTCGACCTGGTGCTCGGATTCGATGGTCGGCCCGCGCAGGTCTTTCTCAATCGAGATGGCGCCGGGTTCGATCAGGGCGCGACGATCGGCGAGGCGTCTGGCCGCGTGGCCGCGCTGGTCGCCGGCAATCTGAACGGCGATGAAGTACCCGACCTGGCAATTGCCTATTCGAATGGGACAAACCTCGAGCAGCCCATTCGCGTGTACACCATTGACACGACCACGCTCCCAGGGAAACCGGTCGTGCAGTTCAAGCCGTCGTCGTCCCTCTCGGTCCCCAACAACGACACCCCTATGACCCTGGCGCTGGGCGATGTCAACAACGACGGCGCGCTCGACCTGGCGGTGGGCTTTGGCGAGCGCAGCGGCAGCGCCGCTACCCGCAATCGGGTCTTGTTCAACAACGGCCAGGCGGTCTTCAAACCAGACGACGTGCAGTATTTTGGCTCTGGCGCCGAGCGCACCTATGCTGTGGCCCTGGCCGATCTCGATCATAACGGTTCGCTCGATTTCATTGCGGCCAATCGCCAGGAGCGGCATCGCATATACTTTGCCCATCCAGGCGCGCCGCAACTCGTCTTTGCCCAAGCTCAGGTCGGGCCAGCGCGCGAATATCTGAGCATTGCCCTGGGCGACCTGGACGGCAACGGCACGCTCGATGCCGTGGCTGGAGCAAGAAATGCACAGCTTTCGTATCTGGGTGAAACTCGGTTCGAATTTGGTGTGACTGCCACGACCATGAGTCTGGCTCTGGCCGACCTGGACAACGATAACGATCTCGACGTCATCGCCGGCTATGCAAGCGGTCAACCCAATTACGTCTACTACAACGATGGCCAGGGCAATTTTACAGCCACAGTTCCCTTAACCATTGGCAACGCCCTGAGCGATACCTGGGGCGTGGCCGTCGGCTACCTCAATCAAGACACCTGGCCCGACATCGTCGCTAGCAGCAAGAAGCAGAGCGCGATTTATCTCAACGATGGGCAGGGCGGCTTTCCTGTCACCCCCACCCAGGCGCTGGGCGGCCCCGATGATCCCACCACCAGCGTGGCGGTTGGGGATCTCAACGGCGATGGCCGGCCGGACATCGTCGTTGGCAACGACAATGCACCCAACGCTGTCTATTTCAACGACGGAGCCGGGCATTTTGCCCGCGAGCCAGACTGGCGCTTTGGCAACGAGTTCGAAAGCACCAAAGCCCTGGCCCTGGGCGACATCGATCGCGACGGCGACCTCGACCTGGTGGTTGCCAACTTCTTTGCGCCCAATGTCGTTTATTTCAATGACGGAGACGGGCGGTTTTCTACAGAACACGCCACTTACTTAGGAACACTCGATAACAAAACCTACAGCGTGGTCCTGGCCGACTTCGACGGCGACGGCGTGCTCGACATCGTGGCCGGCACCTGGGCAACGTCCAGCGACATCGGGCTGTTGGCGCTGGACAACGTCATCTACCTGAACGATGGCCGCGGCGGTTTTGCGGACGCCAGAACGGTGATTCTGACGCGCGGCAAGCACTACACGCGCGCCGTGGCCGTGGGCGATCTCAACGGGGACCTCAAGCCCGACATCGTTTTCGCCGATCGCTACAACCCCAACGACGGGATAGGCCGGCTCATGTTCCTCACCAATCGGCGTCGCGGCAACACGCCCAACGCGCAGACGATTCGCCTGGAAACCACGGCGTTGATCACCAGCGCACAAGCACTCTCGGCTGCTCACTGGTTGACCTATACTTTGGTCGCGTCGAATCAGGGGGGCTGCAACTTCAACGGTGTCCTGGAGTTTTCCTTCGACGGTGGCATAACCTGGCTTCCGATCGTCAGCCCGACCGCCACGCGAGTTTTGACCTGGTCGCTCTCGCCCGATCAATCCAAGCAGTGGCACGATGACCTTGACCTGAGAATGCTGCTGACATCCACGGTGAGACCATGCCCGAACCGACCGGCTGGGCCGTATCAGTTTAACTATGTCGGCCAGGGCAATGTGAGTATCCCCATTCTGACCCCCCTGCAGGTGTTGAGCGGCACCGCGCCAATTGCGGGCGCGCTCGTATATCGCCAGGCGGCTGGCGAGCGGCTGGCGGCGCCTCTCAGCGGCCCCGGTGAAAACGCAGACCTGAACCACAACGATCGTTTGTTTGCCCTCTGGCCGGTGACGGAAACGCATCAGTGGCTCAACCTCTCGCCGCTCAATCCGGCGACTCCAGTCGCTGCACCTTCCCCGGTCACACAGGCTGACCAGGGGTCAGTCATGCAGACTACCCAAACGGATGCTGTGGCGCTGGCGTCGCAGACACAACAGATCGCTGCTTTCGTACCGGCGACGCGGACCAAAATCCTGTCGGTTACACGCGCCAGCCTTTTCTACACCAGCGCGCCCATCGAAAAGATCAGCGACTCCAGCAGCCAAAACGCCATGCCGCGGGTCACGACCGGCGTCTTCACGGTCACGGTACCGGGCACGCAGACGCTGATCATCTCGCCCAGCAACCCCCTGCTGCTCTTCGATCTGAAGGTGGCCCTGGAATGGGACGCACACAACGACCGCGGGTACGTGGCCCGTTTGACCAGCGACTTGCAGCGCGCGTCGGAGCTGCTCTACGACTGGAGCAACGGTCAGGCCGCATTGGGCCAGATCGCGCTGGCTCACGATGCGGCCTTGCAACCAACCGCCAACGGCAGCAACGCCTGGCTGGATGCCGATGTGCGTATCCATGCCACCAATCGCCTGCGCCCCAGCGCCACGCAGGGCGGCATCGTCAGCACCATCATCAGCGACCCCGTGAAGTTGGATATCGCGTATGGCCCGGGCGCGGTCGAGATTGGCGCGGTCTGGAATCGTTTTGGCGACGCCACGGCCGGCAACCTGTCCGAAGATTTGCCGCGCGCCCTGGCGCACGAACTGGGGCATCTGCTCTTCTTCCTGGATGACAACTATCTCGGCCTGGACGATCAGGACGGGCTGAAGCCGGTCACCGGCTGCACCGGCGTGATGGCCGATCCGTACCAGGAAGACGATACGCGAGGCAACGGTGAATTCCACCTGCCAGGCGACTGGGACGACAAGTGCGGGCAAACCCTCTCACAAAAGAACGCTGGCCGATCGGACTGGACTACGATCCAGGCGTTCTATCCCTGGCTGCAGGCGCCCATCACCAACACGGCCGGGCCGGACATTCTACCGTTGCGCGTAACGCAGATCGTCACTGAGACATGGCCTGCCAGTCCGCAAGCCACCCTCGCCAACCCTGATTTCTACCTGTTGGACGTCGACGCGGTCCCGGTTCAGCCTGGGGCCGCGGCCCGGGCCTTCTTGTACAAGAAAGGTGGCCAGCGCATTGTGGATTTGGGGCGGCCGCAGCTCGACCGGGTGACGGCGCGCGGCGCGCAGGCCGGCGACACCCTGTGCGTGACCGATCCAGACGCCAACCGGCAGGGGTGTACGACGGTGCAGGAGCGGGGGAACCCGGTGATTACGCTGGTCGAACAGGCCGGTGACTGGGATCCAGACGTGATGGTCAGTCCCCAGGTATCTGTCACGTCTGCCAACTCAACTTCCGTTACGACGACTCTCATGGCCCTGACCCTGACCGGTGTTCCCACCACCGGGAGCTACCTGGCCGCCATTGTTCCGAGCGACGCGCCATTGACGAAGATCGAACGCATCTCGATGGAACCCCAAGGCAACGACTTCAAGGCCAGTCTGCCGTTTACCGGCAGCGTCGGGTTCATTGACATCACAATGAACGGCAACAGGCTCTGCCTGAAGGGCCAGAATGCGCAGACCGGCGCAGAGCCTTGCCGTATCACGCTCGATCTGACGGTGAACGGCAGTCCGGCAAAGATCGTGGGTACCGGCCGCCTGGCGCCGGTGCTCTCCAACGATGGGCAGGCGATGCTCTACGGTCAGGACCTGACGTTGGACGAAACGCATCTCGCCGTGCTGCAGACCGCGGTCAAGATTCCAGACCTGCCTTCCTGGGCTGCCCTCGTCGGCCATGCGCACCGCCTGGCAACCACGGCCAACGTGACCCTGACTAAGACATCGCTCAGCATCGGCTTCCTCGGCAGCGAAGTACCGCCCGGCGAAGAGGCGTCCCTGCGCATTCACCATTGGAACGAGCAGAAGAAATGGCAGCCGCTGCCGACCACCCGGGACCTGGCTTCCAACAACACGGTAGCCGCCATTCACGAATCGGGGCTGTACGCACTGCTATCGAGTACAGAGATCGCGCTGCGAGGCGCCGGCTGGCACGCCTTCGGCTATCCCGTGTCGGAGCCGCTCACCCGAACGATCACTGATGCGTTGGCCTCACTGCCGACTAGGACATTCACCCTGGTCTACGGTTACACCCCAACGCTGGCAACCGATCCCTGGCAGGTCTACGCGCCAGACGCGCCGGCCGGGTTCAACACCCTGCAGGAACTGCGCTTTGGGCAGGGCTACTTCATCCACACCACCGGCGACGCGGTGCTGCGCTTCAAGGGATTATCGCCTTTTGCCGAATCCGCATCCGGCATTCCAACCGACAAGTTCGACAGGACGTCGCCGTCTCGGCTTCTACCGACGCCTACCCCCCGGAGTCTGATCAGTCCGCCCATGTTGATCTACGGGCGGATCGAACCAGGCGCCGACTTCACGCCCACGGCCGGTCTGACCGTCACCGCCTGGATCAATGGCCAGGCGTGCGGACATGGCCTCACCGCGGCCAGCACAGGCGGCGCCGGCGTCGCTTACAGCGTCATGGTGCATGCGGCCGATGAGGACCCCTGGTCAGGCTGCGGCGTTCCGGGCACAGCGATCACCTTTTCGCTGCCATCGCTCGCGCCGGCGCCTTCAGCGCCTGCGCCGGTGATCTGGAACAACAGCGCGGCGCAGGTCGTTACGCTCACGATGGCGACCGTCCCAACCCCACCGATTACCTGCGCCAACCTCCTGCGCGACGGAGGTTTCGAACAGAACGTGTCCTGGAGGACGGTAACGACCGACAGCACGGCCCGGTATACCAATGTCAAGGCACACAGCGGCAGCAGCGCCATGCAGTTGGGGCTGTTGACCACTGACCCCCTTGGTCCCTACCCCGCAACCGAAACCTTGTCGACCGCCTACCAGGATGTGCGTCTGCCGGCCAACGCGCAGAAGCTCACGCTGACGCTGTGGGTCGAGCCTGGCACGCAGGACAGCAGCGGCGACTATCAGCGTCTGCTGCTCCTGAATCCAAGCAACAGCGGCGTCATTAGCGAACAATGGCGCGGGCTGGAGAATCAGGACGGCTGGCAGCAGCTCAGTTTCGATCTCACCGCCTACCGGGGACGCAGCGTGCGTGTTTACCTGGAAGTGCGTAACGACAACCAGCGCCTGGGCGACCGCACCTGGATGTTTGTGGATGACATATGTCTCGAATCTGATTGATCAACGGCCCTGCGCCTTCAAGGCATCATCCATCGAGATCAATCATGAGGGCGGGCGGGCGAGCCAGATGCTCAATCCAGGTCATGACCTCGGCTGCATTACGAGCTTCTTGCTCATCTCGCTGCTGACTGCTCATCCTGGCTGCTCCCTGCATGTTCGTTGGTCTCGACCCAGAACGCCTCGACCACCGCTCGCACTTCGGGCAGTGACAGTTGGTTGCCTTGTATCATCTCAATAAGTAGGGGAAACCTGTCAGGTTTTTGCCCCAAATTATTGAGATGATACGTTGCCTTCGAAATGGTTGGTGTGATAAATCGCCTCGACAATCAGCGCGCGGCGTTGATGTTGGTCATTGATCGGGTCGCGCACCTGTTGCGCCAACTCCGCTCGCAAGCGATCAATTTTCGCCAGAATGTCCTCCAACTCCGGCGTCATGGTCACTTCCGCCCACGCTGCGGATTGAGTACGCGGACGCCCACGCGTCTCGCCGGCTAGTTCGATAATCAGCACCTCCAGCGCAGCGCGTGTCGTGAGCCAGGTTCCACCGCTCTTACGTGCGACGAGTCGCCCGGTGCGGGCATAACGCAGCAAGGCAAGGCCAGTCCCCGCTCCATTTCCGCTTTGACCCCGTCCCGTGCTAAACTACGGCGCAAGACAGGCAACGCCTGTCCGACGACGCCTGGCTCTTGCTCCAAAAGAAACCAAAGAAAGGAACCAACCATGCCAACACCGATCCGCCTGCTTGTCCAGCCTGGGCAGGAATCCCAGATGGTGCATTTTCAGCTCGCGTTCAGCGCCGCAGTCCTGGACGAAACGCACGCGTGGGCGCCGGCTCGCCTGATCACGGGCGACGGCCACGAATTCGACCTGGGGATCGTAGCGGCGCCCACGCCAGCGACCTGGCATGAGCAGCATCTCCTCGACCTGACCGATCATCCCTATGACCAGGCCGCGCGGGCACGGTTGATCTGGGGAGAGTTCAGCGCCGAGGCCGAGGTGACGCCAGGCGCAGCCCGTGTCGCGCCCGCCAGCGTCGCCATGCCCGTCGTCACGCTGATGCTGACGCCCGATGACCAGGAGCCGCTGCGCATGCGGGCCGAGCTGACGGTGCAAGGATTGGCGGCGGATCACCGCCTGCGCCTGGATGCGGGCGTCGAACAGGTGTACTGGCTCAGCGGCGTGCTCGGCCACCAGCAGAAGGGCGCCTGGCCGCTGGAATATCCGAAACCCGGCAGCTACTGGGTGGCGGTGGATTGGTTGGATCAAGATGGCTTCTGGCTGGGCAATCTGACCTCGCAGGCGCTGACCATTGCGGACCCCTTAACAGGATCGGAGCAGACGGCGCTCGAACCACTGCTGGCGGCAACCGCGCCGCTTGCCGCGCCGCTCGAAATCCCGCAGGCGGCCAAGCCCTGGCAGCCCTACCGCTACGCCCGGCCCGCCTGGAACTGGGCGCGCACCTATGCCGCACCCGGCAGCAGCCGCATTGTGCGCAGTCTGGCCGCCGGCGTCTATCTGGCCATCACCGCCGAGGCCTGGGTCAACGATGATCTCTGGTATCGCTCCGCCGGGCAGGACTGGATTCCTGCCAGCGCCGTGACCCT
This sequence comes from uncultured Anaerolineae bacterium, assembly GCA_964580725.1. Lineage (GTDB taxonomy): Bacteria > Chloroflexota > Anaerolineae > SSC4 > Amarolineaceae > Amarolinea. The sequence continues at coordinate 10,749 of CAZOLV010000008.1, read as the reverse complement.
GGTCACGCCCTCGGCGCTGCGCGGCGTCGAGTTGGGCGAGGGCGCACCGCCGCCGCCACCACCACCACCGCCGCCGCAACGGCGCGGCGTGGTGACGGCCAGCGTGCTCAATGTGCGCGCACAGCCCGGCGTCGCTCCCAACAACCCCGTCATTGACCGCCTGCTCAGCGGCGCTCAGGTTTCGATCTTTGGCGAGACTGTCAACGCCGGCGCCGTTTGGTATCGCATCGGCGAACAGCGTTGGGTGCACAGCGCCTGGGTGCGCCTGCTGCCCACTGTGCAGGAGCCGGCGCAGACCCTGAGCGCCGCCAGCGCCGCGGCGCAACTGCCCGTGGCATGGGTCGTCTCGGCGGCCATCAATGTGCGCAGCGGACCTGGCGTGAACTACGCACTGGTGGGCGAAGTAACCCACAACCAGCGCCTGGACATCCTGGAGACGAGGAGCGTCAGCGGCGCCAACTGGCATCGCATCGGCGCCGACCAGTGGGTCTACGGGCAGTGGGTTGGCGTGGCGCGGGGCCGCACGCGGCCGGCGGCGATTCGCAGCACCGAGCGGTGGGTGGCGGTCAGCCTGCGCGATCAAACCGCCGTGGCTTACGAAGGGGATCGGCCCGTCTACGCGGCGCTGGTGGCCACAGGACTGCCCGGCACACCGACCGTACAGGGCATCTTTCGCACCTGGCTGCGCCGTCCCGGCGGCAAGATGGCAGGCGGTCGTCCCGGCGCGGGCTACTACTACCTGGAAGAGGTGGTCTGGACGACGTTTTTCTACGGCGGCTATGCCCTGCATTCGGCCTACTGGCACGACGCCTTCGGCCGCCCGCGCAGCCACGGCTGTGTCAACCTGAGCATGTACGATTCCTGGTGGTTATACAACTGGAGCGCCGCCGGCGGCGCACGCAGCCCCGCCGTCGTGGTGACGCCGACCTGATGGAGACGTCGAAAGGGTGCGCGACGCGCACCTGATGCCGCTGGAAGTGGAGAAAACAGTGTCGCTGTGGTACAATGCGCCGCGAGAACGCCCCGACCAAGGAGTTGACAATGTTTTGGAATCCACTCTATTTTCTGTTTACGCTGCCGGCCCTGATTCTGGGCCTGGCGGCGCAGGCAATGGTCAAGAGCGCCTTTGCCACCTATAGCAAAGTGCGCACGCAGCGCAACCTGACCGGCGCACAGGTTGCGAACAGCATCTTGCGCAGCTTCGGCCTGTTCGATGTCAAGGTCGAAGAAACGCAGGGCCTCCTGTCCGACCATTACGATCCGCGCAGCCGCACCCTGCGGCTGTCGCCCGATGTCTACGGTTCGACCTCGATTGCGGCGGCGGGCGTGGCGGCGCACGAAAGCGGCCATGCCCTGCAGCACGCCAGGGGCTACTGGCCACTGCAACTGCGCACGCAGATGGTGCCAACGGTTCAGATCGGCTCATGGCTCGGCCCCATCATCTTCATGCTTGGCTACTTCCTCAGCGGCGGGGCCGAAGGGTCGTTAGGCTTCTACATTGCTTTGTTTGGCTTGATTCTGTTTGCGCTGGTGGCCGTCTTTGCGGTCGTCACACTGCCGGTGGAATTGGACGCCAGCCGCCGCGCCAAGCAGGTGTTGGTGGCAGAAGGCATCCTCGACATCAGCGAATTGGAAGGCGTCAACCGCATGTTGAACGCGGCGGCGCTCACCTACGTGGCGGCAGCCGTGCAGGCCATTCTGACGCTGGCTTACTACGCATTCATCCTGTTTGGCAATCGGCGCCGCCGCTAACGGCGCCCATGATACACGATAAGGGGGTCTCCATGTCGAATTCGAGACGTAATCTCGTTGTTGCTTTGATCGTTCTGGCCGGCGCGCTGATCTTGCTGTGCATTTGCGCCGTCGGCGCCTGGTTTGCTGTTCGTCCCAACCTGACGGCGCGGCTGCAAGCGCAGGATGCCCGGCCGACTGTGGCGGCGACGCGCCGCATGGCCAGCCCCACCCCTCCGCCAGCACGCACGACGCCGCGCACAACGCCCACGCCGTTCGTGCCGCTGACGCCGCCCGTGGCGCCGCTGCTGCCCACCCCACTGCCGCCGGCCGACAGTTCTGACATCGAGACAGCGCTGCTCACCAATCTCTATGCGCGCGTCAATCCCTCGGTGGTCAACATCACCGTTCTCGGTCGCGCCGGCGATCAACTGGCGCCGGGTGTTCCTCTGCCCACTCCCATCGGCCCGGACGATCTCGTGCCTGTCAGCCAGGGGTCGGGCTTCGTTTGGGACACAGAGGGGTATATCGTGACCAACGCCCATGTGGTGGAAGGGGCCGATGGCGTTCAGATCACTTTTGCCGACGGCATCCAAACCGTGGCGGAAGTGGTCGGCGCCGATCCCGATTCCGATCTGGCGGTGGTCAAGGTGGATCCGGCCACGGCGGCCCTGTCGCCGGTGACGCGCGGCAAGATGGAAACGGTACAGGTGGGTCAACGAGTCGCCGCCATCGGCAACCCGTTTGGCTACAACGGCACGCTGACTGTTGGCGTCGTCAGCGCCATCGGCCGTTCGATCTCTTCGCTGACGCAGTTCAACATCCCGAGCGTGATCCAAACCGACGCGCCGATCAATCCGGGCAATTCCGGCGGCCCGCTGCTCGATATGAACGGCGGCGTGGTTGGAGTCAATGCGCAGATCGAAACGGGCGACGGGACGCGCGCCAACTCGGGCGTTGGCTTTGCCATTCCGATCAGCATTGTGGAACGCGTCGTGCCGGCCCTGATCAACGAAGGGGTCTATCGTCACGCCTACCTGGGCATCAGCGGCAGTACCTTCAGCCCCTTCTGCGCCGCTGTGCTTGGCATCGAGCCGATGCGGCGCGGGGCCTATGTCAACGAGGTGGCGCAGGGCGGCCCGGCGGACAAAGCCGGACTGCGCGGTGGGGATCGCCCGATCAACCAGATTAGCTGCCCCGATGCGGCCGGCGGCGATCTGATCATCGCCATTGCGGATCAGCCGGTGCAGCGTTTCGATGATCTCCTCGTTTATCTGGAGACCTATCTCTCGCCGGGCGACACGGTCGTCCTCACGGTGCTGCGTGACAGCAAGGAAGAGCAGATCACCGTCGAACTGGGCCGTCGCCCCAACGCAGCGCGATAATTCGCAGTGGGCAGTGGATTTCGCTGGCCGAGCCTGTCGCAGCCGAGGGCGTTCCGCTCCCTTCGACAGGCTCAGGGAGCGGGGATTTCTGCCGGCTGAGCCTGTTGCGGCCGAGGGTGTGGGGAATTTGCACGTCGTCACCGTTAGCTGTGCGAACTGGTCGCATACGACCGCAACGATCACAAGGAGGCTTGCATGGCCCGCATTGACAGCCCACTGAAGAACCTGATCGTCGCCTTCAAGCAGACTTTCGCCGAATGGCTGTTGGATCGGCCGGTGCAGTCTGTGCGTCTGCTGAACGTGGAACTGCCCGCCTCGCGTCTGCACAGCGATCTGCTGTTCGAGGTGACCGAGTTGGACAACGAGGTGCTGCTGCTGCACATCGAGTTGCAGGGCAAGCGCAGTCAGAAGCCGATGCCCTGGCGCATGTTGGACTACATGTCGCGCGCCGCCATCCAGATGTGGGGGGATCAGTCGCCTGGCGGCCGCTGCCGGCTGCAGAGTGCGGTGATCTACGTCGGTCAGGGCGCCGGTGCGGGCGATCAGGGCGTATACCAGACCATCGGGTTACAGGGCGAACCGAGTCTGGTGTGGCGCTATTTGCCGCTGCGGCTGTGAGAGATGGACGCCGCCGATCTGCTGGCGGTCGGCAAACCGGCGCTGCTGGCGCTCGTGGGCCAGATGCGCATGCGTGAGCCGGCGCAAGTGCTGCCGGCCGTGGTCAGCAGGATGAAGATGGTCGAGAACACACAGCAGCAGGCGGAAATGCTGGCGGCCTTGTTGAATTTGATCGAGGACGAGGAGGTGCTGAAAATGGCACGCGCAATGGTTGACGAACAGTTGTTGAATACCCCCTATCTGCGGCACATTCGCGAAGAGGCCAAACAGGAAGGGTTCAAGATCGGCGTCGAGAAGGGGGTCGAACAAGGGATCGAACGAGGAATCGAACAAGGGATCGAACGAGGAATCGAACAAGGAATCAAACGGGGAATCGAGCAGGGACGCCAAATCGGAGAACTGGCGACGTTGCGCCAGACCATCGTCTTGACCCTCCACACGCGCTTCCACGTTTCGCTGGCGACGATCGAGCAGATCGAACAGGCTCTCGAAGCCATTTCCAACTATGGCTTGTTGATCCACCTGCATCAGGTCGCGATCAAGACCGAGAGCGCGGCGGCCTTCTTGAACGACCTTACTGGTCCGGCTGAATAGCTGCGTGGACGCGTGCCGTGGGGCGAATCACGCCCCACGCGATACCGGCCGGCGCAGGCTGAGCCTGTCGAAGCCCGGCGTCTTGTTTGACAGGATTGATCTCCCCATCAATCAATACAACCGGACGTAATGGGCGCGGTGGATCGTGATCAGGCTGAGGTAGGCGCGTGGCTCTGTCAGGCTGACCGTTTCGTAGAACAGATCCTCGTCTGCGCCGCTGCGTTGACGCCAGAACGCGGCGTTGCCCGGCCCGGCGTTGTAACCGACCAGCGCCGTTGCCGTGTTGCCATCGGCGGCGCGCAACCCACGCATCGTATAGAAGACCCCAAATTTGACGCTGACCCACGGGCGATAGAGGTCACTGTCTGTGTAATCATCCATATCCAACTCGCCGGCAATCCAACGCCCCGTGCTTGGGATGACCTGCATCAGGCCGCGCGCCGCTGCCGAACTTTCGGCGCCTGGCTCGAACAGGCTCTCCTGTCGGATCATGGCATAGACCAACAGCGGATCCACCTGGAAGCGTGCCGTCTCTTCCATGACTAGATCGTCGAAGTGACGGGGATAGGCCAAGCGCTGGATGAAGAGCGGCGCCGCACTGACCTGACCAACCGGTGCCAGGGCGATCAGCCGCGCCGCACTGATGACGCTCAGACGATAGACGCCCAGGTCGTCGAAGGCCACAGCCATCTGATAGACCAGCAGAGGATCGTTCCAGAAACGCGTGCGCGTCAGTTCGAACGCCTCTAGCGCCGGCCCGCGCAGGCGCAGCGCCAGATAGGCCTGACCCCGCTGCCAGTCCGGATCGCCGCGCAGTCGGGCGGTGGGCGTGGCCAGACTGCCCGTGGCCGGCGCCGACTCGACCCAGGTGCGCAGCCAACGCTCGGCAAACGCCTGGCTGCCATCGTCGGTCCGGCCAGCGAGCGGCGCGCTGACCGTCGCCGTCAGTGTCGAACCTGCCTGCAATGCCAGGGCGCGTGCGCGCAGTCCGGCGTAGCTTTCCGGCGCCTGTGTGAAGACCGCTTTCCAGGCCGCCAACGCCTCCGTTCGTTGACGCTGCGCCAGCAATCCCTTGCCCAACCACAACCGCAACATCGGCGCATCGGCGCCGTTTGCATCGTTCTTCAACCCGCGCTGCCAAAGGGTCACGGCGCTGCTAATCTGATTCAGCCGGTAACGGTTGATGCCGGCGCGCAGCAGCGCATTGGCCGCCGAGGCGTGCTGTGGAGATGAATCGGCCAACAGGACCTGATAATCGGCGGCGGCGCGATAATCCTCGCTGCGCTCCAACTGGCGCGCCAGCTCCAACAGCGCCGCCGGGGCTTGCGCATGGTCAGGGCTACGCTGCACGAAAGCGCGCAGCGTGGCGATGGCGCCAGGGCGATCGTTGGCCAGACGCTGCGTCTCCGCCTTGCCGAGCCAGGCGCCGCCCCAGGCTGGATCGCTGGCGTTGCCGGCCAGCAGACGGTCCCACGTGGCCAGGGCGTTGGGATAGTCCTGCAGCCCCTGATAGCTGCGCGCCAGCAGCGCCAGGGCCTCGCCGCGGCGGGAATCGGCCGGCCCCGCCAGAAAGGCGGTCAGCGCAGCGACGGCGGGGCGCAGGGCGTCGTTCTCGAAATCAACCAGGCCGCGGGTGAAAGAATCAACCGGTAGCTCGTTTTCGACCAGATGAATGAGCGCTTGATATGCGGCGGCGCCACGCGGCGCCAGACTGATAGCGGCGCGCCAGTAGCTTTCAGCATCGGCGCGGCGTCCAAGCTGCCAGGCGGCATCGCCGGCCAGGGCGCTCATCTCCGCCCGGTAGGGGGCGTTTTGAGCCAGCATGAGGATGGCCTGGTACTGGGCCAGAGCGCCGGCGAAGTCACCCTGACCGCTGGCAGCGGCGGCCCACTGCTCACGGGCGCGCAGCGCCAAAACCCGGTTGGCCGCCGCCTGGACAGCCGCCTGATAGGCCGCAGCGGCCGCTGCGGGCTGATTCAGCGCGTTGGCCACGGTCGCCAGACGCAAATGCACATCGTAGGCCAGTAGCGGCGACCCATTTCTTAGATAGTCCTGGAAAGCGGCGCGGGCCGCCTGCCAGTGGGCCAGCGCCTGATGCGCCTCGCCCAGGTGAAACTGAGCGTCGGCGCGGCGCACATGGCGGGGGGCGCGGCGCAGAAAATCCTCGAAAGCCTTGATCGCCTCGGCGTGCAACCCATCGGCCTGATTGCTCTCGCCCAGATGAAAGGCAGCATCCGCCGCCAGCGCATCGGTGGTCGCACGGGTGAGCAGGGTTTGGAAGGCGACGCGCGCGGCGGCGTGATTGCCGTTGCGCTGCTGGCGCAAACCGTCCTGCAACAGATCGGCCAGGCGCGCCGGCGTGGGCGTCTGCGCCGGCGACGCTGCCAGGGCGGCGGTAGGAACCAACGTCGCGGCCATCAGTATAACGACGAGCAGAGAGAGCGCCAAACGGCGCAGGCTGTCGCCATTGCGCTTGGAGGCCCTTCGTTGCGGTGGTATAATCGCCCCAAACTCTGAGCAGGAGAAGAAGTGAGCATGTTCGAGGTCGTGTTTTTGGGTACGTCGGCGTCTGCCCCATCGGTGCAGCGTGGACTCTCGTCGGCAATGGTGATGCACGGCGAGTACCGCTTCATGATTGACTGTGGGGAGGGCACGCAGCGCCAGCTCTTGCGCAGCGGGCTTGGTTTCAAGCGTTTGGATCGTATTCTGATCACGCATGGTCATCTCGATCATATCCTCGGTTTGGGGGGGCTGGCGTCTACCCTGGGGCGGTGGGAGACGTTGGAACGGCTCGATGTTTTCGGTGGACGGGCGGCGCTCAAGCGCATCGAAGGGCTGCTGCGGGTGGTCTTCGGAACGACCCGGCTGCCCATGACCGTCTCGCTCAACCCGTTGCGCAACAACGAACCGCTGCTCGAAACGCGCGATTTCGTCGTCAGCGCCTTTCCCGTCGAACACCGCGGGCCAGAATGTTTCGGTTTTGTCTTCCAGGAGCGCGCCCGGCGCCCATTTCTGGCTGAGCAGGCGGAGGCGCTCGGTGTGCCGGCCGGCCCGGTGCGCCGGCGGCTGGTGGACGGCGAAAGCATCACGCTGGCCGATGGCCGGGTCGTGACCCCCGATGATGTTCTTGGCCCGGTGGTCAAGGGGGCCAGGCTGGTGTTCATCAACGACATCAGCGAAACGACGGGGCTGGAGCAGATTGCCCACGAGGCCGATGCGCTGGTGATCGAATCCACCTACTGCATGGACGAATTGGCGCTGGCGCGTGAGTTTGGGCACCTGACGGCGGCCGATGCGGCCCGCCTGGCCGCCGCCGCCAACGTCAAACAACTGATCCTGACCCACCTCTCGCGCCGCTACCATGCGCAGCAGGTGTTGGACGAGGCCCGCCCCATCTTTCCCGCCGTCATCGTGGCCAACGATTTCGACCATTTTCGCATCGTCAAGGGCAAACCGATCGAACTGCTCAATCGCGCCAGCGGCCGCGAACTGCCCGTGCGCTGATGCGGCGCCGGTGCAACTGCCGCTGCCGGGCGCTGCTGTCGTCTGGTTTCGGAAACGTCGCAGCCCGAATGTCAGTTCCCGGCGCAACTCTGCATTCGATTTCCTCAGGATGAAAAAAAACGCATGACGAACGATCTCTATCCACTGACATTTATCCCTGTGCTCAAGAATTACCTGTGGGGCGGGCGCAACCTGGCCGAACTTGGTCGCCAACTGCCGCCGGATGGCGTTGTGGCCGAAAGTTGGGAGATTGCCGCTCATCCCGACGGCGACGCCTGCGTGGCCAATGGGCCGTGGGCAGGGCTGCCGCTCAGCGCGTTGCAGGAGAGGCTTGGCCTGCGCCTGGTTGGCCGCCGCAACGCCTGGGCGCAGGCGCGCGGCAAATTTCCCCTGCTGGTCAAACTGCTCGATGCGCAGGCGCCCCTGTCGGTGCAGGTGCATCCCGATGACGCCTACGCTCAGACGCATGAGGGCAACGAACTGGGCAAGACCGAGATGTGGGTCGTGCTGCACGCCGAGCCGGGGGCGCGCTTGATTCTGGGTGTCAAACCGGGCGCCGATGCGACGACTTTTCGCCAAGCGCTGGCCGCGGGCTGCGTCGAGACGCTGCTGCACGAACTGCCGGTCAAGACCGGCGATCACGTCTGCGTGCCGGCCGGTACCCTGCACGCCATCCTGGGCGGCCTGCTGATTGCCGAGATTCAGCAAAACTCCAACACCACCTATCGCGTCTACGATTGGAACCGGATGGACGCCAACGGCCAGCCGCGACCTCTGCACATCGCTCAGGCGCTCACTGTGATTGATTTCAGCCGCGTCGAGCCGGGTGTGGGAGAGCCGCGCCCGCTGACGGGCGGACCGGGCGTCGAACGGTGGGAACTGTGCCGCAATCACTACTTCGTCGTCGAACGGGTTGCGCTGGCGGCGGGCGCCAGTTTCGCCGGTCGCTGTGACGGCGAAAGCCTTGAGATTTGGGGAACGGTGAGCGGCCAGGCGGTGATCGCCGAGACGCCGCTGCCCGCCGTGCAGTTCTGCCTGCTGCCGGCCGAGATGGGGCCATTTCAAGTGCACGCAGTCACGCCGGCCACCCTGCTGCGCGCCTATGTGGCTTGAGGCGCACAGCGGGCGTGGTCACGGCGGCGCTAGATGACGATGGGCGGGGTATACTCGCCCCACTCCTGGCGCAGCACGGCGCAAATCTCGCCCAGGGTGGCGTAGGCGCGCACGGCGTCGAGGATGGGAAGCATCAGGTTGATTTCAGGCCCGGCCGGCGCTTGTGCAGCGTCGCGTAGATTGGCCAGCGTGGCGGCGACGGCGCCGGCGTCGCGCACGGTGCGCACCCGCTGCAGGCGCGCCTGCTGGATACGGAAGGTTTCAGGATCGGGCCGGAAGATGCCGACCGGACGCTGTTCGCCGGGCGACTGATAGGCGTTGACGCCCACGATGACCTGACGGCCGTTTTCGACGGCTTGCTGCTGCTGCCAGGCGCTGTCGGCGATCTGCTGCTGCATCCAACCGCTTTGGATGGCCGGGATCGAGCCGCCCATCTGCTCGATCTTGTCGAGCAGCGTGCGCGCTTCGGCCTCCAGGCGGTCGGTCAGCGCCTCGACGTAGTAGGAACCGGCCAGCGGATCGATCACTTCGGTCACACCCAGTTCGTGGGCGATGATCTGCTGTGTGCGTAGGGCGGTGGCCTGCGCCTCCTCGGTGGGCAGGGCCAGTGCCTCGTCGTAGCAACTGAGGGCCAGGCTCTGTATGCCGCCAAGCACCGAGGCCAACGCCTGAAAACCGGCGCGGGCGATGTTGTTCAACGGCTGCTGCGCCGTCAGGGTTGCGCCGCCAGTTTGAACATGCGTGCGCAGGGTCATGCTGGCCGGTTTTTGCGCCCCGTAGCGGTCACGCAGGATCGAGGCCCAAAGGCGACGCAGCGCCCGGTATTTGGCCGCTTCCTCGAAGAAGTTGTTCTGCGTGTTGAAGATCCAGGAGATACGGGCGGCAAAATCGTCAATGGGCACGCCGCGCGCCAGCACGGCATCGGCGTAGGCGATGGCGTTGGCGATGGCGAAGGCCATTTCCTGGGCGGCGGTGCTGCCGGCGTCGCGGATGTGATACCCGCTGACGCTGATGGCGTTCCAACGTGGCGCATGGCGGGCGCAAAAGGCGATCGTGTCGGCGGCCAGGCGCACGCTGGGCTGCGGCGGGAAGATGTATGCGCCGCGCGCCACATACTCCTTCAGAATGTCGTTTTGGATGGTGCCGGTCAATTGGCCGGCGGGCACGCCGCGCTTCTCGCCGGCGGCGATGACCATCGCCAAGAGCACGCTGGCGGGCGCGTTGATCGTCATGCTGATGCTGACCCGGTCGAGCGGGATACCGTCCAGCAGCGCTTCCATGTCGGCCAGCGAGTCAATGGCCACGCCAGCCTGACCCACCTCGCCGGCGGCCAGCGGGTCGTCGCTGTCGTAGCCGATCTGGGTCGCCAGGTCGAAAGCGACGCTCAGCCCGGTTTGGCCCTGGCGCAGGAGGTAGCGAAAGCGTTCGTTGGCCTCTGCGGCGGTGCCATAACCGGCGTATTGGCGCATTGTCCAGAAGCGGCTGCGGTACATCGTGGGCTGGACGCCGCGCGTGAAGGGGAATTGACCGGGGAAGCCGAGCTTGTCGAGGTACCACTGCTGGTCGGCGGCGGGCGGCGGCTGCGGGCCGGCGTCCAGCGGCGTGAACAGACGTTGAGCCGCCTGCGCCTCTGGTCGCTCCGGCGCTTTGTGCAACGACCGGGCCAGGTCGCCGATCTCCCAGGCGGTCAGTACCTCGCTCAGGGGTCTGAGGTCGTTTTCTATCATAAGCATACTCCCGTCTACAACAGGGGAAAGACCTGACAGGTGCGCCAGCGAGAAGTCTGTCAGGCAAGAAAGTCGCA
>CAZOLV010000007.1:73418-93380 GCA_964580725.1 uncultured Anaerolineae bacterium | reverse complement strand
GTGGTGCAGCCGGCGATCAAGATGTCGAGTACAGTGGCAGGCTGGCGGCGTTCGCTGGCGGTGTTGATGGGGCGCAACTGAAACGAGGAGCGGTTCTGAGAGCCTGGAGAGGGGAGGTGAAGCGATGACGGTTACACTGACGACGCCGGCGCCGGCGACGACGGAGGGCCAACGCCGGCGCACGGCGTACCGCAATGGACGGGATTGGCCCAGGGACATTCTGGAGGCGTATGCGCGCTATGCGGGGCCGTACACGGTCGAGACGGCGGATGCGATTTTGGATGAAGAGTCGGTAGAGTTGTACAACGGGTGGTTGGTGAGGCAAGAGATGACCGATGTCTATGAGCGGGAGATCACGGGAAACATCCAGATCATGCTCGACTTGTCGGCGCGCAAGGCGGGGTTTGGGCGCGGGGTGCCGGATCAAGTGGAGTGTTTGTTGAGCGACGGCGACGTGGTGAAGCCGGACTTTGCGCTGGCGTCGTGGGAGCGGTTGGCGACGGCGAAGCCGGTGGGGCCGAACGATCGGTTGTTGTTGCCTGGGGGTCCGGAATTGGTGGTGGAATCACGTTCGCCATCGAACCGGCGGGCGCAGGAGCGGCGCAAGCGGCAGTCGTACTTTGCGAACGGGGTACAGGTGGTGTGGGACGTGGACTTGCGTCACCGGCGCATCTACGTCTACCGGGCGGAGCGGCCGGACGCGCCAGAGGTGTATGGGGTCGAGGATGTGATCACGTGCGAGCCGTTTCTGCCGGGCTGGCAGCGGCGCTTGTTCGACATCTTCTCGCCTGGCGCATCGGCGGAGGCTGTGGCGGGCGAGGTTGCCGGCGCCTGGATCGCCGAAGGGCAGGCCCGCATGTTGCGCCAACTGCTGCCGACGCTGGCGCGCTATCGTTTTGGCGTGTCGTTGCCGGTGGAGGCGGAGCGACGCCTGTCCGCCTGCGACGAGGCGCAGCTCCTGCATCTGCAGGCGCTGCTCGAAACGGAGACGAACCTGGACGCCTGGCTGGCTGCACTGCCCGTATGAACGGCGGACGGGGTGTCGCCGTGATCGCGATGAGCGGCGGCGTGGATAGTTCGGCGGCGGCGGCGCTGCTGGTGGAGCAGGGCTATCGCGTCATCGGCGTGATGATGCGCCTGTGGGCTGAGGTGAGCGTAGGCGAAGCGAGCAGCAACAAGTGTTGTTCGCTCGATGCTGTGAACGATGCGCGCCGCGTGGCGGCTACCCTCGACATTCCTTTCTATTTGCTCAATGTCGAACGTCCCTTCAAGGAATTGGTGGTAGATGCCTTCCTGCGCGATCATGCCGCTGCGTTGACTCCCAATCCCTGCCTGGCCTGCAACCGGACCATTCGCCTCGGTTATCTGTTCGATTTTGCCCGCAGCCTGGGCGCCGATTTCCTGGCCACGGGCCACTACGCCCGCATTTGCCGGCTCGATACGCCGACCGGCGCGCTGGCAGCCTGGGACGACCTCGCTTTCCCGCTCCTTCAACTCTGTCGCGCCGCCGATGCGGTCAAGGATCAGAGTTATGTGTTGCACATGGCGACGCAGCGTGAACTGGCTCATTTGCTCTTTCCCCTGGGCGAGATGACCAAAGCGGAGGTGCGCGCCCTGGCCGCCGCACGCGGGCTGCCCGTTGCCAGCAAGCGCGAGAGCCAGGATCTCTGTTTTACGGCGGATGACGATCACCGCCGCTTTTTGTCAACCTGGGCGCCGGACGCGGTGCGGTCAGGGCCAATCCTGACTGAGGATGGTCGCGTGCTTGGCCAACATGCCGGTTTGCCTTTCTACACGGTTGGCCAGCGCAAGGGGCTGGGCATCGGCGCGGCGCAGCCGCTGTTCGTTTTGCGTCTCGATCCGGCACGCAATGCTTTGATCGTGGGGCCGGCGGTGGCGCTTGGACAGACGGCCTTGACCGCCCATCACGTGACTTGGGGCGTTGGGCGCCCGCCGGCAAGGGCCGTGCGAGTGCAGGCGCGCATCCGCTACAAGGCGCACGACGCGCCAGCGCTGGTCACGCCGCTGGCGGAGGACCGCGCTCAGGTGACGTTCGACCAGGCGCTGCGCGACATCTCGCCGGGCCAGGGCGTTGTTTTCTACGATGGCGAAGCCTGTTTGGGCGGCGGGATCATCGAACGCTGACGGCTGGGGGTGATCGGCGCACGGGGTAGAAACCAGGATCAGGCGAAGATCAAGACGATGAGAGAAAGAGGTAACAATGATGTGGGGATTCTTGCTTGGCGCTGCGGCCGGCTTTGGGCTGGCCTTGTGGCGAGCGCCGCGTTCAGGCGACGCCACGCGGCAGCAGTTGACAGAAATGGGTCTCGAACTGAAGCGGCGGGCGCAGCAATCAACTGACGGCGCCAGACAGCAGGCGCAGACGACCGCCGGTCCTGCCCTGCAGCGGGCCGAGCATCTGGTCGCACGCGCCGAGGATGTGATCGGCACCCTGGGTGCGCGCGGCCGCTCGCTGCTGGACGAACGCCGCCATGTTGTGCATGACAATGGTCATGACTGACAACGCGCTGCGCTGTCTCGACGGTGTTCGACTCAGTGCACGGGGGGGATGAAACTGCGCCAGGCCTCTGGCAGGCTGGCAGCGATGTCGGAGGCTGCGGCGCCGGCCGGCCCCATCCTGGCCGCGACCAACTCGCCGGCCAACCCGTGCAGATAGGCGCCAGCCACGGCGGCGTCGAAGGGCGCCAGGCCTTGCGCCAGCAGGGCGGTGATGGCGCCGGCCAGCACATCGCCGGAACCGGCGGTGGCCAGGGCCGGGTTGGCGAAGGGCAGCACGCGTACGCGCCCAGTTGGCGCGGCGATGACGGTGTAGGCGCCTTTCAGAACGACGATTTGATTCCAGGCTCGCGCTTGACGGGCCGCCAGCCCCCAACGATCGGCCTGAACAGCCGTGTGACCGTCCCCTTCCAGCCTGCAAAGCCGCGCCATCTCACCCGGATGCGGCGTCAGAATCGAGTTGGGCGGTAACAGCGCCGGCCAGTTCTCCTGTTGCGCCAACCAGTTCAACGCATCGGCATCCACGACCAGCGGCGGCAGGTCGTTGCGTACCCCGGCGCCCTGCTCGCCGCTCGCTGCGGCGCCCTCTTCACGCGGCGATGCGGCGAAGCCAAGCCTCGTTCGTTGTCTGGCTTTGGGCACGTCGGGCTGGAAGAAGGCCTTGAGGAAGGCGGCTGTTTCCTTTTCGGTGCTGAGACCAGGGCCGATCAGCAACGCTTTGTACTCTTTGAGCTTTTCCTCGATCATGCACGCCGCATCGCTGGCCAGGACGCCCATGTCGTGCGCCAGCGGAAGCCAGGTCACCTCGAGTAGACTGGAGGCCAGGATGCCGTGCAGCGGACGCGGTGTGGCCAGGGTGACCAGCCCGGCGCCGGCGCGCACGGCGGCCTGTGCGGCCAGGGCCGCAGCTCCGGTGTAGTAAACCGAACCGGCGACGATCAAGGCCCGACCAAATGTCCCTTTGTGCGCTGTGATGGGGCGCGCCGGCAGCAGCCTGGCGATCATTTCTGGCGTCGCCAGTTCGATCAGGTTGTTGACGCCCAGATCTTCCGGAATGCCGATGTCAGCAGTCAACAGCGCGCCTGTGACCGCCGGCCCCTGACCCAGGAGATGTCCGTGCTTGGGATAGGCGAAGGTGACGGTCAAGCTGGCGGGCAGGGTGGACGGGTCAATGGCGCCGGTGGTGCAGTCCAGCCCACTGGCGCAATCCACAGCGACGACTTTGATCTTGCTCGATTGCACCTGACTGAAGCGTTTCACCATGGCCAGGGGTGCGCTGAGGTTGAACAGCGCAGAGTATGCACCTCCTGCCTCGTTGCGCTCGACCGATGAGAGCAGACTGACCAGCAGCGGCTGCTCGACAACGAACTGTCGGGTCAGCTTCAGGATGTTGGCCAGATCGCCGGTGATGGGGCGCGCCACGCCGGTGCCGAGCAGGGCGTCTACCACGATCATGGCGTCGCCAAGCCAGGAGCGCAGTTGGGCCAGATCGGGGTCTTCCTCGGCGTGCTTCAGCGGAATGCCGGCGGTCAGCAGTTTGTGGAAATTGGCGTCGCTCTTGGCGCCGGGACGCTTCCAGGCGTAGACGCGTGGGTCCCAGTCCCACGATTGCAGGTAGCGTGCGGCGACCAGGCCGTCGCCGCCGTTGTTGCCTGGACCGACGAGAACCAGAACGGGGCCGGGGGCGAGATGGGTGAATTGTGTTTCGATGGCGGCGGCCACGGCTTTGCCCGCTGTTTCCATCATGTCATGATACGTCCAGCCCGCGGCGTCGGTCGCTTTTTCGAGGGTGCGCATTTCGTCGGTGGTTACGATCTTCATGTCGTCCTTCCCGGCCTGATGTTCTCAGGCAGTCTCTCGCAGTTTTCGTCGCCTGGAGGGCGGCGCACCCGATTCTACCACACCTGGCAGGCTTGAGCAATCCCGATGACGGGTTTTTGGGAGCGTGGGGAGCAGCCGGGCGATTGAAGGCGATTGAAATCGCTCCTGAGGGGCCTGCGGCCGGGCGTCCACCTGTGTGGACGCGTGTGGCGGGGCGAATCACGCCCCACGCGATACTGGTCGGCGTAGGCCGGCTGCTGCGTGGACTCTTGCCGAAATGCATTCGAGCGGGTAAAATGGCCCCATCATGACCCTCCACACACGTGACTGGCGCTCCACCGATTCGTCTCAACGTATCCGCACGCTGCTACCGCCACTACTGGTTGTCCTGCTCGTTGTGCCTGCGCTGCAACCCCTCTGGCAGCCAGGATTGCAGCAGACCGACGACGGCGCTCATCACCTCTTTCGTCTCTTCAACCTGGCGTTGGCGCAGCGCGACGGCTTCCTGGGCACCCGCTGGCTGGCCGATGAAGGCTTTGGCTATGGTTTTCCGGTGCTCAATTTCTACGCACCGCTCGCCTATTACTTCGGCCTGATCTTTCACACCCTGGGCGCAGGCTTTGCCAGTGCGCTCGAATGGGCGCTGGCCGCCGGTTTGACGCTGGCCGCCCTGGCCATGTATGCCCTGATTGCGCGCCTGTTCGATCCCTGGCGCGGTGTCATCGCCGCCGTCGTCTACACCTGGGCGCCCTATCATCTCGCCGACGCCTGGACGCGCGGCGCATTGGGCGAACTGCTGGCCTTCGTCTGGCTGCCGCTGCTGCTGCTCACCATGCAGCGCACGGCGCAGTCTGCCCATGCGCCAACCGCCGATCGGTTCGACGGGGTTGGGTGGGGCGCCTTGTGCCTGGCCGGCCTCATCCTCACGCACAACCTGACGCTTATCCTGGCCGCGCCGCTCGTGCTCGGCTGGACAGCCTGCCTGTTGATCGTGGCGCAACCGGGCGCCGTGCGCCGCCGCATCGCCCTGCGTCTGAGCGCCATCGGCGCCCTGGGAGTCCTTTTGAGCGCTGCCTTCTGGCTGCCGGCCCTGACCGAAACCGGCTTCGTCCAACTCGGTCAGGTGCAGCTCGAACCCACGGCCTGGGCCACCGCCGAACTGGCGCACCCAGCGCAGATCATCGAACTGCGTTGGGATCATCTGTACACCCCGGCGCAAGCGCCGCCTGTGCTGCATGCGCTGCCTCTGCCCCAGGCGCTGCTGATGCTGGCCGGACTGAGCGCCGGCCTCTGGCGCTGGCGTCGCCTGACCAGCATCCAGCGCCTGCTGCTGGCGCTGGCCGCCCTGCTGGCGCTGTTGGCCATCTTCATGCAGACCGACTGCTCGTCCTGGCTCTGGCGCAGCACGCCAGAACTGCTGCTGCTGCAATTTCCCTGGCGCTGGCAAACGCTCGGCGTGCTCTGCGCGGCCCTGCTGACCGCCTTTCTGACGCCCTCTGCGCCCGATCCCGCCCCCGCATCCCCCCACATTTGGGGGGCAGGAGGGCCGGCAGGACCAGTAGTCTTATTGGTCATCCTGGCCCTGCTACTGCCGGCCGCCCTGGCACGCCTGCCCTGGGAAACGGCTCTGGTTCCCACTACCGATGTTGCACTGACCGATGCCAACGCCAATCGGGCCACGCTGGCGTTGTACGACTATGGCCGCGGGCTTTGGCTGCGCCAATACGGCAACGCCTGGATGTTCGAGTACATGCCGGTATGGGCCGCGCCGCGCCGCAGCGATTTCTTCCTGTCGGCCGGCCCGGCGCCGCCCGGCCCAGCGTTGACCGGCATAGAGATCATCCCCGGCCCGCAGGCGCTGCTCGCACGGCGTTTCAGCGTCAACAGCCCGCAGGCCTGGACGTTGCAACTGCACCAGTTCTACTTTCCCGGCTGGCAGGCGCTGGTAGATGGCCAACCGGCGCCGGTGCAGCCGGTTGGCCCGCTGGCGCTGGCCGGCGTGACGCTGCCCGCCGGCCAACATGACGTCATCTTGCGCTTCGGCTCGACGCCCGTGCGCCGGCTCGGCTCGCTCATCAGCGGCGGCAGCCTGGCCCTGGCGCTTGTCTGGCAGGCGCGCCGCCTGCGGCGTTCGCATCGGATGCGCCGCAATTTCCTGATCACAAGCGGCGCGGCGCTGCTCATCTTCGCACTGTTGCCAGGCGTGCGCTGGCTTCGACCCGCTGTGGCCAGCCCCACGCCGCTGCAGGCGCAATTTGGCCAGGACATCGCCCTGATCGGCTTCCAAGTAGTCGCCGCGCCGCAACCCGCGGCCGGCGAAGAAGTCACCGTGACGCTGACCTGGCTGGCGCTGCGCCGTCCCATCGCCGATTACAAAGTGTTCGTGCACCTGCTCGACAGCCAGGGGACGCTGTGGGCGCAGCACGATGGCGAGCCGGGTTTCTTCTTCTCGCCCACGACGCGCTGGCAGGTGGGCGAGATCCAGGACGACCATCATTCCCTTGCGTTCGTCTCCTCGCCGCCGCCTGGCCGCTACCAGTTGCGCATCGGTCTGTATGACGGCGCCAATGGGCAGCGCCTTGATGTCACGGCGGTGGACGGCACGCCGGCCGGCAGCGATCTGCTCTTGACCGAAATCGAGATCGGCGCAGCCCCGCGCCAGCCGTAGTTTGGGTGCATGGCCGCTTCGACTCCACGGTTTGCCTAAGCGCCAACCGCCGGGTACAATGGCGGCGCACGCAGAGCGGTCAGACCGGCGCCGCCCTCGCTGCCCGCCACGGTACCCCGTGATTCTGGCGACGCAGACCCATCGAACCCATCCTGAAAGGAGACAGATGCTCATCACCTTCATCGTCATCCTTGCCTGGCTCGGCCTGGCCTGGTGGATGCGCCGTCGCCGGCCTGCCTGGCTGGCCGCCTGGCAGGCCCTGACACTGCTCCTCCTGGCCACGGGCGCCTTCTTCTGGCAACAATGGCGCGGCGTCGCCTTCACGCCAGCCGACGGCGGTGATCTGGCCTCGTTCCTCCTTCCCGTCTACGCCTTTGCGCAGCGTGTGCTGCACAGCGGTCACCTGCCTCTGTGGAATCCACACCTCTATCTGGGCGCGCCGCATGCAGCCGATGTGCAGGCAGGCTGGCTCTACCCGCCCACGCTGCTGACGCTGCTGTTGACGCCCGCTTTGAGCTACCACACGCTACAACTGCTCAGCATGGCGCATTTCTTCTGGGCTGGCGCAGGCATGTTCTTCTTGTTGCGCAGTCTGCTTGGCGCGCTGGACGGCGTGCCCGCAGGGCAGGACGCCCGCGGCGCCGCCTGGTGGGCAGCCCTGATCGGCAGCCTGGCCTTCATGTTCTCCGATCCGCTTCTGACCCATTTCGGCAACTACAACCTGCTCGCCGCGGCTAGCTGGCTGCCCTGGGCGCTGTGGGCCTTTGGCGACATGCAACCCCATTCCCTGGCGCACAGGCGCTGGCGCAGGCCGGCCCTGACTGGGGTCGCGCTGGGAATGGCTGGCCTGGCCGGCCATCCGCAGACGCTGCTTGCCATCATTCTGGCGTTGGCAATGCTGACGGCGGTTGATCTCCTGGCCGCGCGCCGCATCAGCCTGCTGGCGCCGCGGCTGATCGAACTGCTGACGGCGCTGCTGCTGGCCTTTTTGCTGGCGGCGCCGGTGCTGTTGCCCGCCGTTCAGCATCTGCCGTTCACGCCGCGGGCCTCGTTCAGCTACGGCGAAGCCTCGCAGTTCTCTCTGTCGCCGGCGCAGTGGATTGGGCTGGTCGTACCGGCCTTCTTTGGCCGCGGGCCGCAGTTGCACTGGGGGCCGTGGGATCGCGTCGAGGTGGGCTATCTCGGCATTTTGCCGCTGGCCCTGGCGCTGCTCGGACTGCTTCTGCAGGCCAATCACCGCGTTTGGCGCTGGCTGGCGCTGACGGGCGTGGGGATGCTCCTTGCGCTTGGCTTCTACTCGCTGCCGCACGGCTGGCTGACGCTGCTGCCCGGCTTCGGCCAGTTGCGGGCGCCGGCCCGCCTGCTGTTGCTGACCGATCTGGGGCTGGCGGTGCTGGCCGCCTTCGGGTTGCATGGGCTGCTCGACGCCTGGGATGAGCGCGCCACTCACATCGTGACGCAGGTCTGGCGCCTGTTGGCGCGGGCGACGGCGGCGGTGTTGATTGTCGCACTGCCCTTGACCTATCTGGCGCTGCTGCTGGCGCAAGACAAGGGCGACGCCATCTTCATCCGTGTCGCGGTGACGACCATCGGCGTGACGACTCTGGCCGGCCTGCTTCTGGCCACGCTGGCCATCTTCCACGCGCGCCGTGCGGCGTGGGCGCAGCCGGCCACGCTCGGCGCGCTCGCCTCTCTGCTCGTCCTGCTCGATCTGGGCAGCCCGGGCGCCTATCTCGACAGCAGCCCGCGCAACCCGGCGCTCAGTTTCAGCCAGCCGGAGATTGCGGCCTTCTTGCGCCAGCAGCCCGGCGTCTGGCGCCTCGACGCACGCACCGACATCGAGCAGCTATGGCAGCCCAACACGGCCCTGATGGAAGGTTTCGACGATGTTTGGGGCATCGTCAACCCAGTGGTGTTAGCGGACGTGCAGTCCTACTGGGAAGGCATCGGACCGGCGGGGCGCTCCAGTCCGCTCTACGATTTCCTCAATGCACGCTTCTTGATCGCACGCAAGGATGTGACGCTGGACTGGGACAAGTTCGTCAAGGTATTCGACAGCCCCGGAGAACTGGCGGTTTTCGAGAACCGGCGCGCCCTGCCGCGCGCCTTTGTTGCGCCGGCATCCAAACGCGTGGACGGGCGTGACGAGGCCTGGGCTGCTATCCATGCGCCAGATTTCGACCCGGCGCGGCAGGTGATGGTGGAGGGAGGCGAGGAGCGCAGCGCGCCGGCGCCGGTCGCTGTCGAGCTGACGCTGGTTGCCAACGGCTTGGATGCCCGGATCGAGACGGCGGCGCCCGCCTATCTGGTCATCAGCCAGCCCTATTATCCCGGCTGGCAGGCGACAGATCAGAACGGCCGTGCCTTGCCGCTCTATCGCGCCAACACCGCCTTCCAGGCTGCGGCGATCGAACCGGACACGACGTTGGTGCGCCTGCGCTTTCGACCGCAGTCATGGCTGTGGGGCTTGGGATTGTGCGCAGCGGGCTGGTTGAGCGTCGCGGCGCTTGCTCTGTGGCCGGCAAAGAAAGACCTCCAGCCCGGTCTTTCGACGGCTAGAGGTCTCGACGAACCAGTTGGCTCAGCGTCGCACTGAATCTTGCTAGGCGGCGCGTGCGAAGACGACGACCGCTACGGCCAGCAGGAGAAGCACAGCGATCAAGCCGAGCACGGCCCACACCGGCAGCACCATGCCGGCTGGCGCCGCGGCTGGCGTCGGGGCGACGGTGGGAACGCTGCTGGCGACCGGCGCCAGGGTCAACAGATAGGCGGTCAGGTTGTCAATCTCGCTGTCGCTGAGCGGTCCGCCCTTCGACTGCGCCCAGGCCGGCATGACGGTGCCGGAAATGCCATTGACGATCACGCTGCGCACGGACAGGTCGGCCCGAATGCCGGAGAAGGACTTGGAGAGGCGAGCGCCCACGCGTCCCTGACCCTGGTCACCGTGACACATGGCGCAATTTTGCCCGTAAAGCGCCGCGCCCTCGGTCGGATTGCCTGCCACTTCGGGCAGCGTGGGGATGGGGGTGATCTCGCGCAGCGCCGGCGTTGGGAAGTCGCCGGGGCGACCGCCGCTCAGACCTTCGATGAAAGCCACCAAATCGTTGATGTCTTGATCGGTGAGAGGGCCAACAGGCTGCAACCAGCCGGGCATCGCCGTACCGGCAATGCCGTTGGCGATGGTCTGGCGGATCAGCGCATCGGGTTGAATCGAGGAAAAGACGCTGGAGAGGGTTGCGCCGACGCGCCCCTTGCCGTCGGGGCCGTGGCAGACGGCGCAGTTGGCGTCGTAGATCTGTGCGCCGCGCGCCTTGTCGCCGCCTGTCTGCGCTCCGGCCAGGCTGACCAACAGCAAGGTCAAGAGCAGGCCGAGCGCAATCCAGACCCACGGACGGAACGTTTGTCGAGCGGTCACACGCTTGCTGTTCATAACACATCTCCCTTGCAGAGACAGGCCAGGCCGCCGGAGCCAGGAACGAACGCTTTTCGATGGGGCGGCCTGCCACCTCTTGCGAGTTCTGGCAGGCCGCCCCGCGTCATTCACAACGGCGCGACGCTGGCCCCACTTGCCGTGACGGCTACTTCAGTGAAGACAGATAGGCCACCAGGTCTTGGAGTTCTTCTGGCGCCAACGTCTGGCCGAAGGTCTTGGTCATCAGGTCGGCGTAACTCGGCACCAGGTAGGCGCTTGGATTGACGATGGACTGCTCGATGTACTGCTCGGCAGTCTGACCGGCGACGCGCGTCCCGGCCACGTCGCCAATCTTGCTCAGTTCAGGCCCGACGGCGCCCACGGCATCCGTACCTTCGATCTTGTGGCAGGCGGCGCAGGTGCCCTTGCCCATGAAGATCGCCTTGCCGCGCGAAATCGGGTCGGCGGCCACCGGCGTTGGCGTCGGCATTCCCATTTCTTGCCCGGCGGTCTTCTCGAAGTTGAGGATGAAGTCGGTCAAGTTGTTGACCTGATCGGGGCGCAGAGGGCCGCCAAAGTCCTGCGCCCAGGGCGGCATGGAGCCGCCGTACAGGTTGGGACGGGTCGAAACCAGGCGTCCGCCGGCGATGGTTGCTCTCACGTAGTCGCGCAGAGAGCCGGCGTAACCGACCTCTTTGAGACGGCCAGCGAAGAAGTAGGCGTCATTGAGCGGCGGACACAGACCTTCGATGCCCTTGCCCTGTGGGCCGTGGCACGGTTTGCAGTATTCGCCATACAGGAGCGCGCCTTCCTCGATGGATTTACCCAGTTGCGACGCCTCTTCCATTGCCATGCGATTGGGTTCCTCGATACCGACGTAGAGCAGGAGCGCCAGGGTCAAGATCGCGCCTACGATACCAACCGTAATTTGCACGAGTTTCATAGTTGGTCAATCTCCTCCTCTACTCGCCGTAGACCGAATCACGGTGCATGTAGATGATCTTTTCGAAGGTGTCGGTTTGGCCGCTTACTTCGTTGTTCCAAAGAATGCGCATCGTGATCTTCTTCAGCCCATCCTGCCAGTCTTCGATGACCAGGACTCCATGTCCGCCAGGCAATTCGGCGGGGATGGCCTCGATGGCGACCTTGATTTCGTCGAAGACGTGGGTGAACTCCGTGCCGGCCGGCGGATAGGAGTTGGGATCAAGAGTGTCGAACTGACCGGTGGGCAGCCCTTCGTACATCAACTCGCGCACCGGGCCGACGCCCTCGACGGGAATGAATTCTTGAATCACCTCCTGCGCTGGCACACCGGCCACGCCGTAATAGGGCGTACCCATGTAGGAGAGGATGATCATCACCTGGGCGAAGATGACGCCTGCCGTCAGGATCGGCTTGCGGTCGCTGGCGCGCCGGCTGGGGTTGAAGTCAACGTAGGGCAAGATTGCCAGGCCGCCGAACACAACGCCCGGCAGAACCACACCCATGAGGGTTTTGTCGCCCAATTTCAGCAAACCCTGGATCCAAAGGAAGTACCAGGGCGCCGTCGTGTGGAACGGCGTGACCAGCGGGTCGGAGTGATGTTCGAGCGGCGCCGTGTAGATGAAGACCGAATAGACGATCAAGGCCAGGGTAGCCAGGACCAGAAGCATCGTTTCATCCACCAGCACATCGGGCAGGAAGTAGACGCGCTTGTCGGCTGGCACACGTTTGCCGGTGTCCTGGCCAACTTCTTCTTCACGGGCAGGCAGGGAAATGCCAAAGTGCACCACCTTGTAGTAGTGGACGAAGAAGAAGATCAAGAGCAGGGCCGGCACGAAGAGCACGTGCAACAGGTAGAAGCGGAGGAGGCCGTTGGCGCCGATGTCTGGCGCGCCGCGCAACAGCAGGTTGATGGCGTTGCCGATTGCGGGCGGCGGCACCGCCTCGGCCATGCTGGTGCCGATGGTGACGGCCCAGAAGGCGAGCTGGTCCCAGGGCAGCAGATAGCCGCTGAAGCTGAGGAACAGGGTGGCCAGCAGCAGGATGACGCCGGTGAACCAGGTAAACTGCCGCGGTTTCTTGTACGATCCGGTGATGAACGTGCGCGCCATATGTAAGATGACGACGATCACCATGGCCTCGGCGCCGGCGCGATGCAGGTCGCGCATCAGCGAGCCAAGCGGAACGCGGCTCAGGATGTTGAGCATGTCCGTGTAGGCAGTGCGCGGCGTCGGTGCATAGAACATCATCAGGAAGATGCCGGTGATGGTCTCGAACAAGAAGAGGAAGGTGCTCAGCCAGCCAAGCCGAAAGGTGTGTCCAAGTTTGGTCACGCTGGCGTGATAGAACGAGGGTTTGATGTGTAGCCAGAAAGCCTCCGAATGCAACTGGAGGCGCGGGTTTGGACGTCCAGGGGGATCGCCGCGCAGCATTCCGCGCAGGTCGTTCCAACTCAGACCGGCCGTGAAACGGGTGACGGCTTCATCGGTCAGAGCGGCAACGACCGGCCCAATCCCCTTGCTACGAAGATCTTGCAAAACACTCATAGAGGCGCTCCTTCAAGCGAATGTTCTGAAGAATGATTCCTCGCCGATGGTGGGCAGCACAGGCCCAAGGACCCTCTGCCGGTTGCGTCAAGCGGCGAAAAAATGAAAGCGGGAGTTCTATGATCTCTGTATGATCGGTCCGCCAGGGTAGGGCGCAGGCTGTTCGCCCGCTGGCACAGGCGGAGCGCCATCGAGGCTCAAACGCTTGCCGGTGTCCACTTCGAGAATCAAATTGGGGTCAGTGAGGGGAACCGCCTCGCCGGCTTGGGTTGTCTGGGCGACGACAGTGCCGGCCGCGTCCACGAGCCGCACCACGAACTGATCAAGCCCACGCGTGGCAGGGCCGCGCATCAGACCGCCGTCGAGCCAGAAACGGGAACCGTGACAGGGGCACTGGAAGCGATAGTTCAGGGAATCCCACTCGTACAGGCAGCCGAGGTGCGTGCAGACTTTGTACATGGCTTTGATGCCCGCATCGGTGCGCACCAGCCAGAACTTGCCGGCCGAGTTGGCGACGGGCGGGGCATTGACTTGCGGGGCGACCGACGCCGGGCCGAGGCTGAAGATGCCGCCAAACTCACCCGCTTTGAAGCGGGGAAGGCTAAAGGCGTATGAAGCAACGCCGCCTCCGGCGGCCAGCAGGGTGAGGGACGCCCCCCAGGCATACATCAGAAATTCACGGCGAGAAACGGGCGTTGGCCCGCTGCTCTCAGGCGTCGGCTTCTTGGCTGTCTTGGGTTCTGCCATACCGATCTGAGCCTCCTTCTGCTGATTTCTCAAAGTTTGACGATTGATTGCCAATCATGAAGAACGAAACGAACGATGTGAGCGTCATTGCGCCTGACGCTGGCGCTCCGCTGCCCTACAGGCGCCGATTATAGCATGATTGGCGGATACTCACAAAACTTGCGTCAATCGTAACAAACGAACTGGCCGTCCACGCCAGGCAACGGCAGCCGAAGATGCGTTTGCGATTTGCCGCAGAAGCAAACCTATGTTACAGTACAATTGTCAGTGTGAGATCACGGTAAGAAATCGCTGATTCAGCGTGACGAGAAAGAGCGATGATAACCTCGGCGTGGACGCGCACCCGCTCGATCATGATTCAACTCGCTTCCCGGCGCTTGACCCTCTGGTTTTCCTTGCGCGGCCAACGCGTACAGGCCGTGATGATCCAAACGCAAACGGAGAAAGCGGCGACTCTCGAAATGGATGAACTTCTGCAACGTGCAGCCGCGCTCTTGCGCGCATCGAAACGCACCGTCGTCTTGACCGGCGCGGGCATCAGCACCCCTTCTGGCATCCCCGACTTTCGCAGTCCGACATCGGGCCTGTGGGCTACCTTCGACCCGCTGCAGGTCGCTTCGATCTGGAGCTTTCACGACGCGCCCGCCCGCTTCTACCAATGGATGCGCCCGCTGGCGCAGCAGATTCTGGAAGCCAAACCGAACCCGGCGCACCACGCACTGGCCCGCCTGGAGGCAGGGCAACTGATTCACAGCATCATCACGCAGAACATAGACGGGCTGCACCAGCGCGCCGGCGCACGCAACGTACTCGAAGTTCACGGCCATCTACGCACCGCATCTTGCCTCGAATGTCGCTGGCAAAGCGAAGCCGACGATCTCTGGACACCGTACCTGGTGGATGGCGTATTGCCGCGCTGCGCCCAGTGTCAATCGGTGCTCAAGCCGGACGCCATTCTCTTTGGCGAGCCGCTGCCCTACAACACGCTGCGCCAGTCGCAAGAAGATGCGCTGCACTGCGATCTGTTCGTCGTCGTTGGCTCCTCGCTCGAAGTCGAACCGGCCGCCGATCTCCCCTTCCTGGCGCAGCGCCGCGGCGCCCAGGTGCTGGTCATCAACTATCGCCCCACGCCGGTAGATGCACGCGCCGCCCTCGTCATCCAGGCTGACGCCGCGCTCGTGCTGCCCCGCCTGGCCGACATGCTCCTCGGTCCCGCCTGACCACGAAAAACTTCCGAGGCCTTGGCATTGCCAAGACCCCGGAAGTCTCAGGTTGCGTGCCAGCGGGATGTTGTGATGCGTAACCGCATCAATCCCCGCAGTCGCCTATCTGGGCGCCAGATGACCAGAGTCGTCCGGCGCCCAGTTTGTTTGTTGTCGCTCCGCCGGGCGGATGGGCGCCTAGCGTGTGACTTGCGGCAGGCGAATCTGCGTCAATCCCCCCGCCTCGGCCATCAGGACGACCGTCTCGATGCCCACGAAGCGGTTGGTGGTGTTTCGGCCGCCGTCCACGATGATGGTCACGTGGTTGACGCCCACCGGCGTGGTGTCGCGGTCGAAGTAGACCTGCATCGTGGAAGGCACCTGGCCGCGATTCGGGTACAGAATCAACCAGTCGAAGGATTCGATTTCGGCGGGGCCGGTCTTTCCGGCGTAGCTCCAGCCCTTGCCCGTCCATCTGAACGCCTCTGGCTCTGCCTGCATGTGGTCTTTCCACTGCAACCACTGTGCGGTTGGAATGACGCCCGCCACCCACTCGATGCCGGTGCCGCCGCCGTCCTGCGTGATGTACAGCAGTTTCGATTCGACGTTCTGGCTGCGGTCCTGAATCCACATCAGGAAGGTCTCGGAGACGTTCATCACCGGCCCAACCATCGTCAGTGTCACAGGGATGTCCTGCGGCGTGTTGGTGACGCCGCCGCCGGTGGCGGCGACGCGAATCGTGGCGCTGTACGTTCCCGGCGTCAGATTGGCCGAGTTGACGCTGACCGTCACGTTGTGCGGCGTCGCGCCGCTGTCAGGCGTGACTGCCAACCAACTGACCCCTTCCACCACTGTCACCGTCCAGTTGACCACGCCCTGTGCGCCGGTGTTGCCGATTGCCAGCGTCTGACTGGCAGGCGAAGGGCCGCCAGCAGTTGCGGCGAAACTCAAGCTGCTCGGCGTCACCGTCAGCGCCGGCGCACGCACCGTAAAGCTGATGGTCACATCCTGCGGGCTGTTCTGAATGGGCGACCCGTTCTTGGTCGCGGTGATGCGCACCGTGGCGCTGTAGCTGCCCGAATTCAGCCCGGCCGGATTGACCGAAACGGCCATCGTTTGCCCGCTCGGCCCGGCGCTGCCCGAAGCCGGATTCAGCGTCAGCCAGCTTGGACTGTTGAGCGCCGTTGCACTCCAGTTGAACGTGCCGGTATCGGAACTGTTGCGAATGGTCACCGCCTGACTGCCCGGCATCGTGCCGCCGTAGTCGGCGGTGAAAGTGAGGCTGGCCGGGGAGACGCTGAGCACCTGCGGGCGCACCGTCATCGTCACAGCAACGTCCTTAGGGCTGCCGCTGATGGCGACGCCGTTACGCGTCGCGGTGATGCGCACCGTGGCGCTGTAGGTATTGGGAGTCTGACCCGACGGGTTGACCGTCACACTGACATTTTGCCCGCTGGCGCCGGTCGAGCCGGAACTGGGGTTGACCGTGACCCAACTGGAGCCGCTGATGATGCTGGCCGACCAGTTGATGGTTTCACTGTTGCCGTCGTTCTTGACATTGAAGGTCTGCGCCGCCGGCGAAGTGCCGCCAAAGTCCGCCGTGAAGCTCAGGCTGGTCGGCGTCACGTTGAGGTTGGGGTTTTGCTGAACGCCCTGGCCGTCCACGTTACCGATGGCAAAGGAGGTCTTCCAACTGCCGGAGTAGTCGAGAAAGTCGTTGTTGGTTTCTGGCTGCGGGTAATAGCGCAGCGTGCTCTCGCGAATGATCGCAACTTCGGCGCGGCCGTCGCCATCGAGATCGCCCGTGCCCACATCGAGCCAGCCGGGACCTAGACCGCTCGGCTCGAAATCGCGCATCGAGGTGCCGCTTGGGTTGCGTGTGGTCAACTGCAGGGTGTTGTTGTCGTTGACATTGCGCAGAAGCAAAATCTCATCGTCGCTGTCGCCGTTCAGGTCGCCCACGGCCAGCGATGTGAAGTTGGGATACATCTTCTCGCCGTACAGCTCGTCCCACTGATTGGCCGCCTTCCAGCGCCAAATCCAGAAGGAGTTGAGATAGAAGAGGACGCCGGTGCGGGTCAATGCAATTTCCCGCTTGGCCGTGCTGTCGCGATAGATTTCGCCGATGGCGACATCGGTCCAGATGTAACCGCCGGCGTTGTCAATCAACACGCTGAAGTTGTTGCCGCTCCACGCCTTGAGCAGTTTGTCGGCGTCGCGCAGCATGACGAAGTCGGCCTTCTCATCGCCATCAATGTCGCCTGTGACCAGCGTGCGGAACTGACCGCCGAAGTTCTCGGTGTAGACCTGCGTCCAGTTTGCGCCGGCGGCGTCGCCGCGCCACACCAGGAGCCGTTCGCCGGAACTTTCGGAATGAGTCGCCAGGATTTCATCACGCCCGTCGCCGTTGAGGTCGCCGGCGGCGGCCAGGCGCCAGACGCGCCCGCTCGACAGAGACTGTTCGAAGACCACGGTGGCCGCGCCGCTTGGCTTGTACGGGTCGAACACCTTGAGGACGCCGCCTTGCATGGCGATGAGTTCCGCATCGCCATCGCCGTTGAGGTCGCCGGCGACGACCTGTTCCCAGCCCAGATCGGGCGATTGCCAGTTGGCCGCTTGGGACCCAGACTGAACGTAAGGGTCTTTGACAACAATACGGCCACGGTTGTTGGATGCGTTGTCAATCAGCACGATTTCTTCATCCGTCACGACGGCGCTGGCCGGCGTCCAGGTCAGGCCGCTGAGCGGCAAGAGGGCCAGGATGGCGAGCAAGCGCCAGAATTTGGAAAGCTGCATGTGCATTGGATCGTTTTCTCCCCTTGGATCGAATTGCAACGCCGTGCGCAGGGTCGCCGGCAGTCGGTCTTGTGCTGCAAGCGAGCGCGTCAGCGCTCGCTGCGGAGGCTTGTGCGGCCCTTGCGTCCCAGACTGCTGCCGCAACGAACCGGCAGCGTGTCGTGGGCGAGATTATAACATAGGACATGATGGCCTCAAAACCCTTAGCGGTTCACGTTTTTTCTGGATTGACTGCTTTGGCCTATAATTCCTCCCATGTCTTTCGAATTCACGCTACTCAACTCAGACCGAACCACTGCGGCCCGCAGCGGTTCGTTGGCGACGCCGCACGGCCCCATTGCCACCCCCTGCTTTGCCCCGGTCGGCACGCAGGCCACGGTCAAAACCCTCACCCCGGCCGATCTGCACGAGCTGGGCGCCACCCTCATCCTGGCCAACACCTACCATCTCTACCTGCGCCCCGGCAGCGGCTTGATCGCTCGCCTGGGCGGCCTGCACAGTTTCATGGGCTGGCACGGCCCCATTCTGACCGACTCCGGCGGCTATCAGGTTTTCAGCCTGGCGCACCGGCGCAAACTCGACGCCGCTGGCGTCACCTTCCGCTCGCACCTGGATGGCAGCCTGCACCGCTTCACGCCCGAAACGGTGATGCAGATCGAGGCCGAGCTGGGCGCCGACATCATCATGGCGTTGGACGAATGCCCCGACCCGCTCGACCGCCATTATAATGAAATCGCCCTGGCGCGCACCCATGCCTGGGCCGCACGTTGCCGCGAGTCGCAGTTGCGCAGCGATCAGGCCCTCTTTGGCATCGTGCAGGGCGGCATTTTTCCAGACCTGCGGGTGCAGAGCGCCCATTTCTTGCGCAGCCTCGGTTTCCCCGGCTACGGCATCGGCGGGCTGGCCGTGGGCGAGACCAAAGAGCAGATGTACGCCACGCTCGACATCACCGTCCCCGAACTGCCGACGGATCGTCCCCGCTACCTGATGGGCGTCGGCGCGCCCGAAGACCTGATCGAAGCGGTGGCCCGCGGCGTTGACCTGTTCGATTGTGTGTTGCCCACCCGCGTCGCCCGCAACGGTGGTTTGCTGACGCGCCAGGGGCGATTGAATCTGCGCAATGCGCAGTACGCCAGCGATCCCAACCCGGTGGAGGAGGGGTGCGCCTGTTACGCCTGTCGCCATTTCAGCCGGGCCTATCTGCGTCACTTGTTCAAGGCGGGCGAAATCCTGGCGCTGCGCCTGGCCACGGTGCACAACCTTCACTTTCTTCTGACGCTGATGGCGCAGATGCGCGCCGCCATCGCCGCCGGCGCCTTCGATGCTCTCCGTCGTGATTTTCACGCCGCCTACCAGATCACAGATCAGGCCACGCGTCATCGCCAACATGCGGCCCATCGCCAGCGCCTGGCAAACGGAGCCGGCGCATGACCCGCCCGGCGATGATTGTACTCCTGCTGCTGGCTCTGCTCCTCAGCGCATGCAGCGGCACCCCGCTCGAAACCCCCACGCCGCAGCACTTCACCATCGCCGGCTCCACCAGCGCACAGCCTCTGCTGGCCGCGCTGACCGCCGCCTACCATCAGCAGCATCCGCACATCTCCTTCGAACTTCTACCCGTTGGCAGCGCGCTGGGCCAGGCCATGCTGGCGAACGGCCAGGCCGACCTGGCTGTCTCCTCCTGGCTGACCAGCACCGAGCTGCCCGGTCTGCAGGTCATGCCCATCGTCAGCGACGCCATCATCGTCATCGTCCATCCGCACAACCCTGTTGCCAACCTCATCCTCCAGCAGGTGCGCGACATCTACCGGGCGCGTCTGCTCGACTGGCAAGAAATTGGCGGTCGCAGCGCCGAAATCATCGTCGTCAGCCGTGAGGATGGCTCCGGCACACGCGCCTTCTTCGAAGCACAGGTCATGGGGGCGCAGCGTGTGACTTCGACGGCGCTGGTGATGCCAAGCGAACAGGCCTTGCGCGCCTTCATCGCCGCGCACCCCAACGCCATCGGTTATGCGTCCCTCAGCGGCCAACCCGGCGCCAGCGCAGACGTAAAGACGTTGGCGCTTGAGGGTCTGGTTCCCACCGCCGCCGCCTACCCTCTCATCCGCCCCATCTACCTCCTGGCCCGGCCGCCGCTCGAACCGGCGCTGCAGGAATTCTTGGGAACGCTGAATGAGGAACGAGGAATGAGGAACGCTGAATGAGGAACGAGGAATGAGGAACGAGGAATGAGGAACGAGGAATGAGGAATGAGGAACGAGGAATGAGGAA
>CAZOLV010000007.1:0-73318 GCA_964580725.1 uncultured Anaerolineae bacterium | reverse complement strand
GGAACGAGGAATGAGGAACGAGGAATGAGGAATGAGGAACGAGGAATGAGGAACGCTGCCCTCTGCCCTCTGATCTCTCATTCCAAAAGTTTGCAAGTTCTCACGGCGTATGCTAAAATGAAAGCGTACTCGTCAGAGGATCGTCATTGTGGAAAGTGGGCCAGTCCCACTTTTCTTTTTGGCAGCGAGTCAGTTGGAAACGACCGGTAGAGGAGATTGCAGACGACATGCGCAGTGAATTGATTGTTGCAATCAATCAGATTTGCTCAGAGAAGTCGTTACAGCGCGATGTGGTGATCGAGGCCATCGAATCCGCTCTGGTAAAAGCGTACAAGGGTAACTTCAACGCGACGGGCAGCATTACAGTGAAGCTCGATCAGGACACGGGCCAGATCCGTGTCTTTTCGACGCGCACTGTGGTCGAGAAGATCAGCGACAGCAAGAACGAGATTCTGTTACCTCAAGCGAAGGCGATCGACCCACGTGCCGAATTGGGGGGCGTCGTCTACATCGAAACGACCCCAAACAACTTTGGGCGCATCGCGGCGCAAACAGCAAGGCAGGCGATCGTGCAAAGCATCCGCGAGGCCGAGCGTAACGCAACATTCAAGGCGTTTGCCGATCGCGAGAACGAGATCGTCAGCGGCGTCATCCAACGCATCGAGCACAGCACTGGCGATGTCACTGTGATGCTCGACCGGGGCGAGGCGGTTCTGCCCAAGCTGGAACAGATTTCTGGCGAACGTTATCGCCCCAATGCACGCGTGCGCGCTTACCTGGTGGAAGTGCAGAAAAACCCGCGCGGCCCGGTGCTCAAACTGTCGCGCACGCACCGCAACATGCTGCGTCGCTTGCTCGAACTGGAAGTGCCGGAAATCGCTAACGGCCTGGTGGAAATCAAGAGCATTGCACGTGAACCGGGCCAGCGTTCCAAAGTGGCTGTGGCGGCCGTGCAATTTGGCGTAGACCCGGTTGGTTCTTGTGTTGGGATGCGCGGCGTGCGTATTCAGAACATCGTGACGGAGTTGAACGGCGAAAAGATTGACGTGGTGGAGTGGAGCGCCGACCCCCGCACGTTCATCATCAACGCCCTCAGCCCAGCCAAAGTCAACGAGGTCTATCTGGATGACCGCGGCGGCGACAACAAGACGGCCATCGTCGTGGTGCCCGACAAGCAGCAGTCGCTGGCAATTGGCAAGGAAGGCCAGAACGCCCGCCTGGCGGCCAAGCTCACCGGCTGGCGCATTGATATCAAGAGCGAAACGGAAGCAGCCAGGGACAATTTGTCGCAGCAACTGGTCATGAAAGCGCACCAGCAGGCGACGCCCTCAGAACTTGACTTCATCAAGCGCGCCGAGCAGTTCCTGCGCCAGGGCACGACCGGAACGTTCGATACTCTCGCCGTCGAACGGCGCACGTTCGATCCTGAACCGCCGGCGACGCAGGTTTCCAGACCGGCCGTCGCGCCGGCAGCGCCGATCCCGGTCGAACCAGCGCCGGTCGAGCCGCCGGTTGTCGAAACGCCGGCCGCAGCCGCACCAGAACCGGCAGCGGCCGTGTTGGACACAGCAGCCGTTGCGCCAGAGCCGGCGACGACAGCGCCCACTGCGGCCGCGGCGCCGGCGGCTGTCGAGGAAGAGGCCGCTGTTCAGCCGGAGATCGAGATTCCCGCCGATTATCTCGAAAACGAGCTTGAGGGGACCGAATCGGTCGAGGACATCGAGGCCGAGCGCGAGCGCAAGCGCAAGCGCGACAAGAAGAAGGTGCTGGTCTTCGATGAGCGACGCGGCGAAGTGATGTCGGTGCGTCGCCACAAGCGCGGTCGCGCCGATTGGGCCCTGGAAGACGAGGAATAAGGCGGTGAAGGCCCAGCCGCAGCCGCGCCATGTCCCGCAGCGCATGTGTGTGGTTTGTAGAGAAGTGCAGGGTAAGCGGGGTCTGGTGCGCATCGTGCGCACGCCGGACGCCGGCGTCCAGGTTGACTCGACCGGCAAGCGCGCCGGGCGCGGCGCTTATTTGTGCCATCGGGCCGCCTGTTGGGAACGCGCCTTGAGCAGCCAAGTCCTGGCGCGTGCCCTGCATACGACGCTGACCGAGGCCGAGATTGCGGCGCTGCGCCTGGTCGCCGCACAAGTGTCCTTTGCCGAGTCCCCCCAGTCCAAACAGATGTGACGTCAGCGATGCGTGACAGGCCAAGCGATAGACGTCGTTGTGAGACGGCGCCAGATATGCCAAAGGATATGAGTCAGCAGCAGCAATTTCAGTCGAGAACGAGAGACGGGCTGAGCCGGCACCATGCGCGCCGGAGAGCACGGGGGCGCCAGCGTATGTAACCAGAATCATCTCGCTGACCCTTCTCTCGAACTGACTTGGGAAACGAACAGGCCAACGAGAAACTCTCGTAAGGCCGATCATTCAAGATCATGAGGTCATCCTGAGCAGCGTGCATCTGGGCGCTTGCCAGACGGCTGGTCGGCGCTTTTTGCGGCCGCACCTGACCGCCAGCGCCAGCAACCGGTGCATCGTTCGGGATGATTGGGGAGGCGAGATAGAATCATGTCGAACGTAAAAACACCAACAATTGCACCGGCCCCACCCCGCGCACCGCAAGAAAAAACCAACCACAACGGTCAAGAGCGATCAGCGGACGCCCTGCGCCGCCCTGCGCCGCCGGCGACCAACTCCAACGGAACGAACCGAAACGCCAGTCCTGCCTCGTCAGCGCGCCCGGCGCCGGCCGCTGGCGTTGCCTCGCGCCCACCAGCCGCACAGGGCGGCGGGGCGCGCCCCGCCGCCAATGTGGGGCAGGGCGCCGCGGCCCGCCCGGCGACTAACACAAACGCCAGCGTCAACACCAACGCCAATAATAACCGGCAGCCGGCCCGCCCAGGCGCGCCAGGCGCACCTGTGGCAGGTTCAGGCAGTTCGCGCCCAGGCGGAAGCGGAGCGCAGCCCAACCGCCCGGCGGGCAGCAACCAACCTGCACGCCCTGGCGCGCCGGCCCAGCCGAATCGTCCGGGAGCGGGCCGCAACCAGCCTTCTGGCGGACGGGGCGGCGGCGCGCCGTCGCGCCCGCACGCGTCTGGCGGCGGCCAACATGGACGCCCCGGACAATCCCGCGGCCAGTCTGGCGGGGGCAAAGGCTCTGGCCGTCCCGGCGCAGCCAGCGGCCCGGCGCCTGCGCCGGCCGCCGCACCCGTCAAGCCGGCCAAGCCGGAATTCATCGAGATTGCGCCGGCGATCACCGTGCGCGATCTGGCGCAGTTGATTCAGGAAAGCCCGATTGACCTGATCAAGGTGCTGATGACCTACGGCATCATGGCGCCGATCACCCAGACGATTGATTTCGACACCGCTTCGATCATCGGCTCCGAATTTGGCGTCGAAGTCAGGCCCATCCCGACGGCGGCGCCCGCAGAGCCGGCGGCGGATCAACAGGCCGCTGCTGAGCCGAAGACGCTGCGCCAGCGTATCCTGGAAACACACGCCGAGGAGAAGCTGGTGGAACGCCCGCCGGTGGTTGCTGTCCTGGGGCACGTGGATCATGGCAAGACGACCCTGCTCGATGCGATTCGTAAGACGAACGTGGTGGAGGGCGAGGCCGGCGGCATCACGCAGCGCATCGGCGCTTACCAGATCGAGCTGAAAGACCGCAAGATCACTTTCCTGGACACGCCCGGTCACGAGGCCTTCACGGCGATGCGCGCCCGCGGCGCCCAGGTGACCGACATCGTGGTGCTTGTGGTGGCGGCGGACGATGGCGTGATGCCGCAGACGAGGGAGGCGATCAGTCACGCCAAGGCGGCCAACGTGCCGATTGTGGTGGCGATGAACAAGGTTGACAAATCGAACGCCAACCCTGATCGTGTCAAACAGGAACTGTCCGATGCGGGCTTGCTGATCGAAGAATGGGGCGGCGATGTGATCTGCGTGCCGGTTTCGGCCAAGATGAAGCGTGGCATCGGCGACCTGCTAGAAAATCTTCTGCTGGTGGCCGATATCAACCCGCCGCTGGCGCATCCCGCCGGGTTTGCCATTGGCACCGTGATCGAAAGCGAGAACGACCCGCGCCGCGGCCCCATTGCCACGTTGCTCGTGCAGACGGGGACGCTGCGCGTGGGCGATGCGATGGTGGCAGGAGGCGTGGCGGGACGCGTGCGCGCCATGTTCGATGATCGCGGCCAGGCCATCGAAGCGGCGCCGCCCAGTATGCCGGTACGCGTGATGGGGTTCAGCACAGTGCCGACCGCAGGCAACACCTTCAAGGTGATGAGCGATTACAACGCGGTGCGCGCCGAAGCTGACGCCTGGCAGGCTGCACACCAGACGGCGGCGGCAGCGCCCGTCAAGCTGGTCAGCCTGGAGGATGTCTTCCAAAAGATGCAGGCGGGGCAGGTCAAGGAACTCAACCTGATTCTCAAGGCCGACTTCCAGGGTTCTTTGGAGCCGATCGTCAATTCGCTCAACCGCCTGAGCAACGACGAAGTCAAGATCAAGATTTTGCACCAGGGTTTGGGCAAAATCACCGAGTCGGACATCAACCTGGCGGCGGCTTCCGATGCAATCGTGATTGGCTTCAACACCTCGCTCGACGGGGCGGCGCAAAACGTTGCCGAAGCGCAGGGCGTGGATGTGCGCACCTACGACGTGATCTACAACCTGATCGAGTCGGTGGAACTGGCGCTGAAGGGTATGCTCTCGCCGGTGTACAAGGAGACGCCCCAGGGCGAGATCGAAGTGCGGCAAGTGTTCCATCTGAGCAAGAAGGGCACCGTGGCCGGCTGCATCGTGCGCAGCGGCTTCGTGACGCGCGGCTCGTTGATTCGCGTCAAGCGCGGCGATCAGGTCGTGGCCACCACACGTATGCAGTCGCTCAAACGCTTCCAGGAAGATGTGGGCGAGGTCAAGGCTGGCTTCGAGTGCGGCGTCGTTCTCGAAAAGTTCGACGGCTACGAGGCGGGTGACATGCTCGAAGCGTACAAGATGGAACGGGTGCGATGACCAATTATCGTCAGGCTCGCCTGAATGGGCTGCTGCGTGAAGAACTGACGCTCATCCTGAGCGGCGATCTGGACGATCCGCGCCTGGCCGCCGTGACGGTGACCGATGTCGAAATCTCGGCCGATTACCGTCACCTGCGCATCTTCATCTCGGTGTTGGATGACAACCCGCAAGCCGAGCGCGAGGCGCTGCGCGGGCTGGAGCACGCCAGCGCCTATTTGCGCCGCCGGCTGGCCGAACATGTCAACCTGCGCTTTACCCCCGAACTGAGCTTCAAGCTCGACCGCACGATCAATCGCGCCGAACGCGTCGAGCGCCTGTTGGCCGCAATCGGCAGCCAGGAACAAGCGCCCGCACCGCCGCCAACGACAGAAAGCCTCTAGCTGAAATTTATGCGCGCGACTGATCACGCTCACATGACGCAAGCAACGGCTGGCGCCCTCGCCGCCGCCGTTGCGACCATCCAACAGGCCACATCCATCCTGGCCGTGTCGCACGTCAGCCCGGACGGCGACGCCATCGGCTCTCTGCTGGCGTTTGGCGAGATTGTCCAGCGTCTGGGAAAACCATGCACCCTCGTGTGCGCCGACCCGCCGCCCGCCAGCCTGCATTTCCTGCCCGGCATCGAGACGATCCAGCGCCAGGCCGCTGGCTGGTTCGATCTGGCGGTGGGCCTGGACGCCAGCGACCCGCGGCGCCTGGGTGAATCGTTTACCGGCCCGCCGCTGGCCGCCCGCACGCTCAACATTGACCACCATGTGACCAATACCCGCTTTGCCAATGTCAACTGGGTCGAGCCGGCGGCAGCGGCGACCGCCGAATTGGTCTTCATCCTGGCGGACGCGCTGCATGTTGCGCTGACCCCCACGCTGGCCGCCAATCTGCTCGCCGGGGTAGTGACCGATACGCGCGGCTTTCGCACCAGCAACACGACCCCGCGCACGCTGCGAATGGCCTCGCAATTGATGGCCGCCGGCGCCCCACTCTTCGAAATCATGGATCGGGCGCTCGAACGGCGCACGTTGAAGCAGGTGCACCTGTGGGGCATGGCCCTGCAACGCGCACAACTTGACGGGCGCATCCTGTGGAGCGAAGTGACCAGCGCAGACCGCCAGCGTCTGGGGCTGGTTGAGGATGACGCCGATGCGGGCCTGTCGAGTTTCCTGATCAACGCCGAGGAGGCCGACGTGTCGGCGGTTTTCGTGGAGCGCGGCGGCAAGATCGAAGTCAGTCTACGCGCCATCCCTGGGCTGTCGGTGGCGGAGGCGGCGACGGCGCTGGGCGGCGGCGGGCATCCGCCAGCCGCCGGCTGTACGCTCGCAGGGCCGCTGGACGAGATCAAGCGCCTGGTGTTGGCGACGTTGACCAACAGCCTGGCGCAGCAAACGGCGGCCTCTTCTGATCCTGATCCTGACGCGGCCTGAGCGATGGACTTTGGACTGCTCAATCTGAACAAACCGGCGGGCCGTTCGTCGCGTTGGGTGGTCAATGCGGCGAGCCGCATCACGGGCGTGAAGAAGATCGGCCATGCCGGCACGCTCGACCCGCTGGCGGCGGGTGTGCTGCTGTTGGCGCTTGGCCCGGCCACGCGCCTGATCGAATACTTACAGGCGGGAACCAAAGTCTACCGGGCGCTGATCCATTTGGGCGTCGTGACCAGCACCTACGACGCCGAGGGAGAGCCGACGGCGAGCGCCCCTGTGCCTGCGCTGGCGGTCAGCGACCTGGCACAGACGCTGGCGCGCTTCGAAGGGGAGATCGAGCAGCGTCCTCCCGATTATTCGGCGCTGAAAGTGGCCGGCGTGGCGGCCTATCGCCGGGCGCGACGCGGACAAACGTTCGATCTGCCCACGCGTCGTGTGCAGATCGAACGCATCGAACTGTTGGAGTGGCGTTCGCCGCGGCTGGAGGTGCGGGTGACGTGTGCGCCTGGTACCTACATCCGCTCGCTGGCGTTCGACATCGGCCAGGCGCTGGGGTGCGGGGCGCATCTGGCCGGGCTGACGCGTGAGGCCAGCGGGCGTTTCCGGCTGGAAAATGCGGTGACGTTGGAAACTCTGGCGGCGGCGGAAGACTGGC
Source organism: uncultured Anaerolineae bacterium (assembly GCA_964580725.1). Classification (GTDB taxonomy): domain Bacteria; phylum Chloroflexota; class Anaerolineae; order SSC4; family Amarolineaceae; genus Amarolinea. The sequence continues at coordinate 66,238 of CAZOLV010000007.1, read as the reverse complement.
GACGATACCTGTTGGCGCCAGACCAGGCAGTGCTCGACCACACGCCGCTGCCGATGGACGAGGCCGGCGCGCAGGCGCTGCTGCACGGCCACCCCGTGCACGCCAGCAGCGCCCCCACCGGGAGCAGGCATGGCCGCGCCTATGACGCCGAGGGCCGCCTGATTGCGCTCGTCGCCTACGACGCCGTGCAGCAGGTCTGGCTGCCCAACAAGGTCTTCGTGGCCGCTCCTACGTCTCGATCTCCGCAATCAACTCCGCCGGCGACCGATCCAGATACATGATACTCATCAGGCCGGGGAAGTATTTGTCCATCATCATCACGTTCGTATAGACCAGACTGCGGAATTGCGCCTCGGTCAGGTGTTCGACGTTTTCCGTGACATCTATGCTGCTTTTGTAGCGCACTTCGCCATCGTTGAAATCCATCTCGAAGTTACCGATGACCATCCCGTAGTTGGCGCGCGTCAGGAATTCGGCCATCGCCTGGCGTTTGTCCGGCGGCGTGAAGCCATCGAGTACGGAGTAGAAGAGGAACTGACGCTGCGTCTCGGTATCGCGTGCCTGCGCCACACAGCGCCAGGCGCCTTTCTTGCCCTGGTGCCGCATCGAGAGTACTGGGCGCGATTCGTTGCGCGTGTAGTGCCAGTTGATGCTGTCGAAGAAGCTGATGGCCCGTTCCAGGACCGAAGCCACGCCGAGCGGTGGACTAATCATGAGTCTGCCTCCATCGTGATCGTGATGATATCCGTTCGTATACTGGGTTGGATTGCTGATCTCGTTCATCGCGTCATGCTCAGACGATCTGTCAGGCGGCGCAGGCGGCGCCCCAGGCGGTCACGACAGCTGTGACATCAGCCACCGTGATGGTTGGATCGGCGAAATCGAGGTTGCGCCGGGCGTTGTAGATCAGGTCTTCCGGCCCAGTGCCCCAGAGTTCGGCCACCAGTTGAATATCGCGCACATCTACGCTGCCGTCGTAGTCAATGTCGGCCGGGCAGCGCACCGCAGCGACGGCGTTCAGCGCATCGATGCGCCCCCACCCGTAGACATTGTTGGGCGTCGGGCGGTTGTCCAGCGGATCGGGGTAGGGGGTCAAGAAGCCGCACGCGGTGTTGTCCACACGCGTCGCCGTTTCGCGAATGTACTGCGCCGTTTCTAAGATCTGCCCACGCAACGCCGGGTTTGCCTGCCACATCAGCGCCACCAGGCCGACGACGTGTGGGCCGGCCATGCTGGTGCCGGAGGCGCTGCCATAGGCGGTGTCGCTGCTGTTCGTGGCTGACCGGATGCTGGTCCCCGGCGCTGAAACGTCTGGCCCGAAGAGGTTGGTACGATCACGCAGACCGCGGCTGCTGGAGCCGGAAATGACGCCGGTCACATCGTAGAAGTTGCCAACTGCAAACGATTCGGGGTAGATGGCGGGCGGATCGTTGATACTGCCGCAGCCCTGCCCACCGTCATTGCCTGCCGAGGCGACGAACATCACGCCCGCGGCGTTGAGCGCCTGGATCGAAGGTTGAATGTCGGCCCAGGTGGTGTTGTCGCAGCCTTCGCTGAGCGGACATCCCCACGAGTTGTTGACGACATCTGGCTGCATGGCCGGATTGCCGCCCGGCGCCAGGAAGAAATCGTTGCATTCGACATAGCGGCTGATGGTGCCGATGCCCGCATTCATGTTGCGGCAGGCGATCCATTTGGCGCCCGGCGCCACGCCGATCTGGTCGCGCGTGGCCGGATTGACGCTGTGATCGTCACCGGCCACGCTGCCGATGGTGTGCGAGCCGTGGAAGTGATCGTCGCACGGCGCCGTGACATCGAAGCCGCAACTGTTGGCGCCGCCGTCGTGAATGGCGTCGTGCCAACTGTAGGTGTGATCGGCGGCGACCCCGTTCCAGCCGCGGTACTGCGGCTTGAGCGCCTCGTGCGTCCAGCGCACGCCCGTGTCGGCGCCGGCCACGACGATACCGGTCCCGTCAATGCCAAGCGCCCAAACCTGCGGCGCACGGATGTAGATGACGCCGGTGGAGATGACGTCGGGTTGTGCGTCGGGCTGTGCATTCTGCTCTTGCCGGTCAACGCCGAAGGGGGCGTCGAGCGCCAGTTTGCGCACATCACCGCGCAACGCCAACTCGGCGACCAGCGCCGTATCGGCGACGGGAAGATAAATCATGTTGACGCTGAAGTAAGCCTGATAGGCAACGCCCCGCTGCGCCAGTTCGGCGCGCAGGCCTGCCTGACTGCGGTCAGCCGCCGCCTTGAGCTGCTCGAAGACGTAAGCGCCCTTCGCCTCTTTTCTGACCAGGGCAGCCGCCTGACTCAAATCTGCCTGTTCCTGCAGGAAAACCAAAACCGGCGCCTGGCCGTTGGTGGCCAGATGGGCGCGCAGCGCCGCATCGGTCTTATCGCCCGGCGCGGCCTGCGCCGGCAGGCCGGCCGCCGCCAGGATAAGCAGCAGGCACAGCGCCCACCCGCGTCGCATCGCTAACTTTCGCATGGATCTCGATCCTCCGCCTTTGTTCGTTGCATGAAAGTGCATTCACAAGTTCGATTCCCCCAGGCAGTCGAACTTTGATTGCCAGACCGATGAAACAAATAGTGCAGGCAGATAAACTCGTCGTTGAATTTACCTTCCTGCACTAGCTGTCGGAGCGAACACGCCGCTGGCGATCAATTCGCCGGGTTTGCAGTTAGCTCCGCTGGAACGCCGAACGACGTGACCGTCGTTGGCGATGTCATCTTGCGTGATTTTTGGAGGGGGAATCCTTCGACGGACGGCATTTTACTCGGCGCTGACGCTGCTGTCAAATGCCAGACCCCACAGACGACGCCGCGCACGGTCACTCCACCGGCACGTTGGCCTCCAATTCCTCCAGCCACACCGTGGCTTCCGAATCGCTGGGCGCTCGCCAATCGCCGCGCGGCGAGAGCGAACCACCCGAACCAACCTTCGGGCCGTTGGGCAGCGCCGAGCGTTTGAATTGGCTGATCTTGAAGAAACGAAACAGGAAGACGCCCAACCACTTCTTGATCGTGGCCAGGTCGTAGGCGCGGCGTTTTGCGGGCGGCGTCAGGTCCGACCAGGGGCCGCGCTCGACATCGCCCCAGGCGTGAAGCGCCAGGAAAGCGACTTTGCTGGGGCTAAAACCAAAGCGTGTCAGATAGTACAGGTTGAAATCCTGCAATTCGTAGGGGCCGATGATTGCCTGCGTGCTCTGTGCCGGTTGATCGGAGGCGCCGCTGCTGGCAGGTACCAGTTCGGGCGAGATTTCGGTCTCCAGGATCGAGAGCAGCGTCTGGTTGGCCGCCGCATCGAACTGACCGGTGTTGACGATCCAGCGGATCAGGTACTGGATGAGAGTTTTGGGCAGCGAAGCGTTGACGTTGTAGTGCGACATGTGATCGCCGACGCCGTAGGTGGCCCAACCGAGCGCCAGTTCGCTCAGGTCGCCGGTGCCCAACACCAGGCCGTTGTGGAAGTTGGCCAGGCGGAAGAGGTGCGAGGTGCGTTCGCCGGCCTGCACGTTCTCGAAAGTGACGTCGTACACCGGTTCGCCGTTGGCGAAGGGGTGGCCGATGTCCTGCAGCATCTGGCGGCAGGAGGGGCGAATGTCAATCTCTTGGGCGCTGACGCCCAGGGCGTTCATCAGCGCCCAGGCGTTGTGACGCGTGCGTGCGCTGGTGGCAAAGCCGGGCATGGTGTAGGCCAGGATATTGCGCCGTGGTAGTTGCAGGCGGTCGCAGGCCTGTGCGGCGACGATGAGCGCCTGCGTCGAATCGAGTCCGCCGGAGACGCCGAGCACAATCTTGCGGGTACCGGTCGCCTCCAGCCGCTTCATCAGGCCGTGCACCTGGATGTTGTAGGCCTCGAAGCAGCGTTCATCGCGCACCCGTGGATCGCTTGGCGCAAAGGGGAACCGCTCGACGCGCCGCAGCAGTGGAATCTCGCCGGCGGGCGGGGCAAAGTCGAAGGGGATGCGGCGCAGTTGGCGCAGCAATGCCCGGTGATCGCCCACCGCATCGCCAAAGCTGGTCAGGCGCATGCGATCCTGTTGCAGCCGGCCCAGATCAATGTCGGCCAGGATGATCTGCTCGCGCCCGGCGAACCGCTCCGATTCGGCCAGCAGTTCGCCGTTTTCGGCGATCAGGGCATGACCATCCCAGGCCAGGTCGGTGGTGGATTCGCCCGGTCCGGCGCCGGAGTAGAGGCAGGCCGCCAGACAGCGCGCCGAATGGCCGGTCACCAGGCTGCGACGGTAGTCGGCCTTGCCCACGGTGATGTTGCTGGCGGAGAGATTGGCCAGCACAGCAGCGCCGCCCAGCGCCGCCCAGGTGCTGGGCGGAATCGGCGCCCAGAGGTCTTCGCAGATTTCGACATGCACGCGCAGTTCCGGCAGCCCGGTCGCCTCAAAGATCAGGTCGGGGCCAAAGGGGATCGTCTGCCCGCAGAGGGTCACCGTGACGCCCAGGGCGGTGCGCGCCGCGGCGAACTGGCGCTTTTCGTAGAACTCGCGATAGTTGGGCAGGTAGCTCTTGGGGATCACGCCGGCGATGCGCCCGCGGCTGATGGCCACGGCGCAGTTGAAGAGCTTGTCCTCGAAGCGCAGCGGCGCGCCCACCAGCAGCAGCGGCGTCAGGTTGGCGCTGGCCTCCAGCAGGCGCTGCAAGGCGGCCAGCGTCGCCGACAGCAGGGCGTCTTGCTGAAACTGATCGTCGTTGGTGTAAGCGGAGAGATTCAGTTCGGGGAAGAGCGCCACCGCAGCGTGCGCCGCCGATGCCTGTGCGGCCAGCGCCAATGTGCGTTCCAGATTGTACTGCGGATCGGCCACTCTGACGAAGGGCAGGCAGACGGCCACGCGGGCGAAGCCGTGGCTGTACAGGGAGTGGAAAGGTCGTTTCATGCGCTGATGGCCCCATGCGGCGCGCCGTTGCACAGCAGTTGGCGCAGTTCGCTCAACACCATTGCCGTCGCGCCCCAAACTTTGTGACCCGCCAGATCGAAGTAGGGCACCTCGACCGGCTGGCCGCGCAACAGCCAGGTTTCGACGCGCACCGTGCGCCCGCTGAGCAGTTCGGCCAGCGGCATTTCGAGCACGGTTTCGACTTCACGAGGGGCGGGCCGAAAATCGGGCCGCTGCGGCGTGAAGGCGACGATCGGGTAGATGCGATAGTCGCTTGGTGGAATATAGAGCGGCGTCAGCGCGCCCAGGATCGTCACGCTGTCGGGGCGAATGCCCAACTCCTCGAACGCCTCACGCAGCGCCGTTTGCTCGAAACCGCCGTCGCTCGGCTCGTGCGCCCCGCCGGGAAAAGAGATCTGCCCGCTGTGCAGGTTGAGCGTTTCGGTGCGCTTGGTCAGCACCAGCGCCAACGCGCCGGCGTGCGGGTAAAGCAGCACCAGCACGCTGCCCTCGCGCGGCCTGTGGGTTGGGTCTAGCAGGCGCTCCATGCCGGGACGCGGGCGCGGCATCATCGCCATTTGCCCAGCCAGACCGGGTAGGGGACGCTGCAAGGCGCAGCGCAGGACGTTGATCTCCTGCGGCTCGGCCGAGATGTTCTCTGACTGAGCCAGGCGACGGCTGTCTGGCATTTTACGGCCCAGTCGTTCCGAAATGGGCGGCGATCAGTTGGATGTCCACCACATCGAGGTCGCCATCGCCGGCGCCGTTGTCGTCCACGTCGTACAGGTTGATATAGTTGCCTTCCGTCCAGTAATCCTGCACGCTCTGCGCCGCTACGGTGATATCCTGAACGTCAACCAGATCGTTGCTGCACACCACATTGGCCCAGGAACAGACGGTGATCCAGTTGGCGCCAACCGGCCCCCAGTTGTTGAGGTTATCCCGTCCGCGCACGAGAGCCAGATAGCGGCCGGCTGCCAACCCGGCAGTGTTGACCAGGGCCGTGACATTTTCGGTGGCGCTGTTGAACGTGCCGTCGGCGGCGGTCATTGCGCTGCCGGTGCCTGGGTCGCCCACTGGCGCTGCGCCTTGCGCCACGACGAAGTATTCGGCGCCGGCAATCGGCTGGTTGCCGTTCTGCGTGTCGTTGATCTGGGCGGTTAGCTGAAAGTTGTTGCCGGAGATGACACGGGTCGGTGTTGCTGCCAAATTCCTGGCGTCCGGTCCAAAGACGCGCTGATAGGGCCGGTCTGCGATGCGGGCGGCGTAGGTCAGCACAGGCAGCATGGTGTTGATGACGCCTGGCAGCAGGCTGCAGGAGGTGAAGAAATCGTCGCCATACAGCTCGATGACGTAGGCCGGAATGCCGAGTTCGCCATAGGCCCAGTCGCGCGTGTTGCCGCTGACGGGATAGAGCGCATGGCTGACGCTATAGGTGTTGCCGGTCAGGGTATTGAACTTGTTGCCGATTGCCTCCAACTGCGTGTTGTTGGGCGGCAGGGCGGTCGTCCAGCCCCAGGGCACCAGGATGCTACCGGGAGAGGTGACGTTGTGAATGTTGATGAGGATGCCGGTCGTGTCGGCGGGCGCCGGATCGTTGTCGCCGGGGCCGCGCTGATCGGGGATGATGCTGCGCACGAAGTTCTCGTAGGCTTGAATCTCCGGTTCGGAGCCAGGAGAGACGCCGCGGTAGGTCTGGTCACAGGGCGCCGTGGAGCCGCCAGCCACATTCCATTTGAAGATGTGGTTGCGATTCAGGTCAACGCCATATTGACTCGACCCGGTGGGCGGCCAGCCGCAGCTACCTGCGCTGTTGTTGGTGTTTTTGCGCCAGTACCACGGGCTGCCGTTGTAGGGCGGCTCGGTGCCCAGTTCCACCATGCGCCGGCCATCCGGGTTGCTCTCCAGGACGACGAAAATCTCGCGATTGTCCAGCAGCCAGGTGATGTCAGGGTCAACGCCAAAGCCGGTGACCAACGACTGGATGAAGTTCTTCATCAGTTCGGGGCCGGGAATTTCGCGGGCATGGAGGCCGCCGTCCACGAAAAAGCGCCCGTTCTTCTCGGCGGCGCCCAGTTCGTTGGTGATGCGCGCCACCTGCAACGAATAGCCGGGGATGCTCTGCCCGCCCTGATTGACGCAACCGCCCTGTTGGGCGCACCAACTGCTGCCGTAGAAGGCCAGTTCGATCAGATTGGGGTTGGCCGCCGCATAGCTCGCCAGCCAGGCGTTGAGGTCGGCCAGCTTGGAGTAGCAACTGGGCCACACGTCCGGCTGCGCTGGCGCCTCGCCCAGCACATGCACCGTGTACCTCAGTTGGCGCAGGCCATCAATCTCGGCCTGGGTCAGGTTCAGTTCGGTCTGCCCGGCTTCCAGCGCCTCGTCCCACAGCGGCAGGCGGCGCGCCAGGTCGGCGTATTCCTCGGCCGAACGTGGGGCCAATTGGACGCGAAAGCGCGCTGGCGGCTCGGGCGGGAGGATCAGAGCATTGTCGGGCGCTAACTCAGGGGGCGCCGCCAGCGCCAGCGACGGCAGCGCCAAAATCACGATCAAGCACAGTACGAACCACGGTCTTCTCATGACAGATGTCCTCACGAATCTCCTCCCAATATCTGCAAAGCTTTGCGCACACTATCGGCGGGGCTGATTTTGATCTGAATATCGGCCAGATGGCCCTGCGCATCCACGACGACATGACTGCGAATAACGCCCATGTACTTCTTGCCGTACATGGACTTCTCGCCCCACGCGCCATAGGCGGCGGCGACGCGATGATCTTCGTCGGCCAGCAGCCGGAACGGCAGGTCGTATTTGGTCCTGAACCTGACGTGTGAGGCGGGGCCGTCCGGACTGACGCCGAGTACGACGGCGTTTTGTTCTTCGATCTGGGGATAGGCGTCGCGAAATCCACAGGCCTGGGTGGTGCAGCCTGGGGTGTCGTCCTTGGGGTAGAAATAGATCACCACGCGCTGGCCGCGGTAATCGCTTAGGCGCACGAGGTCGCCGTTGTCGCTGGTCAGGGCAAAATCGGGCGCTGCATCGCCAATTTTGAGGGTTGTCATCAGTTCTTTGGAGCCTTTCTGGGCGCATGATGGCGGGAGACAGTCGCCGCGAACAGAATTGTTTCCGGTGCAGGGCTAATTGTACCGCAGGCAGCGCATGAGGGCAAGTGCGGACAGGCGCGGGTTGGGGGCTATTGCGCGGCGTCAGCGCTGCCCAACTGCCAGGGGTAAAGCATGTGATTGCCCGTTGGCTCACCGTACAGCCCCACAATCCAGTACGCTTCGGGGGCAGAATCGCCGGTTTGCAGGAGGTTCTTGAACACGGGCGGCATGGTGTGCGGAAAAGTCAGTTTGGCTTCCAACTTCATGGGCGCCGCAGGACGCTGAATGACGAAGTCTATCTCTTTCTTGTCCGCATTGCGCCAATAGGCCACCTGGTCCACACCATACAACTTGAACAACTCCGCAAACACGCTCGTTTCGAAAACCGGGCCAAGCACCTCTTTCTGCAGCCGCTTCAGCCAAAGCATCTGCATCAAACCGGTGTCGCAGAGGAAGATCTTCGGGGTCTTGGTCAGTTCGGCGCGGAGATTGCGACTGTGGGGCCGCACGGTCTTGATGACATAGGTCTGTTCCAGGAGAAACAGATAGCGTTCGACGGTCGCGCGGGACAGATCGCAGGTGTTCGTAAGCTCGGCGATGTTGAGCAGGTTGCTGCTTTGTGCAGCCAGGATTTCCAGCAAGCGATTGAACCTGGTCACATCGAACTCCCAAACGTCACTGCATCACCTGACGACCACTGCGCAGGGGACGAAGAAGCCATCGTAGCCGGACGATGGGGCGTTGGCCGCGACGCGGTAGCGCAGGCCGGTGGATGACCCGCCGTCCAGGTTGACAACCTGCACCAGGCCCAAGTCGGACGCGGCCAGGAAGGCTGCAAATCCGGCCAGCGTGGCGGAGGTGACGTCGGCCACGAAGACGATGCGGCCCTGGCTGTCCACCCCGGCCGCTGTGCGCGCAGCCGGATCGCTGTCGTTCAGATCAGATACCGGCTGACCGCCGCGCACCAGCATGGGCCAGCCCTGCAAGCCCAAACGCAGATCGCCGCTGACGCTGCCCGGCGCGACCGCCAGGCTGGCCTTGCTGCCACGCACCAGCAGCACGCCGCCCCAACCGGCCCGCAGCGGCGACAGTACCCCTTGCGGCCCGGCCAGCAGGCCGATGTGGCGATTTTCATTCTGCTCGGTGGTCAGATAGAAGCCGCAGTTGACTGCTGCCAGCGCAGATTGCTCGTTCAACCAGCCGCCGACCGTCTGCATCCGAGCGGGATCGGCGCTGAACGCGACATCGAAGCGCACCGCAGCCGGATCGAGCCGCAAAGCCAAACGTGGCGCGTGGCCCAGGTTGCGCCGAATTTCGGCGCCGGGAAAGAGCGGCTGCCAGCCGCTGTCCAGGTTGGGGCCTTCTCGCGTGGGTGGGGCGGCGGTCGGGGTAGCGAGCGCCGGCGTCGCGTCCCCAAGCTGCGGCGTGGGCATCTCGCACGCGCTGAGTAGGAGCGTCAGGCTGCACAACGCCAGCGCAAGGAGCACAAACCTGCATGCCCAGATGCGAATCACGGGACGCCCTCGGAACAAGGCTGGCATTGGCAGGCTTTTCATTGCTTGTGTTCAAGCTCCCTGCACGATGCGCATGAACAGCGCCTCGTACTGATCGGTGATTTCTTCCCAACGATAGCGTGCGGCAGCGTGCGCCAGGGCGAGCTGCCGGTACGTCTCGACGGTGTGAGGGGCGGCCAGCAGTTGTTCGAGCAACGGCTGCAGGCTGGCGCTGCCCTGGGAACCGTCGTAGGTCAGCCCGGCGGCGCCGATGGATTCACGATTTTCGGGGATGCCGTTGGCAATCACGCAGTTACCCAACGCCATCGCTTCCAGCAGCGCCGGGTGCGTGCCGCCCACCTCGGACGGCTCGACGAACAGGTAGGCGTTGCTGCACAGTTCGCGGTAGCCCTGGCCAAAGACATAGCCGGTGAATAGCGTATTGGGGCCGGCCAGGCTGTGCAGATGCGCAATGTAATCGGCTTGATAGGGCGCATCGCCGACGATCACACAGCGAAAGCCGCTGTCCAGGCGGCGACACGCCTCCACCAGGTGATGCACGCAGTTTTCCGGCACCAGCCGGCCCACGAACAAAATGTAGCGACGCGGCTGCAAGCCCCACTGCGCCAGCGTGGCGCCTGGCGGAAGACGACCGATGTCTGCACCGTAGGCAATGACAGCGTCTGGCGCCCGTTCGAAGCGATTGCGGTAATAGGTCGCCACCACCTCTGAATCGGTCATGAAGGCGTTGGGCAGGTGCAGCGCCAGACGTTCGGCCAGCCGGATGTAGCGGCCGGCCCAACGCCCCCACTTGGCGCGCTGCCAGTCCAGCCCGTTCACGTGCAGCAGCACTTTCTGCCCGGCCAGGCGCGGAATCCAGCTCACCAGGCTGTTGCCCGCAATGACCATCAACACCAGATCGTAGCCTTGACCAAGCGCATGCATGGCGCTCAGCGTGGTGTGCACCAGGGTGTCCAGGTGTTTGTGGCGCAGGGTGGGTAGTTTGACCAGGCGCACGCCCCGGTAATGCGTTCCCGTGTACGAGATGTGGGGCGTGCGGCAGTAGACCGTCACGGCGTGACCACGCGCCGCCAGGTGTGCGCCCAGTTCTTCCATCAGAGTTTCGAAGCCGCCGTAGTTGGCGGGGATGCCTCGGCCGCCCATCAGTGCAATTTTCATCGGTTTCATCGTTTCAGTCGTCCGCATCATCAAGATCATCGAGAGTCGGTCAGCGCGGCGTACAGCGTTTGCAGCCGCTGGACATGCTGCGCCAGGCTGAACTGTGCCTGGGCGCGCTGCTGGCCGGCAACGCCCATGCGCCGCGCCTGGTCTGGATTGGCCAGCAGGCGGGTCAGGGCGGCGGTCAGTGCAGGCGCATCGCCTGGCGGGATCAGAAAGCCGGTCTCCCCGTCCACGATCAGATCTTCCGGGCCGCCCAGCGTCGCCACGACGGGCCGCGCCAGCGCCATCCCTTCCAGCACCGCCAGCCCGAAGCCTTCCATCGTTGTCGTTGGCGCGGCCAGGACATCGCAGACCTGCAGCAAATCTGGCATGGCGGCGCGGGCAACCTCGCCGGTGAAGACCACCCGGCCGGTCAGTGGTGGCTGGTTGGCTTGCGCCAGCAGCGCCTGGCGCAGCGGTTCGTAGGCCGGCAGCGCCCCGCCCACCAACAAAAAGCGCGCCTGGGGAAAAGCAGCGCTGAGCTGCGCCGCAGCTTGCAGAAAAATCGCCTGTCCCTTGATGGGCGCAATGCGCCCTGTCATGCCGATCACCGGGACGTCGCGCTCCAGCCCAAGCGCCGCCCGCACAGCGGCGGGGGAGGCTTGGGGCCGAAACGCCTCGCCATCGAGGCCGTCGGCGATGATGTGCAGACGGCTGGCGCCCGCCCGCCCGTCCCACTGCCGGCGCACGGCCCGGCTGTTGACCACCACGGCCGCCGACAGGCCCAGGATGAGCCGGCACCAGAGGGTGCGCAGGGGGGCGCCAAGCGGCACACGCTCGCGCACGTGCCAGACGTGCGGAACGCCTGCCAGCCGCGCCGCCAGCGCGCCGTCCAACACAGCGCTGCTGTTGGTGTGCAGGATGGCCGCCCGCATCTGGCGCAGTTGCGCCGCCAGCCGCAGCGCCGACGGCAAGAGGCGTACCCCCAGGCGCAGCAGCGCCAACGGGGAACGCAAGTCCTGGCGCGTGTGCGGGGTGGCCAACGGCCAACTGCGCCACGACAGCCCGGCCTGCGTCAGCGCCTGGCTGAATGGGCCGGCGAAGGGCAGCAGGATCAGCGGCTGCCAGCGTGCGGGGTCGAGATGCGCCGCCAGGTCGAGCAGCATCGCCTCAGCGCCCGCCCAATAGCCGGTGGCGTCGCAGAAGACGATGCGGCGGGGGGTGGTCGCAGCCTGCGCTAGGGACATGCCGCACGCCGGTAGAGGGTCAACTCGCTGCCGGGCCAGCGGTGCGTCAGCGCCGGCGTCGCCGCGGCGCGCAGCGCGGCAGAGACATCGTCCGCCGGGTCAACCAACCAGGCACGCGCCGACCAGAGCCAGATGCGGCAGCGCCCGGCGGTCGCGGCGGCAATGAATGCGTCCGCCGTCTTGCCATACGCCGTCTCGCGATTGTACCACGTCAGCGCGCTGTCTGGCGCGCCGTAGAAGACCAGCGGGGCCAGCAGGTAGACCTCCGGGGCGCGCAGGATGAGCGCATCGTCTGGCTGCACGGCGCTGCGCAGAAACTGTGCGGGGGCTTGCAGGTCTTCGGGTGCAAAGGCGGGATCGCCCAGGCTGCGCAGCAGGAAGAGGATGGCCAGGGCCGTCGCCAGCGCCGCCAGGCGCCGATCCAACCCTGCCAGCAGGAGGAGCAGCGCCGGCAGCGCAAACAGGACATAGCGCACATTGAAGTTGGTTTGCGCCCACCAGGCCAGCAGGTTGGCGCCCACCAGCGCCCCGCCCAGCCAGAGCAGCGCGGCGATCTCCCAGGCTGCCAGCCGCCGGCGGCCAATGTAAAGCTGGTGCAGGCGCAGCCCGGCGCAAAGCGCCAGCGCGCCGCCGCTCAAGATCAGCCAGCCCAGGTGTGGGCGCAGTAGTTCGATGGCGCCGGCGCCGGTTGCCAGCGCCTGGCGCAGCGCATCGGGCGGCGGGCCGGCGCCGAAGCCCCAGGCCAGGGTCAGCAGGGCGTAGGCCATCTGCGCCAGCGGCAGCGGCGGACGCGTGCCGGGCGTTGACCAGCCACCAATGGCCCCGTGCAGGTAGATCAGCAGCGCCGGCAGGCTCAACAGCAGCGCCAGGGCCAGCGCCCGCAGCCAATCTGACCAGTGGCGGCGTCGCCACCGCCAGACCCACAGGGCCAGGGCGGCGAGCACAAACACCGTCCAGGGGGATGACGCCAACAGCGCCGCCATGCTGAGCGTCTGTCCGGCCCTGCGCCCGGCGCTCTGCCGGACAGGGGCCGCATGCGCCGTCGCCTCGACGCTTTGCCAGACCGCCAGCAGCGCCAGCGCGGCGACGGCTGTATAGAAGGAAGCCTCCTGGCTGTACCAGATGTGCAGCGGGTTACAGGCCAACAGGATCGCGGCGGCGAGGCCAACCTGTGCGCCGCCCCAACGGCGTCCGAGGCGCCAGATCAAGGCGACGCCGGCGACGCCGCAGAGCAGCGCCGGCCAGCGAGCGGCCAGGGCGCTGTCGCCCGCCAGGGCCAGCCAGGGCCGGTAGAGGCCGAAAAAGAACGGCGAGCGCCCCGTGGTGATGGCGACATCGAAGAGGTCCCTGATGGCGGGGCGGGTCAAGACGCCGATGTTGGCGATTTCGTCCAGCCAGAGGCCGCGCGTCAGCCCAGGGCTGCGCAGTGCGGCGGCCAGCAGCAGCAGGCCGATGGCGAACCAGGATTGGCGCCGGCGCGCTGTCCGTTCAGCGGGCATCATGGGGCAAGGCCTCATGGGCGGTGCCTTCGAGCAGCGCCAGGAAGAGCCAGAAATAGGCCAGCCAGCTCGCCTCGGTGGCCTGGAACGCGGTCAGCAGACCGGTCAGGGCCAGGAGCAGGCCGGCCAGGTGGGCGCGCCGCTCCCCATGCGCCCGGCGCCAGGCCAGCAGGCCGTTCCAGATCACCAGTCCGAGCGCCCAACAGAAACAGCCCAGGCCGAGCAGCCCGGTGTTGTAGAGCTGATGGACGAAGAGGTTGGGAATCCAGGAGGTGGCGTTGGCGTTTGGGTAGTAGTAGACCTGGCTGTACGCGCCGATGCCCCAACCGATCCAGACGTGCTCTTGCCAGACGTGCAGGGCGTGCTGCAGGACCTGCTGCCGTACCCAGATGTTGCCGTCGTTTGCCAGGTCGGTGAAGGTGCCGAGACGCTGCGCCAACGCCCCGCCGCTGCTCAGATCGGCCAGACTGGCCGCCTGGGGCAGCAGAAAACGCACGTCCGACCAGGCCAGGATGGCGATCAGGCTGAGGCCGATCAGGCCGAGGCCGGCGCCGGCCGCCAGGGTGGGCAGCGGTTGGCGCCATGCCAGGGTCAGCAGGCTCAACAGGATGGCCAGGGCAAAGCCGAGCCAGGCGGCGCGCGTCAGGCTGGCGAGGAGGCCGGCAAAGCCCAGGCCGAAGGCCAGCCAGGTCAGCAGACGGTTGCGCGCCGGCAGCGAGGTGCGGGTCAGCGCGGCGGGGAGGGCCAGCAGGGCGACGGCCAGGCAGTAGGAGCCGTAGATGTTTGGTTCCCACTGGCTGCCGGTGGGGACGATGCTGCCGTTGCTCTTGAAGAAGAGGCCCAGATCGAGCCGCAGGCGCTGCCAGACGATGATTGCCAGCAGGCCCCAGGCCGCGACGCCGCTCCCGACCGCCAACTGTACGCCGATCGCGGTGTTGCTGGCGGGTTTTGCCTGAGCGGGCGAACGGGGCGGCTCGCCGGCGGCAGGCTGGACGGGCGCCCGGCGCGGCCAAAAGGCCCGCAGCGCCGCACTGCCGTTTGGAAAGCGGGACAGCGAAGGCGTGGGGGATGGGGAGACCAGGTTGGCGGCGAGGGCATAGATGGCGGTGACGAGGAGCAGTTTGGTCCACAGCACCAGGCTGTTGGCGATGTGCGGGGCGTGCATGAGCGAGGCGGCCAGCCCGATGGTCAGCCAGCCGAGCAGCGGCCAGGCGCCGGCGGGCCAGCGCCATTGGCGACGACCGGCGGCCAGGTCGGCGGCGAACAGCAGGCCAACCAGGGCCAACGCCAGGTACTCGGCGTAGAGGCTCAGGCCGCCGATGGTCAGAGCGAAGCGGTTGACGCCGGCGGCCAGGATCAACACCCACAGGCCGGTGTGCGGCCAGGCGCCCCATGCCGTCAGGATGGCCAGCAGGGCCAGCGCGCCGCCGATGACCCAACGCGGGCCGATCCCGGCGATCAGAATGGCGACGGGCAGGCTCGACACGACGAGCGCCAGGTAGACGACCGGCGGGAGGCGGTGGCCCAGGCGCGCCGCGGCGGCAAGGGCGGGATCAGGCCGACGAGGAACCGTAGTATTGGCCATAGGTTCCGTAGTCCTTTGCCCATTGCCGCGGCGGCAGCCGGTTGACGATGGCGCCGACCAGGCGCACCCCGGCGGCGTCGAGTTGCGCCAGGGCGCGCTGCACGGGACGCCGGCGCGTTGCGTTGGCGTCAACGACGAGCAGGGCGGCGTCGCTGGCATGGGCCAGCAGCGTCGCATCGGCGACGGCGAGCACGGGCGGGGTGTCGAGCACGATCAGGTCGGCTTCGTGCTGCATGGCGGCCAGCAGCGCTGCCATACGTTCGGAGCCGACCAGTTCGGCCGGGTTGGGCGGCTGCGGACCGCTGGTCAGAATGCGCAGACCAGGCGCAGCGGCCAGCCCGGCCGGCTGCAGGTGATCGGCCAACGGGCCGGCGTCGGGCAGGAGGGCTGTGGTGAGGCCCAGGTTGTTGCCGAGGCCGAAGAGGGTGTGCAGCCGCGGGCGGCGCAGGTCGGCGTCAACCAGGATGACGCGCTGGCCGCCCTGCGCCAGTGAGATGGCCAGATTGGCGGCGGTTGTCGTCTTGCCTTCGCCCGGTTCGGCGCTGACGACGCTGAGCGTGCGCAGGGGCCGGTCAAGGCTGGCGAAGCGCAGATTGGCGCGCAACATGCGGTAGGCTTCGGCGGCGGCGGAATGGGGCGTCTGGGCGGTGATCAATTTGCCGGCGTGTGCGCCGCCGGCGTCGCCCACCGTCGCCAGGATGGGGAGCGCCAGCACGGCCTGGGCGCGCTCTGGCCCGTCGAGCCGATCGTGGAAGGCTTCTAGCAGCAGCGCCGCCGCCAGCGCCATGACCAGTCCGACGAATGCGGCGGCGATGGCGTTGAGCAGGGGACGTGGGCGCAGCGGTTGCGCCGACGCTCGCCCCGGCTGTACGACGACGATGCTGTCGGTGGTCTGCGCTTCGGCCAGGCGCACCGCCTCGTAGCTGGCGGTCAGTGCGCTGAGCGATTGGCGCAGGCGTGACAGCGTTTCGGGGCTGGCGTCGCGCGCTTGCTCTTGTTCGATCTGCCGCTCCAGCGCTGTGATCTGCTGTTCCAGGTTGGTTTTGGAGGCGGTGAAGCGGGTCACCTGGCGCGCCCGGTAGGATTCGATGAGGGTTTGCGCTACGGCATCTGCCGCGGCGACCGCTGTATCGGGCGCCGGCCCATCCACCGTCAGGCGGATCAACTGCGTCTCGCGGATCGGCTCGGCGGTCACATCGAAGGGCCAGGCGTCGGGGGCGTTGGCGAGACCGAGGCGAGCGGCGGCGGCATCGAGCGTGGCGGGTTGCACGATGATCTGGGCCAGGGTGGCGGCCAGGCGCTCGCTGGCGATGATGGCGTTGATGTCGGCGCTGCCTGGATTGGCCGGCGTGACCTGCAACATCGCCTGCGCCCGGTAGATGGGCGCCAGGCGTTGGCTGACGCCGAAGGCAAGCAGGGCGTACAGGAGGGGGGCGGCCAGCAGCAGCCAGGCCCGGCGCCGCCAGAGATTGACATAAAATGCAAGATCGAGCACGTGTTCCTCTCAGCCTGTCGAAATAGGGGGAGGAGCGCGTGTCAAAGCGGCCCCTGCGTGGCCGGAAGATTATAGCCGAGATGGACGCGCACGCCAAACACTGGTCGAGTTGTGCGACGGGCGGGGAGAGCCCCGACGCCTGATACGAGAAAACCTGCTGAAGCAGGTTGCCCGGATTGCGCTCACTTCAACCTGCTTCAGCAGGTTTGAGGTGTACCAGCCGCCGATTTCAATCGGTGGCGACTTGAATATCAACCAGACGCTGAAACAAGAAATCGTCGGCCATCGAAGCGTCCCGTTGTTTTTGGGGCAAAATGGGAATTACGCTTTGGTCCAGATAATCGTTTTCGAGCTTTTTATCGAATCGAGTATGACGAGGCGCAAGTGATAACTTGGTCAAGCTCTTGACGCACGATACCAAATGGACTACGCCTCCCTATGCGTTTCTGCATGTTTTCACCTGCCCCAATATCGGGAAAATAGTATCATTTCAATAATTCGGGGCAAAGACCTGTCAGGTTTTCCAAAACCTGACAGGTTTCCCCTACTTATTGAAATGATACCTATTGTACACCAATCTCGCTCCCAGGACTGTCTCATCATTCATTGGTGCACAGGGCGCTCTGGCTGGCGCGGAATTTCACGGTTGTCATGACTTTGTTGTATCATAGGGATGAGACCGATTCAGCAAAATCGGGAAGGGAGTTCGATACCGATCATGGCAGATGCCGAATCATTGCGTTTCGAACGTGTCAACAGTAGATACCCGCTCCCGGCTGACCTGTCCGCGCAGTGCGGCTACGTCACTGTGCCGGAGGCACGCAGCGCCGCCTCCGGCAGTGATGCAAGCGGCAGGACGCTACGCATTTATGTTACTCTGGTCAAGAGCCTAAACCCAGAGCCGGCGCCAGATGCCATCGTGTTTCTCGGCGGCGGGCCTGGTGGTAACTCCAACAGCCTGCTGCGCTACCTGCACGAACCGGCGACCCAAAAGCTGTGGCTTGGACAGCGCGACCTGATCGTGTTCGACCAGCGCGGAACCGGGTTCTCCACGCCATCCCTGTTTGCGCCCGAGATCGAGCCTATGACGAACGAGGCGTTCTTGACCGACGATGAGCCAGAGCTGCGCGCCGCACGCTTTGTGACAGCCGCTCTGCAGGCGCGGGAGCGTTTTGTGCGGGCCGGCGCCAATCTGACCGCCATCAATACGCCCGAGATCGCCGCCGATGTGCTCGATGTTTGTCGCGCCCTGGGCTATGCGCAGGTCAACCTCTACGGCATCTCCTACGGCACGCGGCCCGCACTCGCCGCGATGCGGGATGTACCCGCCATCATCCGCAGCGTTGTGCTCGATTCGACCGTGCCGATCCAGGTCAGCCAGTACACCGAGGCCATTCCCAATGCACGTTATGCGTTCCATCGCGTGTTCGAGCGGGCCGCAGCAGATCCAAAGGTCAACGCGATCTACCCACATCTGGAAACGGTGTTTTATGAGGTGTTCGAGCGTCTGAGCAAGAAGCCGGTGTGGCTGCCGGCCCGGCATCCCCAGACACAGGCGCCGATCGAGCTGCGGCTGTCAGGGGAAGTTTTCGTTGGACTCCTGTGCAACGCGTTCTACGACACCGCTGCGATTGCCGCGCTGCCCAATCGTATCTATGCCGCGTACCGCGGCGAGTACGACACGTACGTCGAAACGATGCTGCACATGCTCGACGAGTCACCTTCCGATCTGCCGGGGTGGAGCATGGGCATGTATTTCTCGGTCAACTGCTGCGATGACAAAGTGACGGCGGCGACCGCGGCGACCATCCGTGAGCACGCCCGCCAGATGCCGGTCATGGCTGCGCTGCCCTTGACCGAATTTCACCTCGGCCCTGCCATCGCCGACCTGGCGGATGCCTGGGGTGCGCGGGCGGCCGGCCCGGCCGAGTACCAGCCTGTGGTCAGCGACATCCCCACCCTGATCCTGGCCGGTGGAATGGACCAGAACACGCCGGCCTTCTGGGGACGCCTGGCCGGCGAGACACTGTCCAACAGCCGCTACGTCGAGGCGCCGCAGGCTGGTCATGGGATTTGTGGGGACTTTCCCGATATTGATGCCCTGATCGAGGAGTTCTTCCAGGGCCCGTTCAGCCGCAAGTAAGGCAAACTGGCAGGCGCAGAAGACCCGACGATGGACTGAGCGACGATGCACAACGCACCTGTTGTGGGAAACGAATTTCTGCAAGAAGGCAATATGCAAACGACTTCGACATTGATCTTACCTGGAGCATTGTTTCTGCTCACCTACGCTTTTGGCGTTTGGTTGAGCGTTGTCGGCAGGCCGTATCACGGGCTGATCTTCAACATTCACAAACTTGCCGCGCTGGGCGCAGTGGTCTTGGCGGTCATGCAAATCAACAACCTGCTCACAGGCGCAAACCCTCAGTTCGTTGTGATTGCGCTGGCGGCAGTCTCTGGTTTGTGCGTCATCACCCTGTTTACGACGGGCGCCCTGATGAGCATCGGCAAGCTCCCACACGCGCCGCTGCGAACAGTTCACAGAGTCGCGCTGGCTGCCCTGCCGCTTGCGACGATATCCCTGGTCTATTTTTTGGCTGGAAGCAAACCATGAAACACACGTATTCGATAGGAGAATGGCGCATCGAGGAGCTTTCAGCGATGGGCTTTTCCCATGCAATTTTCAACATGCCCGATGTTTACAGAATCACCCCGCTCGAGACCTTTGCAAAAGAGATCATCCCAGCCGTCGCAGAACTCTAGAATCGCGCCGGGAGCGGGTTTGCGGTCTTATGCAACATTGACGGTCGTCAGCGGCTGATGCGGGCCGTTTGGCGACTTGTCCAGAACCTGAAAGGAGCAGGAAATGCCGCTGTCTTTTGGAATTCCCCTGGGTATCATTGCGATTCTTGTTGGGGTAGTTCTGTTTTTTGCCACACACAATCAGAGACTCGCCAAGATGGTCATGGGTATCGGCGTAGTGATGACTCTTCTGACCCTTCTCTTCATCGTTTTGGCTCTCAACTCCCCGATGTAACCGGTGGATATCCAACACATGGAGATTTGCACGTGAAAGTTGATAACAACTATACTTTCTCACCATTGTGATCAAGTTGATGACAGGGCGCTCGAACAATATGCCAAACCACAACCGAATGGCCTTCTTCGATAACCTGAAAGTTGTTCTCATGACGGCAGTGATCGCACACCACGTCGGCCAGGCCTATGGGCCAACAGGCGGCTGGTGGCCGATTCAAGAACCGACCCGCGCCGCGGTTCTGGGGCCGTTCTTCATGGTCAACCGATCCTTCGGAATGAGCCTGTTCTTCATGATCGCCGGCTACTTCACGGTGGCGTCATTCGAGCAAAATGGTCCCCGGGCCTTCGTGAAGAGCCGCCTTCAGCGTCTTGGCATTCCCCTGCTGGTCTTCTCGTTTCTGATACTCCTCTTGCAGGTCTTCGTCTTTGGGCCGCTAGACACCGGGGAGTTGGGCGCCCTGTGGCCGATTGACGTGGCCCATCTCTGGTTCGTTCAGCACTTGATACTCTATAGCCTGGGCTATGCACTGTGGCGCGTGCTCCGCCCCGGCGCATCCGAGCCAGTTCTGCAGCCAGCGAGCCTGCCTGGGTATGGAACTGTCCTGGCCTTTGCCGCCGGACTGGCTCTTTGCACAACCATCGTTCGGACCTGGTACAGTATTGACGAGTGGGTTTATCCGTTGGGGTATCTCCGCATCGCGTTTGCCGACGTCCCTCGCGACCTGAGTTTATTCCTCGTTGGCACACTCGCCTACCGTCATCAGTGGGTGACGCGTTTTCCATCTTGGGCAGGCCGGGTTTGGCTCGCTGTGGGCCTCATCCTTGCAGGTTTCTGGTATGCGTATGAGCTGTGGTTGACGGATGTCATCGTGTTGAGTGACGCGGTCTGGGGGCTGCTCCAGCCGTTGTGGGAGTCCTTGCTGTGTTGCGGCATGTGCATTGGTTTGACCGTGCTGTTTCGCGACATGCTCAATGGCCAAACCGCTGTGGGCAGGGAAATGGCCAGGAGCACCTACGCGGCGTACATGCTCCATGTTTTCGTGGTCATCCTGCTCCAGTACCTTGCGCTTGGACTCACTGCGGCGCCGTTGCTCAAATTCTTCCTGGTCACGCTGGTGGCTGTGCCGGCTTCTTTCTTGTTGGCAAGCCTGATCCGCCGGCCGCTGCGCCTGTGATGACGGCATCCTGGCAATGACTGCCCACAAAGCGGTACAGTAGACACGCCCCGTGTGCGGCTGCAAGCGCCGACCGTTGGGCCGCAATGACCGCAAGATCGCATCGTTCGCAATGGATCAAGTTGGTCATCTGCGGTATGATACTGTCAATCCTTGATGGATTGAATTGGATTGGATTAGATTGGATTAGATTGGAGAATACAATGACTGAGACAACTTTTGAAGTACGGGTTCCTGCACCATTGTTGCATTACGGCTTCAATCAAGAATATATCCAACGACGAATTACCGAGTGGCTGGTCATCTCACTTTTCACTGAAGGATTGATATCTTCTGGTAAAGCGGCGCGACTATTGAGTATGAGTCGGATTGAATTTCTAGCTCTACTACGTACTCGTGGTGTTGCGTATATCAACTATACTTCCGAGGAATTGGATGGAGAGTTTGCTGCGGTAGAAGCCCTGGAGGTTCAATCCGAACGATGATAGTCGTTTCAAATACTACCCCGCTTATTGGCTTGGCTGTTATCCAGCGTTTTGAACTTCTGCGGCAACTTTTTGGTGAAGTCTACATTGCTCAAGCAGTGTTTGATGAGGCAGTGGTCGCTGGACGGGAGGAAGGTGGGGCGAAACGTGAAGTCTCGAACGCATCTTGGATACACGTCAAGGCCATCAAGGATGAGTTAGCGGTGGAAGTGCTGTTGGACGAACTGGATTTAGGGGAAGCGGAGACGATAGTTTTGGCTCGTGAGCTGAAGGCTGATTGGGTTTTGATGGATGAGAAGAAAGGACGACGGAAATTGACCCAACTAGGGGTGTCGAAAATAGGCACAGCCGGTATTCTGTTGAAAGCGAAACAGGCGGGTATTCTGTCAGCGATCCAACCAGAACTTAGGAGATTGCATCAGCATGGTTTTAGCCTGAGCGAAGCTGTGATAGATGCAGTTCTGCGCCAAGCGGGGGAGTAATGTGAAAGAACAAGCGTTACTCATAGACAGTTCTGAAGCGAAGGAACGCGGGACATTGGAACAGTTGAAAGCTTCTCGTCTGCCACTGGATATTCTACGCGACGCACCCATTTCTACCGTTCGATAATACCGATGCGTCTCACGCCCATTGGCTCAAAATCATTGTCACATTCCGGGAGATGTGTCAAATGCAAATATACGCTTGTGAACTCACAATTGGAAAGAAGGGAACGCTCACCTTGAAGAATCTGCCCTTTAGTGTTGGTGAGAAAATTGAGGTGATCATCATTCCCCGTCCAAGTCGTCAGCTGAATGAAAAGCGTTATCCTTTTTGGGGCAAGCCCATTATCTACCGGAACCCAACCGATCCGATCGCAGAAGAGGATTGGGAGATATTGCAGTGATCGTGTTGGACACTCATATTTGGGTCTGGTGGGTACACAATAGCACCCAATTATCCGACAAGCATCGGGAGATAATTCAGATCCATGAAGACAAGGGGTTGGGTGTCAGCATTATTTCTTGCCGGGAAGTTGCCAAATTGGTCGAGCTAAAAAGACTGACGCTTCATTGCTCAGTTGATGAATGGCTGAAAACGGCTCTCCGCTACCCAGGCGTTGAATTACTTGCGCTGACACCAGAAATTGTCGTCGAATCAACGCGGCTGCCGGGCGAGTTTCACCGCGATCCGGCCGACCAAATCATTGTGGCCACATCTCGAATCCATGATTGTCCGCTATTGACGGTGGACAATAGAATTCTCAAGTACCCCTATGTAACACTATATCGTCACACTGACCGATGACGCCGTTGCCGAGGACCCCCGCATCGTGAGCCTGCCCCTCTCCACGCTGCTGCTTCTGCGTTAGCCGCAGCGCATCCCCTCAGACGCAGATGACAAAGGATCCAGGAATCGAAATGCACAGGGTACTGCGGATTGTCAGCGTCTTGGCGACGCTCGGCGCATTGTGGCTGCTGGGCCGGCCGGCCGCCGCGCCGCCGGAGCTGCCCTGGGCGCCGCCTGCGCTGCGCCTCGGCGTCACTGCCGACCTGACCGCCTACGACGACCAGACGCTGCATCTGCTTCTGCGTCGGCTGGCGCAGCTCGGCCTGACGACGGTGCGCCAGCGTTTCGACTGGCAGCGCATCGAACCGGCGCCGGCGCAGTTCGACTGGGCCGCCTATGACCGTGTGACCGCCGCCGCCAGCGCCAACGGCATCGAACTGCTGGCCCTGCTCGACGGATCGCCGGCCTGGGCGCGTGCCGCGCTCGACAGCGCCAACCCGCTCGCCCCGCCGCAGGAACGGGCCGATTTTGGCCGTTTTGCCGCCCGCCGCTGAACCGGGACCACGTCTGCTTTATCAGACAAATTTGTTTTGATCAAGTTGGTCATCTGCGGTATGATACTGTCAGCCATTGATTCGAACAGGAGGAATCATCATGGGAGGTTGGGGTTGTCCACACCAGGTCAATCAGTTCTGCCAGCGCCTGACGCGTGAATGCGATCCAGGCATACCGGGCTGTATTCTGTACGGCCTCATTGAGCGCAAGGATGTGGCGCCACCCCCAATGCGTCGCCTGCGCAAAGAAACGACGGCGAAGAGTCCTGACCCTGCACCACACGACGAGGAAGATTGAACAGTTCTGGTACTCGACCGGCTCCAGCATGGCTTCACCAGGGCCACGGTCGTCAGCGGACCGCGTCAGGTTGGCAAGAGCACTCTCATGCTGCAAATTGTCGCCGCCTTGCTCGCACAAGAAACACCGTCCAACCACATCTTCTACATGCAGTTCGATTTCGTCGAGCGTCCCGCTTATCACGCCCCCTTTGGCGTCATCATCACACTGACCGATGACGCCGTTGCCGAAGACCCCCGCATTCGTGAGCCTGTCCCTCTCCACGCTGCTGCTTCTGCGTTAGCCGCAGCGCATCCCCTCAGACGCAGATTACAAAGGATCCAGGAATCGAAATGCACACGGTACTGCGGATTGTCAGCGTCTTGGCGACGCTCGGCGCATTGTGGCTGCTTGGCCGGCCGGCCGTCGCACCGCCGGAGCTGCCCTGGGCGCCGCCGGCGCTGCGCCTCGGCGTCACGGCCGACCTGACCGCCTACGACGACGAGACACTGCACGCGCTCATGCGCCGGCTGGCGCAGCTCGGCCTGACGACGGTGCGGCAGCGTTTCGACTGGCAGCGCATCGAACCGGCGCCGGCGCAGTTCGACTGGGCCGCCTATGACCGTGTGACCGCCGCCGCCAGCGCCAACGGCATCGAACTGCTGGCCCTGCTCGACGGATCGCCGGCCTGGGCGCGTGCCGCGCTCGACAGCGCCAACCCGCTCGCCCCGCCGCAGGAACGGGCCGATTTTGGCCGTTTTGCCGCCCGCGTGGCGCAGCGGTACAGCGATCGGATCAGCCTCTTTCAGATTTGGGACGAACCCAACATCGCCCCGCACTGGGGCGCACGTTTCGTGGACGCCGCCGATTACGCCGGGCTGCTGCGCGAAGGCTACGTGCAGATCAAGGCGGCCGCACCCGGCAGCCTCGTGCTGACCGCCAGCCTGGCGCCGACACTGGAAACGGGCGGCGCCAACCTGAGCGACATCGAGTTCCTCGACCGCCTGTTGGCGGCGGGCGCCGGCGGCTGGTTCGATGCGGTCGCCCTGGCGCCCTACGGTTTCGATCAGCCGCCCGCCGCCGCCGCCGCGCCCGACCGTCTGAACTACCGGCGCGCCGAACTGCTGCATGCCGTGCTGGCCCGTCATGGCCTGGCCGCTGTCCCGCTCTGGATCGCGCCGGCCGGCTGGTCTGCGCCGCTCACCGCTTCCACGACGCCAGCCGCCTGGCCAGCCGTCAGCGAGAAGGAGCAGGCGACCTTCACCGCCCAGGCGCTGGCCCTGGCGCAACGCTGGCCCTGGCTGCACGGTTGGCTGTGGGCCGGTCTGCAACCCCTGGCGCCCGACGATCCGCAGGCAGGCTTTGCCCTGCGTACGCCAGATGGCGCCGAGCGCCCCGTGGTCGCGGCGTTGGCGCAGGTCGCCGCGGCGCCACACGATGTCCTGCTGCCCGGCCGCCATCGCCCCTCGGCTGCACCGCTGCACTACAGCGGCGATTGGCGCTTCACCTCGCTGGCCGCCGATCCGGGCCGCACGCCAGACGCCGCCCTGACCTTCCGCATGGCCGGCCGCCGGCTCGATCTGGAGGTGCAGCGCGGCCCCTTCTGGGCCTATCTGGTCGTCACCGTGGATGGCCAGCCCGCCAACGCACTGCCGCGTGACGAGCAGGGCAACGCCGTTTTGATCCTGCACGACCCGCTGGCGGCGCGTCT
The DNA here is from genome assembly GCA_964580725.1 of uncultured Anaerolineae bacterium. GTDB lineage: Bacteria > Chloroflexota > Anaerolineae > SSC4 > Amarolineaceae > Amarolinea. Next base: position 41,246 of record CAZOLV010000007.1, on the reverse strand, counting down.
GCGTGTGACGGCGGCCGATCACCTGGCGCCGGGCGAACACACCGTCACCCTGCGGCCGGTGGGCGGTTGGGGTCAATGGCCGCTGCTGGCCCTGACCGTACACGAAGACCCCTCCGCGCCCGCTTGGATGCGTGCGCTGGGCTGGCTGTTGCTTGGCGTAGGCCTGTTGGCGGGACTGGCGACGCTGCCGCTGGCCGGCCACCTGGCTGCCGGGCCGCAGACTCTGGCGCAGCGCCTGGCAGCGTCGAGCGCCAGGCAGACTGCTGCCGCCTGGCTGGAAGAGGGCGCCCTGCTGTGTCTCTTCGTCATTGCCGCCTCGCTGCCGTTTTTCCTGCGCCCGCTGCCCATCTTGGGGCGCCCCTTCGTCATTCCCGAACTGTGCGCCTGGCTTGGCCTGGCGTTGTTCATCGCCGCCGGTCTGCTTGGGCGCCGCTCGCCTGACTGGCGCAGCATCATCGCCCCGGCCGGTGCAAGCCGCACGCTCGATCTGCCGGTCATCGCCCTGCTGGCGGTCGGTTTGCTCAGCACGCAACTGGCCGCCAATTTCGGCGTCGCCAGCCGTGAGTGGCGCACCGTCTTCCTCGATGCGGCGATTTTCTATTTCCTGGTCAGCCGGCTGCTGTGCGGCGCACAGGCCGGCCGGGCATTTTGGCTGCTGGTGGATGGGTTGGCCGTGGGCGCAGGCGCCGCCGCTTTGATCGGACTGGGGCAGGCGCTGTTTGGCTTCGACCTGATCCGCGCCGACGGGGTGGGGCGCGTGCGGGCGCTGTACGGGTCGCCCAACAACCTGGCGCTCTACCTGGAACGTGTCCTGCCGCTGCTGTTGGCCACGGCGGCCTTTGGCAGCGGGCGCCGGCGCCGGCTCTACGGGGCGCTGGCGGCGCTCACGCTGACCTGTCTGATTTTGACGTTTTCACGCGGCGCGCTTATGCTTGGCCTGCCGGCGGCGCTGCTGGCGCTTGGTCTGCTGCGGCGCGGCCGCACCTTGCGCCTGGCCCTGCTTGGGTTGGGCGCCGGCGCCATCGGCCTGACGGCGGCGCTAACGTTGGGCGCGGCGCGCTTCGGCGACCTGTTCGATTTCGAGGCCGGCACCAGCTTCGTGCGCCTCAGGCTCTGGCAGGGCGCCTGGAACATGGCGCGCACGTTCCCCTGGCTCGGCGTGGGGCCTGACAATTTTCTCTACGCCTACCGCACGCGTTTCGTTCTGCCCAGCGCCTGGGAAGAACTGAACCTGAGTCACCCCCACAACGTGCTGCTCGACTTTTGGACGCGCCTGGGGTTGGCCGGGGTGGCAGTGGGCCTCTGGCTTGGAGTGCGCACGGCGCAGGCGGGTCTGCATAGCGCCCGCTCGCTGGCGTCGGGCGCTCGACGCGCCGTGGTGCAAGGGCTGCTGGCCGGGTTGGCGGCGGCGCTGGCGCACGGCCTGGTGGACAATTCCCTCTTTCTGATGGATCTGTCCTTCTTCTTCTTTGCCTGCGCCGGTGTATTTGCCGCCCTGGCGCCTCCCCCCAGCCAACTTGCGGCCTGAATGGCCCAATCATCGGAAAGGATTCTTGCATGCGCATTCTTGTGACCGGCGGCGCCGGTTTCATTGGTTCTCATCTGTGTGACCGGCTGCTGGCCGAGGGGCACAGCGTCATTGCCATGGATAATTTGATCACGGGCAACAGTGACAACATCGCTCATCTGAGCGGCCGGCCCGATTTCGAGTTCATCAAGCACGACGTGACGAAATACATCTACATCGCCGGCCCGCTGCACGCCGTGCTGCACCTGGCGTCGCCCGCCAGCCCGGTAGATTTCCCCAAGATCCCCATCCCGATCATGAAGGTCAACTCGCTCGGCACGTTGAATGCGCTCGGTTTGGCGTTGGCCAAAGGGGCGCGCTTCTTGCTGGCCTCCACATCGGAAGTGTACGGCGACCCGCTGGTGCATCCGCAGCCCGAAAGCTACTGGGGCAACGTCAACCCCATCGGGCCGCGCGGCGTGTACGACGAAGCCAAGCGGTTTGCCGAGGCGCTGACGATGGCCTACCACTATCACCACGGCGTCGAAACGCGCATCGTGCGCATCTTCAACACCTACGGCCCGCGCATGCGTCTGAACGACGGCCGCGTGGTGCCCAACTATCTGACGCAAGCCTTGCGCGGCGAACCGCTGACAGTCTATGGCGACGGCAGCCAGACGCGTTCTTTCTGTTTCGTCAGCGATGAGGTGGACGGCATCTACCGGCTGCTCATGTCCGCCGAGACGCTGCCGGTCAACATCGGCAACCCCAACGAGTTCTCGGTGCTCGAACTGGCGCACATCACCAACGAATTGACCGGCAACCGGGCGGGCGTCATCTTCAAGCCGCTGCCGGTAGACGATCCAAAACAGCGCAAGCCCGACATCACGAAGGCGCGTCAGGCGCTCGGCTGGGAGCCGCGCATCGAACTGCGCGCAGGGCTGGCGGCTGCCATCGCCGATTTTCGCCGGCGCATGGCGGCGAGCCGCTGAGGCTGTGTCGTGATCGGCAAGAGCGGAGGGTTGAAGGGCGAGGCTATGTATTCGACCTGGCAGAAACTGTTGTTGACTCTGTATGTGCGCATCTTGGGCTGGTGGTTTCGCCTGGGCAAGGCGCCGCTCTCCGGTCTGGCCAACCTGCTGCGGCCGCGCCTGGCGCTCGACCTGCCCGCCTTCGACGATCTGCCCGCCTTCGCCGTCTGGTGGGAGAGGCACACCGAGTGGAAGCCCGATCCATTCAACGGGGCGTTCGACATCTTCCCGGCGCTGGCCAACGCCGCCTGGCAATGGGCGCAGCAGGGCATCGTGCGCGATGACTGCGATGGGCTGGCCTACATCGCCGCCAATCAGGTTAAGCCGTTTGCCGATTCCGCCAGCGAGGTCTACGTGGTGACGATCATCACCGACCCCTTTTCGTGGGGCAAACAGGGCCTGTTGATGGCGCCGCATGTCATCTGCCTCTTTCGTCGCGCCGGCCGTTGGCAGATGGTGAGCAACAGCGAAGTCTTTGCCGATACGTGGGATGACTTCGAGGAGGCGTTGCGCGCCAATCCCTACGCCACCGGGCACCCGCTGCTCTTCTACGAGGTGCGCGACGCCAATCTGCGCTTCGTGCGCAGCAAGCGGTTTTCGCTCATCCCGCCCGCCCGCAGGACCAAAAATCTCTGAACGCTCAGCCGTGAAAGAACGCCTTGACGTCGAGCCGGTTGTTGGTCAGGCGACCGGGGGGCAGGGCGGCGAGGATCGATGCGCCATACGACTTGTGCAACAGGCGCGAGTCGAGCAGGGCGATCACGCCGCGGTCGCTCTCGGCGCGCATCAGCCGGCCGACGCCCTGTTTGAGCGCCAGCGTGGCTTCGGGCAGCATCAGTTGGTAGAACGGCTCGCCGCCGTTGGCGCGAATGGCGCGGTCACGCCCGGCCACGATCGGGTCGGACGGCACCGGGAAGGGCAGACGGTCAATGACCACCAGGCTGAGCGCAGCGCCCGGAATGTCCACCCCTTGCCAAAACGAACGTGTGGCGAAGAGCACAGCATTGCCCGCCGCCTGAAACTGGCGAATCAACTCGGCGCGCGGGGCATCTCCCTGTTTGAACAGCGGAAATTTCAGGTGCGGACTGAGCGTTTCGTGCAGGAAACGCATTCGGGCCAGCGATGTGCAGAGGATCAAGGCCCGCCCGCCGCTGTAGGTTGCCAGCCGGTAGACCTCACGCGCCAGTTCCAGTTGATACTCCTCCTCGTTGCCGTTGCGGTCGGGCGGCGTCAAGTGGTGCGCGATGTAGATCAACACCTGGTTGGCGTAGTCGAAGGGACTGGGCACATCGAGCGTGATGCATTCGGCGGGAGCGCCCACCTGGCGGCGGAAAAACTCGTAGCCGTCGCTGGTGCGCAGGGTGGCCGAGGTGCAGATGACAGTCTTGACCTTCTCGAACAGGCTTTCGGCCAGGAAATCGCTCACGTCCAACGGACGCTGCACGACGGTCAGGCTGCGCACATCGCCGTCGCCGCTCCGCTCCACGAAACGCACCCGACCCGCCGGCGTCTCCGCTGCCAGCATCTGCACCTCGAACTGCGACAGGGCCATGTGTTCGATGAAACGGGCAAACTCGGCGTTGGCCTCCTCGCTGGCATAGGGTGACTTGACGCGCTGCATGGCCTGCACCGCCTGCTGCATGTGCAGCGCCAGTTGTTCCAGCTCCGGCCCCGTCTCGCGCAATTCCCAACTGCCGAAGGCATCGCGCGGCGCGGCCGCGGTCATCTGGCGGAAGAAGGCGTTGTTGTCCTGCTGTAGCTGTCCGAGCAGCGCCGGCGGCAGGTAGTAGTTCAGATGGTTCGAGTTGATGATGCTCTGCACCTTGCCGTAGGTCAGCGTCATCTGCAGCGCCGCGGCCGTGTAACTGGCCAGTTCGTGCGCCTCGTCCACCACCAGCACTGGCGGCAGGTCGTAGAAGGGCGCTTCGCTGTTGAGGTTCAGCGCCAGCAGCGAATGATTGACCACCGCCACATCGGCCGCGTCCATGCGCCGTTTGGCGCGCTCGTAGAAGCAGTGCCTGATCAGCGGGCAGCGGCTGCCCAGGCACTCGTGGTTTTCGACAACCAGGTGCGGGCGCAGCCGTTCTGGCACGTCGAGCGCATCGAGTTCGCCGACCTCATCGCGCACCCATGTCAGAAAACGCTGCGCTGTGAACCCGGCCCGCACCTGCTCATCGGTCGGGCGTTTGGCCATCTGATCGAGCCGGCGGTTGCAGATATAGTTGCTGCGCCCCTTGAGCAGCGCGGCGCGAAATGGCCGCGGGGCCACCTGCTGCAACGCCGGAATATCCTTCAGCCAGAGTTGATCCTGCAGAAGCTTGTTAGCCGTGGCCACCAACACCCGCTGACCCGCCCAAATGGCCGGCGCCAGATAGGCGAACGATTTACCCGATCCGGTGCCCGCTTCGATCAGCGCATGACGATGGCTGCGCATGGCGTCCAGCACGGCCTGCGCCATGTGCAGTTGCCCCGTGCGAAAGTGATAGCGGTCGCCCAAGAAGCGCGCCACGGGGCCGTCCGGCCCCAGCACCTGCGCCAGGTCAACCTCGCGCAGCGGTCGCGCCGCCGGTGGCGCCGGTTCGCTCGGCAGTTCCACTTCGTCCCAAATGGGGAGGGGTGGCGTTGCCAGCGCCTGCTCCGCCTCGATGTCGAACGGCGGCGCCGTCGCGCCTGGCCGCCGCGCCGACGGCTGTTGCTCTTGCTCCACGGCCTGCGCCAGGGTGTCGAGCAGCGCCTGCGCCTCTGCATTGTCGGGCGCCAGCGCCAGCAGGTCGCGCAGGATGTTGAGCACACGCTGGAAGCGGCGCTGGCGCAAGGCCCGCTGCGCCTGCGAGAGGGCAAAGCCAATCGCCTGTTCGCGCCGCGCCGGCGCTTCCGCAATGGCGCTGGGCAGGCGCATGTCACGCGCCCGCAAGGCCAGCGCATCGGCCAGGAGGATGACGCCGCGCCAGGCGCGCGGGTTGGCCTGTTTGAAGAGCGAGCGCGCCAGCGTGATCAACTGATCGGCGCGCGCTGCGTGCACGACGTTGCGCACCTCCGCCGCCAGTTCGGCGCGTTCGCCGGACGGGCTGAGCGCCGCAGCCGCGGCCGCCGTCGCCAGGCGCAGCAGGTGCAGGCTCTCCTCCGGCGTCGAGCGCCGTTCACGCAGGTCGTTGAGCAGTTCCAGGGCGCGCACAAACCCGCCGTCGTTGTCATTTTCGACGGCGGGCTGTTCCAGTGGGTCGGACGTGGTTGAACTCATGGCCCTCCGGCAATTTCTGCGTGCAGGCGCGCCGGCTTGCCCGCTTTCAGGCGGCTGGCTGTGCGGCCTCGCCGGCGCGCTGTTGCGACCGCTGCATGAAGCTGAGCACGGTGAACGCCTCGGCGATATCTTCGAGACTCACCAGACCCAGAAAACGATCATTGTCGTACACGGCCACGGTGCGTGCGCCCTTTTCGCCCATGACGCCGCGCACCTCTTGCAGCGATTGCCCGGCGGCGACGCGCACAACCTCGCGCTGCATGATCTGCGTGACGTACAGGTCGCCGCTTTCGCTGTTCAGCGCCCGCAGCACATCGTCACGCGTGACGATGCCCAACAGCCGGTCGCCCTGCATGACGGCAAAGTCGGGCTGGTAGCTCGTCAGGATATGGCCCACCACCTTGCTCATGCGATCGCCAATGGCCAGCGAGAGCGCATGGCGGTTGTAGGCGTCTTCCACTTTGAGCGTGTCGAGCACTGTGCGCGCCTTCGCTTCCGAATTTTCCTGGCCGGCGCCGGTGAAGATGAAGACGGCGATCAGCGCCAGGATCAGGTTGCCGCTCAGCAGCCCAATGACGCCCAGGGCGATGGCCGCCAGTTGTCCGATCGAGGAGGCGATGGCTGTCGCCCGTGGGTAGCCAAGCCGCATGGCAAGGAACGCACGCAAGACGCGGCCGCCGTCCAACGGAAAGGCCGGAATCAGGTTGAAGAGCACCAGACTGACGTTGGCCGCAATCAGCCAGACGAGGAGCGTGGAGAGCGACGGCGTCATCTGCAAGCCATCGAGCAGGCCGCGCCCGTCCAGCACTTGCAGGCCGACGGCCAGACCGGTGACCAGCAGCAGGATGAGTGCAATCGCCACATTGACCAGCGGCCCGGCAATGGCGATCAGCAGCTCGTGCAGAGGCTTTTCCGGGTTGCGCCCGATCAAGGCCACGCCGCCCAACGGCAGCAAGATGATCTCGCGCACGGGGATGCCGTAGCGCAGCGCTACCACGCTGTGTCCAAGCTCGTGCAGGGTGACGCAGGTGAAGAGCAGTAGCATCAGCAGCACGCCAAACACCGCCCCCGGCAATCCCGCCGGCCCGCCCCACTGCACCGCGCCCAAAATCAAGATCAAAAAGAACGTGACATGAACCTTGATGTCAATTCCAAAAACCTGCGCAATCCGAAAAGACCAATTCATCGCCAAACCTCCCATCACATTTCGATTTTACCGTCTTCTCACCTCACGTCAACTATTGGACTGTCGCGACAGGCCAATTGTCACCCGGCGACCCGTTTTGACAATCGCGTTCGGGCTGGTACAATCTGCAGCCTGGCGACGGGTCGAGTCGCCGATATCCCTGCCCGGTTGTACACCGGCCGCCATGGGAGGAATGCATGGTCAAAACATATCATATTCACACGTTCGGCTGTCAGATGAACGTGGCCGACAGCGGTCATGTTGCAGCCGAGTTGGACCGTCTCGGTTTTCAACCGACCGACGACGAGAGCGGGGCCGATGTGCTGGTTCTCAACACCTGCGTGGTGCGCGAAAGCGCCGAAGAGAAAGCTGTGGGCAAGCTCTGGTCGTGGAAACCGGTGAAGCAACGGCGGCCGGACGCCACCGTGGCCCTGATGGGGTGTTTCGTCGGCGTCAAACCGGCGCCGGAGCTGCTCAAACGCTTTCCCCACGTGGACGTGCTGATGGCGCCATCCGATCCGCAACCGCTGGTTGAGCATCTGCGCAACCGTCTATTGGCCGAGGAACTGGCCGTCATCGAGGCGGGACAGCTTGCGCGCCGGCACTCTCTGCAGGACGAGGAGCTGGAGGCGCGGCCCGCTCTGCAGAGCGTCAAACACATTTCACTGCATGGCGGAGCGCCGGTTTCGGCGCATGTGCCGATCGTCTACGGCTGCTCACACGCCTGCACCTTCTGCATTATCCCCTTCCGGCGCGGCATCGAACGCAGCCGCCCGATCCCGGAAATCGTCGCCGAGGTGGGCGGTCTGGTGGCCCAGGGGGTGCGCGAGGTGACGCTGCTTGGCCAGATCGTTGATCGTTATGGGCTGAGCGGGCCGGCCCATGCGCCCGCCCTTGCGCAATCGTCGCCAGACCTGGCCGATCTGCTGTACGCTGTACATGAGGTGGCGGGACTGCAGCGCATTCGCTTCTTGACCAGCCACCCGAACTACCTCAGTGATCGCATTCTCGATGCGGTGCGCGACCTGCCAAAGGTGATGGAGCACATCGAGGTGCCCTGTCAGGCGGGCAACGACGAGGTGTTGGAGCGGATGAAACGGGGTTACACCACCGCCCAGTATCGTGAACTGATCGGGCGCATTCGCGCCAGGCTGCCGCAGGCCGCTATTCATACCGATGTGATCGTTGGTTTTGCCGGCGAGACCGATGCGCAGTTCCAGGACACCTACGATCTGTTGGCGGAGCTGAAGCTGGACAAGGCCCACCTGGCGCGCTATTCCCCGCGCCCCGGCACCGTCAGCGCCCGGCGTCTGTTGGACGATGTGCCCGACGCCGAGAAGATGCGCCGCTTGCACGCCCTGGAGGAGTTGCAGGAACGCATTCAGGCCGAGAAGAATCGGCGTTTGTTGGGCGAAACGGTCGAGGTGTTGGTGGAAGATCAGCACAAGGGCAAATGGCGCGGCCGCTCGCGGCAAAACAAGCTGGTGTTCTTCGAAGATGAGGCCGGCTGGCGCGGCCAGCTCTCCCATGTCCGCATTACCTGGGCCAGCGCCTACTCCATGCAGGGTGTTCTTGTGCGGTGATCTGGGGCCGAATACTGGAAATCGAATGATTCGAGGTTGCAGTCATGGGCAAATTCGTCGGCCGCCAACGCGAAATCGAAGAAATGAACGCCCTACGCAACCGGCCGGGCGCACAGATGGCGCTGGTCTACGGCCGGCCCCGGTTTCAGCGACGCTGTTTGCGCCGAAGCCGCGACCGCCGGCGCAACCCTCATTGACCTGGAACAGCTCGACGCTGATCTGGCGCAGGTGTGACGCAGGGGCGGCCGGGCAAAGCTAAGCTGGCGCGGGTGCGCCGGCGGGCCAGCCAGATCATCTCTGAGCTGGCGTCTGTCAGCGGTGTGCATGAGAAGGCGCCGTAGACCGCTTCGACGGCGAAGCCGGCCCTGGCCAGCAGATGTTCCATCTCGAAGCGAAACAGGCAGTGTAGCCGCCGCGGCGCTGACTGCCAACGCCTGACCAGCGAGCCGTCCTCGCCCCTCTCCTCCCACATCGTCTTGCTGACGGCAGTCTGCGTGGCCGGTTCGTATGACCAGGCGCGCAACGCCTGGACAAGATGACCCGTGGCCGGATGGCGGAATTGCTCAGCCGCCTGGAACATCCCGCCCTGGCCGTTCAGCAGGCCGCCCAACCAGCGCACATCCTGATGATCGAGATGAACGACCAGGCGGCCGCCCGGCAGCAGGTGGCGTTCGATGCAGCGCAAACAGGCCACTTGATCGCCGGCGCTGTTCAAGTGCTGGAAAGAGTGACCGGGGATGAGAATGAGGGCAAACTGCTGCCCAAGCCGGAAACGGCGCATGTCGCCGCACAGCCAGCGGATGTTGTCCAGGCCGGCGCTCTTGCGCCTGGCCGCCTCGATCATCTGTGCGGAAAGATCGAGACCCACGACCGATGCGCCGCTTTGCGCCAGGCGGATGGCGACGCGCCCCGTGCCGCAGCCAAGTTCCAGAATCGCACCGCCGGCGCCGAGCGCCTCGACCGCCAACTGCTGGTAGAAAGCGATTTCAGCGGGCCAGTCGGGCGTCGCCGCATCATACGTATCGGCGTAGAACTGGGCGGCCTCGTCAGCCAACGGTTGACTCATGCAATCCTCGCAACGCTCGCAAACCTAGCCCCGAATGATGCGATGGATGAGCGGAGGGGCGGCATGCGGCTGCGGCTGGATGCTGACGGCGGCGGTCAGGCGCGCCTGCGCGGCCTGCAAGGCGGCGGGCGTCTGCGCATGGATCGTCGCCAGCGGCTGGCCGGCCGTCACCTGATCGCCCAGGCGCACCTGGAAGACCAATCCCACCGCCGGATCAATGGCGTCGCCCTTCCTGGCGCGGCCGCCGCCCAAATCCACCACCGTCATGCCGACCTCTTCGGCTTCGATGGCCGCGATGTAACCGGCGACCGGCGCCGGACAAGGCGCCATCAGGGCTGCCGCCGGCAGGCGCCCAGGATCGTCCACGAAGGCTAGATCGCCGCCTTGCGCCTGCACGAAATCTCGAAACTTGCGCCAGGCGGCGCCGTTGTGCAGCGCCTCCTCCAGGCGCGTGCGCACAGCGCCCGCATCCCGTCCGGCGCCTTCGGCGGCCAGGCGCGCCATTTCGGCGGCCACCGACAGCGCCAATTCGGTGAAATCGGCCGGGCCGGCGCCATGCAGCGTTGCGATCGCCTCCTTGACTTCCAACGCGTTGCCGACCGCCCGGCCAAGCGGCTGGTTCATGTCGCTGATGACGGCGCTCATGCGGCGGCCCAACTCCACGCCAATCTGCACCATCAGCGTCGCCAACGCCTCGGCCTCGGCGGTCGTTTTCATGAACGCCCCGCTGCCGGTCTTGACATCGAGCACGATGGCATCGGCGCCACTGGCGATCTTTTTGGACATGATCGAACTGGCAATCAACGGCAGCGAGGGGACGGTGCCGGTGACGTCGCGCAATGCATAGAGCTGACCATCGGCGGGCGCCAGATCATGCGTTTGCCCGGCGATGACCATGCCGATGGTCGCCAGTTGGCGCTTGAACGCGTCCAGACTCAGCCCGGCCTGCCAGCCGGGGATGGACTCCAATTTGTCGAGCGTGCCGCCCGAAAAGGCCAGGCCCCGACCCGACATCTTGCCCACCGGAATGCCCAGGGACGCCACCAACGGCCCCACTACCAGGCTGGTCTTGTCGCCTACGCCGCCGGACGAGTGTTTGTCAACGACGAACGGGGCGACATCGTGAATGTCGAGGGTTTGGCCAGAAAAGGCCATCGCTTGCGTCAGCCAGGCCGTTTCACGCGGCGTCATGCCGCGCCAGAAGACCGTCATGGCCCAGGCCGCTGCCTGATAATCGGGAATATCGCCGCGGGTATAGCCCTGGATGAAGAACTGTAGTTCTTCTTTGGTCAATTCATGGCCATCGCGTTTACGCACAATGATATCGGTTGCTCGCATCGTGTCCTCTCATCTTGATCGGCGTGCGGCGCTGGCGGGCAAACGTCGCTGCGACGTTCGCTCCGCGGCGTTGCCTCTGGCGGCGCTCGTGCCTTCGTCTCGGTTGTTGTTGGTCGTGATCTGCCCCGTTTGCACAGCGGCGAGCAATTTTAGCACGAAGGGTCGCAATGGTAAAATGCCTGTATGAATGATAGACCTGAACTGATCGTGATCGGCGCCGGGTTGGCGGGCAGTGAAGCCGCCTGGCAGGCTGCGCAACGCGGCGTGCGCGTGGCGCTCTATGAGATGCGCCCCGTGCGCCAGACGCCGGCGCATGTCAGCGATCGCTTCGCTGAACTGGTTTGTTCCAACTCGCTTGGCTCGACGTTGCCGGAGCGCGCCCCAGGCATCCAGAAAGAGGAATTGACCCGGCTTGGCTCCCTGATCCTGGAATGTGCACGGGCAACGGCGGTGCCGGCGGGCGGCTCGCTGGCCGTTGGCCGTGAGGCCTTCAGCGATCTGGTAACGGCGCGCCTCTGCGCCCATCCCAACATCAGCGTGGTGCGCGCCGAAATGACCGCCATCCCCGCCGATCGGCCGGTCATTGTGGCCAGCGGGCCGCTGACCAGTGATGCGCTGGCTGCTGATCTGGCGCGCTGGATCGGCCAGGAGTATCTGTACTTCTACGATGCGCTCAGCCCCGTCGTCGCCGCCGATTCCATTGATCTCAATCTGGCCTTCCGCGGTGCGCGCTACGGCAACAGCGCCTCGGCCGATGGCGACTACATCAACTGCCCGCTGGACAGGGCGCAATACGAAACCTTCGTCGCCGAACTGGCCGCCGCCCAAACCATCGCCCTGCGCACGTTCGAGCAGGAGATGTGGCAAGACGAACATTTCTTCGAAGGCTGTCTGCCGGTGGAGATCATGGCGCGGCGCGGGGCGCAGGCGCTGGCCTTCGGCCCCATGAGTCCCATCGGCCTGACCAACCCGCACAGCGAGCGCCGTCCCTGGGCTGTGGTGCAACTGCGTCAGGATGACCTTGCCGGCACGCTCTACAACATGGTCGGTTTCCAAACCAACCTGACCTGGGGAGAGCAAAGGCGCGTCTTCAGCCTGATCCCCGGTCTGGCGCAGGCCGAATTCTTACGCTTCGGCATGATGCACCGCAACACCTTCATCAATGCCCCGCAGTTGCTGGAGCCGACCATGCAGTTCAAGGGGCGCGCCGATCTGTTCTTTGCCGGGCAGATCACCGGTGTGGAGGGGTACGTAGGCAACGCTGGCACCGGCCTGCTGGCCGGGATCAACGCCGCTCGTCTGTTGCGCGGACAGGCGCCCGTCATCCTGCCCCCCACCACCGTCATGGGGGCGCTGTGCTGGTATGTCACGCATTGCGCCGCCGCCGATTTCCAGCCGATGAAGGCCAATTTCGGCTTGCTGCCGCCGCTCGATCCGCCCGTGCGTCACAAACAGCAGCGTTACCGGGCCTACGCCAGCCGCGCACAACGCGATCTGGAAGCGTTCATGCAAGAACTGTAGGACTTCGCCCCCACTTTTGCGCGGGCATGAAAAGTCGCTCTTGTCAAATAAACTCGATTGTGGTAGAATGACTATCAATCCGCAACCATCGTGACTCTGCGAGCGTCCTCGGTGTTTGTGTGCGCCTTTGGGTTCATCAATATCGAAGGCCGCCACGGCAACCCGGCGCAGCCGACCGCCCAGGACGCACGACGTTTTCCCACAGCGTGGTTGCGCTCATCGTTACACCAGGCGCAGCTCGGGCGCCCAGACAGACACGCCAACAGGCGCATGTCAGAGAGAGCATGAAAGAAGAGGAGGATCGCCTCAATGAGAATCAAGCAGCGCGTGATCGGTGTCGCGTTGATTCTGGCTGTCGTGCTCAGCGCTGGTCTGGTTTCGTCCAGCCCACAGGCCGCGACGAGCAGTGATGTTCTGAAAAATGGCAACTTCGAAGGGGGATTTAGTTCGGCCGGCGGATGTGGGGCCGTTGGCAAGGGCTGGTCCTGCTTCACCAACGGAGGCCGCGCCGCCTACGGCTTCTACGACGATCAGTGGGCCAAGACCGTGTGGGACGGCCAGCACTCGCAGATGATCGAGATCAACACCAAGCAGGACTCATCGGAACCTGACCGCTACGCAGGCATCTACCAGACAGCCACTGTGAGCAAGGGCGCCGTATATGAGTTTTGGCTGCGGGGCATGATCCGCGCCGATGACAGCGACCCCGATCCCTGGCGCTACCGTGTGCAGATCGGCTTCGACTACAACGGTGGAACGAACTGGGCCGCCGTCAACAATTGGGTCGAATTGCCCTGGGACAACATCTACCCACGCACCGCGCCGGGCGGGTTTAGCGAATACCGCGCCAAAGTGACGGCAACCGGCGCCAAGATCACCGTTTTCGTGCGCGTCTGGATGAAGTGGGGCACGCCGTACCGCGAAGTTGACTTCAACCTGGACGGCATCAGCCTGTTTGGGGCCAGCGCCAGCAGCGGCGGCAGTAGCAGCGGCGGCAGTGGCAGCAGCAGCGGCGGCAGTGGCAGCAGCAGCGGCGGCAGTGGTGCGAGCGGCGGCAGCAGCGCAGCGTTGACCTGTTCTGGCAGCAGCCTGGTCGCCAATGGCAATTTCGAAGGCGGTTTCAGCGCCAGCGGCGTTGGCAAGTCTTGGACCGCGTTCACCAACGGTGGGCGTGCGGAGTATGGCTTCTACGATGAAACCTGGGCGCCTGTCGTCTACGAGGGCAAGCACGCCCAGCTCATCGAGATCAACACGCTGAAGTACACGGCGGGGACCGATCCCAACCGCTACGCCGGCATCTATCAGGTGGTGAAGGGGCTGACGAAGGGCAAGACCTACCAGTTCTCGTTGGCTGGGATGCTGCGCGAGCGCACCGACAATTCGGACGAGGACGCGTACCGCTACGAGATTTTGTGGGGCTACAACAGCGGGACGGACGCCGATTGGGCCAATCTGGACTACAAGGAGTATGCGCCGGTCAGCCCCATCTATCTGCGCACGGCGCCTGGCAGTTACAGCGCCTACAGCGTCAAGTTCACAGCGCCGTCGGACACGATCACGCTGTTCGTAATGGCGCACAAGAAGTGGGCCACTGGCGGGCGTGAGCTGGATGCCGACGTGGATGCGATCAGCATTGTGCCGTGTCGTGAGGGCAGCAGCGGCGAGACGACGCCCTGCACGTATGTCGTCAAGCGCGGCGACACGCTGTCGGCCATTGCGGCGAAGTTCCACACCACTGTGGCCAATCTGGCGAGTCTCAACGGCATCAAGAATGTCAACATGATCTTTGTGGGACAGGTGTTGAAGGTGCCGTGCAGCGCCAGCAGCGGCGGCGGCAGCGTTACGGTCAGTATTCCGGCGCCGACGCCGGGCGAGCCGGTGACGCCAGGTCTGGGCGCTGAGCCGCGTCCGACGACTTACACTGTCAAAGCGGGCGATACGCTGAGCGGCATCGCCGCCCGCAACGGCACATCGGTCAGCGCGCTGATGCAGACCAACGGCATCCGCAACGCCAACCGCATTTACGCCGGGCAAAAGCTGCGCCTGCCCTGACGGCGCTCAGACAAGACCGCCGGGTTGTGCATACCACGATCTTCGGATCATGCGCAACCCGGCGGCTTACGTCCGGCGCATGACGTCGCCGCACAGCCTTGGGCAGGCGACCAGACAGGGCGGTTGCGCAGCGAGAGGGTGACGGCAATGACGCCTCTTGCAGGGCAGGGCAGTCACAGGCCCCTTTTGGCTCGATCTTTGTGCGCTGTGCGGCGTCTGTGCGGTGGTTGGCTGCGACGAACGCACCTGGGCCTCCCTCCTACAGGTGCTGCGCACCGGGCCGGCCGCTGGCGTCTTCGTGCTGGCGACCCTGGACAGCCTGACGCTGCCGGCGCGCAACATCAACCTCGCCGATCTGTTCGCTCTGTGTACCCCGCTGCGCTTCACCGCCCCCGACTGCCTGCTCTGGGAGGACGCCGAACTGGGCGAGTTTGCTGTAACGCCCGACGCGCCGCCGCCCGCCGCCCAGATGAACGCCTGGCGCTCCTGATCGAAAGGTTGGGGATCTACCTCGACACGTAAACCTGCAAACGCTGGCAACCCATGACCCAAATCCACGCCGATCTCGAGGCGCTGCAGAATCTGCGCGCCGCGCTCCTCGCCTTTGCCGGCCGCACCACGGACGCCTTGCCGTCCGCACAGACGGCCGTGTTGCGCGCGACCCAAACCTTCGAGCGCCTGGAGGCGGCCGCTCGTCGCCAGGTCAACCAACTCAACGATCTGCTCTATGACTGCTGGCGCGCCGCAGCCCAGGGGCTGCCGGCGGATTGTGGGCGCATCGAACAGGCCTTGCAGCGCGCGGAACAGCGCCTGGCCCACATCCTGACCAGGCGCCGTCGCTTCGACGCGGCCGTCAGCGCCTGGGAGCATCAGCGCCGCGCCCTGGAGCAGGCGCTCGACGCCGACCTGTCCCGCGCCGTCACCTACCTGGATCGTCGCAGCGCGGCCCTGGAAGCCTATCAGACCACGCAATTGATCGGTGCGGCGTTGAACCTGGGCGCTGCGGGCATACCCGACCTGATGGTCGTAACCATCTGCGCCATGCACCTGGCGCTAGGGCGGGTGAATCACGTGCTGGGTCACGCCGGCGAGGAGATGGCTTCCATCGTTCTCAGTCGGCGTTTCGGCCTGCAGGAGGTGACCTTTACCCAGCCCGCACACGGCTTCGACCGCGTCTTCAGTGCGCCGGGCCTGCCACTGATCGTGGTGGAGTCCAAAGCCAGCCGGGACGGCGCGCTGCGCCTGGGTCAAACCGCGGCCGGCGAACAAGGCTCAGCCGCCTGGGTGGCTCAAACGGCAACCCGGATGACCGACCCTGCCTCGGCGCAGTGGAGTCCGACCAATGCGCGCCTCGGCCGCCTGGTGCATGAGATGGGAGCAGCCAACGTACCGACGCTGGCCGTTGTCACCGACTACGCCCACGCCGTCGCGGCCGTCTATGGCCGCCAGGCCAACGGCGAGTGGGCTTTGATCGAGGCCGGCATTGATCTCGACGCCCTGTTGGCAGAGGACGCCGCCGAGCCGCTGCATGACCCGTCCGCGCCGGGCGAGCGGCCGTCCGCCTGGTCAGAGCAAGGGGCGGCCCAGCCGACCGAACGCCGCGAGGGTGCGCCAGGCGGCGCCGAACGGAGAGGCTGACGAAGCATGGACACGCTGAGTGCGGAATTTTTGGATATCGCCAGGCAGTTAGAGAAGGTGTGGCAGGAGACCAGTGAGGACTGGCACGACAGCACATTTACCTATTTTGAACGCAACTATTGGTGGCCGTTGGCCGAAACGATGCTGGCGTATCTAAACGCTTTGCGCGCACTAGAGCAGGAGTTGTCCGCTGTGAATGCGCTCACCGGCGCTGACTACTGAAAACGCGCATAGGCTAGAAGTCCCTTACATCCATCGGGGTTCGTCAACGCAACTGCGGGAACGTCACCTCTTTGCGTCTGATCTGTCATTTCTTTGTGCTCTCTGTGCTCTCTGTGGTTGAATATGTGCTACATTTGCAACTGCTACCTTTTGACAACACCCACGCCTGATGCTACAATCGGCCCAATCAGCAAATGTCTGTGATGGAGATGCGCAGCGCAGGTTCTGACGACAGCGAGCCGGTGAGGGTGTAAGACCGGCGCCATCCTGCACTGCCAGCCACTCCTGAGACGCCAGCCTGAAAGCGGCCCGTCGCCGCCAGTAAAGCTGACCGGACGCCCACCGTTAGCGGGGCCTCAAGCGGAGCGTTACGGCGCTCAACGAAGGTGGTACCACGGGTCATCGGCTCGTCCTTACGAAGGACGGGCCTTTTTGTTCGCAGTCGCACCAGACAACACAGGGAGAACTGACCATGTTGACAAGCACAGAGATCAGGCAGAAGTTCATCGAATTCTTCATGGCGAACGGCCATACGCATGTGGCCAGCTCATCGCTCGTACCGGCGGGCGATCCAACGCTGCTCTTCACCAACGCCGGGATGGTGCAGTTCAAGGACACCTTCCTCGGCGCCGAAAAACGCCCCTACGTGCGCGCCGTCACAGCACAGAAGTGCATGCGCGTCTCCGGCAAGCACAACGACCTCGAAAATGTCGGCCCGTCGCCGCGCCACCACACCTTCTTCGAAATGCTCGGCAACTTCTCCTTCGGCGATTACTTCAAGCAGGAGGCGATTGCCCTGGCCTGGCGCTTCCTGGTGCATGAACTCAAGCTCGATGTCAACCGGCTCTGGTTCACCGTCTATCGCGACGACGATGAAGCGGCGCAGCTATGGGTGCAGACCGGCGCCGCGCCCGAACGTGTGCTACGCTTCGGCGAAAAGGACAACTTCTGGTCAATGGGCGATACCGGCCCCTGCGGCCCCTGTTCCGAAATCCACTACTACCTGGGCGACCTGAACGCACAACACGCCGCCGGCGTCAATGCGCTGGATGACTACATCGAGATCTGGAATCTCGTCTTCATGCAGTTCAATCGCGACAGCCAGGGCGTGCTGACGCCGCTGCCCAAGCCAAGCGTTGACACCGGCATGGGCTTCGAGCGCCTCTCTCTGGTGTTGCAGCGCAAACAGTCAACCTACGACACCGACCTCTTCCAGCCCATCTTCGCCCACGTGCAAGCTGCGCTGCGTCACAGCGCCGAACAACGCGCTGAGCACTACGTCAGCTATCGCGTCATCGCCGATCATAGCCGTGCGATCGCCTTCCTGGTGGGTGACGGCGTGCTGCCGGGCAACGCCGGGCGCGGCTACGTCCTGCGCATGCTGCTGCGCCGCGCGGCCCGTTTTGGCGTCAAGCTCGGTTTCCAACAGCCCTTCCTGGCGAACACCGTGGATGTGGTCATCGGGACGATGGGTCAACATTACCATGAACTGCGCGACCGCCGCGACTTCATCCTGCGCACCGTCGCCCTGGAGGAGGAACGGTTCCGCCGCACCCTGCGCGCCGGCGAAGAACTGCTGCAGGAGATCATGGCGCGCCCTGACGTAGCGGCCAACCGTCTGCTGCCCGGAGACCAGGCCTTCAGATTGTACGACACTTACGGCTTCCCTCTCGACCTGACGCGGGACTCGGCGCGCGACGCCGGTTTTCAGGTGGACGAACCTGGTTTCCAGCGCGCCATGCAGGAGCAGAAAGAACGCGCCCGCAGCGCCGCCCGTTTTGCCGCCGCCAATGACGCGTCGGCGCGCGTCTATGTCGAAACATTGGAACGACTGCGCCAGGAAAGCGTCTTGGACAGCGCAGGCGTGGAGCATCTTTACTATGAAACGACACGGGTGCCCACCAGCGTGGCGGCGCTTTTTCAGAACGGACAACCGGTGACCCAGGCGCAGGCGGGACGAACCGTCGAAGTGGTGACGCCCGCCACGCCCTTCTACGTCGAGCAGGGTGGCCAGGTCAGCGACACCGGATGGATCACCGCCGCCGACGATGCCTGGCAGATCGAGGTGAACGACGTGCGCCGCCCCATTCCCGGCCTGACCGTGCACATCGGCGTGGTGACGCGCGGCGCGCCAGCCGTGGGCGACCGCGCCCTGGTCAGCATTGCCGAGGAGCGGCGGTTCGACATCATGCGCAATCACACGGCCACGCACCTGCTGCACGCTGAACTGCGCCGCGTCCTGGGAACGCATGTGCATCAGGCCGGGTCGCTGGTTGCACCCGACCGCCTGCGCTTCGACTTTACGCATCAAGCGGCGCTGACTGACGACGAGCGCCAGCGCATCGAGCAGGGGGTCAACGACGCCATCTTGACCGATCACCCGGTGACGGCGCAGGTCACCAGCTACAAAGAAGCTGTGGCGGCGGGGGCGATGGCGCTCTTTGGCGAAAAATATGGCGATGAGGTGCGCATGATCTGGATTGGCCAGCAGCCTGAGACGGCGGTCAGTAAGGAGCTGTGCGGCGGCACGCACCTGACCCGCACTGGCATCATTGGGCTGTTCGCCATCGTCAGCGAGGGGAGCATCGGCTCCGGCATTCGCCGCATCGAGGCGCTGACGGGACGCGGGGCGCAGAAGTACGCCCAACAGCGCCTGGCGACGCTGCGTCAAGCGGCGGCGGCCCTGGGCGCCAGCGAGGAGACGCTGCCCGCCAAGGTCAGCGACGTGCAGCAGACGCTGCAAATGGCGCAGCGCGAGGTAACGCGCCTGCGCCAGCAGATGGCCCGGCGCGAGATCGAACTGATTGCTGCCCAGGCTGCCCCGGTGGACAGCGCACAGGTGTTGGCGGTGCAGGTGGAAGCGTCCGACATGGAGACCCTGCGCCAGATGAGCGACTGGCTGCGTGACCGCCTGGGGTCATCGGTCGTTGTACTTGGCGCGCTGATCGGCGGCCGCCCCAACCTTATCGCCGCCGTGACGCCCGACCTGGCCGCCCAGGGGCTGGACGCCGGGCAGATCATCCGGGCCATTGCCCCCGTCATCGGCGGCGGCGGCGGCGGCCGGCCCACATTGGCCCAGGCAGGCGGCAAGGACGCCGACCGGCTGGCCGATGCCCTGGCGCTGGTGCTGCCCTGGGTGCAGGCCCGGCGTCGCCAGGCGCAGTGAAGACGCAAACGACTGAAATGATGGGCACATTGGAACCAACGAATGATCAAGCCAACGGCGACCAGATCGCCCTGATCCCCGTCCTGCCGGACGATACGACGGCTGTCCTGCAGCAGCGCCTGGCGCGCCTGCACGGCGGGCGGGCGGCGCTGGCGCTGGACGCCCGCGCCCACCAACTGGCCAGCGTTGTGCGCCTCGATTTGCTGCTGCGACAGGCGCAGCGTCAGGGCGTCGAACTGGCGCTGGTGACGCGTCACCTGCCAACGCGGGCGGCGGCCGCTGCCTGCGGCTTGCCCGTCTTTGGCAGCCTGGAAACGGCGCAGGTTGCCTCACCCTGGCGGCGGCCGGCGCCGCGCCTGAACGCGCCTCCCGACCGCACCGCTGCGGCGCGGCCGCCTGTGCGCCAGGCGCAGCGCTGGCTCGACTGGCGCCGGCAGCGTGGTACGGCGCAGGCGCGCAATCGGCGCATCGACGCGCTCAGCGCCCGCGGCGCAGGCTCGGCCTGGGGCCAGGCGCTTGGCCTGCTGCTTTTGGCGGCCGTTTTGGGTGGAGCTGTCTTGGGCGTCGTCTTGTTGACGGTGCCCCTGGCCACCGTCACAGTCGTTCCCTCGCGCCAGCCGGTCATTGCCAGCATTGATGTGCGCGCCAGCCCCGCCGTCGAACAGGTTGACCCGACCAACAACCTGGTGCCGGCGCGGCGCATCGAGGTATTGGTCGAAGAAACGCGCAGCGCTCCCACGACGGGACGGCGCGATGTGCCTGACAAGACCGCCAGCGGCGTTGTGACTTTCGTCAACCTGCGCAGCCAGGAAGTGCTTGTGCCCATCGGCACGGTCGTGCGCACCACGGCCGGCAACAACATTCGTTTCAAGACAACCGCCGACGTGACGATAAGCGGCGGGGCGGGCGCCCGCGCCGATGCGCCGGTCGAGGCGCTCGATCCAGGCCCGTCTGGCAACGTGGCTGCGGGCGCTATCAACCGTATAGATGGCGGCCTGAGCGTGAGCCTGCGCGTGATCAACCAGACGCCGCTGCGCGGCGGCACGGTGCGCCAGGGCGGGGTGGTCACGCTGGCCGACAAGGAGCGCCTGCGGACGGCATTGCAGCAACAACTGGAGCAGAAGGCGTATCAGAAGCTGAGCGAGGAACTGAAGGAAGGGGAGTTCGTGCCGCCCGAATCGGTCGAGACCTACGTCATGTCCCTGATCTTCGACTCGTTCACCGATGAGGCCAGGGACACGCTCGGCGTCACCATGCGCATCCTGGCGCGTGCCATCGCCGTGGACGATCAGGGCGGGCGCACATTGGGTCTGCGTGCGCTGCAGGCGCAAATGACGCCTGGCAGCCACTTGCTGGCCGATTCGATCCAGTACGGCGCCAGTCGTTTCACGGTGTTGGAAGAAAACACGCTGAAAGTCGTCACCTACAACGTGACGACCTCCGGCGTCATGGTGGCGGATGTGGACCAGGGGCGGCTGCGCGCCGCCGTGGCCGGACTGACGCCGGAGGCTGCCGGCGAATTGCTGCAGCGCGAATGGCAGTTGGAGCAGCCGCCCCGTATCGAGCTGGCGCCAAACTGGTTGGGGCGCTTGCCCCTCATCCCCTTCCGTGTGCATGTGCGGGTGGATTATGCGTCCGCGCTGGCGACCAACCCATGAACGTGACGAACCTGGTCGAGGCGTCAACGACGCTGAAGCCGGAGAGGCCCAAGGAACTGGTCACGGCTCTGCCGCGTGGGCGTCTGTTGGCGCTCGATGTGGGAGATCGGCGCGTCGGCGTGGCCGTGAGTGAAGAATCTGGCCTGCTGGCGCGCCCGCTGACGGTTTTCGAGCGCGGGGCGCGGACGGCAGATTGGGAGCGCATTCAACATCTGGCGCGGGAACAGCGGGCCGTTGGCCTGATCGTCGGCTATCCGCTCAACGACGACGGCAGCGTTGGCCCGCAGGCGCAACAGACGGCGCGCTACGCCCGGCGCCTGGCGCAGGCGGTTGATCTCCCCGTCATGCTGTGGGACGAGCGCCTCTCGACCTTCGAAGCGCAAGAACGGATGCACGCCATCGGCAAGCGAGGCCGGCGGGCGCCTGGCGTGGATGCCGTGGCCGCCGCCGTCATTCTGCAGAGCTATCTGGATGACGCCAATGCAAAATCAAACTGATCTTCGACGCCGCCAGGCGGAACGCCGGCGACGCCAACTGGCCGAACTGCAGGCCCATCATCGGGGCGCCTGGCGCTATCGCCTGCGCCAGGCGCTGCGCCTGCCCCAGGCCCTGCGCCTGCTCGTCTTCATCGGCATCCTGGCGGCGCTGATGTTCGTGGGCCAGACCATCATGGATCACCTCCGAGGCCAGATGAAGGCCGAAGTGGCCACGACCGGCGCCCAGTTCATCCAGGCGGAAAATCAAGGGCTGGGCGAGGCGCTCAGTCTGGACAACATCGAAAATACCCTGATCGGCTTCTATCTACGTGTGCGGCAGGCCGATCTGGCGCGCCCCGCCGATGCGGAGGCGACGACCCTGGTGCCCTTCACCGTCAATCCTGGCGAAACGGCCACTTTTGTCGCCACCCGTCTGGCGCAGGCCGGTTTCATCCGGGATGAGTCGCTGTTCCGACTCTACATGCGCTATTACGGCATTGATCTGAGCCTGGAGGCGGGCGATTTTCTCATTGCGCCCTCCATGACCATCCCGGAGATCGCCTCTGCGCTGCAACGCGCCCGCTTCATCGAGGTCAGCGTGACGATTCCCGAAGGGCTGCGCGCCGAGGAGATCGCCGATCTGCTGACGGCGCAGAACATCATGGACGGCGCCGCCTTTCTGGCCGCCGTGCGCACCACCGATCTCGAACTGGTCGGTCTGCGCAAGAACTACGCGTTCCTGGCCAACCGCCCGCCCGGTGCGACATTGGAAGGCTATCTCTTCCCAGACACCTACCGCCTGCCGGCCCGTGCCCGCCCCGTGGATCTGATCGAACGGATGCTCGATAACTTCGCCGCTAAGATCACGGCTGAGGTCATTGACCAGGCGCAGGCGCGTGGGCTGACGGTGCACCAACTGCTGACCGTGTCTGCCATCGTGGAGCGCGAAACGCCGCGTCTGGACGAACGGCCGCTGGTTGCCAGCGTCTACCTCAACCGCATCGCCCAGGGAATGCTGCTCAACGCCGACCCCACGGTGCAGTATGCGATGGGTTATCAGGCCGCCACCGGCCAATGGTGGAAGACGCCGGTGCTTTTGGAGGAGTACCAAAACGTGCAGTCGCCCTACAACACCTATCTCTACCCTGGCCTGCCGCCTGGCCCCATCTGCAGCCCAGGCCTGACGGCGATCACCGCAACGGCCAACCCGGCAACAACGGACTATCTCTACTTCGTGGCTACCGGGGACGGAGGGCATGTCTTTGCGACCAGCGCCGAGGAACATGCGGCCAACGTCAAGGCGTACGAGAACCGCAAATAACCGACGCGCCGCCCGGCTGCTGGCGGCGCTGTGGCTGCTGCTGCTGCTGCTGCCCGGCTGCGCCTCGACCCGCCCGACGATCAAGATCGGTCTGATCGCCCCGTTCGAGGGCGCCCACCGGCCGCTGGCCTACGAGGCGCTGGCCGCCGTCAAACTGGCCTTGCACGAACGCAACGCTGCGGGCGGCGTGGCCGGTTTTGGCATCGAACTGGTGGCCCTGAACGACGATGGCGTGCCGGCGCTGGCCGCCCGTCAGGTCGCTGCGCTGGCGGCTGACCCTGATGTCGTCGCCATCCTCGGCCCCTGGCAGATCGAAACAGCGCAGGCGGCTGCGCCCCGCTTGCGGGCGGCAGGGCTGGCGGCCATCATCCCGGCGGCGCTGCCCGACGCCGATCTGGCGCAAGCGCCCACTGCATTTCGCCTGTTTGCTGGCGATGCGGCGCTGGCGGCGGCATTGGCGCTGCAACTGCCCGCCGGCGCCCAGGTCGAGAGTGCCGGGCCACCCGTCGCCTGGGCCTCCCCGCTGCTGCAGCGCACGACGGCAGAGGGGCCGCAGGTTGTCATCCTGACGGGCGCAGCGGAGACTGTGGCCCGTCAATTGACAATTTCGCCTTGCGTGCGTACTATTACTGCCTGTTTTGCGGGTCCGTCCCTGGCCGAAGGCATCGCGACGGCTCGCGCCGGCGACGCCGCCGAGGGGTTGGTGTGGGTGACCTCGCTGTCGCCGCTCGACTGCCAGGGGCGCGCCGCCGACTTTTGCCGGGCCTACCGTACCGCTGCGGGCGCCGAGCCAGGCGCCTTTGCTGCACTGGCCTATGACGCCACTGCAACGCTGCTGGCTGCGATCGAGCGCAGCGGTCAGGCGGAGCGAATGCAGGTCATGGCCGCTCTGGGCGCCGTCGAACTGACGGGACTGTCAGGCCCGATTCGTTTCGACGCCCAACGCTCCTGGGAGGAAGCCCCCGCACGGTCGTATCGCGTTCGAGAGCGCAACCCGTTCCGTTAGCAAACCAGGGCCAGTCGTGTGAGTCAACCCGACGACGAGCATCCGTCGTCCAACGTCTACCCGCCGTGCGGGGAGATGTGCACAGTTGTGGAGGATTCTGCTCATGCGCCTACTGATGATTTCGTGGGAGTATCCGCCGCACATGCAGGGAGGCCTGGGCCGGCATGTGCTGGAACTGCTGCCCGCCCTGCGCCAGAACCCTGGCGTCACCATTCATCTGGTCACACCTCGCTTTGGCGAAGGCGAGGCCTACGAGTCGTTTGGCAATCTGGTCATCCATCGGGTGGACGCGCCGGCGCCGGCGCGCGACAATCTGCATGGCGGCGCCTGGCACGCCAACAACGTGCTTGGTTTCTACATCGAGTCGCTCTGGCGCAGTGTCGGCGGCTTCGACCTGGTGCACGCCCATGACTGGCTGGTCAGCTTTGCGGCCGTGGCGGTCAGCCGCGCCTACGGCGTCCCCTTGATCGTGACCATACATGCCACCGAGCGCGGCCGCAACCGGGGCTGGCTGACGACGCCGCTGTCGCAGCAGATTCACGACGCTGAAACCAATCTGACACAGGCGGCGAATCTGATCATCACCGCCAGCGAGTTCATGCGCAACGAGGTGCAGTCGTTCTTTGGGATCAATGGGCAGAAGATTCGCGTCATCCCAAACGGCGTCAACACAACGCCGTTCGATGCGGCGCGCCTGCTCGATCATCGGCTGGAACGCCAGCTCTATGCGCTGCCCGAAGAAAAGATCGTCTTTCACATTGGTCGCCTGGTGCATGAAAAGGGATCGCTGTTCCTGGTCGAGGCGGTTCCGGCCATCCTGCGCAGTTTCCCCAACACGAAGTTCGTCATTGCCGGGCGCGGGCCACTGATGGAACGCCTGCAGCAGCGCGCCGCCGAACTGCATATCACGCACAAGGTGCTTTTCCCCGGCTTTGTCAGCGACGAGGAGGCGGTGCGCATGTTTTGCATCGCCGATGCGGCGGTTTTTCCCTCGCTCTACGAGCCGTTTGGCCTGGTCGCATTGGAGGCCATGGCCGCCAAAACGCCGGTGATTGTGACCAGCGTGGGCGGCTTGGCCGAGGTAGTCCAGCATGACAAGACCGGGGTGACGGTCTTTCCAGAAAATGTAGATTCGCTGGTGTGGGGCATCAGCCGTGTGTTGCGCAACCCGGAACAGGCCCGCCATCTGGCCGACAATGCCTATCGTCTGATCAAAGAATCGTACTCCTGGACCGCCATTGCCAGCCGCACGCTGGCCGCGTATCAGGGGCTGGTCGCGCCGGCGGCTGTTGCGTAGGGCGGCCGGGTGATCACAATGCGTAAGATCGCCATTCTTGGCCTCAAGGGGGGCATCGGCAAGACGACGACCTGCGTCAGCCTGGGTGCGGCGTTGGCGCAGCGTGGCCGCCGCGTACTGTTGGTGGACACCGACACCCAGGCCAACGTCTCTCTGGCGTTGGGCGTCCCCAAGCAGGAACGTTCGCTGGTGGAGATGCTGATGCGCAAAGCCAGCGCGGCCGAGTGCATCGTCCCGGCCCGCCCCAACCTGGATCTGATTCCGAGCGACCTGGGGCTGTTCAAGGCGCAGCAGCGCATGGTGCTCGAAGTGGCACGCGAGGAGATGTTCGGCGAACTGTTCGCAAACCTGAGCGACTACGACTATCACATTCTCGATTGCGCCCCGTCGGCGTCGCTCTTGACGATCAACGCCGTCGCCTATGTGCAAGAGGTCTACATCCCCGTCTCAATGGAGATGTTGGCGCTGGCCGGCGCACGCCAGTTCCTGACCTACCTGCGTTCGATCAGCCGTCTGCTGGGGCGCGGGGCAGCTATCCGTCTCATCATCCCCACCTTTTTCGATGCGCGTCGCCGCGTGAGCGGCGAGGTGCTGGCCGCGCTCAAGGCCGATTTTGGCGACAAGGTGACGCACCCGATCCGGGTGGACACCTCACTCTCGGAAGCGCCGGGCAAGGGCAAAACGATTTTCGAGTATGCGCCGCGCAGCCGCGCCGCCGCCGATTATGCACAGTTGGCCGATCTGGTCGAACGACTTCCCCCGCTGGACGCTGCCTGACGACCTGTCAGGCGGCAAGGGACAAGACGAGGAGGTGCGTATGGCGCGCACGATCGCAGTCGCCAATCAAAAGGGGGGCGTCGGCAAGACGACGACCGTCATCAACCTGGGTGTGGCGTTGGCGCGTATGAAGAAGAAGGTCCTGCTCATTGACATGGACCCGCAGGGGTCGTTGGCGGCGGGTCTGGGGCTGGAGCCAGACAGCCTCGACCTGACGATCTACAATGCGCTGCTCTCGCCAGATCTGCCAATCAGCCGCGTGATACGCCCCTACCAGGCCTATCTCGACCTGGCCCCGGCCAACATTGATCTGTCGGCGGCGGAGATCGAACTGATCGCCGAGATTCGGCGCGAGACGATCCTGCGCAACATTCTATCCGGCCTGGTCAACTGGTACGACTTCATCCTGATTGACTGTCCTCCCAGCCTGGGGCTACTGACGGCCAACTGTCTGTGCGCCAGCCAGGAGGTGCTCATTCCCCTGCAGTGCGAATACTTTGCCATGCGCGGTCTGCGTCTGCTTCTCGACACCATCGAGAAGATTCGGGCGCGCCTGAACCCCGATCTGCGTCTGCTCGGCATCCTGCCGACGATGTATGCGACGGGGACGATTCACGCACGCGAGGTGGTGGAGGAGATTCGTTCGGTGTTTGGGGAGTTGGTGTTCGACATCGTGGTGCAAAAGAGCATCCGCTTCGCCGAGGCCAGCGTGACCAACCAGGCGCTGCTGGACTATGCGGCGCGTCACCCCGGCGCACAGGCCTATCAGGCGTTGGCGCAGCGCATTGCTGGCGTCACGCCGGCGGCATAGTCAGGCGTCGGATTCATCCGATGCTGAACTGAACAGGAGTACAATGGCTGTACAACCTCCCCTCGCACAACTGATTTCGCTCAAGGGCAAACGCGCCCTCATCACCGGGTCCGCCTCTGGCCTGGGTAAGGCCATTGCCTATCGTTTTGCCGAAGCCGGCGCCGACCTGCTGCTTGCTGACATTGCCCCTGTCGCCCTGGCGCGAGTGAAAGAGGAGTTCTCTGGTTTCGACGTCAACGTGACGACGCACGTCATTGATCTGTCCCAGAAAGACCAGATTGACCGGCTGTGGACGCAATTGGGCGCGGCCAGCCCCGACATCCTGGTCAACAATGCTGGCATCTACCCGCTGCGGCGTTTCGTCGAGGCCGATGAGACGTTTCACCGGCGCGTCATGGAGATCAACCTCTTTTCGGTCTATTGGATGTGCCAGCACATGATCGGTCAGCGCCGCACACAGGGCGGGGTGATCCTCAACATCGGCTCCATCGAGGCGTTGCTGCCTTTCAAGAAAGACCTGACGCATTACAGCGTTGCCAAAGCAGGGGTGATCGCGTTGACGCGCTCTCTGGCCAGCGAATATGCCCGGCAGGGGTTTCGCGTCAATGCCATCGTTCCGGGCGGCATCGTCACGCCCGGCACGATGGCAACCGCCAGGCAGATACTGCGTTTGCGGTTTGGTCTATTGAAGACAGGCTACGATTTCTATGCCAGACTGCCCATTGGGCGGCCCGGACAGCCGGATGAGGTGGCGCGGATGGCGCTGGCGCTGGTCAGCGATCTCGCCAGCTATGTGCACGGGGCGATCATCCCCGTGGATGGCGGCTTCTTGTCAGCTTGAAAACGAAAGCTTGATCGTATCAGCCACCGGCGTTGATCTTGTCCTTGCCTGTCATGCGGCGGGTTGCGCGGGCGTCAGGCGCATGATGGGCCAACCGGACCGGCCTTCGAGAGTGAACTCGAAATGATAACCGGGATCGTCGCTCGATGTCGAGACGCAGCGGTAGGAGGCCGGCGCCTCCAGCGGCTGGCACATGGTCATGCCACTCGGCTGCCGCGGCCCGATCAACGTCAGATAGGCGAGCGCCGTGACGGCGGTTGCGGCCAAGACGATCAGCAGTTGCCGACCCCCGATGTGCCCTGACCAGAACGCGGCCACGGCCAGCGGCAGCCCCAGACCGGCCAGCGGAATGTACAAGAGGCTGCTGAAACCTGTCCAGGGTGGGGCCAGCGCGGCGCCCCAGGCGGCCAGCGTCAGGCCGAGCAACGGCCCAATGAGCGTCAGCGCCAGATTCAGGATGGCGCTCCGCACGATGGAGCGCTCACGCAGTGGTGTGGGATGGGAATTCCTGGTCATGGTCGCATCGCTCTGATCTGGGCACGGGGCAAACGCCGAGGCAACGGTCAAGTCAGCGTCAAGCGATCAATGCCCCAAAACCGCCACGCTCTGCTCGCGCGGGTGATAGTTGACGGCGGCAAAGCCGAACTGCTGCAGCAGGGCGCGCGCCTGGTTGCAGCGCACTTGCAGCGGCGCTTTGTTGATCTTCCACGCCCCGTTGACCTGATTGACCACCAACTGGCTGTCGCCCCAAACTTCGACGAAGACTTGCGCCGGCGCGCCCCCCGCCGCCTGTGCGCGACCAATCAGGTCTTGCAGCGCCGCGATGAGCGTGTCGTACTCCGCCTCGTTGTTGGTCATGCGGCCGTCGAAGGTCAGCCGGACGATTTCTGGCTTGGGCTGGCCGGGCCACAGCAGGGCATAGCTGCCGTAACCCTGACCGGGATTGCCCTTGCTGCCGCCATCGAAGATCACCCGCACGCGAATTTCGGCGGGCGCGGTGGCTGCTTTGGCCGCCGTTGGTTTGCGGGTGCGTGGTGCGGGCGCGGCATTGGCCCCGGCCGCCGCTGGCGGCGCAGGACGGGGAGAGATCAGACGGGACGGCTCGGCGGCCGCTGTGCGCACGGCGGGCGCTGTGCTGGCCGGCAGACTGGCGATGGGCGGGCGGGCAAATTCGAGCAGCGGCTGCGCCGTCGGGGCGCCATCGCCGGGATCGGCCTCCTCGAAATCTTGCAGGCTCACCAGCCCCATGCGTTGGGCGCGGCGAAACAGGCGCCGCCGGTCGGCGGCCGTAAGACTGGATAGCTGAGCCAACAGTTCATCTATGCCCATTCTGTGCCCCATTCTATGCCCATTGAATACTTAGTAGCCGTCCAAGAATAACTTCCGCTTTTCCCTTGGGGAATACGGCCAGAGATCGGGAAATCATGCCTGGACAAGTACTTATTCGCTCTCTGTGTCCTGTTCGATGCCGGTGTGCAGGCCCTGGCGGTAGACATCGTAGAGATATGCGAGATTGGCCTGATGGAACCGCTGCACCAATCCGCTGAGCGGAATGCGCGATTTCCCGCACGCTTCGATGTCAACCATCTGCAACTCCTGGCGCGGCAGCTTGTCGCGCACATGTTGGCGCACCAGGCTGTCAATCTTGTGCAGATAGGCGATGTTGCTGGCCAGAATCTCACTGATCTCGCCGCGTAACAACACTTCGCCATGCCCCTGCACGATGTTCTCCAGCCCCAGGCCGGCGATGACCTCCAGCGACTTGATGAGCGCCTGGGGATCGCCGCCCACGATGTAGGGCACCGGCATGACGGTATCGCTGGCGAACAACACTTTGTCTTCCCTGACGAACACACTGACCACGTCGGCGCTGTGTCCTGGCGACTCGTTGAGCGCGATGGTGCGCCCACCCAGGCGGATCGTCATCTCTTCCTGGAAGACCATGCCCGGCAGGCGGATCTGCACTTCGTTCAGTTCGGGCGAATGTTCACGCGCCTCACGCAGACCCTGTTCGGCGTGCCGTCGCATCAAGTCACGGCAGCGCCGGTGGGAAATCACTTCGGCTTCTGGATAGAGGTACGCGCCGTAGATGTGATCGGCGTGCGAGTGGGTCAGTACGACATAACGAATGCCCCGATTGTGCTGCGCACGGCTGCGGACGAAATCGCGCATCTCGCGCGCCTCGCTTGGGTAGGGCAGTGTGTCAACGACCACCGCCCCCTCGCTGGTAAAGACCGCGCCCGCCGTCACCTGTGCAAAGAGGCTGCTGGTGAAGACCCAGATGTTGTCGGCCACACGTTCTCGCTGCATGTATTCTGGCGCTCCTCGCTCTACAACTGATGAAGTTTCCTCGGCGCTGCTGGCGCTGGCGGCCGAACCGGCGCCACGGCCATGCGCTTCAGTATGTAAACAGAGGATAACACAAGCGGCGAGACATGTCAAGGCGCTTTGCCCGCTGCCTGCCGAAAAAGAAACGACCGCTCCGAAGACGGAGCGGTCGCTCGATAGCACGGGGTGCCCCGCCGTGCCGTGTGCCAAAGGGCCTGAACCTGCTTGCGCAGGTGGGCGCCTGTTCGTAGACATCAGCCTTGTCCGTGCAGGACTAACGCTTGGCCTCCGAAACGTCCGACGCCCGATTATCAGGTGTTGGCTCAGAGCGCTTGGATGACATCACGCACACCGCAGGGTACTGCGTGCATAGTTTAGCACATCCGGGCGCTCCTGGCAAATCGGTTGAATCGAGGTCAGGGCGTGCGCTGCTGGCGATAGTGCTCTTGCAGGCTGCGCACCTTGAGCGATTTGGCCTGCAGGGCGCGAATACCGTTGACGGCGGCCTGCGCCGCGCTAAGGGTGGTCATCAACGGGATGCTGTGACGCACCGCTTCGGTGCGGATGGACTTGCCGTCGTCGAACGCCGTCGGCCCCAGGGGCGTGTTGACGATGAGCTGGATTTGGCCCCGCTTGATCAAATCTACCACGTGCGGTGACCCCTCTTTGACCTTGTTGACCGGCGTCGTTGGCAGACCGGCGCGCACCAGCGCCGCCGCCGTCCCGCGCGTCGCCAACAGGCTGAAACCGAGCCGGTGCAGATCGCGCGCAATCTTCAGAATGCTGCCCTTGTCGAAATCGTTGACCGATAGGAAGGCGGCGCCGCTCACTGGCAGGCGGTCACCGGCGGCCATCTGCGCTTTGGCGAAGGCGTGACCAAAACGGCTGGCGTGCCCCATCACCTCGCCGGTCGAACGCATTTCCGGCCCCAACAGTGCATCCACGCCGCTGAACTTCCTGAACGGCAGGACCGCCTCCTTGACGAAGAAGCCATCAATCGCCGGTTCGACGGTGAAGCCTAGCGCTGCCAATGACCGCCCCGCCATCACCTGCGCCGCAATTTTAGCCAACGGCGCTCCCGTGGCTTTGCTGACGAAAGGCACCGTGCGGCTGGCGCGCGGGTTCACCTCCAACACGTAGACGACATCGTCCTTGATCGCATACTGCACATTCATCAGCCCGCGCACACCCAACGCCAGCCCGAGCTTTTCGGTATATTCGCGCAGAATGCTCAGATGATAGGCGCTGATCTTATAGGGCGGCAGGACGCAGGCGCTGTCGCCGCTGTGCACGCCAGCCTCCTCGATGTGCTGCATCACGCCGCCGATCACCACACGCACGCCATCCGCCACGGCGTCCACGTCCACCTCGAAGGCATCTTCGAGATACTGGTCAATCAAGATCGGGCGCCCGCCGCTGATCTGCATCGCTTCCTGCGCGAAGCGCGCCAGCGCATCGTCATCGTAGACGATGGCCATGGCGCGGCCACCCAACACATAGCTTGGCCGCACCAACACGGGATAGCCGATCTGGCGTGCCACGCGCCGCGCCTCGGCGGCCGAAGCGGCCATGCCGTTGGCCGGCGCCGGAATGTCCAACTCGGCCAGCAGGTTGCCGAAACGGCCCCGATCTTCCGCCAGGTCAATCGCCTCCCAACTCGTGCCGAGCAGCGGGACGCCCCGTTCCGCCAGCCCGCGTGCCAGGTTGAGCGGCGTCTGCCCGCCAAGCTGCACGATGACCCCCGACGGCGCCGCGCCGGCCGTGCGCTGGCCGGTCACTTCCCGCTCCACGATGTTGAGCACATCTTCCATCGTCAACGGTTCGAAGTAGAGACGATCCGAGGTGTCGTAGTCGGTGCTGACAGTCTCCGGGTTGCAGTTCACCATGATCGTTTCATAGCCCAGATCATGCAGCGCAAACGCCGCATGACAACAGCAGTAGTCGAACTCGATGCCCTGGCCGATGCGGTTCGGCCCGCCGCCCAGGATGATCGCCTTGGGGCGATCGGTGGGCGGCGCTTCGTCTTCGCTTTCGTAGCTGCTGTACAGGTAGGGGGTGTAGGCCTCGAATTCGGCGGCGCAGGTGTCAACCTGTTGATACGTCGGCAGGACGCCCAACTCCTTGCGCCGCGCCCGCACGTCGTCCTCGGTGACGGGCGTCGCGTCGCGGGCGGCGGGCGCCAGCAGTTCGGCCAGCCGTTGGTCGGCAAAGCCCATGCGCTTGGCCTGGCGCAGCAGCGTCGCCGGCAGTGTGGCCAGTGTGTGGCCGACCAGCGCCTGTTCCAGCGCCGTGATGCGGCTCATCTGCGCCACGAACCAGGGGTCGAACCCGGTGGCGCTGATGATCTGCGCCTGTGCGACGCCGCTGCGCAGCGCGGCCAGCGTATAGAAGATACGTTCGCGCGTGGGAATGCGCAACAACTCGTGCAACGCCTGGCCCGCCGGCAGGCTGATGGCGCCTGGCTGCCATTCTAGCGAGCGCAGCCCTTTCTGCAGGGCCTCGCCGAAGGTGCGCCCGATGGCCATCACTTCACCCACCGACTTCATCTGCGGGCCGAGCGTCGGATCAACGTTGGCGAACTTCTCGAAGGCCCAGCGCGGGATCTTCACCACCACGTAGTCAATGCTCGGCTCGAAGGCCGCCGTCGTCTCGCGTGTAATGTCATTTTTGATCTCGTCCAGGGTGTAGCCAACCGCCAGCAGCGCCGCAATTTTGGCGATGGGGAAACCGGTGGCCTTGCTGGCCAGGGCGCTGGAACGGCTGACGCGCGGATTCATCTCGATGACAACGACGCGACCGCCGGCCGGGTCAATGGCAAACTGCACATTGCTGCCGCCCGTTTCCACCCCAACCGTGTCCATCACCAGGCGCGCCTGGTCACGCAGCCGCTGGTACTCCTTGTCGGTCAGGGTTTGCGCCGGCGCCACGGTGATCGAATCGCCGGTGTGTACGCCCATCGGATCGAGATTTTCGATCGAGCAGATCACCACGAAGTTCTGGGCGCGGTCGCGCATCACCTCCAGCTCGAACTCCTTCCAGCCGAGCACCGATTCCTCGATCAGACAGGTGTGGACGGGGCTTTCGTGCAGGCCAAAGGCCGCTTTTTCGCTGAAGTCGTCGCGGTCGAAGGCAATGGCGGCGCCGGAACCGCCCAACGTAAAACTGGGACGGATGAGCAGCGGGTAACGCCCGATCTCGTCGGCGACGGCCAGCGCCTCCGCCAGGCTCTGCGCCAGGCCGGAGCGAGGAACGTTCAGCCCGGCGCCGATCATCGCTTCCTTGAAGAGTAGGCGGTCTTCGGCAATGCGCATCGCCGTGAGGTTGGCGCCGATCAGTTGCACGCCGTAGGCGTCCAGGATGCCTTGTTCGGCCAGCGCCACCCCCAGGTTGAGGGCCGTCTGCCCGCCCACGGTGGGCAGCAGGGCGTCGGGGCGTTCCTGTGCAATGATCTTCTCGACGATTTCGACGGTGAGCGGCTCGACATAAGTTGCATCGGCCAGTTCGGGGTCGGTCATGATTGTGGCCGGATTGGAGTTGACCAGGATGACGCGATAGCCCTCACGCCGCAGCGCCTTGACGGCCTGAACGCCGCTGTAGTCGAACTCGGCGGCCTGGCCGATGACGATGGGGCCGGCGCCCAGGATCAAGATCGAGTGCAGATCGTTTCGTTTGGGCATGGTTGTCGTCCTCTAGGCGCTTTTCGCCGCCGGGCGGTCTTCGCGAAAGATGTTGACCAGATCGCGCAGCATGGCGGCGGCGGTGGGAACGGGGCCGCGCTCGTCCACTTTGGCAAACTGCGTGCCCATGATGTCGGTGTGCCAGACGACGCCCATTTCCCAACCATCTACCAACGCCAGCGGGTGCGAAAGGGGCAGCCGGGCGGGGTGAACGCTCAGCCGGTAGCTGTCGCCGGTTGGTAGGGCCAGGGCGACCAGCTTGACCACATGACCCTGCGCGCGGGCGCGGCGCAGGTCGTCTGGGCCGATGTCGCGAATGCCGCGCACTTCGACGTTGGCCAGGGTGCAGGGGAAGTCGAGCACGCTGTTGGCGATGATCGTCAGTTTGCTGGCCGCGTCCCAACCATCCACATCGAGCGCCGGATTGGTCTCGGCCACGCCTTCGTCCTGTGCTGCGCGTAGTGCGGTCTCGAAATCTTTGCCGCTTTCCATGGCGGTCAGGATGTAGTTGCTGGTGCTGTTGAGGACACCCTCGATTTTCGTGTAGCGAACAGCGATGTGATCGCGCTGGCCGATGTTGACGACCGGCAGCGCCCCGCAGACCGTGGCGCTGAAGGCCAGGCGCTTGCCTTGCGTTGCCGCGGCGGCGCTTAGTTCGCGGTAGGCCAGCGTCAGCGGCGCTTTGTTGGCGAGGACGGCATGCCAGCCCTGATGCAGCGCCAGGCGCACGCAGTGCAGCCCTGGCTGCCCGCTTTCCAGATTGCCCGGCGACGCCTCCAGGAGGACATCGGCCTTGGCCCGTTTGACCATTTCGGGCGCGACCAGGTTGGCCTTGCCGCCGTAAGGGAAGGCGGCGATGCTGCCATGCGCCAGTTTGTGCTGCAAAAGGAGCGTCGGGTCAATTCCGCGGGCGTCGAGCACGGCGCCGGAGCGGTCCGCCGCACCGGTCAGCCGCAGGGTCAAGCCAAAGCGGTTGGCCAGCAGGTCCTTTTTGTCGAGCATGAGCGAGAGAAAGCCTCGACCGACATGGCCGAGGCCTACAAGTGCAACTCGGATTGTCCTGGACATGGCGTTATTCTTCTCCCTGTGGTTTGGTCAGGCGCACGGACCTGCCAGATAACAGAAAGAGCAGCGGCAACGCTGCTCTTTTGACGAATACCAGGCTCCTCGACGTGGACTCGAACCACGAACCTTGCGGTTAACAGCCGCTTGCTCTGCCTATTGAGCTATCGAGGAACGACTAACAGGCATTATACTCACATGCGCGGGGCTGTCAAATGACCGCTGCGCTGCTGTTTCAGGAGCCGAGGTAGTCGCGCAGGCGGCGGCTACGCAGGGGGTGGCGCAACTTGCGCAGGGCTTTGGCCTCGATCTGGCGGATGCGCTCACGCGTGACGCCCAGTTCCTGGCCAACCTCTTCGAGCGTATGGGTGATGCCGTCCTTCAGTCCAAAGCGCATCTCAAGCACGCGCCGCTCACGGTCGGTGAGGGCGGTGAGCACATCGGCCATGTGTTCACGCAACAACTGCCGGTTGGTTTCGTCGGCCGGACCGGACAGACCGTTGTCCTCGATGAAGTCGCCCAGGAAGCTGTTGTCGTCGTTGCCGATGGGGGTTTCGAGCGACACCGGTTCTTCGGAGGCGCGCGCAATGTCGAGCACACGCGCAGTGGCGCGTTGCAGGCGCATGGCCAGGTCGGGCGCCAGGCCCTGGCCCGCCTGATGCGCTGCCTGGATGGCGGCGCAGTCTTGTGGCGAAAGGAACTGCATGGCCAGCGCCAACTCCTCGGCCGTGCCGTGCCGCCCCGTCTCCTGCATCAACTGGTATTGTAGCCGTTTCTGCCGGTTGATGTTTTCGACGATGTGCACGGGAATGCGAATCGTGCGCGATTGATCGGCAATGGCGCGGGTGATGGCCTGTCGAATCCACCAGGTGGCATAGGTGCTGAAGCGGTAGCCCAGGCTCGGATCGAACTTCTCCACCGCACGTAGCAGACCGAGGTTGCCCTCCTGAATCAGGTCGAGGAACGACATATTCTGGTTCATGTAGCGCTTGGCGATGCTGACCACCAGGCGCAGGTTGCTCTGCACCAGGCGCCAGCGCGCCGCGTGACCGATCTCGGCGATCTCCTCCAGGCGCGCCCGGTCTTCGTGACACAGATCGCATTTCTGCAGATCCGCCGCCGCTTCCACGCCGGCGCGCAGTTCTTCGGCCAGGGTCACCTCTTGCGCTGTCGTCAACAGCGCATGACGGCTGATCTCGTCGAGATACATGCGCACCGGGTCGCCCGACGTTGCATGTTCGCGTGTCTCTTTGAGGATTTGCTCGATCGGCTGGCTCGCTTCAGCAGCCACCGCTGAGGCAAACGCTTCATCTACCTCGATCTCCGCTCCGGCCGCGACGGGTGCATGCAGCGGGCGGGCGCGCCGGGCGGCCTTTTTGTCGGGGTGGGCCGTGTGTTCCATCGAAGTACCGGGCGCGGTGCTTGCCGCCGCACCGTGATTCAGCGCCAGCACCGCCAGCGGCGCTTTTTCGCGCGGCTTGCGCGCCCGACGGCCAGCGGCCGGCGCAACGGCCGGTCCTGCCGCCGGCGCAGCGGCCGGTCCTGCCGCCGCTTCCGACGTTTGGTTGACAGGGGGCGATGGAATTCGTTTCTTGTGAGCCATAACGACTTCTAAGACGGTAGATGTTCTGCGGCTTGCGCCGCAGGGCGCAGCGATTTCTGCGCCAGGAGCGAATGGCGGCTCAAAGCCACCTGAATCTTGCCCAGCTCGAGACGGTGATGATCCACCATCTGGCGGTATCCCGTTTCGTTCTCGGCGGCGTCGGCCGGCTGCTGGCCTTCATCGGCCTGTAAATGGCGCAATTCCTGCAAATACTGCTGCAAATTGGCCTTACGCAGACGCAGGACGGCGTTCAACAGGTCAGGCGCCGCTTGATCTGGCTCCAGCGGCGGCCGCGCCGGCGCATTGCGCAGTAGATCACCTACGTAGGTTTGCAGAAAGGACGGCAGGTCGTCCAGCAGGTTGGACGCCGCCCAGTTTTCGCCGCGCGCTTCCCAATCTGCCGCCAGGCGCAGCAGTGAACGCTGCTCGCTCAGACTGAAATCATCGTCGCCCAGGGGCGCAAAGTCTAGCGCCCGCAACTGCCGATCGGTCTCCCACAGCAGGCCCGGCCGCGCCAGAATCTGCTGCAGGATGTAGCCGGCCATGTTTTCGCTCGGTTTGGCGCTCGTTCCATTGGTCGGCGCCGGCGCCGGTGCGGGGCGCGTGTCGGGCGTTTTGCGTCCCGCAACCGCCGTGCGCTGGCTGCTGACGGCCTGGCGTTCGATCTCGCGCTGGATCGTGCGCTCGTCCACCTGCACCAGGCGCGCCAGGCGCTGTACGTAGTGCGCCCGTTCGATGGGATCGGCCAATTCCTGGATCAACGGTGTCAGTTCGCGCACCACGGTCGCCTTGCCGCGCGCCGAGGTGAGGTCGTTCTCCTGCACGACGACGCCGAACAGAAAATCAACCAGGGGCGCCGCGGCCGCGATCAGCGCATACCACTGTGCGACATCACGGCGGATCAGGTCGTCAGGATCAAGTCCTTTGGGCAGAGTGGCCACCCGCAGATTGACCGCCAGGCGCGCCTCTGGGCGCACAGCACCGCTGGCCAGCGGCGCCAGCACGATCTCTTTTTCCAGCGCCTGCCGCGCCAAATGCACCCCACGAATGGTTGCATGGCTGCCGGCCTCATCGGCGTCGAGGGCCAGGACGAACTCGTTGCTGAAGCGCCGTAGCTGCCGAAGCTGCGTTTCGGTCAGGGCGGTGCCCATCGAGGCGACGACATTGCAGGCGCCGGCCTGATGCGCCGCCAGAACGTCCATGTAGCCTTCGACGATGACCACATGACCCTGTTCGCGGATGGCGCGCCGCGCCTGATCGAGTCCATACAGAACCTGGCCTTTGTCGAAAACGACCGTTTGTGGGGAGTTCAGGTATTTGGGCGGGGTGTCGTCGAAAGCGCGTGCGCCGAAGCCGATCACGCGGCCCTGCACGTCGCTGATGGGGATGATCAGGCGGTGACGAAAGCGGTCATAGGTCGTGCCCCGCTCTTCATTGGCGATCAACAGACCCGCCGCCAGCAGTTGATCCACGGTGTAGCCCTGCCCCAGGAAGGTACGTTTGAGCGCCTCCCAATCGTTGAGGGCATAGCCGAGCTGGAAGCGGGCGATGGTTTCATCGTTCAACCCGCGGCGTTGTAGATAGTCGCGCCCAATCTGCGCCGCCGGTGAATCGAGCAGCAGACTGTGGAAGTAGGCGGCGGCGCTCTTCAGCGCCTGGCGCACCTGATCGCGGCCGCGTTCTTCGGGCGAACTTTCCTCTCCGCGCCCAGTCAGTTCGATGCCGGCCCGCTGCGCCAGCACCCGCAGCGCCTCGGCGAAGTCAAGCTTTTCCTTCTTCATGATGAACGAGAAGAGATCGCCGCCCGTGCCGCACGAGCCGAAGCAATGCCAGCTCTGGTTGTCTGGGAAAACGACAAACGAGGGGGTTTTCTCGTTGTGGAACGGGCACAGTCCTTTATAGGTGCGCCCGGCCTTCTTCAACGGAACGAACGCCGAAATGACATCAACGATGTCCAGGCGTCCCTTGATCTCCTCGACTACGCTCATTCCCGTGACCTCTCGGCGCCCAACCGCAATCTCCTCGAATGAGGTGTACACCTGGGGGGCCACGTCTCGTCTGCGCAAGACGCGTGCTTCACCTGAATTATAAACGGTGTTGGCGCAATTGGGCAAGTATGGGAATGCAAACGTCGCGCCGGCGGCTGTGCAGGCCCCAAGATTGTCAATTGGCGGCGCTGATCGTCTCGCCGGCGATGATGCGCTGGCGGGCGGTGTCCAGCGTCAGGCCGAAGGGTGAGGCCAGGCGCGGCATGGGCGTGTGCCCCAGGAAGCGCCCATCCTCGGCGCTGAAGCGGCCGATGCCCCCCATGTCGCCAATGAATAGGGCGCGGGCGACCGGATCGAAGGCCAGCGCCTGTGCGCCGCGCAAGGGCTGCGCCAGGGTGGGCACCAGTGCGCCAATTTGCGCTCCGCTGCGGCCATCCAGCCAGGCCACTTCGCCGTAGAGAGGACTGCGCCAGAAGAGGGCGGCCAGGCGCCCGTTTTCCACATCCACCGCCAGTGCCAATGCCGGGCCAAAGCTCTCCAGGGACACGCGTCCCGCCAACGCCCCGCTGCCGGCCTCGATCAACGCCACTTCGTCGCTGCCCGCCAGCGTGACATAGAGCCGCTGGGCGATTGGATCGGCTGCCAGCACCCACGGCGCCGGCGCCAGGCTGATCGCCTGCTCGATGGTCAGGGTTTGCGCATTCAGGCGCAGCAGGCGGTCGGCGCCAGTTTCGGCCGCCCACACCTGCCCGCCCAGCAGCGTCAACCCGCCCAGGCGCGCCAGCGGCGCAGAAGAGGCCAACAGCGCCCCGCTGACCGCATCCAGGCGCAACACGCGCCCGCCGCGGCGCAGGTCGAGCGGCGCGCCAGTGGGCGTCCAAACGCTGGCAAAGATCGCGCCGCGATCTGCGGTCAAGGCGACGATGACGCCGGGCAGTTCCACCTGTTGGCGCGCCGTTTGCGCGGCGTCGTACAGGGTGAGCAAGCGCCCGCGTCCCACCAGGTGGCCGCCGTCGAACGGATTCAGAGCGGTCACGGCGTCGCTCCAGGTCGAGGCGACGGGAACCGGCGGCAGCGGGGGCGATGTGCTGAATGCAACGGCGGCGGGCGTCGGGTCGGGCGCGCCGTCGTCGAACCGCTGCGCCTGGCTGACGAACGGCGCAAAGCGGCGCGTGATGGCGCTGATTTGCAGGGTGTAGTCGCTTTGACAGCCGCCCTGACCCTGGGCCGGCGCCATTTGCAGGAAGACGACGCCATTGTGCGGCGCGGTCCATTCGATCAATGAGTCCGGACGCCCAGGGCTGATGTTGTCGTTTTCGGCCAACAGGGTGGTGAGCTGCTCGTTCCACAGCTCCAGCCGGGTGTCGCCCTGAACGCCAAGCACCGTCGTCTGCAGGCGATAGGTCATGCCGGCCTGCACAGTCAGCCGCCCCCAATCGGCGTCGCCGGGCTGGCCGAGCTGATGGAAGTTGTGCAGTTGCGCATTGGGGCCAGGGCCTAGCGGGGGCGCATCCCACGGGCTGTCGTCCGGCTCGAAGGTGTCGGGCTGCGGCGTGCAACCGCCCAGCGGCGTTGGCGTGGCGGTTGGCGTGACCGTGTGTGTGGGCGTGGGGGTGGCGGTGGGGCCAGAGGTGGGCGACGGTGTAACCGTCAGGCTGGCCGTAGGTGTCGGTGTGACGGTCGGCGTTGGGCTGCTGGTCACGGTGACGGCGGCCGTGGGGTAGGGGGTGGGGGT
Source organism: uncultured Anaerolineae bacterium (assembly GCA_964580725.1). Classification (GTDB taxonomy): domain Bacteria; phylum Chloroflexota; class Anaerolineae; order SSC4; family Amarolineaceae; genus Amarolinea. The sequence continues at coordinate 1,115 of CAZOLV010000007.1, read as the reverse complement.
AGCGACCGGGCCTTCGTCCTGCAGCACGGTCACGGTATCGTCGGCGCGATTGGCGATGTAGAGCCGGTTCGTGGCCGGATCGAGCAGAATGGCGCTGGGGTCATTGCCAACCGGCAGCCAGTAGAGCCAGAGGTCAGGCCCGCCCTGGAAGAAGTGCACGGCGCGTTCTGCGGGACAGACCGCAAAGAAGCGCCCATTGTTGGGATTGACGGCCAGAGCGCCCGGCGCACAGTTGAGCGGAACGGTGTTGCTGACGCTGGCGGTGGTCAGGTCAATGACAACGACGGCCATATCGTCCGGCTGTGCGACATAGAGGCGTTGGCGCGCCCCATCTATGGCCAGATGCACCGGCCCGCTGGCCACGGGGATCAACGAGCGCAGATAGCCGGCGGCGTCGTACAAACCGATGGTGTTGTCGAGATGATGCGAAACTGCGTAGGTCAATGGAACATCGAGACGGGCGATGGCCAGCGGCTCGCTGCCAATGCGCCGAATGTCGGTCAGAGTGGCGGCCGGGCCATCCACCAGCGCCAGCGAGCTGTCGCCGCTGCCGAGGACGAGGACGCGACCGCTTGCCACTTCGACCGCGGCGGCCAGCGGCTGGTGGCTGACGCCGATCGGTACGGCGCCGATGATCTCACCGACGATGCCCGGCGGCGCGTCCATGGCGATCAGGACATCGCTCAAACGAGCGGCGACGTAGAGCCGTTGGCGCGCCGGGTCATAGTCGAGGCCCATCGGTTCGGCGGCGCCGCTCAGGCCCAACGTGGCGACGACCTGATCGTTGTTCAGATCGGCCACAGACACGTTGCCGCTCAGGCCGTTGGCCACGAACAGACGTCGGCCGGCGCCATCCAGGGCCAGTCCTTGTGGCGCTTGACCCACGCGAATGATCCCCAGGACGCCAAACGGCGTCGGGGTGATGGTGGGCGTCGGGGTGATGGTGGGTGTGCGGGTGTGCGTGGGCGTGAACGTGAAAGTGGGCGTCCAGGTCAGGGTCGGTGTCCAGGTGAACGTGGGCGTTGGCGTGGGGGTGGGCGAGACGGTGGGGGTGTTCGTCGGCGTCCAGGTCAGGGTCGGTGTCCAGGTGAACGTGGGGGTGGGCGAAGCCATGG
>CAZOLV010000006.1:84421-97767 GCA_964580725.1 uncultured Anaerolineae bacterium | reverse complement strand
TCGGCGGCGCCACCACCGATTTCTACTCCATGGTGCACGACAACCCGCTCTATCTCTACCCCGGCGCCGACCGCAAGAAAAAGGTCAAGCGTACCATCCTCAAGACCCCCAACACGCCGCTGGCCTACCGTCGCGTGGAGGGGAAGTACGGGCTGAGCTACAACGCCGAAAATCTGAAGGAACTGCCGCAGTTCCAGAACGGCGATCTGCACTGGCGGCTGGCGCAGTTCATCAGCGCCCGTTTTCCCACTTATCAGCCCGGCAACGACCAACTCGGTCAGTTTGCCCGCCGCCAGGATGATCGCCTTGAGATTGACCTGGGCCGGTATCTGAACTGGATCAGCGCCAATCCGCACCGCAACGCCGTAGGGGCAGTCGAGAACAGCGTGCGCTCCTACCTGGCCCGTGAAATCATGGCCGTTGCCACGGTCAAACATGTGGGGCGTGTCCAGGAAACCGACACCTATTTCCTGCAATACGGCGTCAACTTCCTCGATCAGCCCACCACCGTCCTGCTGATTGGCGGCACGATCTATCACAAATGTCAGGAACAGGCGCCCGGCTACCTCGATGATCTCAGCCTCATCGCCAGCGGCGTACTGTACAATGCCAGCGAGCCGGCTATCTTGCGGCCAAACGGCGAGGTGTTGATGGACGCCAGTTACCTGATCAGCATCCTTGGGGGACTCTATGGGCGGTTGGAACCGCAGCGGGCGCTGCGTGTGATGAAGCGCGCACTGCGACCACTGCAGATCGCTCATCCGAACCAGGCGTCGCCCCAGGGAATCACAGGAGGTGTCAAGACGCCCACACTTTGATCACTTGACCATCAGACCACCCCTTTGATTCGATTGACCCCTGGATGAAGGCAACGAACGAACGAACGAACGACACAGGAGGAGTACATGCGAAGCCAAAGATTGTTCATGCTCGTGGTCTTGCTCTGCGTAGCGCTGGCCGTTGGCGCCTGCGCAGCGCCGGCGACGCCGCAGGTCGTCAAAGAGACGGTCGTCGTCAAAGAGACGGTGGTCGTCAAAGAAGAAGTCCAGGTCACCACAGTCGTCGAAGTGACAGCTACGCCCGCGCCAAAGCGCCAGACGCTGATCGTGGGATTGGCCGGTGCGCCCAACTCGCTCGATCCCGCCGATCATCGTAGCCGTCAATCTGAAACGGTCATCCGCAACATGTTCGATGGGCTAGTCACCCGCGATACCACCAGCGGCGTGCATCTGGAACTGGCAGAGGCGGCCACGCTCGTCAATCCCACGACCTATGAATTCAAGCTGCGCCGGGGTGTGAAATTCCATGATGGCTCGGAAATGACCGCGGATGATGTCGTCTTTACCTTCGACCGCATCATTCAGGAGAACAAGATCGAGTACCCCGAACCGCACACCTCCCCGCGCAAGGGTCTGATTGCGCCGCTGGCGTCGGTGGAGAAGGTGGATGACTACACCGTGCGCTTCAACCTCTCCGCCCCCTGGCCGGTTGCGATGCAGATGTTCGTCCATCAGCAGATCGCCCCTAAGTCTTACCTGGAAGCGGTTGGCACCAAGGGGTTCGTCGAGAAGCCAATCGGCGCCGGCCCATTCAAGTTCGTGGAGGGCAAGCTCGACGACCAAATCGTGCTGGAGCGATTCGACGACTACTGGGGCGGCGCGCCCGACCTCGGCTCCTCCGGCCCTGCCTGCGTCTCTCGCGCCATCTTCCGCGTGATCCCCGAAGCCTCGACCCGTGTAGCGGCGCTGTTGGCCGGCGAGGTGGACATCATCCAGGCGGTGCCGCCGGAACTGGCCGACCTGCTCTCGCAGACGCCCGGCATCGTGGTCAAGACTGCAGCCGGCACCCAACCCAAGTGGATGGAGTTGAACGTCAATCAGGCGCCCTTCGATAACAAACTGGTGCGGCAGGCCCTGAATCACCTGATTGACAAGGACCTGATCATCGAGCAGCTCTACGGCGGCCGCGCTGTGCCCCTGCCCGGCGCGCTGTCACCCTTCAACAACTTCGCCGATTCGAGCCTGAAGCCCTATCCCTACGATCTGGCCAAAGCGACTGAACTGCTGACCCAGGCCGGTATCACCGATAGCGATGGCGATGGCAAGCTGGAGTGGAAGGGCGCGCCCTGGGCATTTGTCGTGGATAGCCTGGACGAGCACCGTTCGCTGGCAGAAGCGGTGGTGGCGCAGTTGCAGGAGGCCGGCATTGATGCCCAACTGCGTCTCTGGGAGTACAGCGTGGTCAGGCCTCTGTTACTGGCCGGCGAACGTTCCGCCTACCTGGATGACTGGGGCGACTCCGCCTTCGATCCGGTCGGTCACATGGAAGCCAAATGGCACGGCGTCGTTGCTGGATCACCCTACGGTCGCGGCAACTTCTCCGGCTACAACAACGAACGCGTCAATGAGTTGATCAAGTCTGGCGAAACCGAAACCGACGAGGCAAAGCGTCACGCCATCTACAACGAGGCACAGGGCTTGATCTACGATGAGGCCCCGGCGATATTCCTCATCCTGCCGGAAGAAATGGAAGCAAGCTCGGCTCGCGTACAGAACTGGGAGCCGGCCTCGGATAGCCGCATCAACTTGCACGACGTCTGTTTGCAGTAATTCAATCGGTTGGTAACCCGGTAGATCGGCTCATTCGTTGATCTACCGGGTTCTCCACCCGTCGCTTTGTGCCCGGAGTACGCCGATGCGATTGGTCAAAATCATCGAACGCCTGCTGGCCGCCATTCCCATCATCTTGGGCGTGGCCGTCATCGTGTTCATCTTCATGCGCCTGACGCCGGGCGATCCGGTGGACATCATGATGGGACAGGGCGGCGGCGTTTCTGCCGGGGAAATCGAACGTCTGCGCAGTGAATTCAACCTGGACCAGCCGCTGCACGTCCAACTCGGTCTCTTTCTCTCCGGGCTGCTGCGGGGCGACCTGGGCAATTCCTTCACCAAGCAGCAGCCGGTGGCCAAACTGATCGGCGAACGGCTGCCCGCCACCATCGAACTGGCCCTCGGCGCCCTCTTCGTCGGGCTGATCATTGCCTTTCCCATCGGCGTCATCTCCGCGGTCAAGCAGAACTCGCTGCTGGATCGTCTGAGCATGGGCGGGGCCTTTCTCGGCATCTCCATGCCTTCATTTTGGTTGGGCATCCTTCTGATTTTGATCTTTTCGGTGCGGCTGCAATGGTTGCCGGTGCAGGGGCGCATCGCTTATGACGCCGGGTTGCAAACTGTCACCGGGTTCTACGTGCTCGATAGCATTCTCACCGGCAACCGCGCGGCCCTGGTCAGCAGCCTGAAACATCTGGTGCTGCCTTCGATTGCGCTGGGCGCGGCGGTGGCGGCCATCGTCGCCCGCGTGCTGCGCTCCAGCTTGTTGGAGATCCTGCGCAGCGATTACGTGAAGCTGGCGCGGGCCAAAGGCGCCAGCGAAACGACGGTGGTGCTCAAACATGCCGTGCGCAACGCCCTGATCCCCACCGTCACTGTGGTGGGCTTGCAAGTGGGCGTGTTGCTCGGCGGCAACATGATTGTGGAGACGGTGTTCAGTTGGCCTGGGCTGGGCCGGCTGGTGGTGGATGCGATCTTCAGCCGCGATTTTCCCCTGGTGCAGGGAGCTGTGATGGTCTACGCCTTCACCTTCATCGCCGCCAATCTGGTGGTTGACATCCTCTACACCTATCTCAACCCCAAGATCGAGCTGTAAACCATGACCATCACGACGCCGACGCACACCCAACCCGCCTGGCGCTACATGCTGGCGATTCGCCTACGGCTGTGGCGGCGCAATCTGGCCGATTTCTGGGCCGAACTGCGCAAGCACCCCGTCGCCCTGATTGGCGGGGTCGTCATCCTCCTCTACATCTTGGCAGCCCTGTTGGCGCCGCAGATCACCACCCACAACCCGGAGCGGGGCAGCCTGCGCCAGCGGCTGATCCCCCCTGCCTGGGAAGAGGGTGGCTCATGGACCTATCCCCTGGGCACCGATGGTCAGGGCCGCGACATCTACGCGCGCATCATCTTTGGCGCCCGCGTTTCCCTGTTGGTCGGCCTGCTCTCGGTGGGCATTTCGGTGGTCGTCGGCATGGCCCTGGGCGCGCTGGCCGGCTATTATCGGGGCCGGCTCGACAGCATCCTCTCCCGTTTTGCCGATCTGCTGATGGCCTTTCCTTTCCTCATCTTTGCCATCGGCGTCATGGCCTTCATGGGGCCTGGTTTCACCAACCTGATCCTGGCCCTCACCTTCAAGGGCTGGGTCGAGTTCTTCCGCCTGGCGCGCGGCGAAGTGATGACCGAAAAGACGCGCGAGTATGTGGAGGCGGCCCGCGTCAGCGGCCAGAGCCATCTGACCATCATCCTGCGCGAGATCACGCCCAACATCATCCAGTCCATCTTCGTGCTGGCCACCCTGCGCATGGGCTTCATGATCGTCACCGAAGCCAGCCTCAGCTTTCTGGGGTTGGGCATCCAGCCCCCCACACCGGCCTGGGGCAGCATGGTGGCCGATGGGCGCAACACGCTGCTGAACGCCTGGTGGGTTTCCACCATGCCCGGCCTGGCCATCGTCTTCCTGGTGCTGGCGATCAATCTGTTTGGCGAAGGTCTGCGCGACATCCTTGATCCACGGTTGAAGATCGAATGAACAGACAGAGCCAGCCGATTCTGGAGTTACGTAACCTGACCACCCTCTTTCCGACCCGCCGCGGAGAAGTGCGGGCGGTGGAAGCGGTCAATCTCACCCTGCGCGCCGGCCAGATCCTGGGGCTGGTCGGCGAATCGGGCTGCGGCAAGAGCACGGTGCTCCTCTCCATTTTGGGGCTGATCGCCAAGCCGGGGCGAGTAGACAAGGGCCAGGTGCTGCTGCAAGGTCGTGACATCACCCATCTCTCCGGCGGCGAGATGCGACGCATCCGCGGCAAGGAGATCGCCATGATCTTCCAGGACCCGCTGAGCACACTCAACCCGGCGTTTCATGTGGGCGAGCAGATTCGAGAATCGCTGCGGCTGCACCACATGCTGCCCGGCCCGCCCTGGCCGCTGGATCGGGCGAAAAAGGCACAGGAGAAAAAACGGGTGCTCGAGGTCATGCAAGAGGTGGGCATTCCCGCGCCCGAAGCCCGCTACAAGGCCTACCCGCATCAATTCAGCGGCGGCATGCAACAGCGGGCGCTGATCGCCATCGGCCTGGCCTGCCAGCCCAAAGTGCTGCTGGCCGATGAACCGACAACCGCCCTCGACGTCACCATCCAGGCGCAGATCGTGGCCCTGATGCGGCGCATCAACCAGGAGCACAACACCGCCATCATCCTCGTCACCCACGACCTGGGGCTGGCCGCCGAGTTTTGCGACCACATTGCGGTGATGTACGCCGGGCGCATCGTCGAAATCGGCCCTACCGATCAGGTGATCGAGCAGCCTCAGCATCCCTACACCAGCGGGCTGCTGCGCTGCATCCCCACCCTCGGCCAGCGCCAGCCGATCCAACCGATCCCCGGCAATGTGCCCGACCTGGCCGAACTGCCGCCGGGCTGCGCTTTCAGCCTGCGCTGCGCATTTGCCCGGCCGGTCTGCAACGAGGGCTTCTTCCGTTTACAGCCCGCCTCCGCCGATGCGGTGAAACGGGGGTCAGGCGGGCATTGGGCGCGCTGTCTGCGCCTGACCGATTATCAGATGCCGGCGCTGGAGGATTAGAGCATGTCGCACGCCGATCACAGCCAGGCGCCCCTGATCGAGGGCCGCGGCCTGGTCAAATACTTCCCCATCCGCCCCAGCCTGCTGGCGCGCTGGTTAGCGGGGCGCAAAGAGCAGCAGGTGAAGGCGGTGGATGGGGTGGATATCGCCATCTGGCCGGGCGAGACCCTGGGGCTGGTGGGCGAGAGTGGCTGCGGCAAGACGACGTTGGGCCGTCTGCTGACGCTGCTGCATCAGCCCACCGCCGGTGAATTGCGTTTCGAGAACCGGCCGGTGGTCAATCAACAGGTGGCCCGTGTGGCCGCCGATGGCAAGCAGGAACGAGTCCCCTACTACCGGCTGACGCAGATCGTGTTTCAGAACCCCTATTCCTCGCTCAATCCGCGCAAGACAGTGCGCGAGATCATCACCACGCCGCTGCGCGCCAGCGGCAGCCATGACAGTGTGGCCCTGGAGGAGGAAGTGCAGCGCCTGCTGGCGCGGGTGGGGCTGAATCCTCGTCACATTGATCGCTATCCCCACCAATTCAGCGGCGGCCAACGCCAGCGCATCGGCATCGCCCGCGCCCTGGCCATGCGCCCGCAGTTGATCGTGGCAGACGAACCGGTCTCCAGCCTGGATGTTTCGATCCAGGCGCAGGTGGTCAATCTGTTGGAGGAATTGCAGGAAGAATTCAATCTCACCTACCTCTTCATCGCGCATGACCTGAGCGTGATCTACCACATCAGCGACCGGGTCGCGGTGATGTATCTGGGGCGCATTGTCGAGACCGGGCGCACCGATGATCTCTTCGCCGCGCCGCTGCACCCCTACACGCAGGCCCTGCTGGCGGCTGTGCCGGTGGTGAGTAAGGAAAAACGCCGCCAGCGCATCATCCTGCGCGGGGACGTACCCAGCCCGATCAATCCGCCGGGCGGCTGCGCCTTCCATCCGCGCTGTTTCGCCAAACTCGGCCCCATTTGCGAGCAGGAGAGGCCGCCCTTCTTCGACGTCGCTGGGCGGCAGGTGGCTTGCTGGCTGCATCGCGACCTGCCCGCCGCCTGACCGGGACGCCGCGCCATGCACACTTTACACCTGAGTGGAACGCATCGAGAGATGGGCCGGCAGCACGCCGCCCAGGCGCAGGCCATGCTGCCGGCCATTTGCCGCGTCATCACCGCCCGCCAGCAGGAATTGGCGCAGATGACTTACGATTATCGCCCGGTTTTGGCCGCGGCTGCCGATTTTATGGCCGCCCACGGCCGGCCCACCTGGGAGATGTTGGCCGGGATCGGCGAGGGGTTGGGGCTGGATTGGCCGGCCTTGCAGCGTTACACCCTCAGTTCCTATCTGCTCGACTATCGCCACAGCGTTGTGGCCGACGAGTCGCCAGCCCTCACGGCGGCGCAGGAGGGCTGCACCTGTTTTGCGACGGCGCCGCCCCTTTCGTCGGCGCCGCTGCTGGCCAAGAACCGCGATTACCGGCTGGATCATGTCGAGCTGCAAACGCTGAGTTTCAGCGCGCCGGCGCACGGCTATCGTTATCTGCACCTGGGTAGTTTGGGCAGCCCCGGCGTGTTCAGCTCCGGCATGAACGAGCGAGGGCTGGCCGTGGCCGACACGCACGTGCTGGCGCTGGACATCGGGCCAGGGCTGCCCCGTTATGCCCTGATGCAGGAGATTCTGGAGCATTGCGACAGTGTGGCCGCGGCCTGCGATTATCTGCGCAGTGTGACGCACATGGGAGCGGGCACGCTGACACTGGCGGACGCCCAGGGTCGCCTGGCCAGGGTGGAGAGCGCCTATCGCCGCCCTGTGATCGAGATGGGCGCCGGGTGGGCGGTATGCGCCAATCATTTCAGCAGCGAGGCGCTGCGCCGGCAGTGGCTTGACAAGGAGCCGCCGGCACGCCGCGGCAATTCAGCGGCGCGGCTGGCGTTCGTGGCCGGGCAGTTGGCCGCAGCGCCGCAGGTGGATCTGGCCTGGGCGCAAAACCTGTTGGCGACGCATGGCCCTGGGCAGAGCGCGCTCTGCCGTCATCCCGACGCGACCACACCTGCTGCCACTATTCTGGCGACTATCTTTCTGCCGGCGACGTTGCAGGTGTGGCTGGCCGCAGGAACTCCGTGTCAGGCCGCCTGGCGTCAAATCGGCATCGGCGCAGCCGCCTGGCCACTCTTGAAAACCAAACAGGGAGCGCCGAGATAGAGGGCGATCGGATGTGCAGCGTTTGTAGAAGTTTTCTCCTTTGGATGAATATGAATATTTTAGTCGTAGTAGTAGGGGCTGTGGAATTGTGGAAAACGACGTGACATCATGGCGGTGACCACAAGGGATTGGGCGATGCGGCGATGCCGGCTACTATATCTTGTGGCCCCACCGTTCGAGCCAGTGGGGACAGATTGTGGAAAAAACAGCGGCGTCGGCGGGTATCTGCGCCGGCGCTTTTCCCCATGATACACCCTGCGCAACCCTGCCAACACTAGATGTAGTGGTGTGCATGACCCGTCAGGCGGCTATTTTGTGGTTGCTTGGGTGGAAACCATCGTCACAAAAATGGATACTTATCCACAACATGGAGGGCAAAAGCGGGGTTTATCCACAGATTCATCCACAGGTGCGCCGCCCGCGGTTGCCGGAAATGGTCGAAGGGGGCGCTGTGCTACGGTTCATCCCAGTGGCGGGGATCGGTTGGATCAATACGCGCTTCGAGCTGTGCAATCAGGGCACGCAGGGCCAGGATGGGGTCTGTGGTCGGCGCGCTGCCGCTGATCTCCTGCACAAGAATGGCCACCTGCTCACGCCAGAGATCGGCCTGCTCGCGCAAGTCGGCGCGTTCCAGGTCGAACTGCTGCTGCTGCGCCGCAACGCGCCGCGCCAACTGCTCGCGCTGCTGTTTCTCATCACGCCAGGCGGAGCGGTACCAGCCGAGCGGCTGTGTGTCGCCAGGCGCAACGACCGCCAGACAGTCTTGCGCTGTGCTCTCACCTGGCAACTGGCGTGCGCCGGTCAGATAGGGTTCCGGGTCGCTGAACCCTCCCCACCCGTCGCGCCGTGAATAGGGCGCAATACGGATGCCGAAGTGCAGATGTGGCCCCGTGGATGCGCCTGTGTTGCCCGAAAGCCCCACGACCTCGCCCACCTTCATGCTGTCGGTCTCTTCGACCTTGATGCTGCTGAGGTGCGCATAGAGGCTCTCACCCCACTGATGCTGCAACTTGACGTAGTTGCCAAAGCCGTTGGCCTCGAAACCGGTTTCCATCACATTGCCCGCAGCGACGGCTACGATGGCTGTGCCGGTTGGCAGCGAGAAATCCAGGCCGTTGTGACCCTTCAACGGGACGCCATCGTAGGTGAACTGACCGTAGAAAGCGGCATTGCCGCCAAAACGCTGGCTCATTTGATACTTGCCGTCGAAGGGATATCGAATAGGCATGGAGTCTCCTGTTCCGGCAAAGGTCTTTCAAACGTGTTCTTCGCTGGTCGCTGGCGGCGTTTCGGTTATGGGCGCAGTCGTCTCGACCGCCGGGGGCCGGGGCGCCACACGCTGTTTGAACCCCTGCCAGAAGGCCACCAGGCGCTGTTGCCAACTGAGTTTCGGGCCAGTGTTATCGGCGGTGTTGGGGGGAAACGGTGGCTGGTCGAGCAGTTTGGCGTACAGGTAGCTGAACGCGACCCGCAGTGTGGCCAGCGCCGGCGCAGCCAGAAAGGCGCCGAGTACGCCCGCCTGCGAAGCGCCGACGATCACGCCCACCAGAACGACCAACGGGTGCAGGTTGACGCTTTGCCCAATGATGCGCGGCACCAGGATGTTGTTCTCTGCCTGTTGGATCAGTGCATAGGTGGCGATCGTGACCAGGGCAAACGACCCGGTGGAGATTTCGAGCGTGACCGAACCCTGGAACAGCGCAACCAGCAGCGCCGGGATCATGGCCAGGATGGGGCCGAGGTTGGGGATGATTTCCAAGATGCCGGCCAGCAGTCCGAGCAGGACAGCGCCCGGCATCCCGATGATCGCCAGGGCGACCGTCGTGACGACGCCAATCGTTAGACAGAGCACCAACTGCCCGCGGAAGAACGCCTGCCAGATGCGCTCGATGCGCTGGATCAGTTCGCGCATCTCCGGTTGGTAGGATGTGGGAAAGCGGGTCTCCAGCCAGGCGCGCATCAGCGGCGCATCCTTGACCATGTAGAACGAGTAGAGCAGCGTCAACAGGAAGGCCAGCAGAGATGTGACGACGCTCAAGACGACGTTGGAAGCAACGCCGGTAGCGACACCGAGGACAGTTGTCGCTGATCGCAGCCCCTGGGTGACGTAATCAACGACTTTTTCCAGCGAGAAGAGTTCGTCAATCTGAAATTGGGCGACGCTTTCGCCGATACGGTCATACCAGGGGAGCAAATCGATCGTGAAACCGAACAGTTGCAGCGACGGCATGGTGTTGGGGAGGTTTTCGATCCAGCGCAGCAGACCGGCGTAGAGATCGCCCCAGGGAATCTGAATCGAACTGACCTGTTCGATGAGCACCGGAACCAGAATGATCGGCGTCAGAACCAGGAGCAGGACAACGATCAGATAGACCAACCCGGTCACCAGGCCGCGGGGCAGGCGCAGGCGCATCAGCCGGTTGACGATGGGATGGATGATATAGGCAAGGATGGCCGCCAGAATCAATGTTGGCAGAATCGCACGGCTCAGGTAGACCAGCAACAGCAGCAGCAACAGCATACCGATGGCGACATTGCGTTTGACGTTCCGGTCCCAGCGCGTCGACGCCGGGGATGCCGGTTGAACGTCGGCGTTCGTGGTCTGTTGATTCATTGAGCGCCCTCCCAGTGCAGTGCAGTGCACTGCATTGCACTGCTGGTGTTGGTTATGCCAACGTGGCCCAAACGGCCAGCTTGGTCTTGACGCGACGGATCACTTCATCCGTAAACTCGCTCGTGTTGGCGACGCCGCGCAAATCTGCGGTACGGATGCCATCGTAGACGGTTTCGAGCGTCGCTTCGCTGATCGCGCGGGCGCTCATGGCGGCCCGTTCGCTGCGCACATAGCGCAACAGCGCCGCCGCCGCCAAAATCATGGCCATGGGGTTGGCGACGTTCTTGCCGAAGAGCGAGGGCGCCGTGCCGTGCGGCGCTTCGGCCATCATCACTTGCGGTTCGTAGTTCTCATCCACCGCCAGCAGCAGCGACTCGGATCCAGCGATGGAGCCAAACATTTGCAGCACCAGGTCGGAAAGGCAGTCGCCATCCCGGTTGAGCGTGGGAATGACGAGCGGATCGCCGCTAGTAGTCAAGAGCAGCGCATAGGTGGCGTCGATGAGTTGCGGATCGTAGCGCACATCGGGATAACGGCGAGCGGCGGCATCCATCTCCTCCTTGAACATCCCTTCGTAGACCGGGCTGACGGTGAATTTCGGCCCGCCGAACACCGCCGCCCGATTCCTGCGCGCCAGTTGAAACGCCATTTCGCACACGGCGCGGCAGACGCGCCGGCTGATCTTCTCGGTGCGAAAGGCCAGTTCGTCCCCCTCGGCGGTCTCCTGGCGCCATTCCTGTGCGCCATACGCATCGTCCACCGCCATGCGCACGACGGAGATCGGCGCATACAGACCGCTGATGGGGGCAACGCCCGGAATGCGGCGGCCCGTGCGCACGATCACCGTGCCGTTGATCTCCTGGCGCAGAATGGCGTTGGGGCTGCCCACATCCCCTGGCGTCTCCGGCGTGATTGTGGCCGCTTTGATGGCCAGCCCGGCGCGCCGCATGGCGGCGGCGGCGGTGTAGACAACCTGATTGTTCGTCCGTCGGCGGTTTTCCAGGCTCAGGTCATACGTCTCGAACGTCAGCGCGATGCCGGTCACTGCCGGGTCGAGCACCCGCAGCGCCTGTTCCAACAATTCTTGCCCGGTTTGATCGCCCTGCAACACAATGACAGTGTGTGGCGTAGTCATGCCTCTCCTTCGTCCCTCTTTCGTTGCATCATGTTTGGCCCAGACTGTGCTGATGTAGATACTTTAACCCAACATACCGCCCGTGTCAAGCTGCCCGTTCGCCGCGACCTGGCGTCATCCAGTAACTTTCGTTCTATCAAAGGCAATGGTATAATGACGCACAGATTGCAGAAACAGAGCCTGGCACCTGGCGCCGGGAAAACCACTTCACGAGTAGATCATGACCCAATACCACGTTGTCATCGGCATGGAAGTGCATGCGCAGTTGCAGACTGCTTCGAAGATGTTTTGCGGCTGCGACGCCGCCATCTTTGGAGCGCCGCCCAATTCGCATGTCTGCCCGGTTTGTCTGGGGATGCCCGGCGTGCTGCCGGTCATCAACCGGCGCGCCGTCGAACAGACCATCCGCACGGGCCTGGCGCTTGGCGCCGACATCGCCGAAACGGCCGTCTTTGCGCGTAAGAACTACAACTACCCTGATCTGCCCAAGGGCTACCAGATCAGCCAGTACGAACTGCCCCTCTGTACCGGCGGCAGCTTGACCATCATGGGCGACGATGGCCAGTCCAAGACCATCCGCCTGCGCCGCGCCCACCTGGAAGAAGATACCGGCAAGTCCATCCACGTCGTGCGCCAGGGCGTCGCCTACAGCCTGCTCGACTTCAACCGCTCTGGCCTGCCGCTGCTGGAAATCGTCACCGAGGCCGACATTGCCAGCGCCCAGGAAGCCTACAACTATCTGACCAAGCTGCGCACCATCCTGCGCTACATCGGCGCCAGTTCCGGTGACATGGAAAAGGGCGCCATGCGCTGCGAGGCCAACGTCTCTGTGCGCACGACGGAGCAGGCGGCGCGTGACGAATACGGAGTCAAGGTCGAAATCAAGAATCTGAACTCTTTCCGCGCCGTCAGGAGCGCCGTGGAGTACGAGGTCAAACGCCACGTCGAAACTCTGGAGCGCGGCGGCGCCATTCAGCAGGTGACGCTTGGCTGGAACGAGAACGAGGGGCGTACCTTCGTCCAGCGCAGCAAGGAATCGGCGCACGATTACCGTTATTTCCCCGAACCCGACCTGCCTCCTCTGCGCATTGCGCCGCAGATGGTGGCCGATCTGCGCGCCACCTTGCCCGAACTGCCCGACGCCAAACAGGCCCGCCTGGCGGCGCAGTACGGCGTCAGCGCCGCCGATGCGGCGACGCTGGCGGCCGATCAGGCCGTGGCCGACTATTTCGAGGCGGCGGTGGCTGTCTTTGGCGGCGCAGGCCGTGAGGTGGCCAACTGGTTGACGGGACCGCTCTTCAGTGCCATGTACAACGCCAACTACGACATCGAGACGACGCCGGTGCGGCCGGCGGGGCTGGCGGAACTGCTGACCCTGGTCGAGCGCGGTGTCATCAACCGCAACATCGGCCAGCGCGTGATCGCACGCATGGTCGAAACAGGTCGCGGCGCGGCCGACATTGTGGAGAGTGAAGGACTGACCCAGGTGAGCGACACCGGCGCCCTGCACGAGACCGTGCGCCAGGTGCTGGCTGCGCATCCCAGCGAACTTGCCCGCTACAAGGCAGGCAACACTAATTTGCTGAACTTCTTGATCGGCCAGGTGATGAAAGCGACGCGCGGCAAGGCCAATCAAGGCGTTGTGCGCCAGCTCTTGGAAGAAGCCCTGGCTTGACGCTGGTGCAGGTCTGCACATTGCTGCCAATGATCGAAGAGTCAG
>CAZOLV010000006.1:57772-84321 GCA_964580725.1 uncultured Anaerolineae bacterium | reverse complement strand
AGAATCAGAGAATCAGAGAATCAGAGAATCAGAGAATCAGAGAATCAGAGAATCAGAGAATCAAAGGAGGGAGTGATGTCGAAAGAAATCGTTGCGACGCCCCATGCCCCGGCCGCACTTGGCCCCTATTCGCAGGGAATCAAGGCGGGCAATTTCATCTTCACCGCCGGCCAGTTGGGTCTCGATCCGGCCACCGGAGTTCTGGCTGATGGACTGGAAGCGCAGACCGAACAGGCGCTCAAGAACCTGGCAGCTATCCTTGCCGCCGCCGGCACGAGCATGGACAACGTCGTCAAGACGACCTGTTTCCTGGCCAACATCGCCGATTTCAAGGCGTTCAACGCCGTCTATGCGCGCTTCTTGGGCAACCAGCCGCCAGCGCGCTCGACGATTCAGGCCGGCGCGCTGCCGGCCAACGCACTCGTCGAGATCGAAGTCGTGGCGGTGCTCTCATGACGCACCCGCAGGTCAATGTGCGCGGGCCGCGCGGTTGGCGACGCCTGGTCATGCCCATCGCCTGGTCACGCTCTGGCGTCTGGTTGTTTGCCAGGACGCTGCATCATCTCGACCGGCCCCTGTTGCGTTGGTCGCAGGGACGTTTTTCCCTGACCAGCTTTCTGACCGGGATACCGATCGTTTCCCTGACCACCACCGGCGCCAAGAGCGGCCAACCGCGCACTGTCCCGCTGATTGCGCTGGAAGACGGCGAACGGCTGGTGATCATCGCCTCCAATTTTGGCCAGGCGCACTATCCGGCCTGGTACCACAACCTGCGCGCTCATCCCCAGGCCGTCGTGACGCGTCGCGACCGCACACGCACCTACGTTGCCCACAGCGCCGAGGGAGAGGAGCGCGACGCCTATTGGGAGGCAGCGGTCAAGCTCTATCCGGGCTATCGGGTGTACAAGGAGCGCGCCGCCGGACGCACCATCCCGGTGATCGTCCTCACGCCCACTGCTCAGGATGGCGCCGGCTGACGGCCAAACGCCCTGCAGCGCCGCAACTGCTCCATCGAAAGATGCGTCAGGTCTGGCACGATCAGCGTGGCGGAGCGCAGCGCCGCAGCGGCGTGTGTAGTTTGCACCGCCAGGCAGATCATGCCGGCGCGGCGCGCCGCTGCGACGCCAGCGGCTGAATCTTCGATGACCAGGCACTGCGCCGGCGTCACGTCGAGGCACCTGGCGGCAGCCAGGAAGACAGCCGGGTCTGGCTTGCCTGGCAGGCCATGCGCCGACACCAGCGCCATGAAGAAATGCCCAATCCGCAGTTCGGTGATCAGAGCGTTGATATTTTCGGCTGGCGCCGATGAGGCGACAGCCTGACGGCAACCCAGCGCCTGGAACCGCTCCAGCCACTGGAGCACGCCCGGCAGCAGTTGCGCCCGACCCCGGATGAGCCTCAGAAAACGCTCTTCCTTGCTGGCAGCGATACGTTCTAGCTCAGCCGCGCTCGCCGGCCGGCCCAAGATGGCCGCCAGCGTATCGGCGTTGTTCATACCAAGCAGACGGTCGAACGTTGCGCGGTCGTAGAGGATGCCCTCGTCAGCCAGCGCCGCCGACCAGGTCTCGAAATGCGCCTCGGCTGTATCTACCAGCACGCCGTCCATGTCCCACAGAACGGCGCATGTCTCTACTGCCGCTGTCTGCACGATGATGTTGTTCGGTGCATTTGTCGTCATTGGCTGGGCCGTAGATAGATGTCGAAGAAGTCAGCAATCTGTTTGTTGACCTCATCGAGGGTTGGGGTTGGCTCGCCGCCGGCGGGGACGAGGCCGTGCGTGGCATTCTTCACCAGGACAAGTTGAACCGGCACGCCGGCCGCCTTCAGTTGTTCGTAAAAACGCTGTGATTGGATCAGCGGCACGGTCGTGTCCTGTTCGCCGTGTACGATCAGCATGGGCGGATCGTCCGGCGTCACGTGATAAACCGGGCTGGCCCGCCAGAGCAGATCATCGGCGCCGTCGCTCAGGCCAAAGACCTGCTGCAGCAGGCGCTTGAACTCTGGCCGGCTCCTGATCTCTGGTGCTGTCATGTCGGTGGGGCCGTAGAGTTCGACAGCGACCTGGACACGGCTCGACTGCTCGGCATAGCCGCCGGCGCTATCGAAGCCGGCGCGCTCATCGGCGACGGCGGTCAAGGCGGCCAGGTGTCCGCCGGCGCTGTTGCCGATCACGCCAAAGCGATTCGGATCGAGTCCCAGCTCGGCGGCATGGGCGCGCAGGTAGCGGATGTGGCACTTGATGTCTTCGATCATCGCCGGGAATTTGGCTTCGGGCGCCAGGCGGTAGGTCAGGGCGATGAAGGTATAGCCGCGCACGACTAGCTGTGGCATGACCGACAGCCCGTAGCCGCCCTTCTTGCTGCCGCCCGACCAGGAACCGCCGTGAACGTAGAGGATGGTGGGGGCCGGCGTCTTGGCGTTGGGCAGGCGGTAGAAGTCAATGCGCAGCGTCACGCCATTGACGACGCAGGTAGGGATGTTCTTCTGCTTGATGTTGCGAGTGGACTTATCGAGCGCCGCCGGGTCGAGCGTTGGTTCCATGACCGGCGTCGGTTCGACGGTAGGCGTGGCCGTGGGCAGGGGAGTTGGCGTGGCGGTCGGCGGCGGCGGCAAGGGAGTGTCGGTCTCGGTCGCCGCCGTTGGCGCAACGGTGACGCCTGGCGCCGCCGTCGTCAGAGCCGGCGGGACAGCCGTGGACGGAGCGTTGCCAACGCATCCGCCCAACGTCAACGCCAACACGGCCACGCAAAGGATTGACCTGTGCAGTTTGTTTCTCATGGATTTCCTCATCGCACATCGCAGGGACGGCAAAAGAACGATGGTCAAGAGAACGTGCTCTTGACCATCATTGCCGATAGTTTCACGGTTCTCCAGAGGCGCACGCCCCTGGGCGGTTAGCGGGTCTTAACGAAGACCACGGCAAACGAATTGTGGTACAACGTGTTGCCGCCTTCGCCTGGCGCACATTCGGCTTCGTCAACGAAGTTGGAGTGCAGTGGGCGGGCGATGTCGCTGCCGTTGGGGCTTTGACCATCGCCAGCGGCAAAGACGGCGTACTCGGCGCCCTTCCACATGATGAACTCGAACTTACCAGGCCCCTTGGAACCACTGACGCTACGATCCAGCACCTCACCCGGATTGTCGCCCGGCGTCTGGATGAAGGTGATGCCATCAATTGGATTGCCGGCGGCGTCTATGACCAGGCCGAAGATGTTGTGATTGCCCTTGTTTTCGCAAGGAGTCAAGCGGCGCATCTCCTTGAGCACGTACTGATTGCCGGACACCGGGGCAGCGGCTTGCGGAGCGGCCTTTGCTTGCGCGGGCGCCACCTTAGCCGCTGCCGGCGCTGCCGGGCGCGGCGTTCGGGTGGGCGGGGGCGTATAGGTCGGCGTCGCCGTGGGGACGGGCGTGTCGGTGGGAACCGGTGTATTGGTGGGCGTGGCTGTCGGCAGCGGCGTGTCGGTGGGAACCGGCGTTTTGGTGGGCGCTGAGGTCCAGGTGGGGGTTGCCGCAATCTGTTCGTTGCGCCCGGCGGCCAGGGCGACGGTCTGTTGGCTGTTCATGGCAATCGCGGCCGCGCCCGGAATGCGCAGGCTCTTCTGAGTCACGGCGACCACGTTGCGAGCATCCAGGCTGGAAGCGCGCTGGCTAATGGCGCCGAACAGACTGAGCGGCGCAGCAATGCCGCACAGCCAGATGAAGAGCAGCACGACGGCGACCAACCGCAGCTTCATGCCAACGGTGCGCGACTGGAACCAGATGGTCAGGTTGTTGGCGGCCTGACCTAGTCCCCAGATCGCACCAAAGAGACCGGCCGGGGCCTCTGTCCCGGTTGCAGTCGCCATGACTGGCGCTGGCGCCGCCACTGGACGGCGCGTCGCTGGGGCTGGTGCAGACGGCGCCGCAACGACTGTGCGTGGCGCAGCCTGTGGACGCGCCGCCGGACGGCGATTGTCTACCGCCTGCAGGCGTCGCGTCAGCGAGCGGCTGATGTTGAGCGCCAGAATGGGGTTGTGCTGCACCAACGACTCGAACTCCTCGCGCCCAAGCGTCCAGAGATCCACATCGGTGACGGCGGTCGCCGTGGTCGTATGCGGTTCGCCGGTGAGCAGCGAACGTTCGCCGAAGAAGTCGCCGCTGTGCAGCGTAGGCAGATCGTATTCTCGCCCATCCTGCACCGAGGTCAGACTGACGCGCCCGGTTTCGATCAGGTAGAGCGTGTGCCCCGTTTCGTTTTGGACGAAGATCGTTTCGCCCTGGCGATACCGTTCCGGTGTCAGACGGTTGGCGACTTCATCGAGCTGCTGGTTGGTGAGACCGGCAAAGAGCGGGATGCGACTGAGGTGACGATCCACGGAGCGCTCGTTGGCGTCGGCCAGGCGGGCGGCCAGCGCACGGCTGATGGCCATGCTCAGCGCCGGATACCGCCCCATCAACTCTTCGAAGTCCTTGCGGTACAGAACCCACAGGTTGACCTCGTTGACGGCCCGTGCATTGACGGCGCTTGGGCGTCCGGTCAGGAGTGACATTTCGCCGAAGAAGCCGCCAGGCCCCACACGCGCCAGGACATCCCCAGGACTGTCCAGTGAGGCGGTCAGTTCGACATCGCCCATCTCGACCAGGTAGAGCGCATCGCCCGTTTGCCCCTGGCGGAAGATGATTTCGCGTGCGGGCACATGCTGCAGCAACATGCGCTGCGTCAGGGCGCGTAGCACATCGCCCGAAACGCCCGCAAAGAGCGGCATCGCGTGCAGTTGGTTGATGGCGTGCGTCTGATCGGCGTTGGAGAGGGCGCTGCGCAGATTACGGCTGAGCAGATTGCGCAGTTCAGGAATGGCGCTGCTCAACAGGATGAAATCTGCATGGGGCAGCATCCACAGCATTGTGTCTTCGATGGCGCGCACCTCTTGCGTGTGTGGTTTGTCGGCCAACAGGGCCATTTCGCCGACGGTTTGACCGGCTTCCATCTCGACGAAGCTATCGTCGCCGGTCACCTGCAGGGCGCCGCGTTCGATCAGGTAAAGTCCCTTGCTCTTTTCCCCGCGCTGAAAGAGGAAACGTCCCTGCGGCACTTCGAGCGGTTGCAGGGCGCGCGCCGTCTGCGCCAATTGATCGGCGTGTAGCTCGCCCCAACCGGGCAGGTTGCTGAGCCGGCGCACCAGGTAGTGTTCCATTTGCACCAGATTGCAGCCGGCCGCCTGACTGAGATGGATGCCCATCTGCGGGTTGCGTTCCAACAGGGCACTAAGGTCGGCCCCGTTCAAGCTCCAGATCTCGACATCGGTCATGGCCACGGCCGAGATGCCGCGCGGCCGGCCGAGGAACAGATCGGCTTCGCCAAAGACGCTGCCGGCGCCGAGGTTGGCCAACACGGCGATACCCGGCGCCGAGAGACGCACCCAACCAGACTGGACGAGATATAGATTGTCAGCGGGGTCGCCTTGCGCAAAGATGGCTGCGCCGCGTGCAAACTGTTGCGGACGCAGCCGCGCGCTGATCGTCTCTTGTTCGCTGGCTGTCAGGCTGGCGAAGAGCGGTGCATTTTGGATCAAGACTTGTTTCAACGTTGCTTACCTCCCGTTGTTGACTGATCGTTGGAGCGGGATGTTGATGCGACGCGCGGGTGTTGTCGCTGGCAGGGTCAGGGACCCATCTGACCTTACCACGTGCGCTGGAAGATGACTTCGTATGAGTAGTGGAAGCGGCACAGATGATTTTCGGCGATCAACTGCGTGCATTCCGCTTCCGAACCGCAGTAGCCGCCGCCGATCAATTCAGGAATCGGGATTTCCTCGTCGCGCACACTCATGGGGCGTGTAACCTCACTCGTGACTTCTCCCTTGACCGGATCGGCGATGACCTTGAGCTGATCGCCGTTCTTGTAGATATCGAACTGACTCCAACCCTGATCCATCGTACCGAGCACCCAGGGCGAGTCTTTGCTGCCCGAAATGCTCGTTTCGCCGGCGTAGATGCGCAGAACGACGGCGCCGTTGACCGGCGCTCCGCCCGCATCGATGACCTGCACGAAGAAGTTGTGGTTGCCGTTGCAACCATGGTTTTCCTCTTTGCTCAGCAGCCGCGCCTTGACCACACGGTAATCAACGGCTGGCGGCGGCGTCGCAGTGGGGGGGCGGGGCGTTGGCGTCGCTCTAACACGAGTCGGCGGCGCTTTGGTGGCGGTGGGAACTGTGGTGGGCGTTTCGGTCGGCAGCGGCGTTGCTGTGTCCGTGGCCGTTGGCAGCGGCGTTGCTGTGAGGGTTGGCGTTGCCGTTGGCTCTGGCGTCGCCGAATCTGTCGGCGTGGGCGTGGCGACGAAGAGCGCCATGCGGCTGTTGCCGCTGCCCAGCGCCTGCGCCAGGAACACCAGCGCCCGCGCCTGTTCAGGATCACCCTGATTGGCCATGTATTTCTCAGCGACAAGCGCCACCCATTGGGCACTGTTGGGCAATTGCAGAGAGGCCAGGCTGGTTTTGGCTCTATCCAGATCGTGGTCTGTCGCGTACTCTTGGGCAATCTGGACTGCCTGCGTCTCTTTTTGCTCCAACGTCAGGTCGCTGAGCGCAGGAACGACCTGCGGAACTGCACACCCTGACAGAAAGAGCGTCAGAGCGATGCCAGCGAACAAGGCCAGGGCTTCTGGCAGACGGCGATACAAACGTCGCTGTCGTAAGTCCATATTGTCAAAAAAGAGCCGCAAGACTGGCGATCTGTTCGCTGTCAAGCTGGCCCATCTACTCCTCGCAAAAAGTTTAGCGCCTTTCGCCAATACCTGGTATAATCCAGTGCCGAAGGTGGGACTCGAACCCACACGAGGTGCGAACCTCAACGGTTTTTGAGACCGTCGCGTCTGCCTGTTCCGCCACTTCGGCATTCAGGCGGCAGTCGTCAACGAAAGCGCCACAAAACTGCGGGCCAGTATAGTGCAAGATGAAAATTTCGTCAAGTAGACTCGAACAGCCGAAGATCCAGCGAACGCCAGCTCGACTGCGCCAGCGTCGAACTCTGGTCTGCTGCCCGCAGCGGCCCCAGGCCGGGTGTGCATGATGGATGAAAGTTCTCTGATCGCTGCGGCCGCAGGCGGTGAACTGCGGGCGTTCAACCAACTGATTCAACGCCATCAGGCATTGGCTTATAACGTCGCCTTCCGCATGTTAGACGATACCGACGCGGCCGCCGATGCGGTGCAGGAGGCGGCGATCAAGGCCTTTCGTTCCTTGAAATCGTACCGCGGCGGGTCATTCAAAGCCTGGTTCCTCCGCATCGTGACCAACAACTGCTACGACTGGCTGCGGGCGCGTGCCCGGCATGGCGTCAGTTCGCTCGACGACCTGGCCGAAGACCCCGATTACGCCGAATCGTTGGTGCATCCAGGCGCCGGTCCTGAAAGCGAAGTCCTGCAGCGCGAATTGGGCGCCTTCATCAGCCGCAGCATCGAATCTCTGCCAGCCGATCAACGCCTGACGCTGATTCTGGCCGATGTCGAGGACGTCTCCTATCAAGAAATTGCCGAGATTTGCAGCGTTCCCCTGGGCACTGTCAAGTCGCGACTCAGCCGCGCTCGGATGCACCTGCGTGACCTGCTCCTGCGACATTCGGAACTTTTGCCACAGCGGTACCGTCTGGAAAACGAGCCGGGAACACATAATTAAAGGGAAAACCGGGCCATTATCCGCGTCAGCGGTGACCAAGCTTCCGATGAAGCTTCTGATGAAGTGTCTACTATGAATAGCAATCGAAACGTGCGCCACACACAACCGCATATCTCCGACGAACTACTCTCCGCCTTTCTGGATGGGGAGGTGAGCGCCCTGGAACGATCTCAGATCGAGGAGGCCCTGGCGAGCGACCCAGACACCGCCTGGCGGCTCGACGCTCTGCGCCAGACAGTGACGCTGGTCAAGGCGCTGCCGCGTGTCAGCTTGCCGCGCTCCTTCACCCTCAGCGAGGCCGATCTTGTCCTTGTGCGCACGCCGTCATTCTGGCAACGTCTTTTTGCCAACCCGCCTGCCCTGCGTAACGCCGCCGCCCTGGCCACGGTGCTCTTCCTGGCCTTGTTTTTGGGAGACCTGATGTCGTACCAACGCGCTGCCAGGCCCGCGCCATCGGCATTGCAAGCGAAACAGGTGGAGTCTGTGGTTGTTTTGGCGACAGTGCTCGACAACACGACGCCGGCGGCGCCCCAATCGGAGTCGCCAATGAAGGCAACCGAGGCGCTGACGCCGGCAGCGGCCATGATCGTACCGTCTTCCGACAGCGGTCCGGGCGCATCCGTCCCTGCGCCTGCGCCCACGATCCCCGCGTCGGACGCCTTCATGACCCTGGCGGCGCCTACGCTGACAGCCGAGGCGCCGGTTGCCGCACTGAAAGCGCCTGCGGTCGCACCGACCGAATCCGCACCCGCCGCCCCGCCGACTCCGGCGCCTGGCTCAGGCGTCAACTGGCTGCGCATGGCGCAAGCGGCGCTGGCGCTGCTGGCAATTGGCCTTTTCATGGCCTGGCGGCGCAGCCATCTGCTGTTGCGATAGCCCGCAGAAAGTGCAGTGAAACCGACCTCGTGCCCATCGCCATTGTTCATGACTGGTTGAACCAGATCGGAGGCGCCGAGAATGTGCTCGAAGTGCTGGCCGAGATGTTTGCGCGCCCACCCATCTACACCAGCATGTACTGGCCGGCGCTGGCCCGCCAACGCCCCGCCTTCGACGCCTGGGACATCCACACCTCTTTCATGCAGCGCCTGCCCGGTGTGTTCCGGCATCATCAAGCCTATCTTCCGCTCTATCCCTTTGCCTTCGAACAGTTCGATCTGAGCCGCTACGAGCTGGTGCTGAGTAACAAGAGCGGTTTCTGCCACGGCGTCATCACCGGGCCAGAGACGCTGCACATCTGCTACTGCCTGACGCCGACGCGCTTCATATGGAATTTCGATTCCTACTCACAACGAGAGGGCAGGCTCGCACGAACGGCGAACGTCGTGTTGCGTCCCATCCTCAGCTACTACCGCCTGTGGGATCGCCTGGCCGCCGATCGGGTAGACAGTTTCATCGCCATTTCGCGCGCCGTGCAGCGTCGCATCCGCAAATACTACGGCCGCGACAGCACGATCATCTTTCCGCCGGTGGATACCAACCGCTTCGTGCCCTCTGGCAAGCCTGCCGGTGATTACTACCTGGCCGGCGGCCGTTTGATCCCGTACAAGCGCACCGATCTGGCGGTGCGGGCCTTCACGCAACTGGGGCGCCCGCTGCTCGTTTACGGCGAGGGGCGCGATTTGGAGAGCCTGCGCGCCATTGCCGGCCCCAACGTCACTTTCCTGGGGCAGGTGTCATGGGCGCGCCTGGTCGAGTTGTTCCAGAACTGCCGTGCGTTCATTTTTCCCGGCCTGGAAGACTTCGGCATTGCGCCGCTGGAGGCGCAGGCCAGCGGGCGGCCCGTCATCGCCTTTGCGGGCGGCGGCTCGCTCGATACGGTGATAGACGGAACGACCGGCCTGCTGTTCGAAGAACAGAGCGCGGCGGCGCTCGCCGCTGCCGTGCAGATGTTCGAAACGCTGTCGTTCGACCCGGAGCGCATCCGCCGTCACGCCGAGGGTTTCAGTGAAGAACGTTTCCGGCGCGAACTGGGCCTGGCCGTCGAACAGCGCCTGGAGACGCATCGCGCGGCGCTGCGCCAGGCCAGGCAGCCGCCGCAGGCATAGAGTTCGCAAGAGAAGTTCGACAAGGAGGGCAAGCGCATGGAACTGCGCCGCTACGCACAGATCGTCTGGCGCCGCTGGTGGCTGCCGGCGGGACTGGTGCTTCTGGTCGCTCTGTTTGGGCTGATCTCGCAGCGCCCCTGGATGCCGCACCCGCAGGTCTTCAGCGCCTCGCTGCGCTTCAACGTTGGCCTGCAGCCGGAGCCGCGCCCGGCCGGCGCTTATGCCTACGACCGTTACTACACCTGGTTGGGCAGCGAGTATTTGATTGACGACCTGAGCGAAATCGTCAAGGGCAGCGAGTTTGCCAACGCCGTCAGCCGGCGCCTGGCCGCCGCCGGCCTGACGGTTGCGCCTGGCGTGATTCAGGGCAGCACGCAGGCAGGCAAACTGCACCGCATCCTGACCATCAGCGCCAGCAGCGGCAGCGCCGATGAACTGCGCCAGATCATGCAGGCGATCAGCCAGACCATGCAGGCCGACCTGCCGCTCTTCTACCAGGGCTTGCTGGCGCGCGGCGCCGAACCGACGCCGATCCAGGTTGTGCTCATTGACGGCCCGCACCTGGGGGCGGTTGGGGCTGGACTGCGCGAACGGCTCGACCTGCCGCTGCGCCTGGCGCTGGCGCTGATGGTGGGGCTGGCGCTTTGCTTCTTCCTGGACTACCTCGACGCCAGCGTGCGCGACCGCGCCGATCTCGAAGCGCTTGGACTGAGCGTGATTGGCGAAATCCCGCGCTCCTGACGGCGCAGCGCATCTCGCCCTGTCCGAATCGTGACTGCGGCCGGAGATTGGGACTTTTCGCTTCGTGTGGTAGAATCACTGAGAGAAGATCAGTCATGTGGGGATGGCAGTTCGATGGAATTGAGAGACTACCTGGAAATCCTGCGTAAGCGCGGCTGGATCATCCTGGCCCTGGCAGTTTTGGCGGGGGCGGCCGCTTTTGGCTTCAGCTTGACGCAGACAAAAATCTACCGCGCCAGCGCCAAGGTCAGTGTGGTGCCTGGTACACCCGATTGGGGCCTGGGCAACACTGCCAAAGACCTTTTACGCAACTTCGTGATCAACATTGACACGCACGACATGGCGCAGAAAGTCATTGATCGTGCCCAGCTCGATATGAGCACCTATGATCTGCTGGAGCGCACCGAAGTCAGCTCCGACTCTTCCAACTTCACTATTCAGATAGACGCCAAAGACGAGCGTCCCGATGTTTCCCGGCAGATCGCCCTGACGATGGCCGACATCTTCGTCGAGGAGCGCACGGCGTACTACAATCAGCAGGACAAACGCGACCGCATCGAGGTCAAAGTGGTGGATCATGTCATTGATGCACCGCTCTTTCGTCCCAATCCGCCGCTCAACGGCGCCGCCGGCTTCGTCCTGGGGGCGGTGTTGGGCGCTTTGCTGGTTTTTTGGCTGGAGTGGCTGGAGGCCGACGTGCTGCGCACCCCCCAGGCCATCGAAAAACATCTCGGAGTGCCGGTGTTGGGCCTGATCCCAACGCAGGCCGATTGACCAAAGGACGACAGAGAGGAAAGACCTGGCATGACGACGAAAGCCCTGGCGACCTTGAGCGACGCACGCGCACCGATCGCCGAAGCGTACCGCAGTCTGCGCACCAACCTTACCTTTGCCAGCCTGGACCGGCCGCTGCGCACGCTCTTGATCACCGCCGCCGGCCCGGAGGAAGGCAAATCAACGGTGCTAGCCAACCTGGCTGTGGTCGAAGCGCAGGCCGGACGCCAGGTGATCGTGGTGGATGCAGACCTGCGCCGCCCGCGCCAACATGAACTGTTTGGGGTGAGCAACGCCGTTGGGTTGACCAGCCTGCTGACCGACGAAAAGAGGCTACTCGATCCGCCCTTGCAGGAGACTGCCGTCGCGGGTCTCCGTGTGTTGACCAGCGGCCCATTGCCGCCCAACCCGGCCGAACTGCTGGCGTCGCAGCGCATGGCGGCCGCCAGGGAGACGCTGAGCGGGCTGGCAGACCTGGTGCTGTTCGATGCGCCGCCCATCGTGGTTGTCACCGATGCTGCCATCCTGGCCTCGCAGGTGGATGGCGTGCTGCTCGTGGTCAACGCCAGCGGCACACGACGCGAACATGCGCAGCGCGCCCAACAGTTGTTGGCAAAAGTCAATGCGCGTCTGGTCGGCAGCGTCTTGAACAACGCGCCGCCCGACCGCCGGCTGCGCGGCTATTACCAGTAGGGGGTGTCTGTGAAAGGACTGATTCTGAGCGGCGGCAAAGGCTCGCGCCTCTATCCGCTCACCTATACGAACGCCAAGCAACTGGTGCCGGTTGCCAACAAACCGGTGCTTTTCCGGGTCATCGAGGCGATTCGCGACGCCGGCATCGAGGATATCGGGATTGTGGTTGGCGTAGACGACAATGCGCGTCAGGTGCGCGAGGCGGTGGGTAACGGCAGCAGGTGGGGCGTCCACGTGACCTTCATTGCCCAAGAAACGCCCGCCGGGCTGGCACATGCGGTCAAGATCAGCCAGGACTTCCTGGCAAATTCCCGGTTCGTGATGTTCCTGGGCGACAATGTGATCGAAGGGGGCATCAGCCCGCTCATTCGCGACTTTGCATCGAGCGCCTGGAACAGCCAGATCGTGCTGACGCCGGTGGCCGAGCCGCAGCATTTCGGCGTGGCCGAACTGGACGAAACGCAGCGAATTGTACGGTTGGTTGAAAAGCCGCGCAACCCTCGTTCCAACCTGGCGCTGGTCGGCATCTACATGTTCGACGAACACGTCTTCGATGCGGTCAACAACATCCGACCCTCGTGGCGCGGCGAGTTGGAAATTACCGACGCCATTCAATGGCTGGTGGATCAGGGATACCAGGTTCATCCCTACGTTCACCGCGGCTGGTGGATTGACACCGGCAAACCGATAGACATGTTGGAAGCCAACAGCCGTGTGTTGGACGAGATCGAGCATGTGATGCTTGGCTACGTTGATCGCGACTCGCAGATTGGCGGCAAGGTCACGATCGAGCGCGGCGCAGAGATCATCAACAGCGTCATCCGCGGCCCGGCCATCATCGGCGAAGGGACGCGCATCATCAACAGCTACATCGGGCCGTTCACTTCGATCTATCATCACTGTGTGATCGAGGACAGCGAGATCGAACACAGCATCGTGTTGGAACACAGCCGCATCATCGGCATCGAAACCCGCATCGAAGATAGCCTGGTTGGCCGCTACGTCGAAGTGGCGCGCTCGCCGATCAAGCCAAAGGCGTTGAAACTGACGCTGGGCGATCACAGCCGGGCCGGCATTCTCTGAGCGCCGCTGATGCGCAATATCTTTGACAAGAGGACGACTGCACCGTGCGTAATTTCTTGATCACCGGCGGCGCCGGCTTCATCGGCGCCAACTTCACCCACTACCTGCTTGCCAAATACGACGACATCAAGGTGGTGGTCTTCGACAAACTGACCTATGCGGGCAATCTGGACAACCTGCTGAGCGTGGACGACGACCCGCGCTTCGTGTTCGTGCACGGGGACATCACCGACGCCGACGCCGTGGCAATGGCGATTCGAGCGCATGGCATCGAGGTCATCGTCAATTTTGCCGCCGAATCGCATGTGGACCGTTCGATCATGAACCCGGACGCCTTCGTTAAGACCGATGTGTTGGGGACGTTTGTTTTGCTCGAAGCGGCGCGCCGCTTTGGGTTGGAACGGTATCATCAAATCTCCACCGATGAAGTCTATGGCCATGTCCCGACCGGTTCTTCGAAGGAGAACGACCCGGTGGAGCCGCGTTCTCCCTATGCGGCCAGCAAGGCCAGCGCCGATCTGCTGGTCAACTCCTACCACATCACCTATGGCCTGCCGGTCACCATGACGCGCGGCTCGAACAACATTGGGCCATTTCAGTATCCCGAAAAAGTGGTGCCGCTCTTCGTCACCAATGCGCTGGACGACATTCCGCTGCCGCTGTACGGCGATGGTCTGCAGATGCGGGATTATCAGTATGTCGAGGATCATTGCGAAGGCATTGACGTTGTGTTGCGCAAGGGAACGATTGGCGAGGTCTACAACGTCGGCACAGGAGCCGAGATGCGCAACATTGACATGACGCGTCTCATTCTGGAGACACTGGGCAAGCCCACCAGCCTGATCCAACCGGTGACCGACCGCCCCGGACATGATCGCCGCTATTCGCTCGACGTGAGCAAGCTGCGGGCGCTCGGCTGGCAGCCGCGCCACACCTGCGCCGAAGCGGTGGTCAAGACGGTGCATTGGTATCATGCCAACCAGTGGTGGTGGCGCAAGATCAAGAACGGCGAACACTACCGCGAGTTCTACCAACGCCTCTACGCCGGACGCGCCGTCAAGAGCGCCTGAAACCGGCGCAGTACAACAGGGACGTTCGGCTTCGGAATGCAAGTCATCGAGGTCGAACGTTCCTGCATACAGCGGCTGCGCCATGCAACTGCTGTTCCATCTCCTCTTTTTTCTGAACCTCAGAACTTTCGTCCACAACGGATGACCGCATACGAGTGCGGGCAGCGAGAGGGTGTAAACTGACCTTGATCGCTCGATAAGACTGATTGACCATTGGCAGAACCTCGATGCTTCGTTAAACTCATTTCCGGTAATTATGATTGCCGATCCATATATCCCCAGTCGAGGAACAGGACAATGACATCGCTCTTTTTATGGTTCACCTTCGTTTCGTTGTCTTTACTGGCCGGTCGCATCTCCGAGGATGGCGCGGCGCAGTCGTACACGGTGCGCACAGTCTGCCCTGCTTGCGCCTATACCACGATCAAATCTGCCATCACCGCCTCGACGGCGGGCGATCTGGTCGTCGTGCAGCCCGGCGTCTATGTCGAAAACATTGTGCTGAAGGCGGGCGTTTCGGTGTTGGGCGCCGATAGGACAACGACGATCATTGATGGCAACAGCGCCAACCATGTCGTGACGGCGCTCGATGCCGACATGGACGCAACGACCATCCTGAGCGGCTTCACCATTCGCAACGGCCAATCGGTCGAGGGGGGCGGCATTGCGCTCTACGGGGCCTCTCCCACCCTGCGCGACCTCATCATCGAAGACAACCGCGCCCCCAACAACTTCGGCGGCGGCCTCGCCTTGATCCTGGGCGCCCAACCGATCATCGAGAACTGTATCATCCGTAACAACAGCGCCGCGCGCGGCGGCGGCATCGGCATCTTCGACGTCAACAGTCGGGCCACGCTGCGCCAGACGACCATCATCAGTAACACGGTCACCGACAGCGGCGCCGGCCTGTTTCTGTTTCAGTACGCCAGCGCCAGCCTGACCGATGTGGTGTTGGAGGGCAACGTCGCCACGCGGCGCGGCGGCGGCGCAACACTGCTCAACCAGAGCAGCCTGGTCGTCAGCCAGTCGCTGATTGTCGGCAATGCCTCCGTCGTCGGCAGCGCGGGCGGTCTGGCGGTGGACATTGGCTCGCAAGCGGTCATTTCGCAGACCATGGTCATGAGCAACACGGCGCAGCTCGACGGCGCCGGCGTTCATGTTGACCGGGCCGCGCTGACCGTGACCGATCAATCGGCTTTCATCGGCAACGTGGCCGGGCGCAGCGGGGGCGGGCTGGCCGTTTCTGGCAACACCACGGCGTCTGCTCAGGCCACCCTGCACGATGTGACCTGGCGCGCCAATCGGGCCGCCAACCTGGGCGGTGCAGCGCTGTTCAGTCAAAACAGCCAGATCGTCTTCAGCGCCAATCTGTTGGAGGACAACCAGGCCCTGAACGGTGGCGCGCTCTATCTGACCACGACCAGCCCAGTCATCGAGACCAGCCAGTTTCGGCGTAACCAGGCGTCTCAGCTTGGCGGAGCGATCGTGCTCGACCAGGGATCGAATGCAGTTTTGCGCCAGAACGAGTTCGACAGCAACCAGGCCGGGTTGAACGGTGGGGCGCTGCTGCTGCAAACAGCGTCGGCGCCGCAGGTCATCAGCAGCACGTTCACCAGTAACGTCGCCGTGAGCGGCAGCGGCGGTGCGATCGTGCTCTTGACTGGCGCCAACGTCCTGCTTGCCGACAATCAGTTCACAGCGAACAGCGGTTTGGACGGCGGCGCGCTGCTCGTCTCCGGTGCACAGGCGCAGATCGAACGCAATCTTTTCAGCGGCAACATGGCGCAACGACTGGGCGGCGCGCTGGTTGGCACCGCGCAGGCCTCCCTCACCGTGCTCGACAGCCAGTTCAGCGCAAATTCGGCGCAGAGCAGCGGCGGAGCGCTGCTGATGCAGGAGAACTCCGGCGGCTTCCTGGCGCGCAACCTGTGGGCGAGCAACAGCGCTGTCAGCGGCGGCGCCGTCTACCTGATCGGCGGCGCTCCCGTGTTCGAGGACAGCCTCTGGCGTGAAAACTCCGCCAGCCAGTATGGCGGCGCGCTGACGTCGGATGGCAGCAGTGTGGCGCTGCGTCGCAACAGCTTCGAGCTGAACATGGCCGGTTTGAGCGGCGGCGCGGTGATGCTGCAACTGGCGTCCACACCGCTACTCGACAGCAACCGTTTCTACACCAACACCGCATCCGCCGCCGGCGGCGGTGCGCTCCTGCTAACCGGCGGTATCAGCGCCACGGTGCAGGCCAATCAGTTTGCCGACAACCTGGCGCTCGACGGCGGCGCGCTGATGCTCAGCAACGCCGCGGCAACGATCAACCAGAACCAGTTCATGACCAACCAGGCCTTTCGTCTGGGCGGCGCCCTGGTAGCCACCGATCATGCCAGCGCCATCGTGCACAGCAACTGGTTCACAGCCAACCAGGCCTATTCGGACGGCGGCGCCGTCCTGATCCAGCTCGATTCGAGCGGCTGGTTCACCAAGAACAGTGTGCGCGACAACAGCGCCTTTGGCAAGGGTGGCGGGCTGCGCGCCTTCAGCGGCGTTGCGCTGACGGCGGACGACAACACCTTCGCCGGCAACCAGGCGCAAGACGGCGGCGGACTGCAAGTGGAACAAGCCACGACGACGACGGCGGCGCGCAACCGCTTCGAAACGAACACTGCCTCGTTGCGCGGCGGTGCCGTGCATGTCGGCAGCGGCGGGCAGGTCACCATCAGCGCCGGCGTGGTGATTTCCAACACGGCCAGCAGTCACGGCGGCGGGCTGTATGCGGCGGCGGGTTCCAGCCTGGCCGTGCACGACACACTGTTGCAAGGCAATCGGGCCTCGTCGGCCGGCGGCGCCATTCGTTGGGCGGGCGCCAACGGTGAACTGCGCAACAGCCAGGTGTTCGACAACTGGGCCGCCGTCTCTGGCGGCGCGTTGTCCGTGGTCGCCGCCAGCCCACAGATCAGCGGCAACATGATCCAAAACAACGCCAGCGACCAGTTGGGCGGCGGCGTCTATCTGCAGGGCGTTTCGCAGCCCGTTTTGCACAACAACCTGATCGCCGGGAATCGGGCCAACGTGCAGGGCGGCGGCATCTTCATGATTGACGGCCCGCAGGCGATTCTGCAGTACAACACCATTGCCGACAACGGCCAAACTGGCGCCGGTGAAGGCGTCAGCGTGACGGGCGGCAGCAGCCCGACGCTGCGGGGCAACATCATTGCCGGCAACCGGCGCGGGGTGGTGGTCAGCAGCAACAGCGCCGCGACGCTCGTGCGCAACGACGTCTGGAACAACCGCGACGGCAATTACGCCGGCGTCGCTCCAGGCGCCAGCGATCTGAGCGTCGAACCGCGATTTGTCACGGACGCCCTGGGCGATTATTATCTCAGTTGCCGGCGGGCGGGGCGCAACAGCGACAGCCCGCTGCTCGATGTGGGGCCGGACAGCGCCGCCGCCGCTGGTCTCGATCAGTTGACGACCTGCGGCTCGAATGCGCCCGACATCAATCAGACCGATTTGGGATATCACTATTCGTTCTTCAACTATACGTGGGTTTCGCAAACCTTCGTCCCGTATGTCCGCTGACGCCCTGGGCAGCCGCCGGCGCCAGGCGAAGCGGGCCGTGCAACGCTGGCTGCGTCGCCGCCCGCGCCTGCTGCTGATTGGCGTCATCCTGTTGGGCGCCTGGCTGCGCTTCGTGCGCCTGGACTGGCAGGACATCTGGCTCGACGAGGCCTTTTCACTGCAAATCGCCTCTGTGCCGTGGGCCGAGGGGCTGGCGGTCATCCGTCAGGATGTGCACCCGCCCCTCTACTATGCTCTGCTCCATCTTTCGATTTCGCTGTTCGGCCGCAGCGCCTTTGCCCTGCGCTTGCCCTCAGTCTGGGCAGCCATTCTGGCCCTGCCCGCGTTCTACCTGCTGGCGCGCACCCTGCGCCTCTCCTCGTTCTGGAGTCTGCTGACCGTCCTACTGCTGGCCATCGCCTACTTTCCGCTGCGTTTTGCCCAGGAGACGCGCTCCTACAGCCTGCTCATGCTGCTGGTCTTGCTCTCGATGCTCTTTTTTACACGCTGGCGGACGGCAGCGCGCCGGCGCGATCTGATCCTGTGGACACTGACCACCCTGGCGCTGCTCTACACCCATTACTACAGCTTCACGATTCCCGTTGCGCAGGCGCTGTGGCTTGTCTGGCGCCGGCCGCGCCCGATTTCCGCCCTGTTGGCGTGGGGCGGCGCGTTGCTGTGTGTCGGCCTGGCCTATCTGCCCTGGTTGCCCATCTTGCAGCAGCAGACAAGCATCTTGCCCCACCTGACCCATCAAGCGCCCCTGTCGTTGGGCACGGCCAGCGACCTGCTCTATCGGTTTGCAGGGCGCAGTTGGGCGCTGGCGGCGCTCTGCTGCCTGTTGATCGCGCTGCCGGCGTGCGCCCGCCTGTTGGGGCCACAACGGGCGCAGTGGTTTGGCCTGGCCCGCCCAGCGGTCGCCGCACCGGCGATGGGGCTGGCGGCCCTCTGGCTGATCGTACCGCTGGCGCTGCCCTTTCTTTCCAGCCGCATGGCCGCCGCTTTTACCCTGCGCAACGCCATCATCAGCCAGCCGGCCCTGTGGCTGCTGGCCGTCAATGGCTGGCGCTGGTTGCACTGGCGCCACACACGCGGCCTGCTGCTGGCTTTGGTCTTGACCCTCAGTCTGCCCGGCCTGCTGCGCTACTACATTGAGCCGGACAAGGAACAGTGGCGCGCCGTCGTTGCCTGGATCGAGCAGGATGCGCAGCCCGGCGATCTGCTCCTGTTCGACAACGGCCCCACGCGCCAACCGTTCGAATATAGCGCCTCGGCCGGGCTGGCCGGGATGGTGCGCACCACGTTTCCCAACTTCGAAGGCGACCCGGCGGCGTTCGTGCGCCGCTTTGCCGCCGACCATCCTCGCATCTGGCTGATCGCCACGGTCTACGGCGCAGAACGGCTCGACTGGCGTCTGGGCCTGTTGTCGGCGCACTATCGCCTCGTTGGGTTGATGCCCTTTACCGACGTGACGCCCATTTTGCTCGAACGCCGCGCCGATCCTCGCTGAGCGCGTCGGCGGCAGGATGCAAAACGAGCGTCGCCATGCAGATGCTGGCGACGCTCGTTGTTCGTTGCGACCGACCGTGCTCAGTTCAGGCGGGGGCGCGGTACAGACGGTGGTTGATGAAAACCGCAGTCGCCAGCAGCGCCACGGCGGTGGCCTGGTGCAGCAGCGCCAGCGGCAGCGTCACATTGAACAGGACGACCGTCACGCCGAGGGTCATTTGCGTCAGGACGATGGCGACCAGCAGCGCCGCGCCGCCCTGCACGCCGCGCAGAGCCGGGGCGCCGCGCACATGCCAGTAGAGGAGGGCGGCGATGAGCAACACGACGAAGGCGAACCAGCGATGCACATACTGTACCGTGGCGGGAGTGTCGAGCAAGTTGCGCCACCACGGCTCGATACTGGCCAGCAGGCCCGGCGGCAGCCACTGGCCAAACATCAGCGGCCAGGTGTTGGAGGCGTGCCCCGCCTTGAGGCCGGCAGTCAGGCCGCCGTAGGCGATCTGCACGACCAGCGCGACCAGCAAGGTCAGGCCCAGGGTGCGATGGCGCCCGCGGGCGCTTGACGAGGCGCGCTTTGCGCCGTCGCTTCGATCGAGCGCCGCCCACAGGCACACCGACATCAGCAAGAGCGCCAGCAGCAGGTGAATCGTCAGGCGATAGTGACTGACGCTTGGACGGTCAACCAGACCGCTGGCCACCATGAACCATCCCATGAAGGCTTGCAGCAGGAAGAGCGCCGCAATGCCCAGGTAGAGACCCGACTGGCGCAGCGGGATGACGCCGCGCCACAGGAAGAAGGCCAGCGGCGCCGCCATGATCAGCCCAACCAGGCGCGCAATCAGCCGGTGAAAATACTCGACCAGAAAGATGGACTTGTATTCGTCCAACGACATGCCCAGGTTGACTTTCTGGTATTCGGGCGACTGCTGATACTTGGCGAACTCGGCCCGCCAGGCCTCTTCCGAAAGCGGCGGCACGACGCCGGTCACGGCGTTCCATTCGACAATAGAAAGTCCTGAGCGGCTCAGGCGCACATAGCCCCCCACGACGACCATCAGAGCGACCAGGGCGGCCAGGGTGTACAACCAGGTTGTCACAGCCGTGCGCGGCGTAGCAACTACCGCCGCCGGTCGCGCCCGATTGGACAAGATCAATGAATTCTTCATGCCAAATCCTCGAAATGTCATCAGGGGGAAAGACCCGCCAGGCTCTGCCCGCCGACGGGCCGCAACGCCCATCAGGGTGGAATGGACTGTATTTGCCAGCGTTGCGGCGCCAGCGGCAGACGGACGTACTGCGGCGTCGTTGGCGCTTCGGTCATGTGCAGCATCACCAGCCCACCTTCGCCATCTGCCACATAGAGCAAATTGCCACGCGCCTGCAGGTGACGTGCATAGCTCGGCGTGTCAAACGTGTTCAGCAAGACCGGCGCTACCGGCGTGCTGATGTCCAACACCAGCACGCCGCCGCCGGCGTCGGCCAGGTAGACGTATGACCCAACGATCTCGACAGCGTGCAAATCCTGGACGCTGGTATAGGCGGCGAGTAGAACGGGCACCGTTGGCTCGGTGACGTCAATGATCTGCAGGCCGCTGGTGCCGTCGGCGACGAAGGCCAGGGTTGCGGTGACCGGGTTGGTCAGAGGGCCGCTAACGAAAGTCGCCAGGGCCAGCCCAAAGGCGTAGCCGGGGGTGTCCAGATTGGCCAGGCTGATGGGGGCGGCCGGGTTGCTTACGTCCAGGATGGTCAGACCGGCGCTGCCGTCGGCGATGAAGGCCCGCGATTCGTGCAGCAGCAGCATTTCGGCGTCGCCCGGGGTGGCGGCGGCGCCGATGCGCGCCGGGAACATCGGCCGGCTGACGTCGATGACCTGCAAACCGCTGCCAAAGCCGTCGGCTACGAAAGCCAGTGTGCCCGAAATGACGACATCCTGGGCGCTGCCGGGCGTGTCAATGGCGCCGCGCAGCGTGATGGTGGGCGCCTGGCTGACATCTATGATGTGCAGGCCGCTGTTGCCGTCGGCCACATAGGCGAAGTTGCCCGCCACGCGCACGTTGCGCGCCAGCCCTGGCGTGTTGTATGCGCCGAAGGGGCGTGGCGCTGAGATGTTGCTGACATCAATCAGTTGCAGACCGCTGTAGCCCGCCGCCACGAAGGCGGTTTGATCGCGTGTCGCCAGGCCGTAGGCGTAGCCGGGAATCGTGTAGGAACCGGTCAGGCGCGGCGCGCTTGGCGCGCTGACGTCAATCGCCTGCATGCCGCTGGTGTGATCGGTGACGTAGGCCAGGCGGCCGCTGACGAAGACGCTGGAGGCCGATCTCTGTGTATTGATGGAACCGCGCAGGCTCGGCGTGATGGGGTTGGCTACGTCGATCAGTTGCAGGCCGCCGCGCCCGTCGGCGATGTAGGCGATCGTTCCACTGACACTGACGCTGGTGGCAATGCCAGATGTGTCGTACGCGCCGCGCAGTTGCGGTGCGGATGGGTTGCTTACATCCAGGATTTGCAGACCCAACTCGCTGTTGGCGATGTACAGCAGATTGCCGACGATTTGCGCCTGGCGCATACTGCTTGGAAAGGCGGAGGTGAAACTGCTGCGCATCTGCACGGTGAAGGGGTCGCTGACATCGGCAATCTCCAGCACGCCGCTGCAGCCGAAGAAGACGCAGGAGACGCCAGAGAGGTACGCCTGGCCGTTGGCGACGACGACATTTTGCAGCACGCTGGAGGGAACATAGATGCTGAGCAGGGTTGGCGCCACCAGATTGCCGACATCCACGATCTGCAGGGAGGTATAGTCGGCCAGGTAGGCGATGCTACCGACGACGCTCACATCGAGCGCAAAGCCGGGCGAGTCGTAGATGCCGAGCAGTTGCGGCGTGGCCGGCGAACTGGCGTCGTAGATGTGGAGACCGCTATCGCCCAACGCCAGGAAGATCAGGCTGCCGACGACCCGCACGCTGCGCACAATGTCGGGCAGCATGGGCGTTTGTCCCACCAGAACAGGCGCGGCCGGATTGGCGACGCTGAGGATTTGCATGCGATAGCCAGCGCCCAGATAGGCGAACGGTTCGACGACCTGGACGCTGTAGCTTGGGCCGCCAAACTGTCCGAGGGCGGTGAGCGTCAGCGCGGCGGCTGGATCGGGCGTCAGGGCGCCTGGCGCAGCCGTGAACTGTGCCGGATTCGAGGCCGGGCCGAACGGCTGCGCACGCGCCAGATCGAAGAGTAGCATCAGGGCCAGCAGGCCCAGGACAAATTGACCAGGTTTCTTCATCCACATGACTCGTTGGTGTCGAGGGCGCATGGTTAGCGCCGGCGAACTAGCGGCAGGTAGGTGCGAGACGCTGGAACGATCACCTGCACGGAGAGCTGGTTGTTGGCCGGGTCGGTGTCCTGCGGTGCAGGCGGTACGTAGGCATAGACCCGGTAGATGCCTGGGGCCACGTCGAGCCAATCGAAATTGGCGATGACCGGCAGTGTGGGCGTGTTTTGGGCGTTGAGTGTGACGCTGCCCAACAGGGCGCCAATGTCGGGGCGGCCCTGCCAGAACTGCACCTCTAAGTCGTCCTGCACGCCGACGCCGCCCAGATTGGCGATGTCAACGCTGAGCGGGATGGTGATCGTGCTGGTTGGCCCGATGGTGGGCAGGCTGGGAGGCGTGGTGCGTAGATTGGTCAACTCGATGTCCATGAAGGCGGGCGGCGTCAGCGTGATGGCGGCGACATTGTCGTCTTCGTGGAACTCGCGCACCATGTCGTAGGGGTCGGCCTGCGCAAAGAGGGTCACGCTGTTGGTCACCACCTGCTGCCATTGCAGCGAGGCCGCGGCTGGCGGGCTGTGACGCGCTGGCAGGCCGGCAGTGAGCTGGACATCGCCGATGATCTGCGTGGGGGCGTTGGCTGCGCCCAAGCCGAAACGCATGGCGAAGGGGCCGGTTGCCAGGTTGCCCATGTTGATGACCGAGGCGGCCAGATCGAAGCGGCTGGGTTGCTCAGCGAAGACGGCCCAGGTCGCCGATACCGCCGGCCCGGCGCTGATTTCGATATCGCTGTACCAGGTGCGCTGACCGTAACCCCAGTTGGCAAATGCCTGTCCCACCGGCGTCAACTGGCGGGTGGTGCGGTCGAAGAGGGAGCGCACATACTGCCCTTCGAACTGTTCGCTGTCGAGAGAGAACCAGCACCAGGTTTGCATCAGACGGTAGTCGTCATCTGGCATGCCCAGGTTGGGGTCGCGCAGTGAATCGAAGAGATCGAAGGTGCTGGTGAGGAAGCGCACCACGCGTGGCGAGTCGAAGCCGTAGTTGATCGGCAGGAGGATGCCGTATTCGGTGTTGATGAGCGGTTTGTGCTGTTGGCCGCGGCTCTTCATCCACTGGCGGAAACGAATGACCTGCTCGCGCACCAGGTCGACGCGATCATGGTCTTCGATTTCCCAGAGCATCCCCTGCGTGGCGTTGACGCCCGGCGGGATGGAGGCGCCCCAGGAGTTGATCTGTTCACGTAGCACGAAGGTGTGCATGTTCCAGACATCCACCGGGATTTCTTCACCGTAGCGGGCCAGATAGCTGTTCCAGACCAGATCGAGCCATTGCAGGCGCAGAGGGGTGCCCTGCGTTACGCCGTTGATGGCGATCCTGGCCGTTGGGTCATGCTGTTTGATGAAGTAGTAGGCGTCGTGATAGGCCACGGCGTAATCTTGCGGCAAGACGTTGTCCTGCCAGATGTTGTCGGCCTCGTTGCCGATGATCCAGGTGCGGCCGAGGTTGGCGCGGACGGCGCTGGCCAGGGTTGCGCCATTGGGTGTGTAGGTCGCGCCGGTGACGCGCAGCATCGGCATGTAGATGTAGCCGGACGGTTCGTTGGGTAAGGACTGCACGTCCCAACGCACGAACCAGCCGCCGTTGAGCATGCTGACGTCGAAGTTGCTGATTTCGGAAGTGACGCCAAAACCGGCGCGTTCATTGTCCGAACCGATGAAGGTGGGCGGGGGGAGGTTGCTCTGGTGGGTCATAGCGAGCACGATGAAGATCGGTCCGGCGACGCTCCACAAACCGGTGCGCCAGGCGGCAAATGGACGACGACTGCGCATTGGCTGTTACCTCCCTTCATGCCACGCGGGGAAGCGATCCACGGCCTTTTGGTTGGTCAGGCGGCGCAGGTTGGCGCCGTCGCGATCCATGATGTAGAGGTCCCAGTTGAGATCGTCACGATCGGAGGCGAAGACGATGGCTTGGCCGTCACGCGCCCAAACCGGGGTGATGTTGTTGGCGGCCAGGTCGCTGATACGCTGCACATCGCTGCCGTCGGCCTGCATGACGTAGATGCCGAAGTTGCCGTCCCCTTCGTGATTGCTTTGGAAGAGGATTTCGCGACCGTCTGGCGACCAGCGCGGGTAGAGTTCATCGCTCTTGAAAGTGGTGAGAGCCCGCACGTTGCTGCCGTCTTGATCCATCACGTAGATGCTGCGGTTGCCGTCGCGTTCGGAAACGAAGACGATGCGTTGGCTGTCTGGTGACCAGTCGCCGCGACTCTCGTTGGTTTCGGTGCGGGTGACGTTCTTGACGTTGCTGCCATCGGCGTTGCAGGTGTAGAGTTGGAAGATGGCGTTGGCATCACGGTTGGTCTGGAAGAGAATCTTCTGGCCGTCGGGCGACCAGTCGGGCGACCAACTGTGGTTGGCCTGGAAAGGCATGAGGCCGCGCTGGTTGCTGCCGTCCAGATTCATGACGAAGATTTGCAGGGCCTCGGCGTCGAGGCGATCGCTGACGAAGGCGAACTGGGCGCCGTCGGGCGCCCAGGTCGGCTCGACGTTGGTGCCGATGCCGTCGCCGGTGGTCACTTGCCGCTTGTTGTTGCCGTCATCGTCCATGATCCAGACCTGCAGATTGTCGCTTGGCCCCGAATGCCAGAGGATGCGTCCCAGGCGAGGCGCCGGCGTGGATGTGGGCGTGGGTTGTTCCAGCCCCAGGCGCGTTGTTCCGACCAGCGGATTGAAATAGAAGTAGGCGGCCCCGCCCCAGGAGGCGACGGCAATCAAGGTTAATGCCAGGCGTCGCCCGGCGCGCCGGCCAAAGATCGCGCTGCCCAGGCTGCTCAATCCCAACAGAATCAAGAGGGCGATGAACAAGTATTGTAACACGTCTGATACCTCACTTTGTGGTTCGTTACTTCAGCCCGGCCTCGCCGTGTGTCAAGGTCGCTGGGGGCAACCAGACTTTGCGGGCCGCACAGACGATGCAGTCTGCACCCAATGCCATTGCCTTGCTATTGCCTTACTACCATTGAATGAAGTTGCACATCGGTTGTCTTGCGTGGGCGATCACAGACACCGTAGCCGGCAGCGGAATTGCGGGACGCTGCTTACGCTGGCGATGATGACGGTCAGCCATCTGGCAGCGCGTCGCATTCCACATCCAAAGAGGTTGCACTGAGCAGTCTGAGACGGGTAGCTGGGCGCTATTATAGCACGCGCGGGGCGTAACGCTCAAAAGACGTGGGCGCGCCGCCGCGTGGACATTACCAGGGGGCACTCAGCAGGGCGACGACATCCTCTGCGGTGTGACTGCCACGGATGCGCACCCGTGACAGTTCGAAGAGGCCATCGCTGCGATGGGTCGTGCCCTGACGCGTGGTCACTGCGCCCCAGAAGTTGGCCGACCGCACCACCTGGATGGCGAGATCGTCGTAACGGCCGCCTGGGTAGCAGAAGATGCGCGGGGTGAAACCGAGACGACTTTCGATCATTTCGCGTGAGCCAAGCACCTGCCAGACCAAAAAATCGAGCGAACGGCCCGACAGATCGGGATGGTCACGCGAGTGGGAGCCGATTTCCATGCCGGCGTCGTGCATCTGGCGCAATTCGGGCCAGGTGACGTAGCCGGGGCGTCCGGCATCCACGAAATCGGTGATGATGAAGAAGGCGGCGGTGAAGCCGGCGGCTTGCAGCGCCGGAAAGGCGTTGTCGAAATTGTCCTGATAACCGTCGTCGAAGGTCAGGACGATGCTGTTGGGCGGCAAGACGGGCTGGCCGTTGGCCAGATAGCCGATGAGATCGCTCAGAGGCACGCTGACGAAACCGGCCTGACGCAAGGCTTGCAGATGGGCGGTAAACTGCGCCGGCGTCACCGAGAGATCGCGGCGATAGACGTCGGCGTCGGGCGGCGGTTCGGAGACGTAGTGGTACATCAGGATCGGTACGCGGGCCGTGCGCATGACGGCGTCCGGGGTGGGGGCCAGGGGCGTGGGCCGCGCTGTTGCGATAGGGTCGCCAGGGCAGGGTGGGCGGCGCGGGCTGAAGCCGCGCAGCGAGGAGTCGCACGTTGGCTGCTCCTCTGCTTCGCTTGTCGGTGTGGGCGTGGGGTTGGGACACGCGGGGCGGGCCGTGTCGGCGCCCTGTGCGGAGGAGGGAACGCACGCTGGCTGTGT
>CAZOLV010000006.1:29365-57672 GCA_964580725.1 uncultured Anaerolineae bacterium | reverse complement strand
GGCGGGCCGTGTCGGCGCCCTGTGCGGAGGAGGGAACGCACGCTGGCTGTGTCTGCGGCGTACTGATCGGCGTGGGGACGTTGGGGGTGCACACGGGGCGGGCCGTGTCGGCGCCCTGTGCGGAGGAGGGAACGCACGCTGGCTGTGTCTGGCGCCCGCTTTGGGTGCAGGCGCTCAGACTGAGAAGCAACCAGACGACGAGCAGGAGAGAGCGGTAACGGCTAGAATTCGACATCAATGCTTTGGCGCCGGGGGCGGATGATTTCGCCGTCGGCCTCGAAGTCGCCCCGGCGGGCGTTGCGTTCGAGAGCGTCTTCGATGAGGACGCGCCAGGCCAGGAGAAACTCACGTTCGGCGGTGTGCATGTGTTTCCAGAAATCTTCGGGCGGGCAGAACTGCTCCACGTCTTGACGCACCGCCTGAAAACCCTCCAACAGCCATAAGGCCCAGGAGAAATCGGAAGGCGATGATTTGTGTTGAGCAGGCATGCCTGCACCCCCTATTTGCGCGCCAGTGAGATGATCGAGGTGCCGATGGGAAGGGTCAATCGTCTGACCAGCGCCGCTTCCAGTTTGCCCACCCCGGTCAACAGTGTGTTGAGGAGCGGCGGCGCCGGTTCCATTTCGACCTGGTACGATTCTTCATCGAAGTGCGGGGAGGCCAGTTTTGGTTCGGCGCGGCCGCGTCGCAGCAGGATCAGGCTGGCCGCCAGCGGGAAGACGAAGAAGTTGTTGTAGCTTTTGTGCAGGACCTGGAAGCCTTGCGCCTCCAGTTTATGCGTCAGTTCTGCGAGGGTATAGCGGCGCTGATGGGCGTTGATGACGTCGTTTTGGCTCCAAAGCCACATGAGCGCGGGCACGGTGACGATCAGATGGCCGCCAGGGCGCAGGACGCGGTAACATTCGGCGAAGACGCCCGCCTCGTTGGGCACATGTTCGACGGTGTCGAGCAGGGCGACCAGGCCCACCGAGGCGTCGGCAACGGGCAGGGCGTCGGCGCTGCCCTCGCGCACATCGAGTCCACGGGTGCGCGCCACGCGCAGCGGTTTGGCGTTGGAATCAACACCGAGCACGCGTCCGTAGGCGGCCAGGTGATGCGCCATGTTGCCGGCGCCGCAGCCGATGTCGAGCACGAGCCGGTCGGGGTCGGTGGGCAGGAAGCGGTCGAGCAGCTCCAAGATGGCGCGGGTGCGGCTGGCGAACCACCAGTGTTTGTCTTCTGTGAGCAATACTTGCATCTGTTGCGAGACTCTTTCTATTGATGACTGCATTCATTGTACACCAGACGCCGCGCCAGCACAAGATTGGGGCTGTCGGGTGTGTTGGGTATCGTCGAAGTCAACGCTGGACTCATTACCGCTTGAACAGCCACCCATCCCAGATGCTTCCGCTGTCATCGTTGTCGTCGTCCCGGTTATCGCTTGGATCATATCCCCAATGTCATTAAGGTAGCGAAGTGGTTTGTAGGTCATGGCGAAACGTTTGCGCTTGGCGGTTTTGTTCCTGGGATACTTGCGGCCTGGGCGGATCGGTTCGACCGTGCGGAGCATCATTTGCTATAGGCTGGCCAAGATATCGGCAATCACCGTCCGGTGGAGCAGCAGCACGACCGTATCCTTCATCGCGGACTTGGAGCGGCTGGGTGGGCAGGTGGTGCGTCCGACAGTCGGCACATGCTGCGGCACCGGGGGTCAAGGTCACAATTTGCTCCGGGAGGCCGGTAGCGAGGAAGGCAGCCACCACGTCCCAGAGGCCCACACAGAAGGCGCTTTTTGTCACCGTGCGGGCAGCCACGGCGGCCCCACGTTCCAGGTTGAAAAACTCGTCCAGTTCGTCTTGCAGGGCGCGTTTGACCAGATTAAGCAAGAAGAAGATCACGACCACGAACGGCAAACAGCACTGGCGGGTGAAATCCTTGGCCGACTGCCGATGCCGTGCCAGAAAATCGCGATCCGTCAAGCGCTGGCGTAAGGCCGTGAGTAATCCGGTGCAAAGCACCGCGGTAGGTTCGGGCATTTGGCGCCTCCTGATTGGGTTGCAGGAAGCATACCAGAACATTCGCCCTCAGCCCAACGCTAACTTAATGACATTGGTGTCAGCATTGCGAGTTCTGAGAATACAAGAAAAGGGCGGCGCATTGTTTTCGCCGCCTGTTTTTACTTCATTTTCTCTTCATCATCAGCACGCCACTCGATACCAGTCCACCACGGCTCGGATCTTCGCCCAGTCGTCGAACTTCACGGCGAACTGTCTGCTGCGGATGTTCGACCCCTTGATCCAAAGCGTGTACGGGTTCACGGACAGCGCCGTCACCTCGTACCCGCCGTTGGGCGCGACGCCAAACTCGTGCACATATTGGTTGGTCGCGGCGGGGCCTTCGATACGCATGACCGCACCTTGTGGCGCGAACGGCTGACCTTGCTGGTTGTAGACCAGCCCGACGATCTCGGCGCAACACCCTTTGTGTTCTTCGTAATGCCGCAACCGAGGCTCGAAGCAAAGCGTCTCTGCCGGCGGCTTAGTTGGCGTTGCTTGCGCGACCTCGGCCCAACGCGCGGGCGCCGGCGTGTCGGCGCCCTCCGGGTGCAGCAGTTCGATCGTGGGATCGAAGAGGGTGCTGTCGCCATAGTCATTTCCCCAGGCGCTGACGACGAAGTAGAACCCGTCGCCAGACTTCGACGCCACGGTCAAATCGAAGGCGGTGCTGCTGGCGTCGCTGCTGCCCAGCGAGTCTTCCCACAGCAGCTCCTCGTTACGCAAGATGCGTACCAGCGAGCCGTTGCCGCCGGACCCATAGAGGGGTTCCTTGCGCGCCACACCAGAGATGCGCAGATCACCCTCGTAAGGGCTGACCCACAGTCGCACGGCATCATTGCGCGGGCTTGGATAGGCCCCCGCGCGCCAAACCCGCATCGCCGGGCTGTAGCTCGTGTTGCAGCACCAGCGATAGGTGCCGTCTTTGTCCCAGGGCATGCGAACGTACTTCGAACTACCAGGGGC
This sequence comes from uncultured Anaerolineae bacterium, assembly GCA_964580725.1. Classification (GTDB taxonomy): domain Bacteria; phylum Chloroflexota; class Anaerolineae; order SSC4; family Amarolineaceae; genus Amarolinea. Next base: position 54,673 of record CAZOLV010000006.1, on the reverse strand, counting down.
GGTTGAGGCCAGGTAGAACCAATCACGGAAGCCCTGCTGACTGGAGAAATCCGCGCTGGCCTGGGCTGCGAGCAGGCGCTTGGACAAAGGCGGCGTGTCCACGATCGGCGCGCCTTCGACCGGGTAGTTGGCCTTGACATACTCGCTGCTCATCCAGCCGGCGCGTTCGGGTGCAACTTCGACTTGCACCCAGGACGCGTCCTCCGTGCGACCGGTGAGCGTCACAGCATCGCCGGCGGTCAGCCTGCCCACCACGAAATAACCGGCTCCAGGCCCGCTGCGCACCCGCAGGGTCGTCACATCGTCGCCGATGACGCCCAGGTGCGGGCCTGGCAACGGCGTTGGGGTGAGCGTTGGGGGCGCGGTAGGTGTTGGAGTGCGCGTTGGCGGCTGACAGGCGCGTAGCTTCTCGATGGCCTCCGGCCGCGTCGGCGCCAGGCCGCGGGCCAGACCGTATTGCTTGCGCCCTTCCTCGATGTCGGCCGGAGCCTGCGTGGCGCACAGGGCATCCCCGTACGCGAGGTATGCCTGGTAGAGGCGATCGGTCACGTCAGCGTAGCCAGCCGCGGCACGATGTAGCTCTTCCCAGGCTGTGATGGCCTGGGAATACTGCCCGGCGTCCAGGGCCGCCTGTCCAGCCAGGTAGAGATCGGCGCGTTGTTTACCAGTCGTCGCTTCACTGTCGCCGGGCCGTTCCTGCAAGACGCAGGCCCAGTGGCTGCTGGCTGCGGCCGGATCGGCGGCCTGCTCTGCCTGGCGCGCCAGGTTGATGCAGGCCGCCGCCAGCAAGGCGCTGACCTCCGCCGGCTGGTAGGCGGCGCCGCGCCGCGCCCCTTCGGGATCGGCCGCGCGCAACTGGGTCAGCAGGGACAATACCTCCGACCACGAACCTGCGGCCTGCAGTTCCTGCGCCCGACGCCACAGCTCGTCAGGGTTGGCCGGGGTTTTCGGGGCGCTGGCAACGGGCGTTCCTTGTGTTGTCGCCTTCTGTGACAGTTTGCCTGGCAGCCCCAGGGCGATGGCAGCGATAGCCAGCACAGCCAGCAGCGCCAATGGGATCAGCCAGAGTCGCCATTGCGCCCACCGATTAGAAGGAACAGGCGCCGCTGCGTTTGCCGGCGGGGTGCTCCCAGCCGGCCCAGGGTGCGGGGGCGTAGGCGGAACCGGAACGGTCGAAACCGGCGCGCCACAGTTCATGCAGAACTTCTGCTCCGGTTTGACCGGCTGGCCGCACCGGGCGCAGGCCATTGTCTGCGCAATTGACGCGCCGCAGACATTGCAAAAACGCGCCTCATCGGGCAGGGTAGTTTTACAGGCAGGACATTGCATCGCAAGAACTCCTTGTCTTAGCGTTCCGCATCTGTTTGCTACTTTTTGGCCTGCCTCCAGCAGGCCAGACCGACACAGATCGCCGCATAGAGAGCCAGGATCAGCCAACAGGCCAGAAGATGCACCATGTCGGCGCGATAGGCCGGGTTCCAGTCATAACCTGGCATCACACCCGTCAGCAAGCGGTTCAAGTCTGTACTGGTGCCGAGTGCCTGCAAGGCCCACCGGCTGATCGTCAGCGATGCTGGGATCTGCGCCAGCCCCACGAGTTCGAAAAGGAGACCCGAAAAGATCACCTGCACGATGAGCAGCAGGAACATCAGCGTATTTGCCAGGTCAAGCGTACGCGCCAGCGCTGAGGTCAACAGTCCCAGACCCATCCCGGCCACCGTACTCAGTACCAGCGTGACGAAGTACTCGAGTTGCACCGGCCCGGCCAGTCCTTGGTCCGGCAAGAAGATCGCCAGGTTCACGAAGAATACCAGGAGCGCCATCTGAAGCAGGCCGATGCCGCCCAATACAGTGATCTTGGACAGCACATAGGGCACAGGCCCCAGGCCATAGAGACGCTCGCGCTGGTAGATGTCTTGCTCGGCGACGATCACCTTGGTAGAATTGATGATGCCGAGCCACACCGCAGCGCATGCCAGGATGAACAGCACCTTCTCGGCATCCATCGCTCCTGCCGGCCGCAACGCCTGCGGGGAGGAGACCGCGGCCAACAAGATCGCTACCAACGGCGCCTGCAGAAACAGAAATGCGGCGTTCAGCTTATCGCGACCGATGAGACGAGCGTAGCGCCCAACCAGGATCCGGAACTGTTGCAGACCGACCTGCAACTCTGGCCGCGTCGGGAGCTTGATCCGCAGAGGAGCCGCCTGCTCAACCGCGGCGACCGGCCGGGCGTAGCCTTCGATTTCTGCTGGCTGCCGGGCCACGATATAGCGCCCAAAGTTGGCCGACTCGCGGTAGGCGTCCGACCAGGTCGCCGGCTGTCCATCGCTACGGCTTCGAACCGCTGGCGGTGGACTGGCCACACGGCGATAGATCTCCGAATAGGTGACGTCGTCTGGCTCTCGCTCTGGCACGAAGAACCGCTTGGCCTCGCGCGGTGGGCCAAAGTAGGCGAGGCGACCGCCCGGTTCCATGAAGGCGATGTAATCGCATTGTTCGATGTTCTCGGTCGCGTGCGTCACCAGGACGATCGTCTTGGGGTCGCTGCGGCCATCGGCGCCCGCATTGTCCCCGCGCGCCCAATTGCGCAACAGTGTCATGATCTCTAGATCCAGCCCGGGATCGAGACCAGAGGTCGGCTCATCCAGGAAGAGCAGCCGCGGCCGGGCCAGGAGCTCCATCGCGATGTTGACTCGTTTGCGTTGACCGCCTGAGAGCTGGCGGATCAGTTTATCAGCGTGTTGGCTGAGATCCACCGAGGCCAGCGCTTCGTCCACTGCCGTCGCGATCTCAGTAGTGGAGAGGTCGGCCAACCGCAGGCGCGCCACGTAACGTAGCAACTCGGTCACTGTGAGGTCCCGGTGCATTACGTCGTCCTGCGGTACATAACCCATGATACTGAACAGCGCGGCAAAGGCGTGCGCGTTGCTGTCTTCGATGATCGAGCGGCCATCAATCGCGACCTGACCTTCCTGGGCGGGCGCCATACCGTTCAGCGCCTTCATCAGCGTGGTCTTACCGCTGCCGCTGCCACCCACCAACGCGACGAATTCCCCCGGCGAGAAAGCAAGTGGGGTCTCGCGCATGTCCAGGATCGTCACATTCTCGCGCCCGACTTTGACCTGGCGGCGCAGGTTGTGTGCGTCGAGCCGCATTTGTGCCGACTGCAACGCACTGCGTGTTCCGCTGGTTCGCAAGTGGAAAGCATAGGGCGCCACCCAGATCGTGTCCTCTCCAGTCACGGATTGGCCGGCTGGGCCGGGCGGCACACGCTGATAGTTGACGAACGTCCCCTTGCTGCTATAGAGATCCACAACGAACCACTGGTCTCCGCGACGCTCGATACGTGCATGTTGCGAGGAGATGGCCGGGTGATCAAGGTAGCAGTGCGCCGTTTCTCGCAATGCCGGGTCTCGACCGATCAGGATTACATCCTGACCAGGCGCTGGCGCAAGTAGGTTTTGCCTTGCTGGTCCTCGCGCAGCGATAGGTTGGGCATAGCGTAACTCAGCACCGCAGCGAGCACAAAACCTCTGATTCTCAGTGACGATCTCACCACACGATGGGCAAAACATAACAACACCACCACCTACTTGAAAGTGCTCTCATCGAGAAGCACGAATAGCGAACCGTGGAGCGTGTCATCTGTGCCCTTAGCCGGTTTCGCTGTCATCGTGACCGCGCGAATGGCCCCGATATAGGGTCGCACATCGCGATCGAAATCCCGCTTGACAGAGTCGGGCATTTGGCGGTAGTACATATTTACGAGGCTAGCCACATCCAGGTAAATGTAGCCGCTGTTTTTCTCTGGTAAGGGTGCACTGGCTTCCTTGAAGACAGTGTTTTTGGCCAATGGAGAACCGGAAGCTCTTGCCAGGCTGTTCAAGACCTGTCTGGAACTACCCATCACCACGAAGTCGCCGACGAGCCCATACCCCAATGACGTATCTGAATATGGGTCAGCGAGGACGTGAAAGTTGGACCCCACGATCGTTTCATCCACAACTTGGATGCCACTGAGGTCACCCAGATAAACGGCAATCCTGTTCATGGCCAACTCGGCTGCGCGGCGGTCGTTTGCCTCGAGCAACAACGCAATTCCGAGCTGATACGTCTGAGCGCCCATCAATCCGGAAGAGTCTTCGACAAGCGCCAGCGCATATTCGCCGTCGGCCCAGGTGAACAGATCCCGTTCCAGGCTGATGTCGAGTTGGTCCTCGATATCCTGGATGGCCTGGTTAAGCCCCTCGTCATCGGATAACTGGAATGCGGCGAATTGATCGAACAAACCACGCAATCTCGATCCAGAAGCGATGAACAGGGTATTATCGGGCACCGCGGCAACTACCCGGTTACGGCTGGCAGATGGCTGTAATGCCGCAAGCTGTGTTGGTGACAGATTCTTGGTATCCAGCACTAATGAGTAATCCAGCCGGATGCCGTTGCTCTGAAGCGACAGCGCCGCGCCAATCCCCCGTATCTGTTGGTCAACGGGCAGACCCGATGGTGTATCCAATTTGCGGTTGAGCGCAGCCCAATCGAGGTAGAGATAGCCGGCTCGGTTTCCCGGCAACTGACCAAGCGTCCTCTGGTAGATAGCGTCCTTGCTCAAAGCCGGCGCCCGACCCTGGGCAACATCCACGGAGCGGTGCAGTGCGTCCAGCGACGTGCCAGCCACCAGGAATCCATTGTACTGGGCGTAGGCCAGCCCTGCGCCGGAATAGTCCGGCGTCTGATAAACAATCTGGATGTCGTGATAGTTTTCTTCCTCGAACGTTTTGCCGCTGGCCTCAAGCTGGCCTCGCACCTTGTCGGTAAATTCTGTGGCCGCGCTGCTGTTACGCACGGCTGCGGCCACCAGCAGACCCACCTCCTCCTGCCCGGTGTCCACTACACTGGCGGCAAACTCCAGGCCGGCCCAAGGCATGATGTCCTTATTCAGGTCGATGTCCAACTGGGTGTCCAGCAGGTCGGTCGGCAAGGCGCCCGTGCCCTGGGCGGCCGCGCCGAACGCGCCCGCGACCGCCTCAAGCTTCTGCAACTGGCGTACCTGCAGCAAACTCGGACTGATGCTGAACGTCATCTGGCTGTCGGTCGGTAGCAGCTTGATGGCGTCATTGGTGCCGAGGTGCAGCCAGGTGCGGGCCAGCACGACCGCTCCCAAGCTAAGCACTAGCAGCAATGCCAGGCCGCCAGCAACCCAGGGCAGCCAGCGTCGCCGCCGAGGCGCCGGTTGTGGCGGCGTTGTCTGCAGCGTCGGTATGGCGGGAGTTGGCGTGCGAGGCAGTGTGGGAGTGGCCGGGGGTGCTCCTGGCGCAAGCAATGGTTTTCCGCATTGCATGCAGAACTTGCTGGTATCAGCGTTGGCGGCCCCACAGTGGATGCAGTACATCTCGATCTCCTTTTATCGGTTGCAGTTGGTGTCCCCTTGCCCCGTACGCGTGTAGGTCACGCCGGTCAGGGTCGGCTTTGCATCGTCTTCGCAGGCAATGCCCAGACCCGAGGTATCGCTGATGGTTGCTGCCTCAACGACGGGGCTGACGTCCGTGAATTGCAGCCCCACTGATGGATAGCGCACCACCGCGTAATGGATCTCGGTGAGACGGTCGTTGCTTTCGCGGTTGATGTAGACCCCCTTCCAGTCACCGGAGACAGGTCGCGCCGCGCTGCCATCCACGTCACCGCCCGCGTCAGCGGCATCATCCCGCACCGAGGTCAGGGTGACTGGCTTGCCCTTTTCGCCCATGATGCGCAAGGCGCCGTCCACGTAGATACCGGTATCCCTGATGAAGCGTACCGTCAGGCCGGGACCGAGCTCCAGGATCCCCTCACGTCCGATGGTCAGGTTGCCGGTCAGGACGCGCACCATATCACTGTCGGTCGCCTGCCAGCGCCAGGTTTCGCGGCCTTGCAGGCTGCTCCCCCGGATTTCCAGGCCTATACCTTCATCAATCTCAGCCAAGACGTTACCGGTGATCTTTAGGCCAGACCCGGCGTCAGTGCTGACCGCGTACCAGGCGCTGTGCTCGATCCGGTTGCCGCTGATCTCTGGCGAGGCGTTTTCGACGTGAACCGCGCCACGGCCGTTCTTGCCGGCGTAACGGATCAATGTGCCGTGCACGATGGAGTGGGTGTTGCTGCCCCGCAGCAGGATACCGTACCAGTCGCCGGCTTCCGGAACCGCTGCACGCCCATCGGTATCACCCGCGATCTCATCATCCTTGAACGAAGTGAAGGTGACGCTACCGCGCTCGCCGACCTTGGGCGCGCCACGACTGTTCCCGGACGCCATCAGAGTGCCTTCGACTTCCAGGCCAGTGTCTGGCGCGAATTTGACGACCATGTCTGGCTTGATGGTCAACCGCGTGGCTTGATCGACGCGCACATTGCCCGTCACCACGTAGACAATGTCGGTATTTTCCCAGGTCACATCTTCTCGAATCTGACCACCGCGCACCTCGATGCCTCGCGCGGGCGTGTTGGTGAATTCGATTTTGCCCGAGATCACCGGTGCGGCGCTGGGCGCCATGCTGAGCGGGAAATACTTGCTATCGGTGATGGTAAGATCGCTCAGATGAGGGGATGCTTTGCCGAGATGCACCGCGCCGTGATTGTCACGGCCTGCGTAACGGATTTGCACATGGCCCAGCACCGAATCGCCGTTGCTTTCATCGAAAAAGCGAACGCCGATCCAATCGCCCGGCTGCGGGCCGCCCGCTCCCTTGCGCTCTGGATCGTCCTGCTCCGACGTGAGGGTGATCGGCTTGCCACTGCTGCCGCAGGCGTGCAGCCGGCCATGCACATCGAGGGCGGATCCCGCCCCAAACTGCAAGCGCGCTCCCGGCTCGATCAGTAGTGTGCCATCTTCAGGAATGGTCAGCGCCTGGTTTTCAGCGACCAGGTACGTCTGGCCGCTCTGGAACACGATAAAACCGTCCAGGGTGCCTGCCTGCGTGCGCCGGCTGTCCGCCACCGTATGCGAGGCAGGCACGTCCAACGATTGGCACTGGGTGGAAGGGGTGCGAAGTAGTGTAAAGGCCAGGAAGCCTGCCCCGGTTACGAGGGCCAGCAGATCGAAGAGGCCGAACAGATTGCGCAGGTTAATGACGGTGAACTTCCGTCCAGGTTTCGATGTCGCAGGGGCCGCTGCTTGCGGGCGGGTTGCTGCGCTGGCCGAAGCCGGTTGGACCGGTGCAACCCGAGGCTGGCTGGCCGGCGGTGCGGGTTGTACGGGCACACGCTCCGCAGCCTCGGCGGGCGCCAGCGCCGCGCCGCAGGCCATGCAGAAACGGCCGGCCGGCTGCGCCACCGATGCGCCGCATTTGGGACAGGTGACGGGTGTTGCCATAGTGTATTTTCTCCTTCCGAATATAAGTGCATCAACTCGCTTGCTTGCTCAACGCGCCCAATCGGGCGACCAAGCGTTGTATGTCCCTGCGGTCAACTGGTAGAGCCGGTTGCCAGCCGCATCGGCCACGAACAAGATCTGTTGCTCACCGGCCGGCTTGTAGATCAACCGCAGGCCGTCTGGGCTCCATGCCGGACCATTGCCATCCCGGATCAGGCGCTGCGCCTGGCCTGTGGCTGTGTTGATGGCCAGGATACTGATCAGGCCATCGTTGTCGTCGTCTGCGCCGAACGCGATGAGAGTCCCATCGGGAGACCAGTCGGACCGATACAGGAAGCGACCCGGATCGTCGCGCTGCTTGTTCGATGCATAGCTGTACAGGACGCGGCGGTTACTACCATCGGCGTTCATCCCCATCAGCTCGACGGTGGGATAGCCCGCATTCTGGGAAACATAGGCGATCTGGCCGCCGTCGGGCGACACAGCCACGAAGCGGTTGTCGCCGCCGTCCGCGGTCAACCGGCGCACGTTCGAGCCGTCGGCGTTCATCCGGTAGATGTCCCAACCGCCATCGCGGCGGCTGGCGAAGGCTAACGCGGCATTGTTCGGGAACCAGGCGGGATGGTCGTCCTCGGCTGCATGGTTGCTGATGGGCCGGGCATTGCTCCCGTCGCTGCGCGCAACGAAGATCTCGGTATTGCCGTTGACCTTGGACACGTAGGCAGCCAGCGTGCCGTCGTTGCTCAGAACCGGGTCCCAGAAGTACTCGTTGCCGCCGGTGACTGCCCGCAGCCCCTGGCCGTTGCCACGCACGGTGAAGATGTGCGCGTACCCGCTGCGGTCGCTGCCGAAGATCACTTTCCCCACGACGGGCGCCGGCGTGACCGGCGTCGCCGTGGCCGTAAACGTCGAAGTCGGGGCTGGCGTCGCTGTGGGCGGGGGTGTCGCCGTGGGCGGCGGGGTGGCAGTAGGTCGCGGCGTTGCAGTGGCCTGCGGCGTAGCCGTCGCCGGCGGAGGCGGTGTGTTCGATGGTGGGGCAAAGGTTGCTTCGGGTAATCCTACGGTCAGTGTGGCCGCATCACGAGCGCCACTTGTGTCACCCGGCATGGGCGACTCGGCGACCGTTCCTGCGGAGATGGCAGCCGGTGTCCACGCACGCTGATCCCGTCCGCCCAGGTCCAACAGCCTGCGCTGCCAGGCAAAAGCACCGGCTGCGATCGCCGCGACCCCCAGGACGAGTGGTATGAGCCACAGCCAGTTGCGCCGTCTGGCTGTGACGGAGGTCGCGGCGGGCGTCGCGACTGGCGCGGGCCGCGCTGGGAACGCCTGGCCGCAAACATGACAAAATCGGGCATCCGGCTTGATCTGTTCAGCCCCGCAGTAAGGGCAGAAGAGACTCTGATCAGCCACTGCTTCTCCTTACGGCGCCAACCAGCGCCCGCCGCTATCTCCCAACAGGTAGACCTTGCCTTCCATCTCCAGCATCAGCCCCATCTCAAAATCCTGGAACAAGACCGACACCGCATACTCATCCTGCGTCGCCCAACCGATGCGCGCGGCTGTGCCGCCGAGAATCTCGCGCCACGTTGCGCCGAAGCCGCGCACCGGCGTGCGCAGCCCCTCCGGCGGCTGGAACCCGCCCGGTTCGGGCGCGCCGTCCACCGAGATATCAGAATACGCCGCCCAATCACCGTCGTCGTACAACACGTAAATCATGTCGTTGCTCTTGCGCCAGATCATACGGCCGCGCTCGAAGCGCTCGGTGGCTGCGTCGCTTTGCGCCGCCCGGTTGAGCGCGCAGCCCAGTCGTGCCCGCTGCTGCGTCCAGAGCGCTCGGAACACCTCCCCGGCCGCGATACGGCAGGGGGGTGTAGTTGGCGTGGCAGTCGGCACCGGCTTCAGGGCCACACTGACGCCCAGGAGATTCAAGGCTGGATCGAGATCGCCGGCCGTCTCCGCGCTGCGGTCAATCACCTCGACGCTGACCAGCCAGCCGGCTTGCAGCTCGGACGGAATGGGAATGCGCAGCATGTCGATCACAGCCGCGCTCCCATCGTCGCGGTTGGCTCCGCGCCAGACCTCGACCAGCTCCGGGCTGGTTGCGCTGCCGACGACATCGGCGGAGAGCTTCCACTCGCGCACGTTTTGTCCGGCCACCAGGTCCACCGCGTGTGCCTTGCCGTCAGCGAAGACCAGGCGCACCCGGCCGACGGTCTGTCCGGCGAACCGATTGTATAGGTCGCCGCCAATGATGAGCAGGTAGACGGTCTGCGGCGACTGGGCGTCAACCGCCAGCACGATGCTCGTCGGGTTGTCCGGCAGGGGTGCGGCCTGCGTGGTGACGCTGCCGCCCTGTCCCAGGCTGAAGCGCACCCCGCCCAGGACCACGTCGCCGAGGGGTGGATTCACGTAGCCTTCCGTGGTGCTGGCGTTGGCGATGCCCTGCAATGACACCGGCAGGTGCCGGGCCGCTACGGCCGGCGAGGGCTGCGCCGGGTTGGTGGGGACAAGGGTCGCCGTGGGCGTGTGCGTCGCAGTAGGCGGCGGCGTGGCGGTGGGCGGAGGCGTCGCGGTCGGCTGCGGGGTGGCGGTTGGCAGAGGCGTAGACGTTGGCAGCGGGACAAGCGTTTCTGTCGGCGCCAAGGAAGTCACCTCGATGGAGCTAGCCGTCGCGTCAGCGCGCCTCGTCCCCTGGTCGACCTCAGAGCCGCGACTGACCGGCCCGGTCACTGCCGGCCGGTTGCCTGCTACCAGCGCCGAGACTCGGTCGCGCGCTGGCTCCCAGAGCGCAAAGACCAGCACTACGCCCACAATCAGGAGCAGCGGCAGCAGCCACCAGGCACTTGGCCTGCGTCGTCGCGCCGGCATCACCTCGACCGGTGTGGGCCCGACAGTCGGCGCGGCCGGGATCGGCTGTCCGCAGACATGACAGAAGCGGGCGCTCGCCTTCAGTTGCTGCGCGCCGCAGTGAGGGCAGAAGATCGTTTTCTCTGGCATGACAAGATCACTCCAAGATACCACAGTTGATGCAAATGTTCACGAGGGCGCCTTGCCGCAGTGCTGGCAGCACCGCTATAGATTATCGAACCCGCAAGAGTAGCCTTGGAAAGTCGGCATCGCCACCGCACAGACGACGATGAATATCCGCAATCTGTAAGGCGTCCCAAAGGGTACTGGCAGTTAGCTGTCCCCACATCGTTGCTTGTCCCAGAACCTCCAGCAGTTCTGAGCAAACCGAATGCTGCGGGTCTCCTCCTGCAATGCTGCCCAAAACGGCCCGCAGCAAAGTAGTATCTGAGATGGAGTCTCTCCCCAGCAGAGCAGATTCCTGGCCCAACGAAATCCATGGCTTTGCTGAGTCAACCTCTCCTGCTTCCAGCCACAGCAAGGCTGCCCGCTGATAGATTCCGGTGTTTTCTGCAACGGGTTCCTTGACTAGTTCGGCGCAAAAAGCCCTGGCTGCCTGCACTGCCACGTGCTTTGGTTCGTCGCTCGTTATCCACCAGCGTGCATAGTAAAGCCGCTGGTAAACATTGGTCATCCGCGGATCTGTCTCTGGATGGCTGCTCTCACCTGCCAACGATGCCTCGTAGTAGCCAATGGCACGTTTTGCTAGATCCACCGCGTCGGTCTCGCGTTCCAAAAACATCAGTTGAAATGCGATCTCCATCAACTGATGGCCGCTTTCCGCAAGCCATACCCCAGTTGTCTTATCCTTGGCCAGATCAAAATTCCGAGCGTAATCACGGAACGCGAGGACTTCTTCTCGACGTTGCTCCCAATAGTCTTGTGTCACGAGATACTCCTCCCAGCCACTTTTCGTTCTTGGCTCCACAGCAACCGACCATCGAATTGCTTGACCACAACGTCGCCGCCCTTGTCTGCGAGTAGTTGCTGTGCCGGAGCGCTCACGTTCACGCCATTGGGAACATATAGTTCGGTAGTGAAATTCCGATTTCGCAACGCGGCCTGGGCCGCGATCTTGTCCCCCTTGCTCAAGTTGGAAGTGCGAATTGCTTCTCTCGCATCATCTACGTTGTTTTCCCAGTGACGGTCTTCGAATGCAGACAGGTTGTTCTTTGCTACAGTTGAGCCTTGTTGATAGTTCTTCGCTTCCTGGAGGCAGAGTTTTCGGTCTTTGGGATCCCAAGAAATGCCGTCTAGCCCAGACGCATTCGGATTATCCGCGTGGTGTGCGATCATTTGACGGCCGAGGCGCTCATTTTCTTTCACCATCGCCTTCTCACCGACCTCACCTCTTTCAGCTTTGGAGAGACCTTGTCCCCTCAGTTGTCGCATATCGTCGCGTGATAAATCGCGCTTATCGTGGTCTGCTGCGTCCAGTGTGGTCTTTGGCACAGATTCCTGCGTCTCAACAGGACCTTGCATGGCGCGCTGCCCCCTTGCACTCACGCTGGGTGGGACTGCCCTATCAGACGCTTTCGTCTCTGGAACGTCAGTCGGCGTATTCTGTGTATCCTTTACCATTCAGAACCTCCGCGTCGAAACGTAATCAGCCACCAGGCGAAGAACCCGCACGAAGAAGGCCAGCACTGCGGCAACGACCTCAGAATCAAAGCTGATCGTCTGTCGGACTTCCACCATCGGATGTACAAGATTGCAATAATCCCGAATGATATCCGCGTGGAGACGCGAGCTGTCTTCCGTTAAGATACCCTGGCTCGTTGATACTGCGATCATCTGGTGTAGTCTCCACTCATCGAGGCTGGGCGGCATTCTCGTCGGCTTCTTTTTGTCAGGGAAGAGCTGTCTATATCTATCTTTCGCGGCGGCCTCTTGTTGGCGAAGGACTGAAACTTAGACGGCTTCGAGTATCGAACCACACATAATCAGAACGCTTTTGGGAGCATCTACTTTCAGAAGCTCATCTAATTCAGAATAATCTCGCCGGAGCATGGCCTTAAGTGTATCGTTCTCCACAAAGTCCCATGTTTGAACAGGCAAAACGACACGGCGTTCCCTTTTGAGGATCTGAGCAGAGAGTGCGCGAGTGACTTCCTTTACTTCATCGGCACTGGATCCCTGAACCTCGATTTCCCAACCCTGTGCGCGAACAGCAACTCCAACCGTCACGATAGCGACTGATCTGAAAAATCACCACTCGGGCCGGTCTCCTGACCGAGCCTGCCGTTTTCATTGACGGTTGTGCGCTCAACGCATGAATGGCTGCCCACACCTTGCATCAACTGCCCGCGGGTAGTACAATCACGGCAGGGGGCAACGTCATGGCAGCGAAACAATCGGCTTCATCGCAGTCACCCAAACGTATCTATCTTGACATATGTGCCCTCAACCGGCCGTTAGACGATCAACACCAGATGCGTATTCGCCTTGAGGCTGATGCGGTATCGCTCATCTTGAGTCATGTCCGTGCGCACTCTCTAGAGATGGTCGTTTCACCGGTTCACTTCAGCGAGGCCTCTGCCAACCCCGATCTGGCAAAGCGTGAGCATGTGTTGCTTCTGCTCAAGAATGTCGGAATTGAAGTAACGGTTGACATGACCCAAGCCCGTAGCCGAGCGGAACAACTGCTGAGATTGGGGCTTGGGGCGGCCGACGCAGCTCATGTGGCCTTTGCCGAGCTTGCGGGCTGCGATTTTATCACGGTTGATGATCGTCTGCTCCACCAATTGCAGCGTTTCGGCGCTAAGATATGGTTCGGTGCTCCGACGTCCTATTGCGACAAGGAAGATCTTCGATGAACACACAAACTTATCTACCCGAAGACACCGTCATTCGTCGAGGGCTGGAAGCGCTCATGGCTGCGCTGGGTCCTGTGGAGACGGCACGGTTTCTCAACCTGCCCCGCTCCCGCTACGCGGACTACGTGCAATGGCATCAGCAATGGCAAGCGCGTCTGGACCCCCAGCACTTCTTCGACGAAGTTTTCGGGCCTGAACCGGCCTTCGACCAGTCTGCTGATCGCTGACATGCGCCGCCGGGGCGCCGATCCTGTCCTCGATGTCATCACCGTGCTGGGACGGATCCAGAGCTAACCCCGCTCCGAACCGCCCGGCCGCCAGCCTTCAGGCGTCCCCGCTGGCTTGCCTTCCTTGTCAGGCTCTGCCACCTCGTGGTGCCACTTGACCTCCGGCCGTTCGACCCCCGTCTCGGCCCGCCTGGCATCGCCGAGTTCGGTGGTGGCGGTCTTGGGCCACTGGTCGGGGGATGGATATTCGTCATCCCCGCCCTGCATCGCCTTCACAAGTGTTGGACTGGGCGGCGCGGTTATGCTGACCGTCTCCTGCCCCGAATCCGCGACCTCTGGAACATCCTTTGTATCCGATGTGTCGAGTGACATCACACCCCTCCAATCATTCGCTTACGCATCCAGCGCCGTACGCATCCCCTGTTGTGCCCGGTCGGTCACGCCCTGGATGGCCTGAACCGCTTTCGCACCGAGATACTGGCTCGGCGCAGGTTTTTCGGCCGCCGCGTCCATCACCGACCAAATGTCTTTGACCGTGTTTGCGGCCACCCTGGCGGCATCGAAAGAGGCGTCCACGGCGAATTTTTCTAAGGACATGGCGACGCTACTCCTGCAGTGTAACCTGGATGCCGCCCACCCAGCCGGCCACCAGGTTGTAGATCAGTGCGCTGAGGGTTATCACGATGGCCGGTACGAGCGAGCCGCCGACGACCAGCACGACATAGGAAATCAACGTGCCGATGATACCTGCGCCAATCGCCCCCAGGCCATACCGATCATCCATCATGCCGCCGAGCAAGCTGGAGCCGAGCAGTCCTGGTAGCACCACAGCGAAACAGCCGAAGGTCGCCAGCAAGAGCGCATAAATCACAAATATGACCTTGAATACCGAGCCGGCCGAGATGTGTCGGATGATAGCGATGCCGTCACCCCGTTGTACGGCGGCCGCCTGGGTTGGCGCTCTGACCGGCGCCAGCGCCGATTGATAGGGGGTTGGCGCAGACGCCGGTACAGCGACGGTCGGCGCCTGAGCCGGCTCTTGCGTCAGCACAGGAACCGATGTGGGTGGAGTCAGTCTGGCACCACAGCTCATACAAAACGCGTTGCTTCCAGTGTGAGCAGCGCCACAGTTTGGACAGTTCATGACATGCTCCTTTCTGACGAGTCATGAAAGATCGAACGGGTTTATTCCACAACGATACGATATGACGGTGATTATCCACTCGAAGGCAGCGCCTCGATGGCCCGGACGAACGACCGGCGCATGTGTTCGGTGAACGGAAAGTCTATCTCATGCGAGAGATAGCAATAAGCGGCCTCGCCCTGGCCCGACTTGCCCGCGGCCGCGGCTGCTTCACTGCATACCCCCGCCACGCCGCGCCAGTTGGCCGGCCAGTGTTCGGGTTCAGGGCGGTTGTCGAAGGCAGCCAGAGCAGCATGAAAACGGCCAACGATTTCCTTGCGTCGCGTCACCGGTTCGACTTGTTCCCGATGCTGGCATGGCTCAGCGCAGAAACGACAGCCGTCGAACGGCAGCAGCGCCCGCAGTTGCTCAACGTAGAAACCGGTCATGTGTTCGCGCACGGCAGCATCGGACAAAAAGTCGGCGAAGCCCACGCCATCCTTGTAGGGCGGCACACTCATGAAAGTGGCTTTCTCGAATCCCGTCATGAAGGCCGCGGCCTGGCCCACCCGCAGCTTGCCCATGAAACGTTCCTGCGCCTCGTCCATGATCATCGCCGCGGCCAGCGCCTCGCGATCCTGGCGGCCCGGCAGCATGTGGCCGATCTTGAGATTGGTGTTGCGCACCGCGTCCGGCGCCAGCTTCTCTGGACTTTGCTCAGCGATGAGTACACCCTGGCCGTAGGCCCGCATTTCGACCAGAAAGTCGCTGATCATGCGCACCGCTTTGGCCCGTGTGTCAGCCGCAACTTCGCTGTTGCCGACCGACGCGACGTTCTCCATGATGCGGTGCGCTTCTTCGATCAGCAGCAGGTGGCGCAGTCCAGCGGAGGCCTCCGCGGATCGTCGCGCCTGCATCTGGCGATGCTCCCGCAGCAGAATCAGCAGGAACATCATTGCCAGCCCCTTGGCATCGTCGTTGAGCGAGTCCAGTTCCAACACGACCGGTCGCTCGAACAATAGGGTCGGAGAGATCGAACGCCGGCAGTTGAACATGCGCCCCTTGCTGCCACGCAGCAGGCTGCCAATCCGGCCTTTGACGGCAGCCTGGATGTTGTCGTTCAGTTCACCGCGGTATCCACGGCCCGTCACCGCTTGTACGGCGGCGCGGTAGAATTCCGCCAGGGTGGGGAACAGGCGCCGATTGGAGCCGCCGCCCGCATCCTCTGGCCCGATATCGGTCAGCCGCCAGCCTTTGACCGTGTAGATCTCCTCCAGCGCCTCCTCGATGATCGAGGGCAGCACACCAAACTGGGGCATGGCTGCATTGATCGCGACGTTGAGCGCCTCCAGGTGCACCTCCAGCCGCACGCCGGGCAGCAGCTCGAACGGGTTCAGCCGGAAGGGGGCCGTGGTTTCGTCGCCCAGGGTGAATACCAACAGGTTCTCGAAGCCCGCTTGGCGGATCAGCCCCCGGTACTCGGTCTTGGCTGGCTCGATGACCAGAAATGGGGCACGGCGTTCTTGGAGCTGGCTCAGCAGGTAAAGGCAGGTGTTGGTCTTGCCGCTGCCCGGCAGGCCGGCGATCAGCCCGTGCCGCGCAAGATCCTTGAGTCGCACGGTCACGGCGCCCCCGCGCTGAAAGCTGCCCAGGTGAATCTCATCCGCTTTGATCTGCGATCGCCGGCCGCCCGGCTCGAAGTCGGGCATCGGCTCGCGCACCTCGATGCCGGGCACGCCTCCGCGCACCGCGATGGGAAAGCGGAACAGGGCGGCCGCGCCGCGCGCATCGGTCAGGTAGCGCAGGCGCTGCAACGAAGGACTTTCCTCGGCCTGCGTGCGGCCCCACGGTGTCAGGATCAGATGGTTCAGGGTGCGCGCGGCCGCCTGCGTCTCGGCCTCTGTGCCCGGATAGACGACCTCGGCAGCGGAAATCAACTCCTCGTCGGTCCGGCCGCCGGCTGGCCGAGTGGTGAACGCGGCTCCCAGCGTCTGCGCGATGCTCATCGCAGCAAAGCGGTCAGGGCTGGCGGCCTGGGCCACCATCACGAACGGCTGGTTCAACCGGCGCAACTGGCCCGCATAGACGCGTGCGACCGCGGCCGCTTGCGGATCGGCCCAACGGCCGCTGTGCTCCACGCTGTGTGCGCTGCGCTGCCAATCGGCTGCGGTTTGGGCAGTGGCGGCGGCGGCCGTCAGCGCCCGGTATTCGGTCTCACCGAGGCGAGTTGGCTCCAGGTGCAGGTTGATGACGCACGGCGCAGATTGGCGCAGCAGCGCCTCGAACGGCTGCAGAAAAGCGCCGGCCGGCTGCCAGTAGGGGTAGACCACATAGGCCTCGCCCTGCGCCCAGGAGAAATTCACCACATCCTCGCGCTGCCTGACCTCCACGATGAATGGGGCGGCCAACGGCGTGCGCAGAGTAGTCAGATCGGGCAGGGTCATCACCTGACTGACCGGCAGGCCGAAGGTCTGCCCCAATCGCGCCAGATCAGCCGCCAACTGCTCAGCGGCCGTTTGTGCCGTATCGGGACGCGCCAAGATGCGCGCCATCAGCGCAATCTCGACGCCGGCGCGCTCCGGCCGATAGATGTAACGCAGGCTGAAAGCCGCGCTCTGCCACTTCCAGAGATTGGTCACGAACTGCGCCTGGCGTTCGAGCAGTTCCGCCAGCCGTTCGGCATCGTTCCCGCCGACCAACGTCTGATCGGCCAGGAAGTCGGGCAGGTGGAGCAAGCGCAGCGCCACGACGATTCGCTGCACGGGGATCGCAGCGCCGCTGGCGCCAGCGGCCAGCCCATGTGCGGGCCACAGCGCGCGTTCTGGTGACTCACGGGCCTGGTCGGAGAAGGTCTGTAGCGCAATCATGGTCAGATCAACCGCCGGCGGAATCCGTACTCCTCAGCCTGGGGCATCAACCGCTGCTCGATGCCGACGTCATCCAGCGCCTCGCGCACCGTTTGTTCGACCGACTTCTCCAGCGCCACGGTGTCATCCATGTCGAACTCGTTAGGCGGCACGCGTAGCGCGGCCAGCACATCCTTCTCGGTCAGGTACTTGTAGCCGCTGAAGAGCGCCAGAAGGCTCAACGCCAGCCAATCCACCAGGTAGATCGGCCCCAGGCAACAGACTGCGAACATCAAGTTCTGCAGATCACCGCCAATCCCGCCGAATAAGCTCACACCAATCTGGCTAAACGCGTTGCTAGAGATCACCGGATAGATGAACACGAACAAGAGCGCAACCGCCAGGAAGAGAACGCGCATGGAGCTGATCGGGCCTTTGAAATAGGTAACCTGCGAGACATAAAGGTCCTTGCCGAAACGGGCGATGTAGAGACCGGCGGTTGTCAGGCCACGGCGGATGAGGAAGTACGGACGGGTGTCTACCAGCACCCCCTGACGCACCAGCTTCACCGACTCTATCGTAGCCGCCGGGATTTCGCGGCGTCCAAAGCGCGCTGCAACGAAATCACGTAAAACGTCAGCGCGTTCACCCTGCCCGTTGATGAGCCACGAGACGTGGCGACCGCGCGTGCCGTAGCCGGCAAACGGCCCCCAGATGTTGACCGGCGCTGTTCCAGTGCTGCCCATCTGGCCGATGGGTTGATAGCCGGCGACCCGTGGCGACGCGGGCGATGGCGCTACAAGCGGGCCAGATGGCTCATCGGTCACGATCGGCGCCGTCGCCAGCGTTGGCAGGCGATACCCGCAGGACATGCAAAACGGCCCGGGGCCGGGATCTGGCGAACCACAGTTGGGACAAATCATACGCTGAACTCCTTTCGCTGTTGCTCCACTTCCAATGACTTCAACTCTGGCGTGGGGGGATGGCCTGGCCGCAGCTCATGCAGAATCTGGAGTCGGGCTGCGTCGGTTGTCCGCAATGAGGACAGAACCGTCCTGTCCGGACGACGGGCGGCGTCGTTGTTGCTGTCACAACTCGCCCGATCGGACGCCGGCGCAAGAAGATCAAGGCGACCACGGCCGCCGCCGCTGTGCCCAAGATGACAAGGATAGTCGGCAACCAGTTCGTGTCGCTTTTCGGTGTGACGATCGCCCGCAGATACTCATCGCCTGTCCACACGATCGTGCTATTACTTTCGCGCCGGTTATCGGTCTCAATGATTTTCCCAACGTGCAGCCTGAATGTGTGCTGGGCATCATCGAGACCCGTGAGTCGGCCGGCAGAAACCGACAACGCTTCCTCACCTTCGACCTGTGTCTTGTTGACCTCGATATTAAATTGACTCAAATTTTCGTAGCCGGTCCCACTCACATCGAAGCTGTAAGCAACCCCGTCCGCGCTGTCTGATCTCTCCCTGCGCCAGGAAAACTTGAAATCCTGACTTGCAGCTTGCTCTTCTGCTTCTTTGAACTGGGCCTCAAGCGCCTCCGCTCCTCCTGATAGGGCCAACGCGGCAGCGGGCAGCGTTGCCCGGATGTGAGCATCGAAGCGATCGTTGATGTACAGTGTCAGGTCGGTCTCCATGGTTCCGCCACACGCGCTTAGGAGCACGGTGAGTGAAAGGATCACCAGAAGCACAATGGCTGAATGTCCTCTTACTGAAGAGGAGTAAGGCTTCATTTCATTCTTCCTTTCGAGTAGTTGATCTGTTACGGTTTCTAACGAGAAGAATACCAATTACGCCAACAATGGCGACCATAGCCACTCCACCAAGCGCCAGCCCCCATGCGCCCGGCCTATCACTGTCGGCGGTTGCGCTGGCGGGCGCAGGGGTCGAACGTGCGAGCGGCGTCAGGGTCAGGTCCGGTGTTTCAGGCTGCGGCGTGAGCGTCACGGTGGGGGTGATGGTAGATGTCGGCGTGGGCGTAACGGTCGGTGTGGGCGGAATCTGGGGCAATGTCAAACGCCATTGGTTGCGCCCTTGCGCGTCATCAGCGTACAACTGACGGGGCGTCATGCCGTCAGCGGCCAGGTAGGCCGGCGTGAAGGCCAGCGCGCCGCCCACCGGCATCCAGTGCAGACCGCCGTTTGGACTGATCAGGATGCGGTCGTCGAGCATGGCATATAGCACATTCGGATCGCTCCAGTCACGCATGATCTGGCCCGTCCCGCTGACCAGGTTCGTCCCTGCTGGGACACTGTTCCAGGCGGCGCCGAAGTCGCTGCTGGAGGCCAGGCCATTTTCTGTGCTGGCGAATACCTGACCTGGCCCCGCGCCGGACCACAGGTTACGGTAGCTCGCCGGCCCGATCCCGCCCACTGTTCCCCAACTGGCGCCGCCATCGGTCGAACGATACAGACCCTGTGTGGTCGCCGCCACGACCTGGGTTGCATCTTCTGGGGCCAGCCACAAGTCGTTGGCCTGAGCGTTACCGGGCAGTTGCGCCGCCCGCCAAAACGCACCGCCATCGCCGCTGCGCAGGATCACGTGGCCGAGGGAGACCAGGATGATCGCCGGGTCGGCGGGTGCGACGGCGATGGCCCTGGGCCTGTCCGCGGTTGGCATGCCCGTGGCTGTCCAGCTTTGTCCTGCATCGCGGCTGATCCACAACGCATTGCCTGCTGCTGCGAACATCTGATTTGGGTCACTGGCATAGATGTGGAACGCTCCGATGCTTTCTCCCACAGGCCACCCCTGCTCGATCTGTTTCCAGGTGTGTCCGCTGTCGGTGCTGCGCCAGGCGCCGCCGCGGATGTGATTGGCCAGGAGCAGGCCGCTCATTGTGGGGTGTGCGGCGACAACAATGTAGCCACCCTGGGCCGGAGGCGGCGTCCAATTCACCCCGGCATCGAAGCTCTTCAGAACCGCGCCGCCGGCGATGACATACATCACCGCCGGGTTCCCCGGTTCGGCCATCAGACGGCTGATGCCCGCCGGGTTGACTGGTTGGGCTGTCTTCCAGGTGGCGCCTTTGTCCTCACTGCGATAGACGACATCACCGGCAGCCGTATAAAGCGTGCCGCCGCCCGCGCCGGTCCAAAGCAAGATGCTCGAGCGATAGGAAGGTTGAGGCGCGTCGAGCAGCGCCCAGCGATCGCCGTGATCTGTCGAGCGGTACAGACCCCCGTCGGCCGCCAGATAAAGCGTCCCAGCCACCAGGCCGTCTACTTGTAGGGCATAGACGTTGCCCGCGCTTTCCAACCCTGCACCGGTCCGGCTCCAGCTTGCGCCGCCATCGGCGCTGTGGAAGAATCCCCGGCCGGCCAATGCAACATAGACATGCAGGCTGTCCGGTGCCCCCAGGGCGAGGGCCGTCACGTTGCCGGATACCGCCAGCGCATTGCGGGTCCAGGAGCTTCCACCATCTTCGGAGCGCAACAGATCAGTTGCGGTGACGACCCACAGTTGATTCGGGTTGTCTGGATTGATCGTGAAGCCCAAAACTCCCTTCAGCAGTCCAGGAGCCAGGGCCGTCCAGGGTTCGGACCCGATACGTTGCTGCAAGCGGTCGCCGCCCAGAGCGTAGACAATGGATGAAGTGATGGGATCGAAGACCAACTGCCTGGTTCCCGACGGTATCTCGTCAGCCAGGGTCCATTCGCCGCCGCCGTCCCGACTGATGAGGACCAAACGAGGGCCGATCGCATAAACATCCCCGGGGGAATCGGGACGGATGGTCAACTCAGATGGGCCGAACGGGGTTGTGTTCAACGTTGTCCAGACGCCATCGCCGGCCAAGACCGGACGCGCTGGCAAGGCTACCAGAAGGCAGACGATGACCAGGCGGATCAGGCGGCCAATCTTCATTGCTGTTCCCTTCCTCACAGATTCGCGCCGGGCGTAGGCTGTTCTAGGCTATGATGGTGCTGTCCGCATCACGACATCTGCTGACGTGCTCCACAATCCGGGCAGAAGATCGCCTCCATGAGCAGTTCCGCATGGCACGATGGACACAGTTTCGTCAGGGGTTCAGGCGCTGCCTCTGAGACCGCCGTGGTCGCAAGCACGGCCGGTGCATCAGGAGCAAGCGCCGCTTCTGGCTCGGGCTGGGGTGCGCCTTCTCCTCTTTGCGCGACTACATCTATCTGGGGAACGATAGGAGCAACGAAAGCCGGTGGAGGGGCTGCAACGGGCGGAGTTGTGATCCCAGTAGCCAAGGCTGACCCAGACGTCGCGCCTTGACTCACGCGGGTACCGCAGTCTGGGCAGAAGATCGCAGTGGCTGGCAACTCAGCGCCGCAGCCAGTGCAACGAATCGTCTGCGGCGTTTGCGTCTTACGAGCACCGCAATTGGGACAGAACTGTGCTCCCGGCAGCATCGGGTTCCCGCAGGAGAGGCAGGTGGACTCTGCCGGCGCCAGCTTGGGAGTCTTGTAGCCGCACACCGGACAGAAAGCGGCGCCGCTCGGGATGAGCTGTTTGCAGTTCGGACACGGTAGACCGGTTCGGGCCGCCGGTACGAATGGCGAGGTGGCCAGCTTCTCCGCGCGGATCTGTTCGATGCGCGCCTCTCGCTGGCCAATCTGCTCATTCAAGGCGTCTATCTGCCGGCAGATGTTCGACAACTGCGGATGCGCAATCTCACCGGCGCGATAAGCCGTGAAGGCGGCCTGACTTAGCGCATCGAGTTGCGCTTTGATGTCCCGGTGCAACTGGTCAATGGCGCCCTGTTCACGGCGGATGCGGATCAACTTGTCCGCTTCCAGCGCGGCCTGGTCTGCTTTCAAGCGCATAGAATCAACGAGACTTGGCATAGGTCATCCTCCTGGGACAGGAAATCTACAATAGTCGGCTATCGAGAACCTCCACTCGATACTGACGACGCCCCGGTCAGGCACGCGGTGCGCACCCTCGACCTGCGCGATCTCAATGACATTTTACACCACCTACTCGCTGATTGGTCTACCAACTTTCTCTCAAAACCCTCTCATCTTTTATGATTCTTGCCAAAAATACGTCCTTCACACGTCGTTTCGCTATTATTTCCTCGTGCTTCTGACCACGATAGTGGCGGCAAGCACAGCAAGTGTCTTGCCTTTCTTGGGTTCAACTCCTCGGCTTTACGATACCTCAGGCTGAATCTTGGCGCACGGACGAGTCCCGGGCCGAAGCAATGTTTGCGCGCCCGTCAGGACAGCACCCTGGCCCCGCAGTGCATACAGAATCGTGACCCTGGGGTCAGCGGCCGGCCGCAATCACTACACAGATTCGAACGCCGAGTATCCGGAGTGGCCCCAGCCGATGCCACATCTGCCACCGCAGACGACGTTTCGAGCAGTGTGCTATCCATCTGCGGCGGCGTCGCTCGTTGAGGCAGATCCACAGGTGCAGCAGGCTGGTCAATCTGGTGACTTCCTGGCGCAGTTGGTCTTGCTGCTTGAATTGACGGTTCCCCGAAGAAGGCCGCCAGGAAGCTCTGCGCTTCCTGCTGCAACTGTTGGGCGCGCGCTGTGCCGGCGAGCTCGCTGTCCGGCGCCATGAAGCGCGGCAGGTCGATCTTATCCTTGAGCTCGTCTACGATCTTCTTGGCCTGTCCGTATTCCCTGCTGTGAATCCAGCGCGTCATCTTGATCATGCCGAAAAGCCAGACGCCCGTTCACAGCACAAACCCCACCAACACTCCAATGCCGCTCGAAGAATTGCCGCCCAGCAAGCCGGCAAATAGCAGTGCACTGGTCGGAAAACCGACGAAGATATATGTCACAACACCCAACTGCGCCAGGCAGCTATTGCGACCCGCGTATTGTGCCAGGAATTCCAAATGTGACCGGGTTTTTGACCACAGAGATCACAAAGAACGCAGAGAAGCCACCAATTTGCGTCTGATCTGTCATTTCTTTGTGTTCTCTGTGCTCTCTGTGGTTGAATATGTGCTACATTTGGAACTGCTGGTGAGCGAGCCTCCATCGCAAGAGCGTTTTCGGCCGCCTGCTTGAATTGGAAGATCTGGTCACGTAGGTGCCGGATGAAGGCCTGAATCAGGGCGGCGTTTGCGCCCTGTTGGCGCATGGTGGATAGCTGCGATGCGTTGTAGAGATCAGCGCCCAAACTCGCAACGTTCAAAGCGGTGTTGAGCCAGCTCATGGCGATACCCTCCTGTAACTGGTGAATGTCGTGTGGATCAGTGATGTTCGCTGCTGCATGATGACTCACACTCAAAGGTTACAGCGACTGGGTGCGCTCGGCGGACTTCAGCCCGGACGGCAGCTTGCTGGCAAGCGCCAGCAGCGACGGCGCCATGCGTCTCTGGCGCGTCGCCGTCGGCCAGCTCCTGCGCACCCTGCTCGGCCACGAGGACGTGGTCTGGGCCGCCCGCTTCAGCGCATCGGGCCGCTGGCTGGCCAGCAGCAGTTACGACATGACGATCCGGCTGTGGGACGTGGTGACGAGCGAGTGCCTGCGCATTTTGACGGGCCATGAAGCTGTGGTGCTGGTGCTGGCCTTTCATCCGATCTGTGAACACCTGCTGGCCAGTGGCAGCGATGACCGGACGGTGCGCTTGTGGGACGTGCGGACCGGGTTGTGCCAGCGCGTCTTCGCCGAGCATGACGACGCGGTGCGGGCTGTGGTGTTCAGCCCGGACGGCGTCTGGCTGGCCAGCGGCAGCCATGATCGCCGCGTGCGTGTCTTGCGCGTGGAGGATGGCGCAGTGTGACCGACTACGCACAGAAGCTGTGGACCACGCTACCGGCCGTCGGCGCCGCATCGCGGTAGCCGGCAGATGAGGGCCAAGACGTCCATCCCGTCTTGCGTCGCGGCGAGCAGGCACTCGAGTCATTCGCTGATGTCGCACGGCTGGCCGACGGGCAGCTACAGGCTGAAGTCTGGAGACAACGTTGCCGCGATCTTGGTATCGGGCAGCTCGCCCTGGCCGGGGAGGATATGAGGTACCGGTCAGAGTTTACCCGGTCACAACGAAGGCGGGGTTGACGACGACGGCTGCGTTCGGATCGGTGTAGGCAACCTCGTAGCGGGCGCGACTGGCGTCGTCCACCGCTTCCACGAACAGCGCCAGGGTGATCTCGCGCAGTCCCAACTGCTGCGCATAGCGCGCCGTCTGCCGCGGCCCCCACACCGTGATGTAATGCCCGCCCAACGTTGGGTCTTCACCCACCATCTGCGTATACGCACGTTCGATCAACGCCTGGCGCGGCGCATAGTAATGCAGCCTGGTATCTACCGGCCCATACGAAGAAAACTTGCGCATGACTTCCTCCTTCTCAGTTGGTTCCGTGAGTGACCCGCGAGAAATTCAGGCAACGCCTGGTTGCGGCGACGATGCAGCGGCACATTCAGTGGCATCGTTGCAACAGCTATCTTGCTATCAGGAAGCGAACGAGAACAGACCAGCAGCACGAGTTGACCCGGCAATGGGGGCGCCGCCGGCGCCCAAATCGGTTCGTTGGTCATTCTCGTCCCCTTGAAGAAATCGCCGTTGCGTGGAGCGGCTCCATCGGACACGCGATCCCGACAATGCTGGCTCGAAAAGCTCGACGTGTCCGAGTCTACTTTCTGCCCAAGCAGCAAAACCCATTATACCATTCAGGCCGGGGAAACAGGGCAACCGACGGTTTAGTCGCAGGTCGCTTCTGGGGTACAATGCTGCGCCATCCCATCCTTGATCCCCCGCACGCAGAGGGGTGTTCCGCCGCGAGTCTGGCCGGCGCCGGCCGGTATCGGGTGGGGAGGAATTTCCCCACGGCACGCGCCCACGCAGGTGGACGCCCGGCCGCAGGCCCTTCATCTGCGATTTCAATCGCCCGGCCTACGCCGGCCGGTATCGGACCCGCGCGTGATTCGCCCCACGGCACCTGTCCACGCAGCAGGTGGACTCAATTCAGGCGTCCCTACGGGACGGGGCAAACCGTTGGGAACATATGCACGAATCACCGGTCATGAATGACCGGCAACCGGCCATGAACGACCGGCGACCGGCCATGACCGGACCGGTCATGAATGACCGGCCTAAAATCAGGC
>CAZOLV010000006.1:9660-29265 GCA_964580725.1 uncultured Anaerolineae bacterium | reverse complement strand
CACCCCTATTTCCTACTTCCTCACCCCTATTTCCTACTTCCTCACCCCTATTTCCTACTTCCCCCACCATCCACTGCGCTCAGCACCTGTTCGACACTGATGGCGCGTACGCACGGATGCAGCGGCAGGTCGCTCTCGCTGAAGTCGAGCCGATTGCAGGGCTGACAGGCCCAGGCAGAGACGACGACCCGATGCCGCGCTGGATCGTCCCAGGGGCCAAAACGGGCGGTGTCTACTGGCCCGTAGAGATGGACGGTGGACGCGCCCTGAGCAACGGCCAGGTGCATGGGGCCGCTGTCCAGACCGATGACGTGGACGCAGCGTTGGAAGATGGCGGCCAACTGCGCCAGACTGGCCGCGCCAACCAACGAGGGCGCAGACTGCGACAGGCTGGCCTGAATCGCCTGCGCCAACGGGGCCTCGTCTGGCCCACCCGCCAGGATCGGCGTCAGACCCCGCGCCCGCAGCGCCACGATCAACTCGGCCCAGGCCTCGTTGCGCCAGCGCTTGACGGGCGCGCCGGCGCCGGGCAGAAGCGCTGCCAACCGGCGCCCGGCCAGGTCATGGTCGCTTAGCCACGCCTCGGCCCAGGCCTGTGCGGCGGCAGGAACGACGAAGCGCAGCGGCCCGGCAGGGGCGTTGTCTCCGTTGCTGACGGCGGCGTTGACCAGGGCGAGGTTTTGTTCCACTTCGTGCCGGGCTGCCACGTGGGGGATGGCGGTGGTCAGGAAGGGCGCACATTCGGGAATGGCGAAACCGAGGCGATGTGGGATCGCGGCGCGCTGCGCCAGCCAGGCGCCCCACCAGTGGTCGAAGCGCAGGATGAGCGCCAGGTCGAAACGCTCCTGGCGCAAACGGACTGCCTCGGCCAGCAGCAGACGATAGGGCGCCCAGAGGTTGGCGGGCGGTTGACGGGTGAAACCGGGAAAGGGCAGGGTCAGGATGCGATTCAGATCTGGGTTGTCTTGCAGGATGGCCTGGCCCCATGGCCCAACCAGCGCGCTAATGTGGGCGCAGGGCCAGGCTGTGCGCAAACGGTGCAGAGCGGGCGTGGCGAACAGGAGATCGCCCAGATGGTCGGGCCGTATGACCAGGATGCGTGCAGGAGGCGCGTCGCCGGCGGGCGCTGGCGCGCGGGCAAGGGGCGCAATCGCTCGCAGGAGCAGCAGGCGCAGCCGCTGGCGCGAGGTGCGCTGTTGGGCGGCGGTGTTGGCTGTGCGATGACGGCCCGCCAGGGCGGCCTGTTCCGAATCTGACCAGTGCAGAGCGTCGTTCACAGGGCGTAGACCGCCTCCAACTGCGGTACGATGCGTTCCCACCCAAAGCGGTCGGCGGCGAACCGCTGC
Organism: uncultured Anaerolineae bacterium; assembly: GCA_964580725.1. GTDB lineage: Bacteria > Chloroflexota > Anaerolineae > SSC4 > Amarolineaceae > Amarolinea. The sequence goes on along the minus strand of CAZOLV010000006.1, from coordinate 27,919 downwards.
CCTGCGAGGCCCAGGCGGGCGCGCTGCGTCGGGTCGGCCAGCAGTTCGAGCGTGCTGTGCGCAAAAGCCGCCGCATCGCCGGCCAGGCGCAGATGTACGCCATCGGTCAGGCCGAAGCCTTCGGCGCCCAACGGCGTGGAGACGACCGCTTTGCCGAGCGCCAGCGCCTCCAACGCCTTGAGCCGCGTGCCGCTGCCCATGCGGAAAGGCAAGACGCAGACTGTGGCGCCCGCCAGATAGGGGCGCACATCGGGCACGCGGCCGGTGATGAAAACGCCAGGCTGATTGCGCAGCCGGTTGAGGCGGGGATGGGGCGACTGCCCAACGATCCAGAATTGGACGGTGGGCGCCTGGGCGCGCACCTGGGGCAGAATCGCATCGGCAAACCAAAGCGCCGCATCCACGTTGGGGCGATAGTCCATCTTGCCGCTGAAGAGCAGCGAGGGAGTCTGCATCTCTGGGGCAGGGGCGCAGCAGCCGGGATGATAGACGTTCGAATCAACGCCGTTGGGCACGACCGTCACGGCGATATCCGGCTGCAAGCGGCGCAGGGCGTTGGCGTCGGCGTGCGAAACGGCGATGACGTGATCGGCGCGCCGGCAGAAGTCGGCCTCGTAGGCGGCGAGTTTGCGCCATTGCACCAGGGAATACGCGGCGCCGGGCCAGCGCGCCGGCCGGCGTAGATCGGCCAGGGCGGTGCGCTGTTGCAGGATGAATTCGGCGTTGTGATCGTCGAAGATCAGGCGCAGGCCGCCCGCCTGGCGCGCCGCTGCCCAGGCCGGCTCTGTTTGCAGCCAGCGGACGTAAGGCGTCATTTCGATGCCTTCGACCTGCAGCACGTCGTAGCGGTGCGTTTGGATCAGATCGAGCAACGCGGCCTGGAACGATGCGACGCCGGCCAGGCGCAGGGCCATGTCGGGCAGGGGCGAGGCGAGGGTGTCGAGCAGACGCCGTCGGATGGGGCGTGGGGGCGGCGCCGGCGCGGCGCTGACCTGGCGACAGAGCGCGGCCAGCGGGGTTTGCGCGGCGGACGAGTCGCCAGGCTGCGCCAGGGTGAGCAGGTCAACCTGATGTCGTTGAGCGAGGCCGGCGATCAGGTTGAAATTGCGGATGGTGGTGCCCTGGTGGGGCGGGTAGGGCAGTTGCGGCGTCAGGATGAGCAGGCTGGCCATCGGGCAGCGTCAGGCCTCTCCGGGCGACGGCTCGGCGGATGGCGTCACATCGCCCACGCGCCGGTAGACGTCGAGCGTGGCACGGGCGGTGCGTTCCCAAGAGAATCGTTCGGCGCGGGTGAATCCCTTCTGCTGAAGTTCACGCCAGAGACCGTCATCGGTCAGCAGCCGCCAGAGAGCGACGGTCAGTTCTTCGGCATCGTTGGGCGCAACCAGCAGCGCGGCGTCGCCGACAACTTCGGGCAGGCTGGAAACGTTGGCGACGACGGTGGGGGTGCCGCAGGTCATCGCTTCGAGCGGGGGCAGGCCAAAGCCTTCGTAGAAGGATGGATAGGCCAGGCAGCGGGCGGCGTTATAAAGGAAGACCAGGTCTTCTTCTTCGACGGCGCCCAGGAACTGGCATTGTTTGTTCAACTTCAATTCGGTCACCAGGTCATAGGCCTCTTGCGAGAGCCAGCCTTTGGCGCCGGCCAGGACGAGATGAGCGTCCAGCTTGTAATCGTCGAGCAGACGGCGGAAGGCCCTGAGCAGGCCCTGCACGTTCTTGCGCGGTTCAATCGTGCTGACGAAGAGGATGAAATCCCTGGGCACTGGGAAGCGCGCCTGCACCTGGGCCAGGGCATGGGCGCGGTCCATAGGGCGGTAGATGGGATTGGGCGCTTCATAGATGACCGTGATCTTGCGTTCATCGACGCCGAGCAGATTGATGATGTCGCGGCGTGTGCTGTTGCTGACGGCGATGATGTGATCGGCGCGCTTGACGGCATCTTCGATCTGACCGTAGTAGCGGGCGCTGGCCTGGGTCAGAAAATGGGGAAAGTGCATGAAAGCGAGGTCATGAATGGTGATGACCGACTTGGCGCGGCCGGGCAAGAAGCGGGGCGGGATGAAATCGGTTGTGTGCAGCACGTCCAGGGGCGGGCTTGACCAGAAAAGCTCCATGCTCAGCAGGTAGCCCTCCAACCGATGATGGCAGGGCGTCCAGAGGGAGTGATGCTGGAAGTTGCTCTGACGGGTGAAGGGCGCCCGGTCACGGCGGTGCCGGAAGATGTGGAATTCGTCGGCGCGATCGAGCGCCGCCAGGGCGTGAATCAAGCGCCAGGTGTATTGCCCGATGCCGGCGCGTGTGTAGTGCGTGATACGAGCATCCAGCCCGATGCGCATGGTTGAGATTGTCTCCCCAAGAAAACGTGAAGCAGTCGCCATCTTACCATCAGGCGCGGCGTCCGTCAAACTGGGTTGGCCGACCGGCTATGCAGCGCCCATTGCAGGCTCTCTGAAGTCATGCTATAATCTGCCGCGCCGCACAAGCGTGTGAACGAGTAGAGCATTCAAGAGGTTTCATGGATACAACACAACTGGCACAGATGGTCTCCTGGCTGGACGAGGAGCACCGCCGCGACCGGGGCGAAGTCGCCAAGCTGCAGCAGCGCATCGAGAGTCTCAATGTCGAGTTGGTGGAGCAGGCGCGCCGCATCCAGGAGATGGAAGGGCGCCTGGTGAGCACCCAGTCGCAGTTGGTGCGCTTTGCACAGGTGGACGAAGCGTTGGCGCAGGTGAAGACCGAGGTCGGCTTGATGCTGCAAAAACGCGAGGAGCAGATGGATGCGGAGACGCGCGAGCGCGAGCGTCTGCGCCTGGCTGACCGGGAAACGCTGTCACGTTCTATCAGCGAGATTCGCAAGGAACTGAACCGCTTTGGCCGCATCGAGGAGGAGTTGGCGCTGCGCCGTTCGGAGGATCAGCGGTTGAGCGAACTGGTGCTCAATCTGCGGCAGAGCGTCGCGGCGTTGACCAAGGATGTGGAAGAACGCTTACGCAGTGTGCCCTATCTGGCCGAACAACGTGTGCAGGACAACAAGCGGATTGTCCAGCTTCAGCAGGAGAACGTGGATCTGTTCAAGCGCATCGAGGAGTTTGGCAGTAAGTTGCCGATGGTGCAGGAGAAGCTGCAGAAGGTGGAACGGGCCGTGGCCAGCATCCAGCCCATTCCGCAAGACATCAAGCGCGAGCAGCAGCAGTTCATTGATCAGATGCGCCTGGCCGATGTGGAACGGCAGCGTGAGATGACCCGCTGGCAGGATGAGTTCAGCGCACAGCGGACGACGATCGAGCAGCAGCGTGAGGCGATGTTGGCCTTTGCAGAACAGTTGGAAGTGAGTAAGCGCGCCGTCGCTTCCATCGAAGGGTTCCAGGATGGGATTCGCCGGGAAATGAACCAGGTGTCGGAGATTCAGCGCCTGGCCGAGGAGCGTCAGCGCAAGGAGATGGAGAACTGGCAGGCCGAGAACGAGAAGCGGTGGAAGCGGCAGGTTTTGCAGTGGGAGCACGAGGTGCAGGAACAGGACAAGATCAACCGCCAACTGGCGTCTCGCTTCCCGCCGCTGGAAGAGCGCCAGCGCACGCACGAAGGGCAGATTCAGCGCCTGTGGCGTCTGCATGAGACAGAGGGCCTGGCGCGGCTGGCCGAGGCGCAGCGGTGGCTTGGTCAACTGGAAGAGGCGGTCAAGGAACGGGCCAAGGCGTTCAACGAATGACGGATGGCGAACGCTGTATCATCTCAATAAGTAGGGGAAACCTGACGGGTCTTTGCCCCGAATTATTGAGATGATGGCGAACGCTATTGCCTGAGTTTTTCTGAAGAAGAAGTGGGGCAGCGATGCGAGTGATTGGTACGGCGGGCCATGTGGATCACGGCAAGTCCACGCTGGTGTTGGCGCTGACCGGCATGGATCCAGACCGCCTGAAGGAGGAGAAGGCGCGCGAGATGACGATTGACCTGGGCTTCGCCTGGATGACGCTGCCCGCGGTCAATGGTCAGGTCGAGCGGGTCGGCATCGTGGATGTGCCCGGTCATATTGACTTCATCAAGAACATGCTGGCCGGTGTGGGGGGCATCGATGCGGCGCTGTTGGCGGTGGCGGCGGACGAGGGGGTCATGCCGCAGACACGCGAACATGTGGCGATCCTCGATTTGTTGCAAATTCCAACCAGCGTTGTGGCGCTGACCAAGATTGATATGATCGAAGACCCCGACTGGCTGGAACTGGTGCAGGAGGAGATTCGCGAGCTGCTGCAGCCGACCTGCCTGGCCAATGCGCCGATCGTGCCGGTTTCGGCGCGCAAGCGCATCGGGTTGGATGCGCTCGGCAAGACGCTGGCCCGCCAGTTGGCGCAAGCGCCGGCGCGCCTGGATCAAGGACGGGCGCGCTTGCCGGTGGATCGCTCGTTCAGTATGGCCGGCTTTGGCACCGTGGTCACCGGGACCTTGCTCGACGGCGTGTTGCGTGTGGGCGACGAGGTGGAAATCCTGCCCGCCGGGCTGCATTCACGCGTGCGCGGGTTGCAGAGTCACAAGGAAAAGCTGGAGATGGCGCTGCCGGGCGGTCGTGTGGCGGTCAACCTGGGCGGTGTGCGGCCCGACGAGGCGTCGCGTGGGCAGGTGGTGTGTACGCCGGGGACGCTGGCCAATAGTTTGCTGCTCGATGTACGTTTGCGGCTGCTGCCCCAAGCGGCGCCGTTGCGCCACAATCAACTGGTTGATTTCTTCAGCGGCGCGGCTGAAATTCCAGCTTTTGCCCGTTTGCTCGACAGCGAGGTGCTGGAGCCGGGGCAGCAGGGATGGGTGCAACTGCGCTTGCAGCAGCCGGCCGCACTGGCGCGCGGCGATCATTTCATCGTGCGCCAACCTTCGCCAAGCCAGACGTTGGGCGGCGGGCTGGTGGTTGACCCCCGGCCTGTCCGGCGTTGGCGCCGCTTTCGCCCGGAGACGATCGGCCGCCTGGAAACTCTTTCGCACGGGACGCCGGCCGAAATCTGGCTGCAGGCGCTGAGCAAGGAGGAGCCGGCGCTGGCGCGCCACGTGCACGAGCGCAGCGGCTTGACCGAAGCGCAGGCGCAGTCGGCCTTCTTGGAGGCGTGGGAGGCTGGCAACGTGATCTTGCTGGGTGAAGCGCCCGCACCGGCGCTGGAGGCTTTGGTCATTTCGCGCGGCGGCTGGAGTCAGATCAGCGCACGTTTGCTGGCGCTTCTGGACGATTATCACCGCGCCTTTCCATTGCGAGCGGGAATTCCGCGCGGCGAGTTGAAGTCGAAGCTGGAGCAGGGGCGGCGTGCGGCGCTGACGTCGCGTCATTTCAATGATGTGTTGGGCTATGGACAGCGGCTCGGCCTGCTGCAGATGAGCGAGGCGGCGGTCTGGCGTCACGGTTTTGCGCCAACGCTGACTCCGGCGCAGCAGGTGCAGGTCAAGCGCCAGTTGGCGCTGTTTCGCCAACAGCCTTACACGCCGCCGAGCCTGGGGGATGTGCGCAGCGCGCTGGGCGATGAACTGTTGGCGGCGCTGCTCGAACAAGGGCAGTTGGTCAAGTTGAGCGAGGATGTGCTTTTCGACGCCGCAGCCTACCAGGCGCTCGTGGCCGGCGTGAAGGAGATCATCCAGCGCGAGGGAAGCGTCACAGTGGCGCAGGTGCGGGATCGCTTCGACACGAGCCGCAAGTACGCGCTGGCGTTGCTGGAGTATCTGGACAGCATCCGCATCACCCGCCGCGTGGGGGACGCACGGGTGCTACGCGTGTGAAGCTAAACGTGCGCAGGATTAGATCAGGACTCTGAAGGAACTTGGGCTTCTTTGTGGTAAGAAACAGCTCACAACGAAGGCGGCACAAAAGCCAGGTCTTTTTGGCGTACCAGTTCGGGTGGGATAGACCGCAAATGTTCATCACGGTGGACTAATACCCCGCCCTTGACCTGTGCTGTCGCGGCAATGAGTGCATCCACTAACGGCAGACGACGGGTGACGCGACTACCAAGCAGGAACGCAGCCATAGCCGTGGCTGCGTCTATCGGCGCCACCTCGTCGAAGAGCATCCGGTAGCTCGTCAGAACCGTTTCGGTTTGGGCTTCAGTGGCTCCCAGATCACACAATCGCCGGCCAAACTCTGTCAAAGAGACACTGGCCACGACAATCTCTATCTCGCCCCGCTCGAATATGGACTGCACATCTTCCCATCCGACTTCCTGGCGGTAGTGAACGAGCAACGCCGATGTGTCCAGTAGATAACGCATGGGCGTTTAGCCTTCGGCGGCGCGTTCGGCTATGAGTTCGGCCACGGCATCGCGCTCCGGTGCAAAGTGGCGCCCTGCGCCCAGCAGGCGGCGCGCCAGTTCAGCTCGATCAGGAATGACTCGTACCACGATCTCGTCTTTGCCTTCGACCGGCTGCCAATCGAGACGAAAGCCCGGCTTGATGCCAAAGCGCCGTCCTACTTCGGCTGGTATGGTAATCATGTTCTTCTGGGTAACTGTTGTTATCATGGATTACATTGTATTCATGGAGCGGAGAGTTGTCAACTCATAGAGGTTCGACCTGGCAAGGTGACGCTCCATCAGGCCAAACATACCCTGATACGGAGACACGAAGATGTTCTATGATCCCTAGCGCGATCTGGCCGATTTGGACGACATTCTATCTCGCCCAGGTGCGCAACTGATGATCGTTTCGGGGCGGCGCCGCGTCGGCAAGACGACCCTCTTGATCGAATGGGCGCGGCGCAGTGGACGGCCTTTTTTCTACTGGGTCGCCAGCCGCCAACCCGCGCCAGTCCTGCTGCAGTCCATCCCTCAGGCGTTGTGGCGTTTTGCCCATCCGGCCGACATCGTCCCAGCCAGCTTTGCCTACGATTCGTGAAGTGAAGTGTTCCAGCAGATGGCTGCCCTGGCGGCCAACAGCGGTTGATCGTGATCCTCGATGAACTGTCCTACGTCATCGAGGCAGACGACTACCCGGCCATCATCCGCGCCATTGCCGACAATCGGCACACACCGGAGGAAATCGCGGCGACAGGCGCCATTGGCGCCAGCAACGTGCACAAGTACCTGCAGCGCCTGGTCGAACTGCAACTGGTCGAACGTCGTCTGCCGGCGACACTGCCGCCGCAGCAGCGCACGACGCAGGGACGCTATTACCTGCGAGACCCCTTCTTGCGTTTCTACTACCGTTTCCTGGAACCAAACCAGGACCTCATCGAACTGGAGTTGAAGGACGCGCTGTGGCAGACGATCTCCGAGCAGTTGCGGGCGTTCATCGGCGCAACCACCTTCAAAGATCTGTGCCGGGAATGGACTCTGATTCAGGCGCGGCGCGGGCAGTTGCCGTTTGTACCGCAAATCGTCAGCGGATACTGGGGGCCGACCGTGCAGGTGGATGTGGTTGCGCTCTCCTGGCGGGCGCAGGCCGTGCTGTTGGGCGAGTGCAAATGGGGCGCCGACCCTGTGGCGCGCGGTGTGGTCAGCGGTCTAGACCTAATGGAAGTGAAAACGCCGCGCGTGCTGGCCCTCTTGCCCGAGGGTGGCGCCGGCTGGTCAGTGCATCACGCTGTGTTTGCGCATGCAGGCTTCACCCCGGCCGCCGCCGCTCTGGCCGCCGAGCACAGCCTGCGTCTGGTTGACCTGGGACAGCTCGATAGCGATCTGGCATTCTACCCAGTGACGACTCGCGCGCGGCGCATGGCGGAGGGCGCTGAATCAGACGCCGGCTGATTGGTCGTCTAGCGCGCCGTACACGACGTTTCCATCGAGCAGGGTGGCCACGATGCGGGCGTTCAGAATCTGTTCACTGGGGCCGGCGATGATGTCACGGTCGAGCACGACCAGATCGGCCAGCTTGCCGGCCGCTATGGAGCCTTTGATCGCCTCCTCACCGCTGGCAAAGGCGGCGCCCAGCGTGTAGGCGCGCACGGCGGCGGCGGCGCTGATACGCTCCTGCGGCTGCCAACCCGACTCTCCTGGCGTCCCGTCAGTGCGCCGCCGCGCGACGGCGGCGTAGATGCCGGCCAAGACATCCGGCGTTTCGATGGGCGCATCCGAACCAAAGGCCATCATCGCCCCGGTGTTCAGCAGCGTACGCCAGGCGTATGCGCCCCGGACGCGCGGCGCTCCCCAATGGCGATCGGCGTTGAGCATATCGCTGACGGCGTGAATCGGCTGCATGGAGGCAATCAGCCCCAATTGCGCCAGGCGCGGGGCGTCATCGGGATGGATGATCTGCACATGTTCGACGCGATGGCGCAACGGCGGCCAGGGGCGTGCAGAGGTCGCCTGCCCCGTTTGCCATTCTGGTTCGGCGGCGCGCACAATGGCAAACGCATCCAACACCGCACGGTTGGCGCGGTCGCCGATGGCGTGAATCATCACGCTCAGGCCGGCGGCGCTGCAGGCCAACGCCTCTTCGGTGAACTCCTCTGGATCGAGCGTGCAGACGCCGCGCCACCCTGGATTTTCCAGATAGGGTTCCAACATCCAGGCCGTGCGCGAGCCAAGCGCCCCATCGGCGAAGAACTTGACGCTGCCCAACCGCAGCCACTCGTTGCCAAAACCGCTCTGTAAACCAAGCGCAATCGCCGCCCGCAAATGGGCGCGCGGGATCGCTTGTTGCACGCGCAAGCCCAACTCGCCGCCCCGCAAGAGCGTTTGATAGGTGCGAAAGGCCAGGGCGTCGGGCGTATCGTTGGCTTCGTGAATGCCGGTGACGCCGTAGGCCCAGGCCAGGCGTATTGCTTCCCGCGTCGCGGCGCACGATTCTTCGAGAGTGGGCTGTTCGATCACCCGATTCACCAGTTCGATGGCGTTTTCGCGCAGGATGCCGGTCGGTTCGCCGGTCTCTGGGTCGCGTTCGATGACGCCGTTGGCGGGGTCGGGAGTCGTCGCCGTGACGCCGGCCCGCGCCAGGGCCAGGCTGTTGACCCAAATCGAATGCCAATCCTTGCTGCTCAGCGCCGCCGGGTGCAGCGGCGTGACCTGATCGAGCATCTGCCGGTTGGGCAGACCCTGCGGCCAGACGTTGGCGTCCCAACCGCCGCCGCGCAACCAGCGTCCCGGCGCGGCGACCGCCGCATGTTTCGCCACCAGCGCCAGGGCTTCGTTGGCGTCTCCGATGTGGATCAGGTCAATCCAGCGCCGCTGCAAAGCCCAACCGGTGAAGTGGATGTGCGCATCGGTAAAACCGGGCAGCACCGCCTGGCCGCGCAGATCGTAGACTTGCGTCTGCGGGCCGGCGAGATGGGCCAGATCGTCGCCGACGGCCAGGATGCGCCGGCCGACCAGCGCCGCCGCACGGGCAAAGGGGCGCTGATCGTCCTGGGTGTAGATGCGGGCATTGGTCAACAGAATCGTTGGGTGCATGGTTCCTCGCTTTGATCGCGTCCCTGACGGGCGCCGGCGGCGTTTGGGGCGCATTCAGGCCGGTTCGCCGAGCGCGGCGATGACGGTTTGCAGTTCTTCATCGGAATAGAAGTGGATGACCAGACGCCCGCGCCCGCGCGCGCCGCGGATCAGTTCCACTTTGGTGCCCAACCGCTGGCGCAGGCTGTTTTCCAGCGCCAGCACATGCAGCGCCTGTTCATCGTTGGCCGGGGCGTCGGCGGTCGCATCCTCGGTCGCAGCGGCCAGCGTCAGCCGGTGCACCAGGTCTTCCACCTGACGCGCCGTCATGTGCCGGTGACGGATGATCGCCAGCGCCTCGATTTGCAGTTCCTCATCCAGCCCCACCAGCGGCCGCGCCTGCGCTTCGGAGAGATCGCCGCTCAACAGCGCCTCTTTGACCGGTTGGCTCAGGCGCAGCAGGCGCAGCAGATTGGTCACGGTGACGCGCGCTTTGCCGACGCGCGTCGCCACCTGCGCTTGCGTCAGGCCAAACTCCTCGATCAGCATGTTGTAGGCGGCGGCCTCTTCCAGCGGGTTCAGGTCGGCGCGCTGCACATTTTCGACCAGCGCCATCTCCAGGACGGCTTGATCGCTCGCCTCTTTGACGATTGCCGGCGCCTGCTGCAGGCCGGCCAGGCGCGCCGCCCGCCAGCGCCGCTCGCCGGCGATCAGAAAATAGTCGGCGCCGCCGGTCGCGGTCGCGCGCGTCACGATCAGCGGTTGGATCAGGCCATGTTCACGGATCGAAGCGGCCAGCTCTTGCAGCGCCTCGTTGTCGAAATGCTGGCGCGGCTGGCGCGGGTTGGGGGCGATTCTTTCGATGTCGAGCACGATCAGCGCTTGGCTGACTGCGGGCGAGGGCGGGGCGGCTGATGGAATGAGGGCGCCCAGGCCGCGCCCCAGACCGCGTTTGACATTGCTCATTGGCCAGACCTCCCGTGCGCTGCGGCTTCCTGCTGCAGTAGTTCCTGCGCCAGCGCCTCATAGGCCAGGGCGCCGGGCGAGCGCGGCGCATAGCTCAGGATCGTTTCGCCAAAGCTGGGCGCTTCGCTCAGGCGCACGTTGCGCGGGATCAGGGTGGAAAAGACCGGCGCCGGGGCGTTCTGGCGAATTTCGTTGACCACCTGCTGCGCCAGATTGGTGCGCACATCGAACATCGTCAGCGCCAGCCCGCGTACTTGCAGGGTCGGGTTGAGGTTCTTGCGCACCAGTTCGATCGTGGTCAGCAGGTGCGCCAACCCCTCCAGCGCAAAATACTCGCATTGAATCGGAATGATGATTTCATGGGCGGCGGTCAGCGCGTTGATCGTCAGCAGGCCCAGGCTGGGCGGGCAGTCGAGCAGGATGGCGTCATAGTCACGGTTGGCAACGACGGGCGCCAGCGCCTGGCGCAGCACGTGCTCGCGGGCCAACATGGCGACCATTTCGACCTCGGCGCCGGCCAGGCGAGGGGCGGCGGGCAGTAGATCGAGGCCAATGCGGTGGCTGAGCGAGATGGCCTTGTGCAGGGGCAGACCTTCGATCAGGACATCGTAGAGGTCGTAGACCAACTGTTGTGGGTTGATGCCCAGATGACTGGTGGCGTTGGCCTGCGGATCGCAGTCAACGAGGAGAACGCGCCGCGCGGCCTGGGCCAGGTAGGCCGCCAGGTTGACGGCGGTGGTGGTTTTGCCGACGCCCCCCTTTTGGTTGGCAAAGGCGATGATGCGAGGATCGCGGCGAGAGGGCGGGGGGACGGTCTCCTGGGACGGTGATCTTGTTGGCGCCGCGTCCTCGCGCCCGTGCGTGGAGGTTGTCATCACGGCTGTCTCCGTGGTTGGGGTGTGGAAGCAAGCGCGGAGGTCGCCCCTTCGTGCGCACGATCCTGGGCTTCGGCGCCGGCGGCCTCTTCGTAGGCGTTGACCTGCGCCAGGGTTGGAATTGCCTCTGTCGCCAGCCCTTCGACGGAGAAGGAGGCGACGACATTGGCGAAGCGGGCCGCCTGCAGCGGGTCGCTGCCAGCGGCCAGCCGGATCAAGAAGGCGGCGGCGAAGACATCGCCGGCGCCGGTTGGATCCAGCTCGTGTGCGGGCCGCGGCGGCACATGGGTCATGCGTTCGCCTTGCCAGACCTGGCAGCCGCGCGCGCCCAGGGTCAACACGACCAGGGGGCAGAGCCGGCAATAGTAGGCCAGCGTCGCCGGGTCATGATCCAGGTCTTCCCAACTGAGGATGAGGGCCTGAATGCGGGGCAAGACGGTTTCGGCGTGCAACCAGGGTCCCCGGCTGACATGCCCCTGTGCGTCCCAACGGCGCATCCAGCCCTGCGGGGCCGCGCCCACGATGCTGTTGGGAAAGGCGCCGGCCAGGGCGGAGTCAACCTCTTGCGCCACCGGGCCAAGTAGCACGATGGGGATGTTTTGCCAGGCGGGCGGGACATTGGCCGCGGTGATGGGCGGCGCGGCGGCGTGCACAACCTGCCGGCGATGCCCATCGAAGTAGCGATTCTCGAAGGTGGTGGTCACGGCGGCGGGCAGCCGGGTGATGGGAACGCCGGCCAGGGCCGGGATGAGCTTCGAATCGGGGGCGGCGCGGGTCAGGATGGCGGGTCGAACGCCCAGGCGCAGGGCGGCGACGGCGGCATAGGTGGCGGCGCCGCCTTGCACAAAACCGCCCTCTGGCAGGAGATCGCGCGTGATATGACCAATGACAAGGAAGTCTGGCATGGAATCCATCAGGGGGGTGATACAACGCCGAGTTGGGCGCGGAAGGTGTGAACCGGAATCTGCGGTTTTGCCATGATCTGCGCCGGCAGGGGGTGCGGCGAGTAGATGGCGCAGAGTGTGTTGGAAACGTGATACAGGTTCTGGCGGTGTTCTGGCGGGCAGCCGTCGAGGATGCCGGCCAGGATGTGCCATTGGATGCTGTAGCGCGTGTGGCCATAGTCGTGCCAGACGATCATCGAGCCAGGGCCGCGCAGATTCTGGAATGCGTTGTGCGTGTCAATCTGCACGCTGCGGTGGGTGTGATCGCCGTCCACGAAGATCAGGTCGAATTTTTCGGTGAACGTGGAATAGTCGAAGGTGCGCGAGTCGTGCCCGATGTGGGTGACGTTGGGCAGACTGTGGGAGTAGAAGCCGTGCGCTTCGATCAGTTCTTCGTTGTAGCCGCTGCGACGCATCTCGTCTTCCGACAGGCTGATGGAGACGCAGGCGGCGGCCACCGACGCCACGTTGGCCAGGCTTTCGCCGCGCCAGGCGCCGATTTCGAGGTAGCGGCAGTTGTCGAAGCGCCGCGCCAGCCCTTTGAGTAGCGCCAGATCGGTGAGCAGCGAGGTGCCTTCCAGAAAACTGACCGGCTCCACTGTTTCTCCCATTTCTCGCAGGCCGGGTAGGAGGTGGAGCAGGTCTACGGTGGGCAGACCGTCGGGCAGGCCGTAACGTTGCGTGACGTCGGCGCGCGCGTCGGCGCGATGGTCAATCAGGTTGCCCAAACGGCGCGGGTCGCGTGCAATCAGCTTGAGCACGCGCCAGAGCGTTTTCAACTGAGCACTGCGTGAAGTCGGTTGCGTGACGGTCAGCGCATTTTGCATTGGCATCTCTCTGCCTGGCGTCTGTCAGGCGGTTTGGATTGACGAGGCCGGACGGGGGGCCGGCGATGGGAAAACCCTCAATGTTCCAGAAACCTTGAGGGTTTGGGACTTCCGCCCCAATCGCAACCGAACGGCCGGCGCTGCTTCAGGCGGCGGTTTCGGCGTCGAATTTGTAGCCCAGGCCGCGCACGGTCAGCAGGCGGGTCGGGTTGTTGGGATCGTCCTCGATCTTGCTGCGCAAACGGCGCATGTAGACGGCGATCTGGTTGGCGTAGCCGTCGTAGTCGTAGCCCCAAACGTTGTCCAACACCTGGTCGTGACTGAGAATCCGCCCGGCGTTGCGCATCAGATAGTGCAACAGACGAAACTCGATCGGTGTCAACTCCACGATCTTGCTGGAGGGGAGGATGACCTTGTTGCCCACCGGGTCGAGACGAAAACTGCCGACCGAAAGGAAGCCGGCGTCGCTGTCCAGGGCGTTGAACGCCTCGGCGCGGCGCAGCACGGCGCGCACGCGCGCCAGCAGTTCGGTTGGATCGAACGGTTTGGAGAGATAATCATCGGCGCCAACATCGAGACCAACCACACGGTCGGCGGTTTCGCTCTTGGCCGAGAGAATGATGATCGGAACGTGCATGGTGCGGCGAATGCGCCGGCAAACTTCCAGACCATCCATGTGCGGCATCATCACGTCGAGAATGACCAAATCGGGCGCGGCCTCGTCCGCCAGCTTAATGGCGTCAGGGCCGTTCGATGCGGTCAAGACAGAATAGCCTTCCTCGCGTAGCAGGAACGAAATCATCTTGACGCTTGGTGGATCGTCGTCCACGACCAGGATACGCATCGAATCCTCCACGATTTGATTCATGGGCGTGCGCACGAGCCGCCCAGCGCCAGATTATAGCCGAAAACTGCCGTTCTTCCAATTGCGTTCTGCCTGCGTTCTGCCTGCGTTCTGCCTGCGTTCTGGCCGTGCTCTCAGGCGCCTGCGGTCAAGGCCCAGAACAGCGCGGCCAGGAAAAGGCCCCAGGCCAGCGCATCGGTCAACGATGGCGCCGTTTTGGCCGACTTCGACTCGGTCTCCAACTTGTGCCGCTGCAGGGCGGCGATCACCTGCTGATCTGCCCAGAGGCGCAACTGTTGCCGGATCAGATGAATCAGCAACAGGGCAATCAATGCAGTCATCACCAGTGCCATACGTGCCTCTCCTTTCGGTCATCTCCCATCGCTCCTCCCACTACGCTGCCCAGACGGCTGCGCCGGTCGGTTCGATCTGTAACCGGTCGCCGCCCTCGAGCGTTGAAAGAGAGAAGCCGGGGGACGCGTGTTTGTGTCAATCTGACACTAATTATAACACACCCCGCATCTCTTGTCAAGGCGAGAGGAGAGGCCAGGCGGCATTCGTGCAGGGCGTCAGGGGAAGCGACGGCGGGCCTGTTCCAGTTCGATGGCCTGGGCGCTGAAGCGGTAGAGGCGAGCCGGGCGGCCGGGGCCTTCGCTCGTTTCGCCGGTCTCTTCCAACACCTCCGCCGCCAGGATTTTGCGCCGAAAGTTGCGCTTGTCAAGCTCTTCGCCCAAGATGATCTCGTAGGCCGACTGCAGTTCACTCAGGGTGAAGGCCTTGGGCAGAAGCATGAAGCCAAGCGCGGTATATTCCAGCTTCCAGCGCAGGCGACGCAGCGCATAATCGAGAATCTTGGCATGATCGAAGGCCAGCGAGGGCAGGTCGTAGATTGACCACCAGCGAGCATCCACGGCGTCGGTGTCCCCGCGCAGACGAGTCGCTTCGGCCTGGTCGGCGCTGAGCAGGGCAAAGTAGGCCACGGTGATCACGCGGGTGCGTGGGTCGCGCTGCGGATCGCCGAATGTGTAGAGCTGCTCCAGGTAGACATCGTGCACGTTGGTCTCTTCGGCCAGTTCGCGCAACGCAGCCTGTTCCAGCGGCTCGTCGAAGCCCACGAAGCCGCCGGGAATGGCCCAGAAACCTTCGAACGGCCAGGCCCGCCGCTTGATGAGCAGGACTTTGAGATCGTTTTCGAAGAAACGAAACAGGATGACATCCACTGTGACCGATACCTGCCGGTATTGGCGTACATCATAGGCGGGATAGGCGGGCGGCGGCGGCGCAGCGACGTTGGTGCCGGCATCTTGGTTCATGGGATTTCTCTCATCTGGTTGTCGGACAAGGGTTGATTGTGTGTATCATCTCAATAATTCGGGGCAAAGACCTGTCAGGTTTTCCACAACCTGACAAGTTTCGCCTACTTATTGAGATGATACGATTTTGTTGTCGGACCGCGATTGATTTTGTTGTCGGATAGCGATTCATTGTCAGTTCACGGCTTGTCAGCTATAATCTGCCAGAGCTTTTTGCTCGGGGAGTGACTGCTATGCTTTTTTCGCGTCAAGAGATGTTGCGACGCATGCGTTCGTTTCGTTCGGCCAGACTCGTCTTCGATCTGGCCATCGCCACGTTGCTCGTCTGGCAGGGATGGGGCTGGCTGCCCCTCCTGGCGCTGGCGGCCGATGCGGCGCTGCTCGGCGCGGCTTTTCCACGGCTGAGCCAGCGCCAGCCGCTGCTGGCAGTCATGGCCTCGCTGGCGCTGTTGGCGCTGCTCGTCCTGGCGTTGACGTTCGACCGCCCCGCGCTGGCGCCGCTCTTTGTGGCGCTGCTGCTCCCCCTGCCGGTGATTGCCGCCGCGGCGCTTGGCCTGGTCAACGCTCTTTGGACAGCAGCCGGATTGGCGACGATTGGCGCAGCAGCGGCCGCCGCCCTGGCCTGGCGCCTGGCGCCAGAAGGTGCGGCCACGCTGATCGTCTGGCTGGCCATCACGCTGGGCGCTATCTGGCTGCAGGCGCTGACATTGCGCCAGTTCGTTCACGAAGAACGGCGGCAGCGCGCCCCCTTCAGCCCGCCAACTCACCTGGCGGCGGGTTTGGCCGTCACCACGGTCAATGACGCACTGTTCGAAGCCTCCACCGAAACGCTGGCGGCGCTGCTGCGGCAGCAGGTCAACGGCGGTAGCATCCGCTGGCTGGTGCTCAACCTCGATACGAGCGCACCCATCACCAGCGCCGAGATCGAGCGCCTGACCGAGGCGGCGCGCGGCCTGGCCAACTGCAAAGTGACGCTGGCGCGTGTGCCGGCTGACGCCACCGTACAGCCTGGCGCCCCGCCTTCGCTGCTCAAACGGCTCGATCACTACGTGACGGTGGCGCAAGCGGTAGAGGTGGGGCTGCGTCACCTGGGTTGGGTGCACCCGGCCACCACGCTGGAGGCCCGCGAGGCCCGCCAGCCAATCCGCATCCCCACATCGTTGGTCAGCGAGGATTGGTGGGACGCCCAGTGACGCGCCCGGCAACCGCCTCTACTGTACCAACAGACCGTCAATCTCCTCATCGCTCACGCGCCGTCCAGCTTGAATGGCCGCCCGTTTGGCGCGCTGCGTCGAAAGCGTGCGCAACCCGTCGAGCTGACCGCGCAGGCGCGCCCGCGCCGCCGCGCCGCCGCGCAACCCGCCCCAGGCGGCTTGCCGCGCAATGTTGAACTGCGCCGCCGTGATGCGCGCCCAGTAGCGCCGCCAGAGCGCCCCCGGCAGGTTTTTGTAAAGCACCCACAGCGTGTTGCGCCCCGTGTAGTAGCTGGCCAGTGGCCCTCCGCCCGTGGCGCTGAGGTGATGATACAACCGGGCGCGCGGCGCAAAGTGCGCTGTCCAACCGGCCAGCCGGGCGCGCCAGGCCAGATCAACGTCTTCCAGGTACATGAACAGATCGGCGTCGAAGCCGCCCACCGCTTCCCACATGGCGCGGCGATAGGCCACGCCGCCGCCGCAACCGCCAAAGACGACCGCATCCTGATCGTACTGGCCGCGGTCTTCCTCCCACACGCCGCGATTGCGTGGAATGCCGTCGGCGCCCATCATGTCGCCGGCGCTGTGCAGGATCGTGCGCCGATCGAAGAGCAACATCTTGCTGGCGACGCTGCCCACTTCGGGGTGGCTGAAGGGCAGAATCAGTTCGGCCAGCCACGGGCGTTCGACTTCGGTGTCGTTGTTCAGCATGACCAGGATGTCGCCGCGGGCGCTGCCAGCGCCCGCGTTGCAGGCCGCCGCCAGACCGCGATTGGTCTCCAGGGCGACGACGCGCACATCGGGATGTTCGCGGCACAAATAGTCCAACGTCTCGTCGGTCGAACCGTCATCCACCACGATCACCTCGCGCCGGCTGTAGGTTTGACGTTGCAGCGCCGCCAGACAGGTGGGCAGAAAGCGCATGCCGTTCAGCGTCGGGATGATGATCGAAGCGAGTGGGAAAGCCAGCATTTCGCTCATGATGTCGCCAGGAAAGCGGCCAGCGCCTCTTGCCAGGGACGTAGGCCGATGCCGAGCGCGGCGGCGTTGGTGTTGGCCAGCAGGGCGCGTAGGGGCGGCGTGCT
Source organism: uncultured Anaerolineae bacterium (assembly GCA_964580725.1). GTDB lineage: Bacteria > Chloroflexota > Anaerolineae > SSC4 > Amarolineaceae > Amarolinea. Next base: position 10,540 of record CAZOLV010000006.1, on the reverse strand, counting down.
TGGCCGCACCCAGTCGGTGTGCGCAATCGGCGTGACGGGAACATGGCCGCGGCCGGCCAGACGCAGCGTTTCGATCGCAAACTCATGGCGTGAGCAGGCCCCCTGATTGGTCAGGTGATAGACGCCATAGTGCTGCGTTTCGATCAAGCGTGCGATGGCCGCCGCCAGGTCGGGCGCGTAAGTGGGATTGCCAAATTCATCGGCCACGACGCGCAAGGCGCCGCGCTGATCCGCCGCCTCGATGATCTTGCGCGGAAAGTTGTTGCCGCCCGGCGCAAACAGCCAGGCGATGCGCACAACGAAGAAACGCTGCAGGAGTGTGCGCACCACCGTCTCGCCGGCCGCTTTGGAGCGGGCGTAGACGCTGAGCGGGTTGATCGTTTCCCATTCGTAGTACGACCCGTTGGCCCGCGTCCCATCGAACACCTCGTTGGTGCTGATGTAGAGCAGCGGCGCACCGGTGCGCTGGCAGGCCAGGGCCAGGTTGTGCGTGCCCCACATATTGATGCGAAAAACAAGATCGGGATCGGCCTCGGCGCCATCCACGTTGGTGAACGCCGCCGTATGAATCACAATGTCGGGGGCGTGCATCTCGATGAAGGAGACAACCGCCGGATCGGTGATGTCGCAGTCGGGCAGGTCAACGCCCAGGCGCACGGTGTTGACCAGGGCCTGTTGCAGGGCGCGCCCCAACTGGCCCAGGCAGCCGGTGATCAGCACACGCTTGGGGTTGGAAACAGGGTCATCGGGCACCAGCAGCGAAGTCAGTTTCATGTTGCTCATGGCGTTCTCGTTATTCCAATTCTCCAGTTCGATCGGCCACACATTCTCCAGTTCGATCGGCCACACATTCTCCAGTTCGATCGGCCACACATTCTCC
>CAZOLV010000006.1:0-9560 GCA_964580725.1 uncultured Anaerolineae bacterium | reverse complement strand
AGTTCGATCGGTCACACATTCTCCAGTTCGATCGGTCACACATTCCCCAGTTCGATCGGTCACACATCATCCGCAGCGACTTGCGCCGGCTGCCTCAGTGCAAACCATCCGGGGCAGGGACGTTGGCGGCCGTTGCTTGGGCGATCAGGGGAACGAAGCGCACCTGCGTCAAGGGGCGGCGCGCCAGGCGAGCGCCCTGGCGTTCGATCAGCCACAGGGTCTGATCGTCGGTGACGTCGCCCAGGGGAATCACCAGGCGCCCGCCGTCGGCCAGTTGCGCCTCCAGCGCCGGCGGCGTTTCGACGGGGGCGGCGGTGACGATGATGGCGTCGTAGGGTGCACCGGGCGGCCAGCCCTGATAGCCATCGGTGACGTGAATGTCAATGTTGCCATAGCCCAACGCCAGCAGGCGCTCGGCCGCCGCCGCCGCCAGGTCTGCCGTCACTTCGACGCTGTCCACATGGGCGCACAGCCGCGCAAGAATGGCGGTTTGATAGCCGGAGCCGGTGCCCACTTCCAGCACGCGATCGGCCGGGCGCAGGCGCAGGGCCTGGGTCATGAACGCAACGATGAATGGCTGCGAGATCGTCTGGCCGTAGCCGATGGGTAGTGGCTTGTCGTCGAAGGCCCAGGGGATGTAGCCTGCCGGGACGAAGCGATCACGCGGGACGGCGGCCAGCGCCTGGCGCACTGTCTCGTCGGTGATTTCCGGCCAGGGCGGCGGCCAGGCCTGCCGTCGCCGCCGTTCACGGCCCGACTTTGCCTCTGGCGCTTGTCCGGCTTGTTCGCTCATGGCTGATCCATTCTTCCTCATCGCGTGATGGTTGCGTGATACGTTCGAACAGCGCCGCGGCCAGCAGCGCATGGCCTTCTGCGGTCAGATGCAGACCATCGCCCGGCTGGATCACCACCGGCCCGGCCGCTTGCAGGGGGGTGTTGACATCCACCCACTCGACGCCCAGATCGGCGGCCAGCGCCGGCAGCCGGTTGTTCAGGGTGCCATAGGCGGCCATCTGCTGCTCGAACCAGGCGCCGCTGCGCCCGCCTTGCGCCGCCGGGGCGATGGGGGTCACATTCAGCAGCATGATGCGAGCGGCCGGAGCGGCCCGCCGAGTCTGCCTGACGCTGAGACGCAGCGCCTGCTCGTACTCGTCCGGCGACAGCCGGGGCGCGGCCGGCGCCTGACTTGCGGCCCGCAGCATGGCCCGACAGGGCGCACGCCGCGCCTGGCTGCGCGCCCAGGTCAGGAGATAGAGATGGCCAGGCTGCAGGAGTCCACGGCACAACAGTTCGCGCCGCCAGAGATCGGCGGGGGTTGGCCCGACCAGGTGGGCGTCGTTGAGGCCAAAGGCGATCAGCACGACAGCGGGGCGCCAGCGCAGCGCATCACGTTCGAGCCGCAGCAGCCCGTGCAGCGCCGTCTCACCGGGTGCGCCGGCAGCGATGACGGCCCAACTACCGGGCGCCTGGGCGTCCAGGCGCCGTTGCAGTGCGGCGGGCCAGGCGGCTGCCGGCGCAACCTGCACGCCGGCCGGGATCGAATCGCCCAGGACAACGAGGCGCTGGCGCGTTTGCACACTGCTCCAGGTCAACTGTCGAAACGATGTGGGAAGTTGGGAGACCGGCGTGGCCCAACGGCCTGGCCGGTCGCGCCAGCGCAGCAAGATCTCTCCCGCCGCCAGGGCGACCAGCACGCTTACAACGACGACCGTGCGCCATTTTTTCACCCACATAACAAAAACTCATCACCGGCGCCAATCCGAATGGCGTGATTTTAGCACCGATGATGAGTCAGGGCAAAGATGGAAGGCGAGAGTTCAAGAGCCAGGGCGATTGCGCACGACCAGACGCCTGACGATGACCTCGTCGTAGTTGCTGTCCAGTTTGACGACGCGCAGGCGCAAATCCCAGAGACCATCGTCTACGCCGGCGTTGTTGGGACAGGGGGGCGCGCCGGCCAGCGTGGGCGCCGAGCTGCCGCCCGTACACCAGGCGCCCAGCGCGCCCTGCATGACCGGCTGGCTGCTGGTCAGCAGGAGCTGCCAATCCTGTGCGCCAGGGAAGGTGGTCTTGGCGACCCACAGTTCGTAGCGCAGGAATTGGGGATGCGACGCCGAGCCGCTGACGATCACCGCGCCGCTGACGCGTGCGCCCTCTTTGGGCTGCGTGACGATGACGCTGGCGGCGGGCGGCGGCGGCGCGGTGGGAACGGGGGGCGAGGCGGGCGTGGGGGTGTGTGCGACGGCGGGCGGGGGCGCGGTGGGCTGGCTGGTGGGATTGGCGACGGTGATGCCGCTGACGATCGCTTCGTCGTAGTTGCCGCTCTGCTGCACCACGCGCAGGCGCAGGTCGTAGCGCCCATTGGGGATGGCGGTGGTGTCCCATTGCAGCAGTTCGCCCACAGCCGGCATGGGGTCGCTGCCCATGCTCAGAAAGACCCACTGTTCCACCCCGATCGGCGTGACGTAGACCTCGTAGCGTTGGAACTGCGGGTGGAAGGCGACGCCGCGCACGGAGACGACGCCGCGCACGACGCTGAGGGGCGCCGGGCTGCTGATGCTGGCGCCGGGCGCGGGCGCGGCCGGCGGAATGGGCGTCGGTGTGATGCGCGGCAGCGGCGGCGCAGTTGGTGTGACGGTCGGAACGAACGTCGCCTGGCCGTTTTGCACCAGCACGTCGGAGACGAAATAGTCGCTGTAGTTGCTGTCACGCCGCACCACGCGCAGCTTCAGGTCGTAGCGCCCATCGGCCAGCCGCGTTGTGTCCCAAATGTCGAGGGCGGCTTGATAGACCTGCTGATCGTGGGCGCTCAGGAACCACCACTCGCCGCTGTGACCGGCGCGTACGTAGAGTTCGTAGCGCAGGAAGTTGGAGTCGGCGGCGGTTCCTTCGATGACGATCTGCCCGCTGACGGCGGCGCTGCTGACACAGGCGGCCGCGGCGCCGCTGTTCGCTGTTCCTGCGCACGGGGCGCTGATGCCCGACTGCGCCAGGCTTGGGGTGGGCAGTGGTGCGGCGCTGCGCAAACTGGGCGTGGCGGTGGGGGTGGCGGTGGGTCGGGGCGTGGCGCCGGCCGGCGTCTGGTTGCGCACCGCCAGGTTGTGCAGGTAGTATTCGTTGTAGTTGGCGTCCTGACGCACGACGCGCAGCCGCACGTCGTACTGCCCATCCGGCCAGGCGGCGGTGTTCCAGCGCCACAGCTCGCCCTCGATCAGGCTGACCGGCTGGCCGCCGACGTAGCTCCAACGCTCGCTGCCGCTTGGGGCAACGTAAACCTCGTAACGCTCGAATTCAGGGTCGGTGGCCGAGCCGCGCAGGCTGACATGGTTGCTGACGCGGGCGCCATCCACGGGCGAGATGAAGCCGGACAGCAGCCGGGCGGGCACGGCCTGGGCGTTGGCTGGCTGGCTGGCGGCGTTGTGGACGAGCAAGTTGCGCCGGAAGTATTCGCTGTAGTTGCTGTCCTGCCGCACGACGCGCAGGCGCAGGTCGTAACGTCCGTTGGGCAGACCGGCGGTCTCCCAATTGGCCAGGATGCCGTCGGTCATGGGAACTTCGCCGCTCTGCAGCCAGGTCCACTGCTCTGCGCCAGTCGCACTGATGTGCAGGTCGTAGCGCAGGAACTGGAAGGTTGCCGCCGAGCCGCGCACATCTACGTTGCCGGCGATGACGGCGCCGCTGGCCGGGGCTGCGAGGCCGTTCATGTCTGGCGTGGGGACGGGGGTGATGGGCGTGGCGGTCGCCAGAAGGGCGGGACGGGCGGCGCGGGGCGGGGTGCTGTTGTCCACCACGACGCCGCGCACGATGGCTTCGTCGTAGTTGCTGTCCTGCCTGACGACGCGCAGCAGCAGGTCGTAGACGCCTGTGGCGGCGGTGGTGGTGTCCCATACCCACAGCACGCCGTTGTGAACTTCGTAGCGATTCGTGCTCAGGAAGCGCCAATCGGTGGCGCCGGTGTGTGCGGCGTACAGTTCGTAGCGGTCAAAGGCGGTGTGGGCGGCGACGCCTTCGACGGCGATTTGCCCGGTCAGGCGCTGACCGGGGCGCGGCGCGGTCAGTTCGGCCTGACCGCTGGCCGGGGCGCCGGCGGCCCTGGGCAAGGGGGCGCTGGCCGGTCTGGCGCTGGCGGCGGTGGGGTTGGCGATGACGATGCGACGGACGATGGCGTCGGCGTAGGTGCGATTGGCGTTGTGGACGAGGAGGTGCAGGTCATACTCGCCGTTGGGGGTTTGGGCGCTGTCCCAGGCGGCCAGGAGGCCCATGCGGCGCACGGGGGTCTGCCCGGCGGCGATCAGCGAGCCGTAGAGCCGGCTGGCCGGGGTCAGGTAAATTTCGTAGTGATCGAAGGACAGGGCGTTGGCGAGGCCGACGATGTTGATCTGGCCGCTGACGACGGCGCCGCTGGCAGGGGCGATGATCTGGGCGTAGATATTGGGGACGCCGGCGGCTGGCGACGTCGCCTGGGCTACGGGGGAACGCCAGGGCAGCAGAGCGAGGGAGAGCAGGAGGGCAAGGAGTAGACGGTTGAGACGATGATCGAACTGTGACATGGCGCATCCTCATGATGATGACAATCCTGCCGAACGTGCAAGCGGTTCGGATGTATGGCAAGACGCCAGGACTGCCGCAATGACGCGCCGCCGCGCGTGGTACCGCGGTCAGGGAGGACAAAGACCTGTCAGGTTTCCCTACTGATTGAGATGATACCCGCAGACTCTCTGATGTGTTACGCAAGGAGCTGTCTTGGGGTAAAATAGCGCCGAGCCATGGAGGTGTCCAGACGGTGGGCGGGGGCGCTCTCTGTTGCTGCTCGACGGGCTGGATGAGGTGCCGCACGACCTGCGGGTCTCTGCACGCCAGGTCGTGGGCGCTGTGCTGGCGCTTTGGGAACCGGCCCGTGTGCTGGTCACCTGCCGCATCCGGTCGTACACCGGCGAAACAGTGCTGCCTGGCTTCGAGTCGCAGACGCTGGCGCCGCTCGACAAACCGCGCATCGAACAGTTTACCCAGGCCTGGTACCAGGCGCAGGCCGACTTGCGCCATCTGCCGGCTCCACAGGCTGCACGCAAGGCGGAAGATCTGGCGGCGGCGGCGACATCGGGCAATCTGAGGGAACTGGCGGAGAATCCGATGATGCTGACGGCGATGGCGATCATCCACCAGAAAGATGTCGGGTTGCCGCGCCAACGGGTCTGTCTCTTCCAGAAGGTCGTCGAGGTGCTGCTGCGTTGTTGGCAGCAGGAGAAGATGGGCGAGAAGGAGCTGGCGCCCTCGGCGGAGCTGCGAGCGGTCTTGCTGGACAACCGGCGTCTGCTGCCCATCATGCAGCGCCTGGCCTATGCAGCGCACCAGACCAAGCGCAAGGACAGGGCGGACCTGCCGCAAGGGCGCGCCCTGGAACTGTTGAAAGGCGAACAGTATCTGGGACACAACGGGTTGGCGAGCGAGTTTCTGGACTACGTGGATCAGCGCGCCGGGCTACTGGTGGGCCAGGGGGGCGATTTGCGCCATCCCCTGACGTACAGCTTTCCGCATCGCAACTTTAGGAGTATCTGGCGGGCTGCTACCTGATTGGGCAGCGCGATGTGAAGCGCGAGCTGTTTGGACATGCGGCTGAAGAGGGGGATTGGAGCGAGGCGGCGCACCTGGGGATCGAGGAGTTGGTGTTCAATCGGCAGGGCGACAATTCGGCGCTCGATCTGGCTTACGAACTGTGTCCTGCCGGTGCGGAGTTGGAGACGGTGCAGGCGCATGGTTACGCCAAACAGGACTACTGGCGGGAGGCGATGCAGGGAGGGTACTGGACGTCGGACGGTTTCAAGGGGCGTTGGGACGATGCTTGGCGCCAGCAACCGTACGATTATGGCGAGCCATACAGGTTGTCCAATCACCCGGTGGTGGGGGTGAGTTGGAACGAAGCGATGGCCTACACGCGCTGGCTGACGGAGGAGGGACGCGTGTGGTTGCCAGCGGGATGGCGGGTGCAATGGCCCAACGCCCCACAGTGTTGCCAAAGCGCACATGGTTGACCCAACCCTGCACGTGGGCGGTCAACTGACGCAAGGTGATCTCGCGCAGCCGGTAGCGCCCCGCCAGCCGCCGCAGGCGGCGGCGGAAGAAAACCCCCTTGCGCCGCTTCAGCCGCCGGTGCTGCGGCCAGGTGACGAATCCCAGGAAGGGAATCCTACACGTACCTCTCCCGAATCGCCGCGCTCAGATAGTCGAGCGTGGCGACAACGACGGCGATGGCCAGCATCTGCACACTGGCCTGGCGGTACTGCAGCAGGTTGATGTTCTGCTGCAGCAGGAAACCGATGCCGCCGCCGCCGGCAAAGCCGATGATGGTGCTCATGCGCACGTTGATGTCCCACCGGTAGAGCGTGAACGAGATGTAGGGCGGAACCACCTGCGGAATGACGGCGTAAACGATCGTCTGCAGGCGCGTCGCCCCCGTGGCTGTGATTGCCTCCAGCGGCCCCGCCTGAATGCTCTCCGCCTGCTCCGAGTAGAGCTTGCCGAGCGAGGCGATGGTGTGCAGGCAGAGCGCCAACACACCCGCAAAGGGGCCAATGCCCACCCACACCGCAAAAACGATCACCATGATCAGCGGCTCGATGGCGCGCAGCGCATTGAGGATGGTGCGGGTGATGAAATAGACGATGTAGCCGATCGGCGTCGGCGTTTCCACGTCGGCGCGCAGCCCAACGATCAACCCCACGATGGCGCCGATGATCGCCGGCCAGACCAGATAACGCATCACATCCTCCAACTGGTAGAGCCAGCCGATCCCCGCGCCCAACAGACCGGCATAGAGCGCGCCGTTCAGCGCGGCCAGGATCACGGCAATCAACCGCCGCGGGGCATAGGGCAGACCGGGCAGGATGCGGGCGCCCAGCGGCTTGACCAGGGCGCTGACCACAGCCACGCCGGCGGCCGCGCCGAGCAGCGGCAGCAGCAGTTCCAGAATGTGCGCCAGATTGGCCAGGAAAAGCCCCAGGAAACCGAGGTTGCCGATGCGCGTGGAGAGAAACGCGCCCAGCCGCTGGCTCAACATCGTCACCAGCCCCAGGTTGACGAAGAGCAGCAGACCAGTCGCCAACAGCGCGGCCAACCGCCCCGCCTGCTGCGGACGGGTGACGCGCCTCTCCTCGGCGCTGCCCACCCCCACGCGCAGCACGGCCACCATCGCCGCGCCCAACAGCGCCAGCGCACCCACACTCAGCAGCAGATTGCCGTTGTTGGCCAGGCCGATGCCCCAACGCCCAAACTGTCCGCCCACCGCCGAGCCGGCCGCCAGTCCCACCGGCAGCGTCAACAGCGTCAGCATGATGGCGGTGAAGGGCGAGGTGATCGAACGCATCAGGTTGTTGGCCGCCAGGAAGCCGATGGGGAAGGCCAGCACGGTGCCCAGGGTCGTGGCCAACAGCGCCATGAAGATCGTCTCGATGATCTTGTTCCAGGTCTCCACCGCTGTCGTCGAGAAGCGCGGCGTCCCGACGTTGCGCTTGTACTCGGCCTCGATGGCCTGCGCCGCGTTTGCTTCACGGTTGCGCGGCAGCGTGAAGGTCGTCTCGAAGCCGCCCTTGTCGCTGGTTCTGATGCTGATCCCCGGCAGGGTGACGTTGCTTTCGGGCCGGAAGCGCAGGGCAACATCCACATTGGCCGGGAAGCCGCTGCCGGTCACGGTGATCTGCGTTCCGCCGTTGGCGCAGGGCGCCGACAGGATCAGGCGCGGCTCGCTCTGCGCCGCCGGCGCCTCCGGCAGGCTGGCCGGGCAAGGCAGGTAGATAGGCACCTGCGCCCTGGTCACCGCCTGCTCGTAGGTCAGCAGATCGGGCTGCGCCAGCGCACGCACAATGCGCACTAGCTGCTGTTGGCGCTGCGGTTTGGCCGTCTCCTCCAGGTTGACCTGGGTGACCTGAAAACCGTAGGCGTATACAACGATCGCAACAATGATGATGATGACAGTCAAGAACGGACGTAAAACAGATTTTCGGGCAAGTTGCATGATCTTCAGTGCTCCTTTTGTGCGCGTCAGCGGTGTATCACAAGTTGCCACCGATTTCAATCGGCGGCTGGTACGTCTCGAACCTGCTGAAGCAGGTTGAACAGGGCGCAATCCAGGCAACCTGCTTCAGCAGGTTTCCCAGTACCAGGCGCAGGCCTATACTCATCTCAATCCGGCTGCGCTTTACGATGCGATTAGCTACTACTTCGATCACCGCCATGAGATCGAAGCTGAGATTCGTCAAAACCGAATAGCGCAGGTGCTGGCAGACACCGGGGCAGAGTTGGATGACAAAGGTCGTTTGACTTTCCCTGACAACCATGCCGGCTGAAGAATCTCTATTCATCGCTTTTTACACAGATGAAGGCGTGACCGCTCGCCTGACCGTGTTGCTTCGTCAGCGTGGCGTGGAAGCCATGAGCGCCGCCGAAGCGGGCATGACCGGTCAGGCCGATGAGGCCAATTTTCTGTATGCCACGGCGCACGGCATGGTTTTGTTCTCGTTCAACGTGCGAGATTACGTTTTGCTCGCCAAACAATGGGCGCAAGAGGGTCGTCAACACGCAGGAGGTCTACTGTCAGACCAATACACCCGGCATCAACTGGGCGAAGTGCTGCACCGCTTGTTGCAGTTGTGGAACACCATTCCGGCCAGCGAAATGATCGGCATCGTTCACTTTCTGTGAGAACCCCGAATTCTCCTTGCGGTATCAGCGCCTGGCGTCGCCGACGCGTTCGGCCTCTTCGCCGTAAATCTCCTTGAAGCGCCGGTCATCGATGTCTTTGGCCTTGCCTTCGAACACCAGTGCCCCCTGATTGAGTGCAATGACGTGATCTGCATAGCGATGCACCAGGTCGAGGAAATGCAGGCTACAGAGGATCGTCACGCCATCCTCTTTGTTGATCTGCTCCAGGTGGCTCATGATGCTGTGCGCCAGCACCGGGTCCAGGCTGGCGACCGGCTCGTCGGCCAGGATCAGTTCGGGGTCTTGCATCAGCGCCCGTGCGATGCCGACGCGCTGCTGCTGGCCGCCGCTCAACTCATCGGCGCGCACATGCGCCTTGTCACGAATGCCCACGCGCGCCAGCTTTTGCAGCGCCTTGTCTATGTCCTCGTTGGGGAAACGGTTGATCAGGCTGAAGGCCGGGTTGATGTAGCCGAGGCGGCCGGCCAGCACGTTGGTCAAGACGCTGGAACGGCTCACCAGGTTGAAATGCTGGAACACCATACCGATGCGCCGGCGGATGTGGCGTAGTTTTTCGGCAGGCGCGGCCGAAATATCGAGGCCGTTCCACAGAATCTGCCCGCTCGTCGGTTCCACCAGGCGGTTGATGCAGCGCAATAGCGTGGACTTGCCAGACCCGCTCAACCCAATGACCACCAGAAACTGCCCATCCGGCACCGTAAAACTGACATTGTCCAGCGCCCGGACCTTGCCATCGTATATTTTCGTCAGATTACGTACTTCGAGCACAGTGTATCCTCCTCGGTCTTCCAAGACCTGTCAGGTCTCCGGGTTATTCCAAGACCTGACAGGTCTCTAAGACCTGT
>CAZOLV010000005.1:52473-100379 GCA_964580725.1 uncultured Anaerolineae bacterium | reverse complement strand
CGACGCTCCCGTTTCTGCCGTCGGGATTGTGATGAACAAGGGAGGGTGCAGCCGAATGCACCATCATTGGCCCCGACGCCGTCATACGTTCCTACACCGTTATCTATGCTGGGAATAGCATCGGCGGGCGCTTTCAAACCGGGCATGGGGTCTTGATCCGGGAAGCTAACTCGATCGGAAATGACGTGAGCATCGGTTCACACTCGGTTGTGGAGCACCATGTCACGATCGCGGATCGCGTGCGTATCCACTCCAACGTATTCATCCCAGAGTACTCCGTCTTGGATGAAGGGGCCTGGATCGGCCCATGCGTCGTATTTACCAATGCGCTCTATCCCTTGAGCCCAGACGCAAAGAGGACTCTTAAAGGCCCGCATGTGTGCGCTGGCGCCAAGATCGGGGCCAATGCCACGCTTTTGCCGGGCATCACCATCGGCCGTAATGCTCTGGTGGGGGCTGGAGCCGTGGTGGTGAACGACGTCCCCGATGAGAAGGTTGTTGTTGGAAACCCAGCGCGTATCATCAAAGATGTTTCCGAGTTGCGCGCCTATCAGGCGGAGCTCAGTCCCCACAGGAATGAACGTTGATGCAGATTCCATTGGTTGATCTCAAAGCGCAGTATGCCAGCATCAAGTTTGAGGTAGATGCGGCGATTCAGAGGGTGCTGGACAACACCAGTTTTATCTTGGGCCAGGAGGTAGCCGAGTTCGAGGCGGCTTTTGCCCGATACGTGGACGCAAAAGGCGCCGTGGGCATCGCTTCCGGCACCGCAGCGTTGAGCCTTTCGCTATTGGCGTGTGGTGTTGGGCCAGGGGATGAGGTCATTACTACTGCGCATACGTTCATCGCCACGGCAGAGGCCATCTCGCACGTAGGAGCGCGCCCGGTCTTTGTGGACATTGATCCGCGGACATACACACTTGCCCCAAACTGCGTGGAGGACGCCATCACGCCGCACACCAGGGCCATTCTGCCGGTGCATCTCTACGGACAACCCGCTGACATGGCCCCTTTGTTGGAGATTGCGCAACGCCGGAGTCTTTGGCTGATCGAGGATGCTGCGCAGGCGCATGGCGCAGAATATCGGGGAAAGCGCTGCGGCGCTTTGGGGCATCTGGCCTGCTTTAGCTTCTATCCGGGCAAGAATCTGGGCGCATACGGGGATGCCGGCGCGGTGACGGGTAATGATGAGACGTTGCTCGCTAAAGTGCGTAAGTTACGTGATCATGGGCGGATTAGCAAGTACGAACACGATGAGATCGGTTACGGTGAGCGCCTGGATGCGTTACAAGCTGCCGTTCTAGGGGTTAAGCTGCCGCACCTGGAGGCCTGGACAGAGGCTCGGCGCGCCCATGCCAGGCTGTATAGCTGGTTGTTAGCAGACTGTGACGTTGTCACGCCCTATGAACTGCCCGACGTCCGACATGTATACCACCTCTATGTGATTCGCACATCACGGCGCGAAGAGATGCTGGCACATCTCAAGACACGAGGCATTGGGGCAGGCGTACATTATCCAACGCCTTTGCATCGGCAGCCAGCGTACTTGAAGCAGGGCTATGGAAGTGTGCGCTTGCCGATCACCGAAAAGGCAGCGGCCGACGTTTTATCTCTGCCGATGTACCCGGAGTTGACTGAGGACCAGATTCAGACAGTCGTAGATGCGATCAAAGAGTTGGCCTGAGTATGCTGGACGCTAGACTGCATGCGGGCAGGCTATTGCACACGCTCAAATCCAAGCTGCCGCAGGGTGATTTCGGTCGTAATGTGCTGGTGTTATTCAGCGGTACGACTTTGGCACAACTTATCGGTCTCTTGGTTTCACCGATCCTCACTCGGCTGTACACGCCGGAAATTTTTGGCGTCTACGCACTCTTCCTGGCTATCACTACCATTTTGGTCAATGTCTCGTCCGCTAAGTATGAAATGGCTATCATCCTTCCAGAACGGGATGAGGACGGATTCAGTCTATTAGTGCTGTCCTGCATTTTTGTGCTTATCCTCACTTTATTAGCAGTTGGGTGTGTAGTCGGTCTTAATACTCAAATTACACGATGGTTAGGCAACGCAGCCATCGGTCCCTGGCTCTACGCCGTGCCGGTGATGGTATTTCTCAACGGCACGTACACCGCGCTGAATTACTGGAACAATCGCCGCCAAAACTTCAAGCGCCTGGCTACGAATCGCGTGTTGCGGAGTTCCCTAACTGCTGGTACCAATGTCGGTCTGGGGCTGGCCGGCATCAGCGGAGGCTTGATCACCGGCGCCATTGCTGGGCAGGCAATCACCACCGGTCTCTTCGTCTGGCAGATTTCGAAGGAAGAAAGACAGCTTGCATCGCTGACAACCTGGCGGGCGATCAAGCAGCAGGCGGCGCGGTATAAGAACTTCCCCAGGTTTCTGATTGCTTCCGGTTTCGTCGAGTCAGCGGCCGGCCAGTTTCCCTCGATTCTGATCTCATCCCTTTTTGGCATTGCAACGTTGGGCTTTTTCTCGCAGGCGATGCGCATGATCGGACTGCCGATGAATCTGATGGCCGAGTCCATTCGGGACGTCTTTAAACAGGCCGCAAGCAAAGATTACAATCAGTACGGGAATTGCGTAGCGGTGTTCCGCAAGACTTTCAAACGCCTCCTATTGTTAGCCGTGATACCTTGTGCTGTGATTCTTACGTTCGGCCCATTTTTGTTTGGCTTCGTGTTTGGTGAACAATGGCGTGTCGCCGGTGAATATGCGCAGATCATGACGATTATGTTTTTCTTGCGCTTCGTGTCCAGCCCACTGAGCAGCACATTTTACATAGCCGAGAAACAGAAGTGGGATTTGATCATCCAGACGACGCTTTTCATTACCATCATCGGTAGTCTGCTTGGTGTTGCAGCCTTGCATTTGGGATCGAAAGCCGCCGTGGCCATGTATGCTTCCGTGTATTCGGTGAAGTATCTCCTGGAGCTATATCTCTCCTATCGTTTCAGTCAAGGACCCGCTCGTGTGGCTAACCTGCCTGCGTAGTGTCGGGAGCGGCCGAGGAGTCAAAAGGTGATCGTGATTATTGACTACGGGATGGGCAACCTGGGCTCGATCAAGAACATGCTCAAAAAGATCGGGATCCCTTCGGCGATTACGGGCGACCTGAAGGAGATTGAGCGAGCGGATAAGTTGATCTTGCCCGGCATTGGCGCCTTCGACAACGGTATGTTACGATTGCAGGAACTCGGCATGATTCCAGTGCTGAACCGGAAGGTTTTGACGGACAGGACGCCTACCTTAGGTATCTGCCTGGGAATGCAGTTGATGACGCGCGGCAGCGAGGAGGGGCGACTTCCTGGCTTGGGGTGGTTTGAAGCGGATACGGTGCGGTTTCGTTTCAGAGAAGAGCAGCACGGGTTGAAGATCCCTCACATGGGCTGGAATCAGGTGCGCATCGCGAAGGATTCGTCGTTGTTGCAGGCGCTGGATGAGGAGCCGCGCTTCTATTTTGTTCACTCGTATTATGTAGTCTGCCGCAATCCAGAGGATGTGCTACTGCGAACCACACATGGGTACGAATTTGTTTCAGGCTTCCAGCGTAATAACATCGCAGGCGTGCAGTTTCATCCCGAGAAAAGCCACAAGTTCGGCATGAAGTTATTGCAGAATTTCGCCGAGGTATTTTAGGTGTTAGGCATGCGTGTCATCCCGATCCTGTTGTATCGTGACACCGGCTTGGTAAAGTCCGTTAAGTTTAAAGACTATAAATACGTCGGAGATCCGATCAATGCCGTTAAGATCTTCAACGAAAAGGAGGTGGATGAATTAGTGTTGTTGGACATCAATGCGACGGCAGATGGGCGTAAACCTAATTTTCGCCTGATCGCAGATATTGCCAGGGAGGCTTTTATGCCGATGGGCTACGGCGGAGGAGTCTGCGATCTGGCAGATATCAAGCAACTTTTCAAACTGGGGGTTGAGAAGGTTAGTATCAATACCGCCGCCGTCGAGCGTCCAGATCTTGTGCGCCAGGCAGCCGAAATAGCTGGCAGTCAAAGTGTAGTTGTTTCAATTGACGTGAAGAAAAATCTCTTGGGACGCTATGAGGTTTATACACATTGCGGCAGGAAGCCGACAGGTTTTGATCCGGTCAAATTCGCGGTTCGCATGGAGCAGATGGGCGCGGGGGAAATCCTGCTCAATTCGATAGATCGCGATGGCGCCATGCAAGGTTATGATGTCGAGCTGATCCGACAAGTTGCCAACGCCGTCAGCATCCCGGTCGTTGCTTGCGGTGGGGCGGGAAAGCTGGAGGATTTTGCTTTGGCTATCAAACAGGGAGGCGCATCTGCCGTGGCCGCAGGCAGTATGTTTGTCTTTCATGGCAAGCATCGCGCCGTGCTGATCAATTACCCGTCGCAGCGAGAATTGAAAGCAGCTTTGGAGGGGCTATGATCCAATCCGTTTCCGCAACGACTGCAATAGGGGCCAGGATGTGTGTACGTTGTGTCATGGATACCACCAATCCTGACATCCGTTTTGACGAGAATGGTGTCTGCAATTTTTGCCATGCGTATGAAACGGCCGCGAAGGCAACTCTGCTGCCGGAGCCAGAAGCTCACCGCAAGCTAGAGCAAACCGTAAGGGAAATCAAGATTGCGGGGCAAGGCAAAGAATATGATTGCATTTTGGGCTTAAGCGGTGGCGTAGACAGCAGTTACCTTGCCTGCAAACTCAAGGAGTTGGGTCTTCGCGCGTTAGCTGTCCAGTTTGACAACGGTTGGAATTCAGAGCTCGCCGTCAAGAATATCGAACTGTTATGTAATAAATTGGCGATGGACCTCTATACGTATGTTGTGGATTGGGAGGAGTTTCGCGATTTGCAATTGGCTTTTTTGCGCGCCTCAGTTGCTAACGTTGAAGCGCCAAGCGACCACGGCATTTTTGCCGCACTCTACCGAGTGGCTGCAGAGCGAGGCATCCGATACATTATCAATGGCAATAACGTGGTGACTGAGCAGATCAGCGTTCGCGCATACGGCTACAACTTTTACGATCTGAAGCAGATTAACGGCATTCATAAACGATTCGGTAAGGTTAAGCTCAAAACCTATCCCCGCATGGGCTTTTTCAAGAAACTCTATTATGAACGCGTAGATGGCATCAAATCTATTAGCTTGCTCAACTACATGCCTTACGTCAAGAGCGAGGCGATGGCGTTTCTGGAAAGGGAATTCGGTTGGCGCTATTATGGCGGCAAGCATCACGAATCTATCATCACGCGCTTTCACCAATCCTACATCTTGCCGACTAAGTTCGGGCTGGATAAACGTCAGGCCCACCTCTCCAACCTTATCTATTCCGGGCAGATGACTCGAGAAGACGCGCTCGAGGAGTTGTCTCGTCCGCCCTGTGCGCCCACGCTCATCGAAGAAGATCGTGAGTATGTCGCTAAGAAGTTGGGATTGACCGACGATGAGTTTGACCGGATAATGACTGAGCCGCCGAAGAGCTATAAGGACTACCCGAACGACGAATGGTTATATACCCTGTATGGGACGCTATTGCAGCGCCGCCAGTGGTTGTGGACACCCGCGCAGGCTCGTCAGCTCCTGCGCCATTCTGTGACACTGAGCGACTGATCTATGCGAGTCTTTCAGTTTCACTCTTTTTACCGGACGTATCTCGACTATTTCAACCGGAAGTACCCCGAAGCGGCCCTGGCCAGCTACGAGCAGCGGCTGGGGCTGATCCTTGGGCAGCGGTTTCAGGCCACGCATATCTTGACGCCCCCGGAGGCGCAGACCGCCGAGTTCCGTTTCACCGTGGCCAACGATCCGCTCTTGCAGCATCGGTGGGCGCAGGAAAAGTCGTTTCCGCGGCGTGATTTCATAAGTATTTTACGCGCCCAGATCGAAGATCACCGGGCAGAGGTGATCTATGCGCTTGACCCCCTCACGTATAGCTCCGCATTCGTGCGCAGCCTGCCCGGATGCGTCAAGAAGTGCGTGTGCTGGCTCGGATCGCCTTCGTTTGGGGCAGACCTGAGCGGTTACGATGCGCGGCTTTCCAACTTTCCGATGATTCTGGCGGCATGGCAGGCGCAGGGGTTGCGCTCCGCCTGGTTTAGCCCCGCCCATGATCCCGCGATGCAGCACTACGCGGATTATCGGGGTCGCCCCATTGACATCGCATTTGTGGGGCAGTATTCGCATCTGCACACACGGCGCAACAACCTCTTGGCGACGATCGCCGCGCTTGCGGACAGATACTTCATCTCGTACCGGCTGATGGCCCCGAAGTGGAAACGCCTTGCCAATCAGCGCTTGTTGCATCGCATCAGTCTGCCAGTTCACTACCTTCCCGAGCAGGTGCGCCGGGTCAGCGGCCCACCGGTGTTCGGTGTTGACATGTATGAGCTGTTCGGTCAGAGTAAAGTTGTTTTCAATGCCGCCATTGATATGAGCGAGCAGTTTCGCGGCAATATGCGCTGCTTTGAAGCATTGGGCTGTGGGGCTTGTATGGTGAGTGACGAAGGAATCTACCCGGAGCCGCTGACGCCAGGCGTCCATTTCGTTACCTATCGCGACGCAGCAGACGCAGTCGCCAAAGTGGAGACGATCCTTCGTGCTGCCGACCAGGGTAAGACGATGGCCGATCGGGGGCGTCAGGCCATCGAAACGACATTTTCCAAGGCCAGGCAATGGGAGGCATTTGAGCAACTCATCGCTGATCTTTGATCATTCGCGAAAAAGTCTTCGCTATTGGGGGCCGACCGGTCATGCTCACTGACATACTGCCCGAATCGCTGCGCGCATTTTTCCGCTGGCTCCGCAACCGGCAGCGGTTTCCACAAACCACCATTGCGCAGACAGCCATCGTGGATCCCCAGTGCCGTTTCGGCCCGCACGTGGTCATCTATCCAGGCGCGGAGGTCATGGCATCGGCGGTCGGAAGGTACAGCTATGTTGGGCACGCGGCGAAGGTGATTCACTGTCAAATCGGCAGTTTTTGCTCTATCGCGCCGACTGCCATCGTTGGGGGCTTTCTGCACCCAAGCCAGGAGTGGGTGTCAACGTCCCCGGTCTTTTTTAGCACGCGCAGACAGTGCGGGGTTTCTTTTGCTGATCGGGACAGGTTTCAGGAAACAGCCGAAACCGTGGTCGGCAACGATGTCTGGATCGGCTACAGGGCGATCATCCTGCCCGGCGTGCGCGTTGCGGATGGCGCGATTATCGGATCCGGCGCGGTGGTGACCAAGGATGTTGAAAGCTATGCAATCGTCGGCGGCGTTCCGGCGAGGGTCATTAAGAAACGCTTTAGCGATCAGGACATCCAGTGGTTGTTGGAAGCGCGGTGGTGGGACTGGCCCCCCGAAGCACTACAAGCACACTGGGAGCATTTTTCCAGTGTAGATAGCCTTGGGCAAGTCAACCTTGCCGAAAGCGGCAGCATACATGATGCAATTCACGCATAAGACTATCGCACGAACGCTGCGTCTTTCGTATCGCGGACTTCTCGACCTGGAGAGGGCCTGGGATTCGTTCTGGGCGCGACGGTATTTGAGCCTGATGGGCGTAGAATATGGGGCTGGGCTAAAAAGTTTTGGTCTTCCGATGGCGCGACGCTCTGGTCAGGCACGCATCGCGATCGGTGACCAGGTTTATTTGGTGAATCACAATCGGGCCAATCCGGTGGGCGTGAATCATGCGTGTATTTTTGCAGCCGCAGAAGAAGCAATCATCGAGATCGGTGACAACGCCGGTTTGTCCGGGGTGGTCCTTTCTGCGCATGAACGAATTACGATCGGCCGTTATACGCTGCTGGGCGCGAACGTCAAGGTCTTTGATCACGATTTTCACCCTTTGGATTGGCAGGAACGTCGAAATCCGGCTCGCCCATCCCCCATCAAGCAGCCCGTTATGATCGAAGATGATGTTTTCATCGGCACAGGAGCCATCATCTTGAAAGGGGTCACGATCGGGCGGGGCGCAGTCATCGGGGCCGGGGCGGTCGTGACCAGGTCAGTCGAGCCATATACGATTTGCGCCGGCAATCCGGCGCGCATGATCTCAAAACTTGGGAATTGAACAGTTATGGATCTACTCTACCTTCCCCCGGCGTTTGCGGTGGCCGTGGTCGCACTCGTCGCGGCGCTTTGTCGGAAATATCCCACGTTTGGGCTGGCCATCATTGTCGCGATTCCTTACGCGACCCGCATTATCGTCGGCCCGACCACCCTCTTCCATGTAACCTGGGCCTGCCTTGCCCTGACCACGATCTATCAGGTTGGGACAAAACAGCGCAGCCTGACCCGATTGTGGAAGGCGCGCTCCCTGCTCGCGCCGCTGCTGTTTCTCAGCCTTTGGACCATGGTCAACATCTATCTACCTGTTGTTCCCGACCTGGGCCTGGGCTGGTATCGCTTCAACTTGTTCCTGCTGCGGGCGCTGCTCCCGTGCGGACTCCTGATCCTTTTTGTCTCGGATCGCGCCGGCTTGCGGCAGTTCATGCTCGCTGTGGTCCTCATCACCCTGTTGACCAGCGCACTGGCTGTAACCCAAATATCCACGGTCGCGTCCGTCCTCATCTCGGAGCAAGACTCTCGCCTGGGCATCTACGGTGTTGATGCACTCACCTTGGCGGCGATCGGCGGCGTGGGCCTGGTTTTCGGCCTGGGGTTGTATGCGCGCAACCGGCGGCGGTTGATCTGGCTGATGCTCACCCTGCCGCCCATACTGATCATGTTGCTGATGACCAAGTCCCGGCAGGCGGTTGTGGGCATGATCGCGGCCGTTGCTGTGTACGTATTCCTCGGCCGTGAGCGCCGGTATTGGATGTTTGTGCTCATCGTGCTCCTGGTATTGGCCGGGGTTGCCTATAATTCGATGCAAGGCACGGCATTCTTCGACCGCTTTGCCCAAACGCTCGATGCCCCCGCAGCATTGGAATGGAAGCGGGTGGAAGACTACCAGGAAGCGTTCGACAACTTCATCTCAAGCCCCCTCTCCGGGATCGGCACAGCGCAATATGGCAGTTGCTTTAGCCTGATTTGGACTGGATCTGGGGCACTCATTTGCGACCGTGAACACACCCACAACTTGATGCTTGAGATTCTGGCCGAACAGGGACTCATGGGATTCTTGCCGTTCCTGGCATTTGTGGTCGTCGGCGTCCGAGAACTGCTTCGCGCACGCGCACGCGGCATAGACCCGCAGATTGCCGATCCCTTGCTCGCGGCTTTGGCCTTTTCGCTGGTCCAAACAATGTTCACGGGGGCCCTGTTCGCGTCGCATCACGTGTTCTGGCTGCTCACACTCGCCTACTTGACGCGCGACCTGATGCCGGAGGCCACGCTCGCCGGGGTGAAAACGGTGACGTCCATCAGGCGACCATTTGCCCGTCGGTTTGCGCTGTGAACCGCACAGGGGTGGCATTCGTCTTTGTGGCTTTGAGCGCCGCGTTTTTATGGGCGCCAGACATGACAACCGCTTGGCGCACGAACGCGTTGGGTGTGCAGGTCACGCGTGCGGCGGGTGCCGCAAGAACGGCGCAACCCGCAGCCTGGCCCTGGCGCATCCGGCCTGGGACGTGCCAGCCTGAGCCAAGACTGTCTGACCGCGCGCATGAGAGTATCCAGCCTCGCCAGGCACGCCTGTTGGGGATGTGGGCTTTGGCCTGCGGCGACCTGGCGGAGGCCCGTCAGTGGTTCGCTCCCTTACTCGTCGCACGGCCGAATGATCCGGTCGTGGCGCGGGGCTGGGCAGCCGGTTTGCTGGCCCAGGGGTCTCCGCAGGAGATGCTCGATTTCCTGGCCGACCGGAAGCTAGATATCAGCCCCCTGTCGGTGTCCTTGGCCGCGCTGGCCTACGAAGAGGGGCATCTTGCGGAAGCTGTGGGCTGGCTCGATCGAATGGCAGTCTGGCTGACCGAGCCGGTGATGGCGACGCGGTTCACTTTCTACGAGCGCGCCTGCATCATCTACGGCGCGGCCCGCCGCCTTGACGCAGCCATCGCGGCGTGCCAGGCCACGGCTGAGCTGGCGCCAGCGATCGGGAGCAACTGGCTTGTATTGGGCCGCGCGTACCTTTGGGCTGGCCGCTTCCCTGAAGCGCAAGCAGCTTTGCAACACGCCGTGGCCATCGAGCCGCAGAACGGCGTCTTCTACTACTACCTGGGGCAGGTGCATGAGAAACAGGATCAGGCTGAAGAGGCGTGGGATGCCTACCAGCAGGCAGTGGTCTTGACGCCGAACTACGGCTCCGTTCGCCTACGCCTGGCCGATCTCGAAGCGGCGCGCGGGCACAAGGGGCAGGCGATCGCGCACCTTCAGGCCGCGCTAACAGCCGATGATGCTTATATCCGAGAGCAAGCCCAAAGGCAGCTTGACCAACTGAACGGTGATTAACAAAAATATGCGGATTTCCATCGTCACACCTTCTTACAACCAGGCGCCCTACCTGCCTACCTGCCTGCGTTCGGTGAGCGGCCAGACTCACCGGGATGTCGAGCATCTCGTCATGGACGGCGGGTCCACCGATGGCAGCTTGGACGTGCTGCGGGCCTTTCAGGCGCGAGACAGCCGGCTCCGCTTTGTTTCTGAGCCGGACAAGGGACAGGGGGACGCGGTCAACAAAGGCTTCGCCCTGGTCACAGGCGACATCGTCGCCTGGATCAACTCAGACGACTTCTACTTCTCACCTACCGTATTCGAGACTGTCGTCGGGCTGTTTGAACAGCATCCAGAAGCCGACGTGCTTTACGGCGGGATGGCCTGGGTAGATGCGCAGGATCGTTTGTTGCACGTCAGGATTCCGCCCAGCTTCAACTGGCCGCTCCTCACGCGGATCGTCTACATCGGCAACACGAACGCGTTTTACCGGCGGGCGGTGATCGAAAAACACAAGATTGATCTCCGCTATCACTACGTGCTCGATCATGAGTATCTGTTGAGGATTACGCGCGATTTCCGGCCGTTACGCACGCGCCAGGTGCTGGCCTGTTTCCGGGTCCAACCCGCCGCCAAGACGCAAGTGATGGCCGAATCGGCCAAGAACAGCGAGCGCCGGCTGCGCAATGCGGACCACGGCGTGGAGGCGTTAAGACCGCCCGCCATCCTGGCGGGGTGGGAACGCGTGCAGTATCGGTGCGTATTGTGGGCGTCAGATGCCATCTACCGGTCGAGGTGGCGCCGGAACCCGCCCTACCGGATGTTCCTCACCTAGCCGCGATGCCAAAAACGTTCTTGATCACGGTCAGCGGGATGGATGGCGCCGGCAAGTCCACTCAGTTGAACCGTTTGCAAGCTCTCCTGGCAGCCCGCAACTATCGGGCGATGTACCTCTGGTCGCGCGGCGGCTACACCTCTCTTTTCAACGGGCTGAAAATGGTGTTGCGGCGCTTCGGGGGCAAGCGGCTGCCTGCGCCCGGCGTAAGCGAGCAACGCCAGGCCTATTTGCAGCGGTCGGGGGTGCGCCGTCTCTGGCTGACCTTGGCCTTGCTCGATCTGATCCGCCTCTACTGCTTGAATGTGCGTGCCTGGCGTTGGCTGGGGCGTTCGGTGGTCTGTGATCGCTATATTTGGGATACGCTGATTGACTTTCGCTTGAGCTTTCCAGAAGAGAACATCGAGCGTTGGTTGCTGTGGCGGCTGTTGGTACGGTCAGCGTCACATCCCGATCTCGCCTTTTTGCTGATGATTCCGGCCGAAGAATCCCTGCGCCGCTCCCACACAAGCGACCGCGTGGAACCGTTCCCGGATTCGTTGGAGGTGCGGATGCGTCGTTATGATGAGTATCTCCAATTACAGCGCCGCAACGTTTGGACGGTGGTGATTGATACCTGTCAGCCGCCGGATCTGGTTTGGTCGGCCATAGCCGACGACGTAGAAAGGTTGATGAGACGCGCAGTCGGTGATAACACGTGAGAATCTCAGAAATGAAACGCCGCGAACCTTTTAGTGAGGTTCTGGCAAGCACGCTTTCGACGGGTTGGTCCGAGCAGTATGGCACAAGAATCGAAGTCCGATTATCGCAACCAGACCAGGGCGTTCATTGGCTGATGCAACCCTGGCTAAGTGCCTGCTATGTCCCCAATGTGAGCGCACCGGTGCGTCGTTTCTTGAGGGATAGTATCCGCTATACGCCCGTGCGCTGGCGTCTGCCGATCCAGTGGCTGCTGGGTACGTTGATTTCCACTCCTATGGGCTTACAGTTAACGGCAAGTCCAGCATTCAGTGTTACTACTTCCCTGCCATATCAACGCGATCTCTTGGTTGTACCTGGCAACCAGCGAATACGCATATTCGACTTTAATAGCGGAAAATGTCGCATCATTCTGAAGCAGGGTTTTGACGCCCAAACGATGCTTTGCGAAATCCGAGTCAGAGGGCAGGGTGTTGAGGGGCCATTCCCAAAGATATCGGAGTTTGATCGGGGTGGGCGCTGGTTTGAAGAGCCTATCATCGATGGTTTCGCGCTGCCGCGGTGTCCACCTTCGCTGCCGAGAAAACTGTTTGAGCAAGAAGCATTCGAGGCATTGGCTAGATGGCTTGACCGGTCAGTTTGTATCACAGCCATCGAGGAACATCTGGATCAGTTGGATCAACGCATAGGTAAATCGTTGCAGAAACTCAAGGACCGTTTCAGGGACTTTGATACGAGAAGAATCCTCACCTGGAAAGTTATCCTTACTGAGAAAGCGTTTCCGCTTGGCCGCGTGCCGATTGCCGAGGCACACGGAGATTTCCAACCGGGGAATATCATGGTTGATCGCCGCAACCGACATGTCTCCATTATTGATTGGGAACATAGCATGCCGCGGTTCTGTTATTACGACTTTTTTGTTTATACCCTCGGGGCGCGATTTCCCGTGGGCCTGACAAAACGGCTCCTCGCTTTTGTCAACGGTGCGCTGCCAAGCATCGCGTTTAGAGGTCTAGACCGTGACAGTGCTTGGCGCCGTGCTGCTTTGGCTCTCTTTCTTTTGGAAGATATCGAGTGGCGCCTAAGGCAAAGTGCAGGCGGCCCGTACTTAGGTCTTTCGCACGATCTTATCTCTTTTTGTGAAGAGCTCGCGCTGTTTGGATCAGGGCTATCGGGACTTTTCGACACGGAGAGAACATAAAAAGATGCGAATCGGAATCAACCTGATACCCTACAATCCGGGCGGACAAGGGGGTGCCGAAGTTTACTTGCGCAACCTTGTACACGGCCTGGGTTCTTTGGAAGAAAAGCATACATATATACTATTCATGAATCCTGTAGGAGCACAACTGTACGCATTTGGCAAACAGTTCCATGAGATTGTCGTTCCCATCTCTGGCAGAAGACAAGTAACACGCTCAATAGCCGAGCAAGTGCTTCTGCCCTACTACGAGAAACAGTTAAAGTTAGACGTCCTATTCTCTAATTATGTGATTCCGTTCACGCCCGGAGGGTGTGCGCGGATCGTTAACGTGCATGACATGCTTTACAACAGGTATCCTCACTTCCTGCCGGTTTCCAAGAGATGGTGGTGGCGAACTGCGATTCCTCTGAGCATACGACGCAGCGATGTGGTGCTGACTGTGTCACACGCGTCGGAAGCCGAAATTATCGCGACATTTCCTGAGACGGCGTCCAGGATCATGGTGCAAAGTGAAGGCGTGGATTTGGAGTTGCAGGCGCAGCGCCCTGGGGATGCGTCAATCGAAAGCACCCTGCGAAAACTGAACCTCCGACGGCCCTTGTTGCTCAGTGCGGCAACCTTTGGGCCGCAAAAGAACATGATGCGCCTCTTGGAGGCCTTTCAGTTGGTCAGGAGCCGATTCCCGCAAATTTCACTCGCCCTAACAGGTCGCGCCGGGCGGTTTGCTGGAACTGTGCCTTCTCAATTACTGGAAGGCGTGAGCTTGACAGGTTATCTGCACATCAGCGAACTCGCCGATCTGTATGCATCTGCAGAGCTACATATCCTGCCATCCATTTTTGAAGGATTCGGGCTTTCGATATTGGAGGCTCAGTACTTCGGGTGCCCGGTGGCAACCTCGAACGTGAGCGCCACGGCTGAAGTGGGCGGCAAATCAGTTGCTTTGTTTGACCCACTCGATGTTCAAAGCATTGCGCACACGATCATATCGCTACTGGAAGATGAGCACGAGAGAACAACGTTAATCGAGTTGGGACGCAGCAATCTAGAGCGCTATTCTTGGTCGCTGGCGGCAAAGCAATTCCTCGAAGCCTGTCAGCAGGCAAGAAACGGTCACAGCCCGCAACCTCTGGCCGCCCGTTTGGGTAGTCAGGACTTACGATTTCTTTAGCTTGGTGTTACCTCGATGGCTATGATCCCCAACAATCGCCACACGTGGATCGTCCTGAACCAGGCCCAAAGTCCGGCGTTTCAGGAGATGTTGGCGCGCCTATCGGCCGAACTGGGACCGTGCCTCTGTTACACCGGTATGCCGTATCCGATTGGCGAAGGCCCCCTCACCGTCGAGTCAGGACATCCTTACGATCGACGCGGCGTGCCCCGGCGGGCGCTGTCGTGGCTCAGGTTTACTGTAGCGGCTGCGCTGCGAGTCCTTCGTGCGCCGGGGAAGCCCTTCCTGTTTGCGGTGACCAACCCGCCTGTGCTGCCGATCATCGTCTGGCTCCTGCACGCATTCATCGGCTACCCCTATGGACTGCTGATATGGGATATTAACCCCGATCATCTGGTCCGCTTGGGGCTATTAAAGCGCAAGGGGCTGGTGGCGCAGGCCTGGACCGCGCTGAACCGCCGCACAATGCTTGGGGCGCGGGTGGTGATCACCATCAGCGATCGCATGGCCGACGCGCTGCGGGCGCATCTTGGATCGAGCGTCGCACGTGTGCGCATCGAGGTCATTCCCAATTGGGCCGATACGGACTGGCTGCGGCCTATTCCCAAGGACGAAAATCCCTTCGCCCTTGAGCACGGTCAAGTCGGCAAGCTCACCGTGCTCTATTCAGGCAACATGGGCGCCGATTTCGGCTTGGACACAGTCATCGAGGCTGCGCGACAAGTGCAGGATGACCCACGCATTGCTTTTCTGCTGATCGGCGATGGGCTGGGTCGCGCTGAGGTCGAAAAGAAGACCGCTCTTTATCACCTGAATAACGTGGTGTTGTTGCCGCTTCAACCGTATGAGCGGCTGCCCTATTCGTTAGCCGCCGGCGATATTGCACTGGTGGTGCAGCCTTCGGGTGCGGAACATCTTTCGCTGCCGAGCAAGACCTATTCGGCGCTGGCGGTGGGATCTGCCGTGATCGCCTTGACGCGAGGCGACGCCGATCTGGCATACCTGGTGCAGACGCACGACCTGGGAATGGTGTGCCCACCGGGCGATGCGGAGGCGCTGGCACTGGCAATTCGGACGCTGGCTGAAGATGCGCAGCGATTGGCAGGCTGTCGAGCGCGGGCCCGGCAAGCGGCTGTGGATTGCTATTGCATAACGGTGGTCAAGGAGCGTTTTCGAGCCGTGTTGGGTGCAGCCATGGCCCAGGGAGCAGCGGTATGACCTACGAAGAAATACTGCGCCCCATAGATCGGTTTTTAGCGTTGGCGGTACGCAGCGAACGAACGTCAGCCGAGGCTGATGAATTATGTGCGCTGTACGAGGCTCTGGGCGTTGCAGCTTGCCTGGATGCGGCTCAGACGAATCAGGTCGCGCCGCTGGCGGCGCAAGGATTGTCTGAGATTATTTCGGCTGATCGGCTTGACGGCGCTTGGATACAACTGCTCCGGCAAAATGGGGCGCGAGTCGAGGCGCTGCTGGACGCGCTCTGCGGTGTCACGCGACGGTTGGAGGCGGTTGGCTGCCGATCGGCCGTCATCGAAAACGGCGGCATCCTGCTCGGCACGGCGATGCCGCTCGCTGCGTTCAGCGCCGGCGATTTCGACCTGCTGATAGATGGCGCTCCCTGGGGGGCCGTGCAAGCTGCGTTTGCCGCCGAAGGTTTTGCTCCCCAAGACCGGCGTCATCGACCGACCAACCGAGTCGAGTTTGTCCGTACGCTTGCGAACGGCGAGCGCCAATGGCTGAATGCTGGCTTTTGGCCATTCGACCGGATGTGGGCGCCCTTGACCTATGGTGACCGCAGTGCTATCTGGCTGGCGCGCCGACAACGGTCGAACAAAGCAGAGGGCGTCTACGTCCTGGCTCCCGTGGATGCACTCGCTCTGGTGAGCATTCACACCTCGCTCCACTTCTTTGTGTTGCCGCCTGGGATCCGATTGCACGTGGATGTAGATCACCTGGTGCGCACTGCGGCGATAGATTGGGAACAGTTTGTCACTGAGATACGAGCGTTGGGACTGCCGACGCGGGCCTACGTCTCGCTGGCAATGGCAGCCGGACTGCTCGATACCCCTGTGCCGCCCGATGTCCTTGAGGCCCTGTATCCCGGAAAAAGTAGATGGGATCAAATTCGGAATCTCCTTGCCGGTGAAGGGACGTTTGTGAAAGGAACACGAAAATTACCGTTCGGCAAAACCCTTATTCTGGACAAGCTGGTCAGCGAAGCCCCGTTTTTGCGATGGGGCTGGCGTATTCTCTTCCCGCCTGTGACCTGGATGCGGGAACATTTCGAGCGCGATCACAACGCCGGCGCACCGATGTTGATGCCCGTGCTGTATGCCAAACGCCTGTTGAGCCGTTTTCGGCAAGCGTAACCCGAGGAGAACTATGGAACGACAACTTGACACCCGCCCTTTCCGCGAAGGCGATCAAATCGCGATCGCGGAGTTATTCCAGGCATCTTACAGCCGCCCCCTCGACGTCCAGGTATGGAATTGGCGGTTTCGCGCAACGCCCGCCGGACCGGGCATCGTTGATCTCTCCTGGGATGACGTTACCCTGGCAGCGCATTATGCTGTGTCCACCCTTGGCTTCTCGATCGCGGGGCAGGATTGGTTGACCGGTCTATCCGGCACGACCATGACCCATCCTGACTACCGCGGCCTGGGGCTGTTTCCACGTCTGGCGCGAAGCGCGTATGGGCGCATGGCGGAGCAAGGGATGGCCATGGTGTGGGGGTTTCCCAACACCATGTCCCACCGCGGTTTCATCCGAGACCTGGGGTGGCGCGATATCTATGAAATTCCTACGTTTCGTTTGACGCTTGCTGGTGCCGGCTCATTGCCGCCCCCTACTTCTGCTGTCGTTCCTTTGGAGCGATTCGATGCGCGGTTTGACCAGCTCTGGCAGTCGGTGAAAGACGAAATCCCCGTAATCGGCCGCCGCGATGCGCGTGCGCTGACCTGGCGTTACACACTGAATCCGCTTGAACGATACGAAATCCTGGGCTATCTCCAGGGTGAACAGCTTGCGGGCTACGCGGTCTGCAAACGTTATCGTGACGAGCTTCATGTTGTAGATTTCCTGGCAGGTCTGCATGCAGTGGAGGTCGCCGAGCAACTCGTCTTCGGCGCGATCAGGCTGGCTCAAGAGCGCGGGGCGATGACAGTTAGCCTGTGGCTCAACCTGATCCACCCCTTGCACCTGGCGCTTGAGAAGTATGGCTTTCGCAACGAAGCTCCGATCACCTATTTCGGCGCGCGCCGGCTGTCCTCATTACTAGGGGATTCAACCATCTACGACTACCGCAACTGGTACATCACGATGGGTGATTCGGATGTTTACTGAGGCCGGATTGGAACCTCGTCATCTCAAAACTAAGCGGAAACTGCCATGAAACATGTGGGCCTGGTGATCAAGCGCCTGTTCGATATCGTGGTTTCGTTGTTCGTGCTGATATTAGGTTCCCCCCTGCTCATCCTGTTGGCGATCCTGGTCAGGTTATCATCGCCGGGTCCGGTGTTGTTCATGCAGGAGCGACCAGGCTATCGTGGTAAGCCGTTCAAGATGCTCAAGTTCAGGAGCATGACGGTCAATGATTCAGGGAACCAGGCCCTAGAATGGTCTCAGGCAGAGGCAGCGCGCATCACCCCCATTGGGCGATTTATGCGCGACTATGGGCTGGATGAGTTGCCCCAATTGCTCAATATCCTCAAAGGGGACATGAGCATCATCGGCCCACGGCCGCCATTGATGGGTTGGGCCGAAAAGTTCAACGATCGGCAGCGCGTCATGTTCCAGATGCGACCGGGAGTGCTTTCACTGGCCGCTGTGGAAGGCCGGCGGACAATCCCCATGGAGCATCGGATCGAATTGCACGTGCAATACGTTGAACAGTGGTCATTGTGGCTCGATCTTATCATCTTTTGGCGAGTTGCGTTCGTCGTTCTGTGCAGACGCAATGCAACAGAGATGGGGGCGTAGAATGATCGTTCTTGTGATCGCTGCGCATGCAGATGATGAGGTCATCGGTTGCGGGGGAGCCATTGCACATCACCTGGCAGTCGGCGATGAAGTTCACGTCGTCCTTGTGTCGCAAAGCGTGGTGGTTCCTATGCCAGTGGTCGAGAGCGTTCTCGAGGAAATGTATGAAGCTCATCGGGTGTTGGGGGTGACCCAGACATTCAAGTTGGGCTTTCCGGCGCCGAAACTGGATGTTGTGCCCGGCCACGAATTGGCGGATGCGTTAGGCCAAATGATACGTATGTTGCAGCCCCACACGGTTTACATCCCCCATCGTGGCGATCTTCATGGAGATCACCGCGCGGTATACCGAGCAGCCCTGGTGGCTGCCCGCCCCATCAACGGCTGCTCGGTGCGCCGGATTTTAAGTTACGAGACGTTATCGGAGACAGATTGGGCTGCGCCCAGCGGAGAGGATGCGTTTGTGCCGACGGTCTTTCTGGATATCAGCGCTTTTTTGCCAAAGAAGCTGATGGCGGCGGCTTGTTATCGCAGCCAGGTTAAAGAGCCGCCTAATACACGTTCGTTACGCTCAATTGAAGCCCTGGCCCGACTGCGCGGCGGTACGGTCAGCCGGGATGCAGCCGAGGCATTTATGCTTGTGCGCGAAGTCCTGGATTGAGACTGTGCGGAGAGCGTGCTATGAATTATCTGATCGGCGATTACATGCTCCGCTTGCCAGAACCTGCTGACCTGGAGCTGCTATATATCTACAAAAACGACGCGGAAATCGCTGCGCTGCTAGGCGGCTTCACCACCGGCTACACCATGGCAGATCTTGGAAGTTGGTTGGCGTACCACCGAGGATGCAAGGATGAGGTGTTGTGGGTGATCGCGGAGGCTGTAAGGAATCGGTGCGTGGGGCATGTTGGACTATACCAGATCGATCATCGAATCCGTATGGCTGAGTTTGCAATTCTGATCGGCGATCGAGCGCTGTGGGGGCGGGGTATTGGGCGGGCTTGCACAGCTTTTGCGTTGGAGTACGGTTTTCGCGAATTGAATCTCAATCGCATCTATCTGAGCCTTCTGGCAAGCAATGAACGCGCGGCACATTTATATCGGTCGTTTGGCTTTACGGAAGAAGGGCGGCTGCGACAGGCGCAATACAAAGGCGGTCAGTACATTGACGTGATTATGATGGGATTACTTAAGGCGGAATACCTGCGTGATGACGGCTGATCGTTGGGAGCAAGGCTCCGAGTTTCATTGGCTAGCGGGTACGATTGCTACCGAACCGGCACCCTGGGACGGAATAGGGCGCTTCTTTGGTTCCGGCCGTGATGCATTGCGTGTTCTGCTCTTGTATGGTCAGGCCAAACGTGGCTGGCGGCGACTGTGGTTGCCAGCGTATTTCTGCCAGGAGGTCGTCGCGGCTTTGATCTCGACTGGCATTTCGGTCGTGATCTACGATGACGGGCCACAAGATACTTTTAGCGACCTGTCGGTCATCCCTTTCGTTTCAGGCGACGTTGTGCTACGGGTCAACTATTTCGGCCTGCGCTCGAAGTCAAAACTCTGTCCTTCACCACAAGGAACAGCAGAAGTTATTGATGACCACACGCACGATCCGTGGTCGGACTGGGCACGACAGAGTGACGCGGATTGGTGTATCGCATCGCTGCGCAAGACTTTGCCTATCCCCGATGGCGGTGTTCTCTGGTCGCCGCGCGGTCATCTGTTGCCTGAAGCCATGCCAGTGACACCGAAACGAGAGAATGCTTCCCTGCGGAAATTGGCGGCTATGGTACTTAAGACGCTGTACCTGGAAGGTCGTGACGTCGAGAAGGCTATCTTTCGCCAGTTGGCCATGAGCGGGGAGGCAAGTATCGCCGCGGGTGCTGTATCGGGGATGCCCGAGTGGACCGCTGCGTTGGTGGCTACCTTTCCGGTGCAGGCCTGGCGCGAACGCCGCAGAGACAATCATCGCCTGATGTGTCACGCCTTAGCCAAGCTTCCGTGGGTCACGGTCTTGCCGGCTTCCGAGAGTTCCGGCACATGCCCCTTCTCGGCAATCCTGGTGTTTGATAGCGCGGCACGACGTGAGCGCGTGCGTCACCGATTGATAGAAGCAGATGTCTATCCTGCTATCCTTTGGCCACTGGAGGAGCCTATCGTAGAAGGAATCGCGGACGTATATTGCGACCTAGGCCGGAGAATGCTCTCCATACACTGTGATATGCGCTATGATGCGGTTGACATTGAACGGGTTGCAGAGTTCATCAAGCTGTCTGGTGCGAATGGCACTGCATGAGCGAATTCGTGATTCTTGATGCCAGTTTGCCCACGGAGCGGGAACGCTGGCTCGCGCTTTGGGGAGCGTGGCCAGACAGGGAGGTTAGCGCTCATCCGGGTTATGTTGAGCTGTTTGTCCGCTCTCAAGATCAGTCATTATGCGCTGCCCTGATAGGCGCGACGGGGAATGTCATGTTCCCCCTTATCCTACGTCCGCTTAATGGCGAGTCGTGGGCGGAAGGCAGTTCAGTCTGCGATCTGACAACTCCCTATGGTTATGGCGGACCGTTTATTTGGGGACAGCCGGATGCGGATTTGTTTTGGAGCGAACTCACCGCATGGATGCAGTCTGTCCACGCGGTATGTCTGTTTGCGCGGCTTTCATTATTCCCGGAGCAGAGGCTTGATTTCGCTGGAGAGGTCACGTTTAGTCTGATGAATGTGGTGCGCCGACTGGATATCACTCCACAGGCTATTTGGCTCGACTATGAGTACAAGGTTCGCAAAAATGTGAGCAAGGCGCGCCGCAACGGTTTGGTCGTAGAAGTTGATCTAGATGGTACCAAGTTGGAAGATTTCCTCAAAGTGTATTGTGCTACGATGAATCGACGTGGTGCTGCTGATCGGTATCTTTTCCCCAAGTCGTTTTTTGAGGTCATTATCCGAGAACTTAAAGGCCAGTTTGCGTTCTTTCACTGCATGTCGGAAGATAAGGTCATCTCGACCGAGCTTGTGCTGTCGTCCGCTCAGCATATCTACTCCTTCTTGGGCGGTACACTCGCGGAAGCCTTCGACCTGCGCCCGAACGATCTGTTGAAACACGCCATTGTCGAATGGGGACAGGGACACGGAAAACGCGCGTTTGTCCTTGGCGGCGGATATGCGGATGACGATGGCATCTTTCGTTACAAACGATCATTTGCTCCTCAAGGGGTTGTCCCTTTTTGCGTTGGTATGCGAGTGAATGATCTGCAAGCATACGCCGAGTTGATTCGGAAGCGGGAGGCGTGGGAGCATTCGCATGGTCGTGCCTGGCAACCTGCCGATGGGTTTTTCCCTGCGTATCGTGCTTGACTTATGGCTTTTTATTGGGTCAGGTACGGGGCGTGAGTATCCGGAGGCTTTGATTGACTCACCCAAGCATTTATCTTTCTCCACCTCACATGTTCGGCCTGGAACAGCAGTACGTCCAGGAGACCTGCGCGTCCAACTGGATCGCGCCGCTGGGGCCGGCAGGTAGACGCCTTTGAGTCTGAATTCGCCGCGGCCGTCGGCGCGCCGTATGCGCTGGCGTTCAGCTCCGGCGCCGCCCTCACTGATCGGTCATAGTGCATTACGCTTATTTGGATGAGTCCGGCGATGTAGCCCCGTTCTCGGGCAGCCGATTTTTGGTAGTGGCTATGCTCGTCACAGAGTCGCCCAGGGCGATCGAGCTTCACGTCAAGCGCGCCCGCCAGAGTCTTGGGCGCAATGTCCGCCAGGATGAGTTGAAGGCGACCTGGTCCGAGCCACAAATGATCGAGCGCTTGCTGAGCAGCATCGCTCAAGAAGATGTCCAGGTTGTAGCGGTCGTGGTGAATAAACGCGCCATCGTGCGCCCGCCGGCCGAGTCTGAGGAGATCTACCGCACCGCTGTAGCCCAGGCGGTCCGGCATTGCCTGGCGCGATGGCCGCAGTTGCACCTGTACCTGGACAAGCGCTACACCAACTCCAAACAGCGCCAGGCCCTGGAACACGCTGTGGGCGCCGCGCAGCCGCCTGGTTCTCAACAGGCGTTGCTCATCTGGCACGAGGATTCGCGCGGCAATCTGTGTCTGCAAGCTGTGGATTATGTGGCGTGGGCCATTGCGCGGAAATACGAGTGGGGCGACTTACGGGCTTATGCCCGGATCACAGACAAGATAGTCATCGAGGAAGTGATTGAGGCGCCGTTATGGTGATCTGGCGGAGAAGCCAGAACAGAAATCGGCTAACAAAAAAAGCGGCTCACCCTGGGCTCCGATTTCAATCTGTCCCCCCACATTTCAGTGGGAGCTAGGGCCCTTCTACGAAGGGCCAGGGTCACCAGGACTTACGATACCGCTTTCTGGAAGATATTATACAGATCATCGGCAGAATGTCAAGCACGGAGCGCGAATTTGACCCCCTACAGCATCTATCTCTCCCCACCCCACATGTCCGGCCTGGAGCCGCAGTACGTCCAGGAGACATTCGCGTCCAACTGGATCGCGCCGCTGGGTCCTGGCAACGTAACCCCCTGGTAAGGGAGCGGATGTGATTCTGCGAGCCTGCTGACAACCTCAACTTGCGCAATCGGCAGTTTGCAGTACAATGAATTCGTTGATATACGCCAGCAAGAGGAGGTACGGCGATGGTCGTTGAGGTCACACCACTTCTGGGTACAGTCGCGCAAGAATTCCAGCTTTCGGAGTCTGATCTGATACGCCAGGGGGTGCGTGCGCTCGTGGAACGCCAATTGCTGCAGGTCAATGCACAGGTCTTGGAGATCGCCGGCAGATACCGGGTTGCGTCAGTTGCCGAAATGGACGCCCAGTATCAGGCTGGTACGTTGGCAGAAAGCGAGTCATGGCGAGATTATCAGCGACTCGATCATCTTGAATTCGAGCGTGATCGCCTGCGGGAGCTATTTGAGGCGCTGGCATGAGCCTGGTCAATACCGGTGCATTGCGTGAAATCGTCATGGTTGAATACGCCGACATTGTTGTCGGCGTTTTGCTGCCAGGCCCCAATGAGATGCGCATCTTCGTGAAAGATGGCAGTTTTGTGGATGTCTGGTTCTCGCTGAAGCTGGTTGGCCGTTACAGCTATCACTGGGAGCGCCAGGCGCTTGATGGCACGGTCTATCGGCACGACAATGCCCCGCACCAACGTTGGCAATCCGTGCGCACTTTTCCTGCGCATTTCCACGCTGGCAGTGAAAACCAGGTTGTCGAGAGCGAGCTGAGCCTAATCCCAGAAGACGCTTTACGTCAGTTTCTGACCTTTGTGCGGGGCCAGATCACAATCCTTTCTCGAGAGCCACACACATGACTTTACCCCGCATCTACCTTTCCCCGCCTCACATGTCCGGCCTGGAGCAGCAGTACGTCCAGGAGACATTCGCGTCCAACTGGATCGCACCGCTTGGGCCGCAGGTAGACAAGTTTGAAGCCGAATTTGCTGCGGCTGTCGGCGCGCCGTATGCGCTGGCGCTCAGCTCTGGCACGGCTGCGCTGCACCTGGCCCTCATCCACGCCGGCGTCGGGCCGGGCGACGAGGTGCTGGTCTCCACCCTTACCTTCTCGGCCAGCGCCAACCCCATCGCCTACCTGGGCGCCCGACCCACCTTCATTGACAGTGAACGGGCGTCGTGGAACATGGATCCGGGGCTACTAGCGGAGACGCTGGCCGTGCGGGCGCGGGCTGGCAAGCTCCCCAAAGCCGTGATCCCGGTGCATCTTTACGGCCAAAGCGCGGACATGGCTCCCATCCTGGCCGCCTGTGCGCGCTACGAGGTGCCGGTGATCGAAGACGCGGCCGAAGCCTTGGGCGCCACCTATTGGGGTGCGTCCGGGCCCCAGCCCGAAAAATCAGAAAAATCAGGCGAATCTGCATCCCAACTCCCAGGCCGCTCGCCGGGGACCTTCGGCTGCGCCGGCATCTTCTCCTTCAACGGCAACAAGATCATCACCACCTCCGGCGGCGGCATGTTGGTCTCGGCCGACAAGGCGTTGATTGACCACGCGCGCAAGCTCTCCACCCAGGCGCGTGACCCAGCGCCTCATTACCAGCACTCGGAGATCGGCTACAACTACCGGCTGAGCAACGTCCTGGCCGGCATCGGCCGCGGCCAGTTGCAGGTGTTACCCGACCGGGTGCGCCGCAAGCGGGAGATCTTCCAGTTCTATGCCGACACCCTCGGCGACCCTTCGACAGGCTCAGGACACGGCCTGCCCGGCATCATGCTGATGCCCGAAGCGCCGTGGGGCCGCGCCACCCGCTGGCTCACCTGTATCACCGTAGACCCGGCCCAGTTCGGCGCGACGCGCGAGGATATCCGTCTGGCGCTGGAGGCCGAGAACATCGAATCGCGCCCGCTCTGGAAGCCCATGCACCTGCAGCCGGTGTTCCAGGATTGCGAAGTCGTCGGCGGCGGTGTGGCCGAGGCGCTGTTCCGGGATGGGCTGTGCCTGCCCTCCGGCACGGCGTTGACCGACGCGGAGCTTGAGCGGGTGGCCGCGGTGGTGCGGGAGACGGGGACACGGTGACGCGCGGGGACGGGGTGACTGCGTGCGCAGACCCTAAAGGTCTGCCAGACCTTTAGGGTCTCGATGGCGGCGAAGGATCAAAAGGGAACAAATCCGCGTCCATCCGCGCTCGTCCGCGTCCCCCAAAGTCTGCGATCAGCCAACGCATGGCCCAGGTCGGCGCCCCCGACGTGGGCCATTTTGTTTGACCGGGTGGGTGAGGGCGGGGTATAATGCGGTCATCGCAATCGTGCTATTGCTGGTCGGAAGGAGGCCTTTGATCATGGAACGTGTTCAACTCAGCAGAACGACCTCAAGGCAACATAGCGGGGGGCTGGCTGTGAACTTTCCCAACTCAGTGCTGATTGCAGCGCGAGAAGACCCGGTTCACTTTCAACGCAGGGTACTTGTCCAAACACTGGGCTCTTTGTATGCGCAAGGCAAGCTATCGTCTGGGCTGGCCGCGCAAGTGCTCGGCTGTGACAGGTGGGAATTCTATCGTCTGCTGACTGAATATGGCTTTTCAGTGTTGGATTACGCTGAAGATGAACTGGATTACGAAGCTAACACCAGCCGAGAGTTGGCGGCTCGCATTACCCGACCATGAAAGTAGTCGTCAATGCCACACCACTGATCTCGCTGGCGCTTCTGGGCCGCTTATCATTGCTCAACGAGATGTTCGATGAAGTTATCGTGCCTCAGGCCGTCTACGCAGAAGTGATCCAAGGCGGGGCGGGTAAGCCGGGGGCCGATGCGCTTGCCGAGGCAGACTGGTTGAACGTTGTCTCAGCGGACGTTTCGCTCACGATAGAACCTTTGCTGCTTGGCCTGGATGCCGGGGAGTTGGAGGTTCTATTGCTGGCGCGGCAAATCGAGCCAGACTGGGTCATCATAGATGAACGCCTGGCGCGTCGTGTGGCCTTTGCGATGGGCTTACCGGTGAAAGGAACCTTGGGCATCCTATTGGCTGCGGTGTTGGCCGGATTGCTGTCCAGGCAAGAAGCGCTAGATGACCTGCAAAGGTTGTTGGCCCGTGGTATTCGCATTGCTCCGCGTTGGCAGCAGTGGTTTTGGACGGAGTTGGGAGGAGAGTCCGCAGCGGACAGGACATAAATCAGGCTTGGCGACCTCCCCGGCGTCCGCCTGATGCCCTAAGCGCCGTGGGGCCGCGCCACCCGCTGGCTCACGTGCATCACCATA
Source organism: uncultured Anaerolineae bacterium (assembly GCA_964580725.1). Lineage (GTDB taxonomy): Bacteria > Chloroflexota > Anaerolineae > SSC4 > Amarolineaceae > Amarolinea. Next base: position 74,408 of record CAZOLV010000005.1, on the reverse strand, counting down.
AACCCGGCCCAATTCGGCGCGACGCGGGAAGAGATCCGCCTGGCGCTGGAGGATGCCCACATCGAATCCCGATCGCTGTGGAAGCCCATGCACTTGCAGCCGATGTTCGCGGGGTGTGAGGTCGGCGGCCGCCGCGGTAGCCGAGGCGCTGTTCCGGGATGGGCTGTGTCTGCCCTCCGGCACGGCGCTGACCGACGCGGAGCTAGCGAAGGTGGCCGCGGTGGTGCGCGGCGTGGGGACACGGAGACGCGGGGACGGGGTGACTGCGTGCGCAGACCTTTAGGGTCTCAGTGGCGGCAAAGGAACAACAGGATAAATCCGCGTCCATCCGCGCTCGTCCGCGTCCTCCATATCGGCGGTCAGCCAACGCATGGCCCAGGTCGGCGCCCCTGACTTGGGCCATTTTGTTTGACCGGACGGGTGAGAGCGGGGTATAATACGGCCATAGCAATCGGGCTATTGCTGGTCGGAAGGAGGTGATCCCCGATGGATTTGGAGAAATACTTCGAGACTCACGCGCCGGATGACATTCGCATCAGGGGCACACGCGTGGGCATTGAGACCGTATTGGATGACTATTTGAACGGCGCCAGTCCTGAGGAGATTGCCGCGCGTTACCGGACGTTGACTTTGGAACAGGTGTACGCGACGATCACCTATTACTTGAGTCACCAGCTTGAGGTCGAGGCCTACCTGGCGCGGTGGCGGGCCTATGCGGAAGCCGCGTGGCTGGAACAGCAACGCAATCCGTCACCAGCCGGCCGCCGTTTACGCGAGTTGAAGACGCGGCGTTTGCTGCCGAGCACGATGGCGGCCCGGTGAGCCAAATTTGTTACCTGATAGATGAAAACACTGCGCACGCCATCGGCGACCAGTTGCGACGGCGCTGCCCTGATATGGTCGTGTTGACGGTCGGCGAAGATGCGGCGCCCCCGCGTGGCACACTCGATCCGGCAATCCTGTTGTGGCTCGAGCGCGAGCAATTCTATTTGGTGACTCGGAATCGCAGTTCTATGCCGCAGCATTTGCGCGATCATCTGGCCGCGGGCCATCATGTGCCCGGGATATTCACCCTGCGTCCACAGGCATCGCTGGGTGAAATCATTGCAGACTTGGTGTTGATTTGGGAGGCTGCGCGCCCGGGTGAGTATGAGGATCGAATTGAACATGTTCCCCTGTAGTGTTTGATACCCGCATTAACGCGTTTGATGCTGCATCGCCCATCACGCTGATGCCCGAAGCGCCCTGGGGCCGCTGCACGCGCTGGCTCACCTGCATCACCGTGGACCCGCAGGCGTTCGGCGCCGACCGGGAGGTGATCCGCGCGGCATTGGAGGATGCGGACATCGAATCCCGCCCCCTGTGGAAGCCGATGCACTTGCAGCCGGTGTTTGCAAGCTGCGAGGCCGTTGGCGGCGCGGTGGCCGAGGCGCTGTTCCGGGATGGGCTGTGTCTCCCCTCCGGCACGGCCATGAGCGAGGCGGATCTGGCGCGAGTGGTGGGGGTGATTAGGGACACGGGGCGGGGGGTGACACGGGGACACGGAGACGGGGAGATGGGGTGATAGGCGAGGCTGTTGACCGCAGGGCGGCGACAGCTTCGCTTGTTTTTGCGGTCTACGGGTTCGCGGCGCGGCGTCGGAGAGCGTAAGCGGCGGCTTGGTATCCTCTTAATTTGACGGGGGTGCTGTCGCCAAGTGCCTGGCACTTTCCCCCAAAGTATTGAGAGGAGACGCGGCTTGTGTTTTGGCGTCGCGCATGCTACAATCCGGTCATCCTGACCAGTTGGAGGTGAGCGATGAACCAGGTTGTAGGGATGGTGGAAGCCAAGAGCAAGCTGGCAGAGTTGGTAGGGCAGGTCAAATACGGGGGGAAGCGGTATGTGCTGGAGCGTCGCGGTCGGCCCATGGCGATGCTCATCAATGTCGAAGAGTATGAGCAATTGCAGGCGCGGGCGGATGCCGCGGTGGCTACCCGCCCATCGCCATTACCACCCGCGCTACGACACCGGCAAGAGGCTCTTGTGGCGCGAGCGATCCGGCTGCGGGAACGCCTGGGTCCACCAGAAGATCGCCTGGGGGAACTATTCGCCGATTTGCCCTCTGAGGGTGACGATTTCTGGGTTGAGATACAGGAGCTACGCTGATGGCGTTGTACGATTTGGCCGACCTGAGATCAGCGCCCAGTCAATTGGTGCTCGATAGCTCTCTGCTTCTTGCTCTCCGAAAAGGCGACGACAATCCACAAGCCAAGGTTGTGCATCGCTTCATCGGCTGGCTAGGCCAACAGATCGTTGACCAACAGACTGTGGCCTGGCTGTTGCCTTGCGTGCTGCAAGAATGTTATCACGTCATCCTCAGCCGGGGCATCCGCCGGGCGTGGGAAGCGATGCCCCCAGCCACCAGGCCCGCGAACTGGCTGGCGGCTTATAAACGCCAGCCGGAACTGCTGGCGGCCGGGTTCGCCGATCTGACAAGTTTTGACGATATCCTGGCTGCGATCCCAATCACCCCGGCGCAGCCAAGAGACTTGGATACAACGCGCGTGGTGCAGACTTTGGAAGACCGGGTGCGCCATTTCATCACCGCCCGCTATCTGCTGCCCCAGGACGCCTTGATCCTGGCCGGGGCTGAAAGATTGGGCGTCACGGCGGTCGCCACCCTCGACAGCGACTGGCGCCGCGTCACCGAATTCGACATCTACACCACACCCATCTGACCTCTGATCTCTGGCCTCTGACCTCAAAGCGGCAAGGCTGAAATGCCCTGTCTTTATCTGTCCCCACCCCATACGTCCGGCCTGGAACAGCAGTCCGTCCAGGAGGCCTGCGCGTCCAACTGGATCGCGGCTGCTCGGCCCGCAGGTGGACGCGTTCGAGACGGAATCCGCAGCTTCCCTTATTTGGAGGCATCAGGTATAATGGCGATGGAGGAAGACAATAGGAGGTCGAGGTATGCAAGCCAAACTGTCTGACCGGTATGTACAGCAAATCGCCGATATCGCCAGGGAACTGCCGGAAGAGAAGTTGCGGAGTGTTCTGGCCTTTGCTCGTCGCGCCAAGACCGAGCCTCAGCAGCCTGCGCTGCCCCTGACCCCCCAGGAGATTATTGCCCTGGCCAACGATCGCGCCCAGCAGCTCAAGCGCCAGGCGCGCCCTGTTGCTGAGGCGCAGTATCAGGCCCTCCTGCAGGCACTCCGGGCCGAGGTCGAGGCAAAGAACATCGTCGTCGAGGATTTTCCGCGTGGCGATTGAGCGCCGCAACGCCGAGTTGACCGAAAGGCGTATCCGTGCAGCCCCAACAAGGAGCTTTTCCAGCGCTGGCGCAACCAGGAGTTTACGCTTCTGGTTTCGCAGGCGATCCTCGAAGAAGTGATCGAAAAGTTCGATCAGCGCGGGATTGACCAGGCGTTGACTGTGGAATTGGTCTCCTTTATGCTGGCTGACGCCGAATATGTCGTCACGTTAGATGAGGAGCTTCCTGCGCTCATCGTTGATGATCGTGATGACGACCGGATCCTGGCCTGTGCTGTTGTGGGGAACGCGGACTATCTTGTTACCTATGACCCCCACTTTGACTGTCTGGGAGGCAGATTTCAGGGCATTCGCATCCTGGATGGGCTGCACTTCTTGTACATCGTGCGAGGCGACACGAAACCGGTATGACAAGTCACCGCATCTACCTCTCTCCGCCCCACATGTCCGGCCTGGAGCATGGGTACGTCCAGGAAACCTGCGCGTCCAACTGGATCGCGCCGCTCGGCCCACCTTCATCGACAGCGAACGCACCACATGGAACATGGACCCGGGCCTGCTCGAGGAGACGCTGGCCGCGCGGGCGCGGGCCGGCCGGCTGCCCAAAGCCGTGATCCCCGTCCACCTCTACGGCCAGAGCGCGGATATGGATTCCATCCTGGCCGCATGCGCGCGCTACGACGTGCCAATAATCGAGGATGCGGCCGAGGTGCTGGGCGCAATGCTGCGCAGACCCTAAAGGTCTCGCAGACCTTTAGGGTCTCGGTGGCTCATCCGCCTGGCGCTGGAGGATGCGGACATCGAATTCCGTCCGCTGTGGAAGCCCATGCACCTGCAGCCGGTGTTCGCGGGCTGCGAGGTCGTGGGCGGCGGCGTGTCCGAGGCGCTGTTCCGGGATGGCCTGTGCCTGCCGTCGGGCACGGCGCTGAGCCAAGGGGACATGGAACGGGTGGCGGGGGTGGTGCGGGGCATTGGGACACGGTGACGCGGGGATGGGGAGATGGGGTGACTGCGTATGCAGACCTGACCCGAAAGATGGACGCGGATACGTCCCCAAAATCGGCGGTCAGCCAACGCATGGCCCACGTCGGCGCCCCCGACGTGGGCCATTTTGTTTGACCGGGCGGGGGCGGGTGGGGTATAATGGTGTTGCAGAAATCGAGTGCCTATGGCGCCTTTGGTCAGCCTTGATGGGTGTGGATACAACGATCCAGCCAGCGTCGAATGTCGCGCGGCACGCCTTGCCTTAAATCATCTGCGAGTTGGCGGGAGATTGGCTTGTGACACCTGGACTTAGCTTCGTTCATCGGCAGCGTGGCCAGGTCAGGAGGTGCAAGTGATTCATTTGCTCACCAGCCTGGCGACATCATCCCAAGTCCAAGACATGCTGGAAATCTACTCGCCCCTGGTCAAGATCGTGGTGGATATCCGCCGGCGCATGTTGACCGGCGGTGGCGAGATGCACGCGGATTGCGAGGCGCTGTTGCTGGCTGAGGGCAGCGAACAGGATGACCTGTGGGGCGCCAACTGGTATCCGGCCGAGCAGCGCATCGAGTTCGAGTCGTTGATCAACATCCGGCCACGGCTGGGTAATCGCAGCATCGTCATTCGGAGCGAAGAGATTCGGCAGCAGGTTGCAGCCATCATCCAGGAACTACTGGGAGGCGTCCAATGAAAAATCGCGAGCGCATTCAGGAGCGCTACCTCAAAGATGCGTTGCCCTTGCGCCTGGCCGGACTGGCAGCCGATCTGGGGCGGGTGGCGTCTTCGGCCCGTCACGCGACGGGGGGTGCCGCGGCGGCAGCCATGCTGGAGGAAAGCCAGTACTTGATTGAATGGACGGCGGCCGAAGCGCCGGTTGAACTGGCCGCCGAGTTGGTGGACATGCAAGCGATGTTGGCTCTCTGGCGTAGGGCCTGGCCCGAGGCGCAGCACAATCCGCTCCAGCGCAGCCTCCTGGCCGTGCAGGCAAAGCAATGGGCCGACCAAGTCATGCGCCACCTGCCGGATGACCTGCGCTGAGCGCCGACCACTGACGACTGATCGCTGATGCTTGCCCAACAGCCAAAGGATAGATCAGGCGTACCACTTTCCTGCCTTTTTGTCCCCCGCTCATCGGCGATGAAGAAATCGCCGAAGTCCTGGACACGCTGCGTTCCGCCTGGATCACCACCCTTCGACAAGCTCAGGACGCAGCCGGGCCGCCGGTCTGCGTGTCTCCAGCATGGCCGGCGCGCGGTGAACCACCAGCGGGTCTGCGCAGTGATCAGACAAGTACAACGCAAAAAGCAGGAAAACTAAACCGCACGATGCGTCTATCTCTCCCCGCCCCACATGTCCGGCCTGGAGCAGCAGCTCGTCCAGGAGACCTGCGCGTCCAACTGGCTCGCGCCGCGCCGCTCGGCTTGGTGGTGGTAGGTGGCGTTAGAGGCTTGCGTTTCGCCGCTCGCAGGTGTATCATGATGGACGTGAGAACCATAGCGAATACAGACAGGAGGCGAGGATGTACGACACATTAGCCATTCAACTGCCGGGAGATGTCCGGCAGATGCTCAATCGGACACCGGAAGAGCTGGCGCGCGATATGCGACTTTATGCAGGATTGATGCTCTTCCGCCTGGGGAAGCTTTCTTCCGGTGCAGCGGCTGATATGGCCGGCGTGCCGCGTCTGATGTTCTTGGATCTATGCTCTGAGTACGACATACCGGTGTCGCAAATGACAGCAGACGACCTGCGCCGCGAGTTAGCGGATGGATAAACAGCCCCTGGTCTGCGATACCACGCTGTTACTGTACCTGGATCGCATAGGCCAACTACGCCTTCTGCGCGGCCTTTTTGAACCGGTCTGCGTGCCAGAGCCAGTCCAATTGGAGCTAGACATGGGGCGGTTACTACGGCCGGAAACGGTCAATCCCGGTCAATTGGACTGGATCACCTCGGTCTCCGTTGATCGAGGCGAACTGGACGCCTTACCGCCTAACCGGCTGGGCCGCGGCGAGCGAGCCGTGATTGCCTATGCCCGGTCTCAGAACGGCTATTGGGCTGGTTTGGATGACTACCAGGCGCGGACGCTGGCTGAGCGCCTGGGGCTGAAAGTGGTGGGGGTCATCGGGGTTTTGATAAGGGCGAAAAGGGCTGGCCTGATCCCAGCAGTTCGGCCACATCTGGATGCTTTGCAAGCGGCGGGCTTTCGTTTAGCGTATGAATTGTATCAGGAAGCATTGCGGCTCGCTGGCGAGAAGGCTGGTTGACGAGGAGCACGACATTGACCTCACCCCGCATTTACCTTTCCCCACCCCACCTGTCCGGCCTGGAGCAGCAGTACGTCCAGGAGACATTCGCGTCCAACTGGATCGCGCCCCTTGGCCCCAGGTGGACGCGTTCGAGGCCGATCCTTCGACCCACTCAGGACGAGGTTTGCCGCGGCGGTCGGCGCGCCGTATGCGCTGGCGCTCAGCTCTGGCACGGCTGCGCTGCACCTGGCCCTCATCCACGCCGGCGTCGGGCCGGGCGACGAGGTGCTGGTCTCCACCCTTACCTTCTCGGCCAGCGCCAACCCCATCGCCTACCTGGGCGCCCGACCCACCTTCATTGACAGTGAACGGGCGTCGTGGAACATGGATCCGGGGCTACTAGCGGAGACGCTGGCCGTGCGGGCGCGGGCTGGCAAGCTCCCCAAAGCCGTGATCCCGGTGCATCTTTACGGCCAAAGCGCGGACATGGCTCCCATCCTGGCCGCCTGTGCGCGCTACGAGGTGCCGGTGATCGAAGACGCGGCCGAAGCCTTGGGCGCCACCTATTGGGGTGCGTCCGGGCCCCAGCCCGAAAAATCAGAAAAATCAGGCGAATCTGCATCCCAACTCCCAGGCCGCTCGCCGGGGACCTTCGGCTGCGCCGGCATCTTCTCCTTCAACGGCAACAAGATCATCACCACCTCCGGCGGCGGCATGTTGGTCTCGGCCGACAAGGCGTTGATTGACCACGCGCGCAAGCTCTCCACCCAGGCGCGTGACCCAGCGCCTCATTACCAGCACTCGGAGATCGGCTACAACTACCGGCTGAGCAACGTCCTGGCCGGCATCGGCCGCGGCCAGTTGCAGGTGTTACCCGACCGGGTGCGCCGCAAACGGGAAATCTTCCAGTACTATGCCGACACCCTCGGCGACCTGCCCGGCATCACGCTGATGCCCGAAGCGCCCTGGGGCCGCGCCACTCGCTGGCTCACCTGCATCACGGTGGATGCGCAGGCGTTCGGCGCCGGTCGGGAGGCGATCCGCCTGGCGCTGGAAGCAGCGAACATCGAGTCACGGCCTCTGTGGAAGCCCATGCACTTGCAACCTGTGTTCCAGGGCTGCGAAACCGGCGGCGGCGCGGTGGCCGAAGCGCTGTTCCGGGATGGGCTATGCCTGCCGTCGGGCACGGCGATGAGCGAGGCGGACATCGAGCGGGTGGCGGCGGTGGTGCGTTCGCTTCATCTTTGTCGGCTCCCGCTATCTTGCGCTATAATAGATTAGCCGAACTCGAACGTAGCGTGACTGCCGGCCAGCGGTTCGAGCAGGCAAGTCAGGTATCATCGCCAGCCGCGTGTCGTGCAGCATGACAGTAAGAGGTGTGTGATATGAAAACAATGGTTACCGTTATGGATATAGCCGAGTTGCCAGCGTTGCCGGCGCAAGAAATGCTCTCCATTCTAAGGCAGGGGTCTATCCTGAGGCTCCCCTACCTTGAAGCGCGTTTACATCAGGCCGGGGATCATGTAGCGCGCTTCGAAGGAAGATACCGCACAACGTTAGAGGCGCTCTCCGCACAGGGCTTGCCCGAGGACGCGGACTATCAGTTTCATGAAGACTTCATAGAATGGGAGTATTGGCACGAGGTCTGGCATGAAACTGAGATGGTTGTTCGCAACGTCAGGCAGATCTTGAACAAAGCGGAGGCAACCGTTGTCCCTGGTTGAAGCACGAGTGCAAGAGATTGAGCGAAACTACGCTCACCTGGCGCATGACGTCGTTGTGCTCAGCCTGACAGATGAAACATTTCGCCTGATTCTCACGCTGCATGATGACAGCACGCTGCGGGTCATGGAACGATGGCGCAATCAAACGCTGTTTCGATATAGCTACTACTGGTTAGCCAGTGATGCGAGCTTGAGGATCGGCTGGGACAATGTGCCGCACCACAGAGAATTGGAAAATTTCCCATATCACAAGCATATCGGGGAGAAAGGTCGCAGAGTAGCATCTTACGAGACATCCCTTGAAGATGTCATGATCTTCATCGCTAGAGAAATGGAAGGCAAGGATGAGCTATGACGCTGATGCTCCCCTTCTGCCGGCGATACGGCAAACGCATCTTCGATCTGCTGATCGCCATCCCCGCTGAGCAACATCTGTTGCGCAGCAAAACCGACTCATCCCTGGACTTCACCCGCGATTGCGGTTACATCACTTGTTACGCCGACACCATCGGCGATCCTTCGACAGGCTCAGGACACCGCCTGCCCGGCATCATGCCAGGCAACAGGCGTCAGGGATCAGTGGTCAGGGGATAGGCGCTGCTTTCTGACACCTGCCCCCTGCCCTCGGGTACGGTGTTGAGCGAAGCGGACCTGGCGCGGGTGGTGGGGGTGGTGCGGGGGGTAAGGACACAGTGACGCATCAGCAGGCGGGGGCGCCTCAGTAATAGAGCGACTCGCCACCAGCGCGCCGGACGCCGTCTTCACGACTGTGATCACTGTGCGCGAGCAACTGAGGGGCCGGTTGGCGGCCGTTGATCAGGCCGCAGAAGGGCCAGATTTATTGTTGGCGTATGACCGGTTGCTGGCGACAGTGCGCTATTTCGCGCACGTCAACGTGCTGCCTTTTTCGCCTGCGGCTGCGATGACATTGCAACAACTCCGCCAGCAGCGGATCCGCATCGGCACGCAGGATCTGCGCATTGCGGCCATCGTGCTGACGGCCGGGGGAACGCTGGTCACCAGCAACCGCAGGCATTTCGAGAAAGTACCAGGATTACGCGTCGAGGACTGGAGTCGCCAACAAGCGCACCAGGCCGCGCTACCGTGACTCACCATCATCACCGTGGACCCGCAGGCGTTCGGCGCCGACGTTCGGCTGAGCTCACGTCGAAGCCCGGGAGGCGATCCGCCTGGCGTTGGAGAAGGCGAACATCGAATCCCGCTGTTGAGCAGTCCAAGTCCGGAGCGATATCTCTGGTCAGTTGGACAAAAATGGTGTACAATGAGAGCCATGAACGAGTACACAGGTTATGGCGTGTTGGTCCAGGCCCTGCTGGAACGGTTCGGTGAACGCGTACGGATGATCGTTCTCTTCGGCTCGCGCAGTCGCGGGGAAGCGCATTCAGACAGCGACCACGATATCTTTGTGGTCATCGAGGGCCTGCCACAGGACCCTCTGGCGCGCCAGCGCGAGGTGATGACGTCGCTGCTGCCCCAGTTGCTGCGCTTGCCCGAGCGCATGTCCGTGATTGCGAAGACGCCGGAGGAGCTGCAGGGCGATCTCACCTCCCTGATGGTGGATGTCTGCGTAGATGGGATTGGCCTCTATGGACAGACGTATTTCGAAGGCTTACGAACCAAGGTCATACAGGTTCTGACTGCTGCCGGCCTGCAGCGCAGGCGCCTGGCCGGCAGCTGGATGTGGATGTTCCCATCCCTGCCCCAAAAAGAATGGGCAGTGACCTGGGAGGGCTACCGTGAGCACGTCTAGAGATGTAGACTACCGGATTGCGCTTGCTGCGGGCTTTCTGACCGAAGCCGACCAAGATTTCACCCTCGAACGCTGGCGCTCTTGTGTTGACAATGCGCAATTGGCGGTGGAAAACGCCGGGAAAGCGGCGCTGGCCCTCTTTGGCATCGCACCAAAGACGCACGATCCTGCCCGTCAGATAGCTACCGTTCTGCGCCAGCAAGAGCTGCCAGCGGGTGTGAGCGAGTTGTTGCAGGCCATGTTGCCAGACCTGCTGGTTCTGGGTACAGAGACACATTTCCTGCCGGACTACGGCGACGAAGCAAGCTATACGCTGCCCTGGGATCTGTTCACCCGGCAGACCGCAGAGGAAGCTTTACAGTCGGCGCGGCGATTGGTTCAGATGGCGCGCACATTGCAGGAGAGGATCCGAACCTGGCGACAGGAACAGAGTGGTTGAGAGTAGAATCGCCTTCATACCGGAAGCGCCCTGGGGCCGCTGCACGCGCTGGCTCACCTGCATCACCGTGGATCCGCACGCGTTCGGCGCCGACCGGGAGGCGATCCGCCTGGCGTTGGAGAAGGCGAACATCGAATCCCGCTGTTGAGCAGTCCAAGTCCGGAGCGATATCTCTGGTCAGTTGGACAAAAATGGTGCACAATGAGAGCCATTCCACCCCGAACAAGGCAACCGGCGCAATGATCGAGAGCGTGGCGACAATCAGGCCCGCCCTCTGACCTCCGACCTTTGACCTTTGACCTCTGACCTCCGACCTCTGACCTCCGACCTCTGACCTCCGACCTCCGACCTCTGACCTCCGACCTTTGACCTCCGACCTTTGACCTCCGACCTCTGACCTCCGACCTCTGACCTCTGACCTCCGACGAACGTCTCTACCTCTCCCCACCCCACATGTCCGGCCTGGAGCAGTCATTCGTCCAGGAAACCTTGTCGTCCAACTGGATCGCGCCGCTCGGTTAGGAATCGCGTACCGAAGTTTCCTCTTGTGGGTGCTTGACTTAGCTAAGCACTTAGTCTATAATCTAGCTGACGCTCGTTGAGAAGCGCGAGTTACTTTCCCAGACAGTGAGGTGGATGTGATGACAATGACAGTGAATGTGCATGACGCCAAAACGCAGCTCTCTCGCTTGCTGCTCCGCATCGACCAGGGTGAGGAAGTAATCATCGCCAGGGCCGGCAAGCCCGTTGCGCGCCTGGTGCCCTACGCCGCACTGCCGGCGCGCCGCGTGGCGGGCAGCGCTCGGGGCCAGGTGTGGATAGCACCCGATTTCAATGCCCCCTTGCCCGACGAAGTCCTGGCGGCCTTCGAAGCATGAAGGTGCTGCTGGACACGCACGCGTTTCTTTGGTGGATTGCGGATGATCCACAGTTTTCGCCGCGCGCCAGGCAGATCATGGAGGCTGCAGACACCGAGCCGTTTTTGAGCGCAGCCAGCGGGTGGGAAATCGCCATCAAGAGCCGACTGGGCAAGTTGAAGCTTCCCACTGATCTGCAAGGCTTTGTGGCGCAACAATTGCATATTAACTCCATCCAGGTATTGCCCATCCAGATAACCCATGCCTTACACGTCGCTACGCTGCCGGACCACCATCGTGATCCGTTCGACCGTGTGTTGGTGGCGCAAAGTCAACTGGAACTCTTGCCGATCCTGACCGGCGATCCCCTGATAGCCCAATACGTTGTCACGGTAATTTGGTGAACGATTCGTTTGGAGTACAAGTTGCGTCGGCTGCCGAGATGGACGGCTTAGTATCCGCAGGCTGCAACATTGACGCCGGCGTTCACTAAGCACCTTCCCGGCGCATTTTCACGACGGTAGTGAAGATCAGGTAGCAGAGAGTTATCTGAGTCCACTTCCCGAAGATGCGTTGCGACAGTTTTTGGTCTTTGTGCGCGATCGGCTCGCGGTTTTTTCTCGAAAACCCAGGAAATGACCTTGCCACGCATTGATCTCTCCCCTCCCCACATGTCCGGCCTGCAGCAGGGGTGCGTCCAGGCGGCCTGCGCGTCCAACTGGACCGCGCTGCTGGGATCGCCGGCGTAAGTCCCAGGTAAGGGAGTAGCTGTTATTCCGCAGGGCTGCTGACAACTTGCACAATCGGCAGTTTACAGTTTGTCACCCACAGGCGAACGGGTGTAGATTTAGATTTCATAGTAGAACGTATTGACCATGATCACCGAGGTTCAACAGGGCCGTCGTACGATGATTTTGAGCGCCCCAGAAGCCCAGGCTGAGGTGTTCTGGCTGGCATTTCGAACTTTGCCAGAGGATACCCAGACAATTATTCGTCACCGCTTTTTGGGTGATTTGGACATCCCCTCTGACCTGGCCCTGGAGCCGCAAAGTTGGCAAGCTGCTGCTGCCGAGGCGTTGTTGAGCTTCGAGACACCCCTATGAAACGCAACGACGTCGTTATGGTTGAGTTGCCTCCACCTCTGGGAGGAGTTGGCCGCGAACAGTCTGGCCGACGTCCCGCGATCGTGGTTTCTAATGACTCACCGGGGTTGCCAACCATCGTCGTTGCGCCGTTGACGTCTCAACTTGCGGCGCGGCGTTTTCCACACACCTTGCAGATCGAACCTTCATCCGACAACGGTTTGAGTGTGCCTTCAGTGGTCTTGCTCTTTCAACTCCAGGTTGTGAACCCAAAGCCGGCGGTCAGCCAGCCCATGGCCCAGGTCAGTCACCCTGGCTTGGGCCGTTTTGGCTGATATCCCTATCGCTTCGGTCTCGAGCCATGAGGTGATGCCCTCCCCGGTCCCTACCCCACGCTCAGTTGGCCCACCGCAAGCGTGCACCGGTCGCCGATGGGCATCTGTGGACCTCTGTGGCAGCTTCCATGACCCAACCCAAGCGCCGGGTCGGGCAGATGATTCTGGATGCCAACCCGCTGTGAAGCACACGGCTTCGTCTTGACAAACCCCACGATTCGGCTATGATGACCTCATCCCCCTATCCTGACCGCATCGCACGAGAGAAAAACCGCTATGAAAATCTTGGTTGTTGGCGCCGGCTTTGTCGGCCTGACCCATGCGGCCGTTTGCTCCGAGTTCGGCCATCAGGTCTATGCCTACGACATTGACTCGACGCGCATTGCCGCCTATCAGAGCGGCGACCGCAGCCGTATCGAACAGTACGTCAACGAGCCAGAACTGGCCGACGTGATCTCCAAAAACCTTGATCGCCATCTCTTCTTCGTTTCCGAACTGGAGCCGATGCTCGAAGGGACGCAGGTCATCTTCCTCTGCCTGCCCACGCCGCCGCTGCGCAGCGGAGCCACCGACCTGGGGTACTACCTCAAGGCGGTTCATCACCTCGGCGCACTGCTGGCGCGCCGCCAGGATCAACGACGCGTCGTCCTGGTGAACAAAAGCACAGTGCCGATCGGCTCGGTGCGGCGCCTGCAAAAGGTGCTGACCGAACACCATGTCCCCAACTTCGGCGTCGCCTCCAACCCGGAATTCCTGCCCGAAGGCAACGCAGTCGAACGCTCGCGCAAGCCAGATCGGGTCGTCGTTGGCGCCGATACGCACGAGGATTTCATGATGCTGCGCCACGTCTATCCGCAGTTCTTCAACCATGTGCGCATCCGCTACATCGAGACGACGCCCGAAACCGCCGAAGCGATCAAGTACGTGGCAAATACCCTGCTTCTGACCTACATCTCCTTCTGGAACGGCGTCGGGGCGCGCCTGGCCGAAACCTTCGACAACATTGACATGGCGCAGCTCAAGCTCGGCGTCACCGCCGATGAACGCATCAGCACCTGGGGTTCTTATGTCAGCAACGGAGCGGGCGGCAGTTGCTTTGGCAAGGATGTGCAATCGCTGATCTATCAGATGGGCCGGCGCGGCAAGCCAACCGATCTGCTGCGCGCCGTGCACCAGATCAACGAATTTCAGAAAGGCTATCTGATTGACCGCGCCCAACACGAGGCCCATTTCGACTTCAACCAGAAGACGATCGCTCTGCTTGGCCTGGCGTTCAAGAAACATACCAACGACATGCGTGATTCATCGGCGCTCAAGGTGGTGGATGGGCTGCTGGCGGCGGGCGTACGCGCCATCCGCGCCTACGACCCGCTGGCCATGCAGGAAGCGCGTCATTACTTCGATCCCAATCGCAACCATCTGTTCGAAAAGGTGAGCTATCACGACAGCGCCCGCGCCGCCATGCAGGACAGTGACGCGCTCTTCATCACCACCGATTGGGAGGAGTTCCGCGGCATCTCCAGCGAAATCGAGCAGGCCTGCCGCCCGCCCTATCTCATCATTGACGGCCGGCGCATGATCTCCGATTTTTCGGAGCTGACGCAGCGCGGCTATACCTACCTGGCCGTCGGCTCGCCCGCGCTGTTCCCTGGCGCCGCAACCGCCGGCGACAGGGACGATGACGACGAATCTTGATCTTCTCGCACGGGGCGTCCGATGGCAGGAAAATACTTCGACGATCTCACGGTGGGAATGCGCATCCAGCACAGCCAGGGGCGCACCCTGACCGAAATGGACAATGTGCTCTTCAGCGCGCTGACGATGAACCCGCAGCCGCTGCACCTGAACGAGGACTTCGCCAGCCGCACGCAGTTTGGCCAGCGCATCGTCAACGGTATCTTCACCCTCGGCCTGACCGTTGGCCTGACTGTCGCCGAGCTGACGGAGGGGACGATCGTCGCCAACCTCTCCTACGAACGGGTGACGCATCCGCAGCCGGTCTTTCATGGCGATACGCTCTATGTCGAAACCGAGGTGCTGGAACTGCGCCCCTCTGCCTCCCGGCCTGATCGTGGGGTGGTGCGCTTGCGGCACACCGGCAAGAATCAACAGGGCGTCGTGGTGATCGAGATGGAACGCACCGTGCTCTTTCTGCGGCGGCCGCCGGCATCGTAGATCAGAAGGGAGGGCCGATGACACGCCCAATCTACGGGCCGGCGCTGCTGTTCATGCCTGGCGACAGCTTGCACAAGATCGCCAAAGCTGCCACGCTGCCCGTGCACACCATCATCATGGATCTGGAAGATGGCGTCGCCTTGAATCGCAAGGACGCCGCGCGCGTTGTCATCGTGGATGTCTTGCGCACGCTCGACTTTGGCGAGCGCCAGCGCCTGGTGCGCATCAACCCGGTTGGCTCTGGCCTGGAAAGCGCCGATCTGACAGCAGCGCTGGCGGGCCGGCCCGACGGCCTGGTGCTGCCCAAGGTCGAATCGGCGCAGCAGGTGCAGTGGGTCAGCAAGGTCATCGCCCAGGAGGAGGAGGCGCAAGGCTGGCCGCCGGGCAGCGTGCGCCTGCTGACGATCATCGAGACGGCGCTGGGCGTGATGCAGGTGCGCGAGATCGCTCAGGCTGATGAACGCAACGATGCGCTGCTCTTTGGCGCCGAAGACCTGGCCGGCGACATTGGCGCCACGCGCACGGCGCAAGGGTGGGAGGTTTTCTATGCCCGCAGCGCCGTGGTGACCGCCGCCGCGGCCTATCGCCGCCAGGCGCTCGACGCCGTTTTTACGGCGCTCGACGATGCAGAGGGGCTGCGGCGCGACTGCGAGTGGGGGCGCACACTGGGCTACACCGGCAAGATGGCGATTCACCCGCGCCAGGTCGAAATCATCGAGACGATCTTCACCCCCACGGCGGAGGCGACGGCGCAGGCGCAGCGTCTGATCGAGGCGCATGCGCAGCGCCAGGCCACGGGAACCGGCGCCTTCAGTTTCGAGGGGCGCATGGTGGACATGCCGATGATTCGCGCCGCCGAGCACATTCTCGCCCGCGCCGCGCGCGCCCGACGCACCTGACAAAACGGCGCCAACCCTGGCCAGGGCTGGCGCCGTCGGTGTGGGAAAATCCTCAAGGTTTCAGAAACCTTGAGGATTTGGGACTTTCGCCCCAGGTGATTGAGCAAATTCGTTGGCGGCGTTCGTTCTAGAGCATGGCGCGCATCAGACCGTCCAACTGAGCGGGCGACGGGCGTAGTTTCTCATTGGGCAACGACGCCAGCGGCGCCTGATCGCTGATGTGCAGCAGATCGGGCAGCGTGGGCTGGTTGGGGTTGACGTAGAGCAGGCCGGTGATGATCTGCTGCGTCATTTCCGCCTCGCGCAGCGCCTGCACGGCGTGCATGTAGTCGGTTGGGTCGTAGTCCATGTCCAGCTTCTTCAGGCGCACGTGTGAACCATCGTGCATCTGCACGTCCACGGCTGTACCCGGTGCATAGTCCACCGTGATCTCCTCATAGGCCGGAATGTAAGTCACCTCGTGCAGCGACTCCTGGTGTTCGCGCCCATAGGCGTAGCTCTTGGTCGAACCTTCGTGATCGTTGAAGGTGACGCAGGGGCTGATGATGTCGAGCACCGCCGTGCCACGATAGCTGAGCGCGGCTTTGAGTAGTTCGCGTACCTGCTTGGCATCGCCGGCGAACGAGCGCGCCACGAAGCCGCAGCCCAGGATCAGCGCCTCCATGCACAGGTCAATGGGCCGGAAGTCGTTGACGCCGGCATACTTGAGCACCTGCCCCACGTCGGCGGTGGGCGAGAACTGGCCTTTGGTCAGGCCGTAGACGCCGTTGTTTTCCACGATGTAGACCATGGGCGTGTTGCGGCGCACCATGTGCTTGAACTGGCCGATGCCAATGCTGCCGGTGTCGCCGTCGCCGCTGACGCCGATGGCGCGCAACGTGTGATTGGCCATCAGGGCGCCGGTTGCGATGGAGGGCATGCGGCCATGCAGCGAGTTGAAACCGTGCGAGCGGTTCAGGAAGTAGGCCGGCGATTTGCTTGAACAACCAATGCCGCTCAGCTTGATGACCTCGTGCGGCCGCAGCGACATTTCGTAGGCCACGCGCACGATCTGGTTGGAGATCGAGTTATGGCCGCAGCCGACGCACAACGTCGAAGGCGCGCCGTCGTAGTCTTTGAGCTGCAGGCCAAGCAAATTCAGTTTCAGATTGCCATCGGTTCTGACCGGCGCGCCGGCGACCGGCCTGGCGGCGGGTGATGTCGTCGTCATGATCGTTCTTGCTCCTGCTTGATGATGGACTCGGTGACGAAGCGCGCCGTCAAGGGCAAGCCGTCGCACTTGTTGACCTTGCGCAGCTTGAAGGCCTCTGCGGGCAGGTCCATGGCCAGGATTTCGGCCATCTGCCCCTCGAAGTTCAATTCCACGACATAGAGGCGCTCGTGTTGCGCCACGAACTGGCGCAGCGCATCCCCAACAGGCAGGGCGCGCAGACGCAGGTAGTTGGTTTCGATCCCTTGCTTGCGCAGCCGATCACGCGCCTCGGCCACCGCCGGATCGGCGGAGCCGTAGGAGATGATGCCGATCGGCGTCTGGGCGCCGGCGTCCACCACGGGCGGCGGCACCAGAGATCGCGCTGTGTCATGCTTCTTGTAAAGCCGCGCCAGGTTTTGCTCCCAGTCATCGGGCCGTTCGCTGTAGATCGCCTTGGCGTTGTGACCGGTGCCGCGGGTGAAATAGGCGGCGCGATAGTCGTTGTTTCCCGGCAGGGTGCGATAGCCGATGCCATCGCCATCCACATCTTCGAAGCGCGCCCAACTGCCCAACCGCTGCAGATCTTCCGCCGTCAACACCTTGCCGCGGTCGAGTGGTTTTTCGGGGTAGTCGAACGGCTTGCTCATCCACAGGTTCATGCCGATATCGAGATCGCTCAGCACCATGATCGGCGTTTGCAGACGCTCGGCCAGATCGAAGGCTTGCACGCCAAAGTCGAAGCACTCGCTGACCGAACCGGGCAACAGCACCACATGCCGCGTGTCGCCATGACTCAGGGTGTAGGCCATCAGCAGGTCGCCCTGCGAAACGCGCGTGGGCAGGCCGGTGCTCGGCCCCATGCGCTGCACGTCCCAGATGACCACAGGCACTTCGGCAAAGAAGCCCATGCCCGCATATTCGGTCATCAGCGACAGGCCAGGGCCGGAGGTCGAGGTCATGCTGCGGGCGCCTGCCCAACCGCCGCCGATGGCGATACCGATGGCGGCGATTTCATCTTCCGCCTGCAAAACGGCGAAGGTCGGCTTGCCGTTTTCGTCCATGCGCAACTGCGGCAGATACTCGTTCAAAGATTCGGCCAGGCCGCTGGCTGGCGTAATGGGGTACCAGCCCACAACCTGCACGCCGCCAAAGATCGAGCCAAGCGCCGCGGCCAGGTTGCCTTCGATCAGGATCATGCCCTCGGTCTTGTTCATGCGCTCGATCCGGAACGGATCGCTCTTGGTCAGGTTGGCCGCGGCCCAGTCATACGCCATCTTGACCACGCTGAAGTTGAGGTTGATCGGCTTGGCTTTGCCGCCAAAGTGGGTATGAAGGGCGCCCTTGACCTCATCCAGCTCGATACCGAGCAGGCTTGCCAGCGCACCGACATAGACCATGTTGGCGATGTAGTTCTTGATCTTGTCTTCTGCGCCAGAGGCCTTGACAAATTCCTTGACCGGAACGCCATAGTAGGTGATGTCGTTGCGTGTACGCGCAAACTTCGAATCGAGCGGATGGATGCAGACCCCGCCGGCGGGTAAATTGGCCAGGTCTTGCTCTATGGATTTCTCGTTGAAGGCGACGAGGATCTCGGTGCCTTCACGCCGGGCAATGTATCCATCTTTGCTGATCCGAATCGTGTACCAGGTGGGCAGGCCTTGAATGTTGGATGGGAAGAGGTTCTTACCATTGACCGGAATTCCCATGCGGAAAATAGAGCGGATGATTGCGACGTTAGCCGTCTGGCTTCCAGAACCATTCGGGGTCGCCACAACGATCGAAAAGTCGTTGACGACATCCGGCCTTCCCGGAGCCAGTGCTGGTTCCGGACGATCGAGCACAGCCGTTGTGCCTGACATTGAGTCTCTCCTCCTGAAATCTACAAATGCGTCATGCAGGTCAATTTCGGAATTACAGATTTTTCGGGCAAGCATGAAGCCTCCCGAAGGAGGCTGTTGCCGTTCATTGTATCACAAAGTCACCATAAATGCACGAAATAGACACGGCTTCTTTTCGCAACCTGAGCCTGTCGAAGGGAGCTGCCTTCGGCAGGCTCAGGCGGCGGCGGGGTCTACCTCGAACAGAAGCTGGCCGCGTGTGACGATCTGACCGGGAGCGCAGTGGACGGCGCGCACCTGCCCGTCGAACGGCGCCGTGACGCGCAGCTCCATCTTCATCGCCTCCAACAGCGCCAGTGTCTGGCCGCGCGTCACCGCATCGCCGGGGCGCGCCAGCACATCGAGCACCTGACCCGGCATGGGCGCCTCTTGACTGGTCGCCGCGTTTTCGGCACGCCGCACCCGTGACGGACGCGGGTCTGGGCGCTGCAAGACGTAACAGCGCGTCGCCGACAGCGCCACATACCGGCGCATACCGTCAGACGCCACATAGGCGCGCACCCGCCGCCCTTGAATCGTCAAGTCGAACACGCCTGGTTCAGGCTGGCGCACCTCCACCGCGTACTCACGACCATCCACGGCCACGCGATAGCGCCCATCGTCCTTTTCGATCTTCACGCTGTGCGTTGGGTCTGCCTCAGCCGTCCCTCGGAAGCGAAACTCCATACGCGCCTCCTGCGAGTTGTCGCACTGTCCTACTTTTCCAGCCAGAAATCTCCAATCGCCAGCCCGTCCAGACCGCTGCCGTAGAAAGTGCGCACAGCATCCTGCGGCGTGTTGACGATCGGCTCCCCCTTGACATTAAAGCTCGTATTGAGGATCATTGGCACCCCGGTCAACTTCTCGAACTCATCAATGACACGATACCAGCGCGGCAGATCAGCGGCGCGCACCGTCTGCGGGCGCACCGTGTTGTCCACATGCACCACCGCCGCAATTTGGTCGGCCACCTCCGGCCGCACATCGAACGTCAGAATCATGAAAGGCGCTTCGATCGGATTGCGCACGAAGTCCCCGATCCGCTCTGCCTTGATCGAAGGGGCAAACGGCCGCCACGGCTCGCGATACTTGACCGCCTCGTTGATCTTATCCTTGATCTCAGCGCCAATTGGCGAGGCGATGATCGAACGGCTGCCCAGCGCGCGCGGCCCGGCCTCCAACCGTCCCTGAAACCAACCGATGATTTCTCCCTGCGCCATGCGCGCCGCCACGCGCCGCTCCAGGCGTCCATTGGGCAGATACTCGTATGTCAGCTTATGACCATCCAACACCGCCTTGATTTCGGCGTCGCTGTAGTCCGGCCCATAGTGCACCAGGCGCTGCTCGAAGCGAGGATCATCACCCATCTCGGCAGCGACCAGTTGCGCCGCGCCCAACGCCGAGCCGGCGTCGTTGCTCACCGGCTGGATGAAGATACGATCCACCGCTCCGCTGTCCAGGATGACGCGGTTCATCTTGCAGTTGAGCGCCACGCCGCCAGCCAGACAGAGCGTGCGGCAGCCGGTCTTGGCCACGGCGCGTCGCGTCAGGCCAACGGCAATCCGTTCCAGACGGTCTTGCACGGCCCAGGCGATGTTCTGCTGACGTGCGCTGATCTCATCGCCGTAGCGGAACGGCAACCCTAGCTCATGCACCAGCCTGTCGGTGTAACGATCGCCGTAGTTGTGCTCGCCGAAGAAGAAGTAGCCCGGCTCGATGCGATAGGTTCCGTCGGGGAAGATAGGCGCGATGCGGTCGAAGACAGCGGCGATTTGCGCATCATAGGCGCCATAGCAGGCCAGGCCCATCACGCTGCCTTCGTCCGAATAGGGACGAAAGCCGAGAAATTCGGTCAGCCCGGCGTACATCCAGCCGGTCGATTCGGGAATGTCGAAGCTCTCCACCTGGTGAATTTCCATCCCCTTGCCGTGCCAGATCACCGTGCATTGTTCTTCGCCGCTGGCGTCTATCGTGATGATCGTCGCCTCGTCGAAACCGGACGACCAGAAGGCGGAAGCGGCGTGCGTTTTGTGATGCCCCACATAGCGCACCGGCGGCAGATGACTGCGATCGGCTCCCTTGATCAGGCTGGCGGTGATGCGATGCTGCACATAATCGGGCTGGAACCGCTGCAGGATCTGTTTCTCGCTGATGTTAGTCAGCCAGCCCTTGTCGCCATAGCGACGGCCCACTTCAGCGTAGAAACGGGGCATGAAATCGCGATATTTGGCCACATCCCATGACACAGCAATCGCATCCAGATCGTTCAGTTTCAGCCCGCCAGTGTTGAGGCAGTATTGGCTGGCTCGCGCCGGCAGCAGGCCCGGCGCCTGCTTGATGCGCACAAAACGCTCTTCCTCCGCCATGGCAACCAGCTTGCCATCCATTAACAGACAGGCCCCCGTGGACTGGGGGCCTTCAGTACAAATTCCAAGAATGTTCATTCGAACTCTATCCAAACTCCGTCCCAGTGATTGGTGATCCATGCGCATCATAACACAACGCATGGGGAGCGTCAAAACCCGCGCCCGGAACAATATTCACCTGGATAGCGAGATTCAACGTAGACAGCCTCCAGGCGATCGAGCATGTCCATGTCCTCGATCACTGGATAGCGAGGACGAATCATCTCGTACAGTCGGATCAGGCTATGGGTTTTCACCAGACCAAGACTC
Source organism: uncultured Anaerolineae bacterium (assembly GCA_964580725.1). Classification (GTDB taxonomy): domain Bacteria; phylum Chloroflexota; class Anaerolineae; order SSC4; family Amarolineaceae; genus Amarolinea. Next base: position 52,897 of record CAZOLV010000005.1, on the reverse strand, counting down.
AATTCCTCAATGACAGCCTTGAGCGCCTTTTCCACCCCTTGCTGCGCATGGAAGGCAACCATGTTGGTCAGGTGCTCATGAACCAGCAGCACTCGAGCTGTTGCCAAATCATCCGTCGCTCTGGCCAGCCACTCATGGGTGATCGGCTTCATAGAGCACAACCCCTTTCTCCAGAACCTCGCACGCAAAGAGGCTGTTCATGGCGACAAACCTGGCGTGCATCGGGCGGGTATGGACAATCAAATCTGTTGGCAAAGCAGCCGTTTGTATGAGACTTCCCGCAGGCCGTCGCCTGCTGCCGCGCCCTGGACAAGATTGACAATCCGTTGGTCTGCCCTATAATGGCAGCAGTCGTCGCCTTTCGCACGCGGCGACCGCGCCTTTCGACAGATTCGAGGCGCCACACATGCGCAGGGGCGTGACG